>JBBJNN010000100.1:0-18990 GCA_037720885.1 Gemmatimonadaceae bacterium | reverse complement strand
GCGCACGGGCGCGCGCGATGACGAGCTCATCGCGATGCGCCAGAACGTCGAGCGCGACATCGTCGCCGGCGCCCCACCCGCCGTGGCGGCGACGGTGCGCGCCCGTAGCATTCCCGCGCTCGGCGCGCCGCGCCTGCCCGCGACGACGAACGCAAATCTCGGCGATCACACGGCGAATGGTGGCAAGCCCAAGGGGAAGCCCTAGCCGCGATGCACCGCCGGCCTCAGAGCGGGGCCGCCTTCGTTCTGAGCCTGCTCCTCGCGCTCGCGCCAGCGGGAGCCGGCGTGTGCGCGCAGGTAACGGCGACGCTCGACGCCGGCACCGGTAGCGCGCGGTGGGATGACCGCTCGCGGTCCACGGTGCTGACGCTTGCTCCCGCCCTGTCGGCCGCGTACGGCGCCCTTGTGGTATCCGCGGGCGGCACCGCCGCGCGCTTCGACAGCGGCGGCTGGGTGCGGCAGGGAAACATCGCGGGCTCCGCGTTCACGCCCGCGCTGGGGCGGCTACGCGGCGAGCTCGCGGCGACCGCGCAGGGCACCGCCTACCGTGCGCACGCCACCACCGGCGAAGCGCTCGGCCGCGCACGATTGCACTGGGTGTCGAGCGCGCAGCATGGGCTCGGCGCGTGGGCCGGCGCGAGCGCGGGGCACGCGTGGGGCGACGCGGGCGGCCGGCCGGTCGTCGCGGCCGATGGGGGCGCGTGGGCACAGCGCGGCGGCTTCACCTTCCGTGTGTCCGCGGGCCGAACGGGCGTCTCGGCGGCCGCGTCACGCGACTCCGCCCCCGGCCCGTTGCCCCCACCGATCTCGATCTCACCCACCCCGGCATCGAGCGCCCGCGCGCTGTCGTATTCGACGGCCGAGGCCGGCCTGGGCTGGGCACGTGGGAGCCTGGAGCTGAGCGCGACTCTCGGCGCGAGGGCGGGCGAGCGCAGCCTGCGTGGCGGGAGCTGGGGCGCGGGGGGCACCTTCTGGCTCACGAGCTATCTGGGGCTCGTCGGGAGCGCCGGACGCTACCTGCCGGAGCCGGCGCAAGGGTTGGCCGGTGGACGCTACGCGACGCTGGCGATGCGTTTCGGTGTGGCGCCCGGGGCAGGGTCGCTCCGGCCGGTGCGAGCGCGGGAAGCGAAGGCAGCGGTTGCCGCGCGCGAGGCCCCGTTCGCCATCCGGGATGCGGGCGACGGGCGGCGTACCGTCGAGATCCTCGCGCCGGGCGCCCGGCAAGTGGAGCTCATGGGTGACTTCACCGACTGGCAGGCGGTGGCGCTCGTGCGCTCGGGGCCCGACATCTGGCGGGTCACCATCCCCATCGCGAAGGGCACGCACCGCCTCAACATCCGCGTGGATGGGGGGGCGTGGTCCGTGCCGCCCGGCGTCACGCCGCTCGCCGACGAGTTCCTCGGTACCGTCGGCCTCATCATCCTCGAGTAGGTCGCGTAATCCGTCGGCGGGCCGGGCGCGACGCCGCTGAGCGCGCCCCCGTGCGGGAGCGCTCGCGCGGGGCTAAACTTCGCCGGCCGGTTGGCTACATGGCGTCCGCGCCGCCGCGCCGCCGCGGCGCTGCCCGCGCGATGCGAGCCGCGCGCAAACGGTCGCCGGCGGGAACACCCGCGGGGAACATCCAGGTGGAGCTCTGTACTCGATGATGCGATCCGTACCGGGGACGTCATGACGCGGATGCGCGAGGCGACCCTCGCCGCCGCGTGTGGCGCCCTGCTCGCCGCCGGTGCCCTCGCCGGGCCGGCCGCGGCGCAACGGGCGGGCAGTGCGCGCGAGATGACGGTGCGGGCGGCGGCAGGCTCCCTCCCGCGCACCCGCGCCGAGCGGACGAGCTACGCCGAGACGTCCACCTATGCCGACGTCATCGCCTTCCTGGACTCGCTACGCGTGCGCGCCGGTGGCGCCGTCTGGCTCGGCTCGATGGGGCGCACGAACGAAGGGCGTGAGATCCCATACGTGATCGCGTCCAACCGCCCCGTGGCGACGCCGGCCGAAGCGCGGCGCCTCGGCCGGCCGGTAGTGTACGTGCAGGGCAACATCCACGCGGGCGAGGTGGAGGGGAAGGAAGCGCTGCTCGCGCTGCTGCGCGATCTCGTGTTCGAGGGGCGTCCGAACGCGCTCGATTCCCTGGTGCTCATCGCCGTGCCCATCTACAACGCGGACGGGAACGAGAAGTTCGCCGCGCAGGCGCGGAACCGCGGCGCGCAGAACGGTCCGGAGATGGTGGGGCAGCGGCCGAACGCGCAGGGGCTCGATCTGAATCGAGACTACATCAAGGCCGAGGCGCCGGAGACGCGCGCCGCGCTCGCGCTCCTCAACGCGTGGGATCCGGATGTGTTCGTCGATCTCCACACGACCGACGGCTCCTACCACGGCTACGCCCTCACCTACTCGCCGTCCCTCAACCCCGCGGCCCCGCTCGGTGCCTGGGCGCGGGACACGCTGCTCCCCGAGTTGCGGCGACGCGTGCGGCGGCGTGGTTTCGAGACCTACGACTACGGGAACTTCAGCGACGAGGATGGCCGCGCGTCACCCACGGACACGCTGAAGGACCGGTGGGCGACGTACGACCATCGGCCCCGCTTCGGCACGAACTACTACGGCCTCAGGAACCGCGTCTCGGTGCTGAGCGAAGCCTACTCGCACGACCCGTTCGAGCGCCGCGTGCTGGCGACCTACGCGTACGTGGACGAGCTCCTCTCGCTCGTCGCGTCGCGCCGGGACCGGGTGCGGGCGATGACCGTCGCGGCCGACTGGGTGCCGCCGGCCGCGCCCGCCTCGGCACGCGAGACGCCGATCCGCTCCGAGCTCACGACGACGCCGAAGACCGACCTCGTGATCTCCGAGGACCTCGTGCGCGTGGCCGACTCGTCGGCCGTCACACAGCCCGGTGTGCAGCGCGGGCTTCGCCGTACCGGACACTTCCGCACCCAGCGCATGCCGGTGTACGATCGCTTCACCCCGACGCTCCGCCGCGCGCGCCCGGCGGCGTACGCGTTGGACTCGACGCAGGCCGATGCGCTCCGCCTGCTGCGGCTCCATGGTGTGCTGGTCGAGCGCCTCGCCGCGCCGGAGCAGCGGACGGTCGAGCGATTCGTGGTGGACTCCGTGGTGAAGGCGCAGCGCCCCTTCCAGGGGCACAACGAGGTGCGGCTCGCTGGGCGCTGGGAGCGCGTGGAGCGCACGCTCGCCGCCGGCACGTACATCGTGCCGTCACTTGGCCAGCCGCTCGGCATACTCGCGACGTACCTGCTCGAGCCCGAGAGCGATGATGGGCTGGTGACGTGGAACGTCTTCGACCCGCAGCTCCGCGCGGGGGGCGAGTTCCCGGTGCTGCGGCTCGTGGAGCCCGTGATCGCGCCACGGCGGCTGGTACCGTAATGCGGGGAGCGGGGAGGTCGGGTCGGCATCAAGGACGCATCCGTATTCCGTATACCGAATGCGTCCTCGATGCCGGCCTCTCGAGCTGTCCAACGTTTCTCGCTACCCGCATCCATGCTTCGTAAGGCTCTGCTCTACCTGTCCAACCAGCCACAGCTCTTCAACTTCGTCCGGCATAACGGCATGGCGAAGCGGTTCGCCTCGCGCTTCGTGGCCGGCGAGACGCTCGACACCGCGCTCGACGCAGTCGCGCAGCTCAACCGCAAGCGGATCACGGCCTCGCTCGATCTGCTCGGCGAGAGCGTGCACAATGAGGTGGAGGCGCGCTCGGCGGGGGCGGAGTACATCCGGATGCTCGACCGGATCCACGAGCGCAAGCTCGATGCGAACGTCTCCGTGAAGCTGACCGCGATGGGGCTCGACATCTCCGAGGACCTGTGCGTCGCCACGATGCAGGGCATCCTCGACCGCGCGCGCGACTACGGCACTTTCGTGCGGCTCGACATGGAGGGAAGCGAGTACACGGAGCGGACGCTCAAGCTGTTCGAGGACCGGCTCTACCCCTCGTACCGGCAGAACGTGGGGATCGTGCTCCAGAGCTACCTCTACCGCACGCAGGCCGACACGGCGCGCGCGGTGGAGCTCAAGTGCCGGGTGCGGTTGTGCAAGGGTGCGTACCGCGAGCCCGCGACGGTGGCGTACCCCGAGAAGCGCGACGTGGACGCGAACTACGTGCGCTGCATGCAGACGCTCATGTCTGAGGGGAACTACCCCGGACTGGCCACGCACGACGAGGCGATCATTGCCCAGGCGAAGCGCCACGCACGCGAGGCGAAGATCGAGTCCGATCGCTACGAATTTCAGATGCTCTACGGCGTGCGTCGCGACCTGCAGGAGGGCCTCGTGCGGGAGGGGTACCGCATGCGGGTGTACGTGCCCTTTGGCACCCAGTGGTACCCATACCTCATGCGCCGCCTGGCCGAGCGTCCCGCGAACCTCGCCTTCATCACGGGGAACGTGGTGAAGGAAGTGGTCGGGGGGCGGAAGCGGTGAGCTGGGTGGTGCGCTGATGGGCCGCTTTCTCCCGCCCGACCACTCGAAGGGGGATGAGACGACGCTCGGCGGCTACATGGCGGTGCACGCGCGCCCGGCGGCGTTCGAGGGGAACGACGGCCTGTCGTACTCCGTCTCCATCGAGGCCGACGAGACGGGCGAGGCCGCGGCGCCATGGGGCGCCTATCTCCTCTTCGTGCGCTGGGGGCGCGGCGAGCCACAGGTGACCGGCCACCTCGAGACCGGTTTCCTCGCGCGTGCGGCATCGGAGGAGGCCGCGCATCGTGCGGTGGGCGCAATGGCGCTCGACGACGTGAAGCGCGCGCTCGATGGGTTGATCCATTCCGCGGCGCCGGCGGCCGGCCGGCCGTGGTGGGACGCGATGCGCGACGAGCATGACGAGCGCTGATCGTGCCGGCGGGCGGCGATCGTGAGGCGGCCGTGAGGCGGCCGTGAGAGGCATCGTGCTTCGCGGCACCGGGGGCATCTGGCGCGTGCGAACGGATTCGGGCGAGACGCATGATGCGTCGCTCCGCGGGCGGCTCAAGCAGGACGACGCGCGCAAGCTCGCTGTCGGCGACGAGGTGGTGCTCGAGGAGGGCGAGCGTGGCGGCGCATGGGCGATCGCGGAGATCGCGCCGCGGCGTTCGCGGCTCGTGCGTCGCTCGCCCGGCGGCGCGTACGGCGAGCGGATCGTGGCGACGAACATCGATCAGGTGGTGATCGTCTTCGCGGCGGCGCAGCCGGAGCCGCATCCGCGCATGCTCGACCGCTTCCTCGTGGTGGCCGAGGCGAACGAGCTCCCGGCGCGAGTCGTGATCAACAAGGCGGATCTGGCGCCGGACGGCGAGCCCGAGGCGCGATTCGCCGAGTACGCGCGAATCGGCTACCCGCTCCACGTCACGAGCGTGAAGCGCGGGAGTGGGCTCGCCGAGTTGCGCGCGGTGCTCGTGGGTGGCGACGTAGCCGTGGAGGGAGCAGTGGAGGGCGCGTCCGCGGACTCTCCCGCGCGTCACGCGCGGGTGTCAGCCCTCAGCGGGCCGTCGGGGGTGGGGAAGTCATCGCTCCTCAACGCGCTCTTCCCGGGGTTCAGCCTGCGCGTCGGCGAGATCAGCCGGAGCGTGAACAAGGGGCGGCATACGACCGTGGGCGCGGAGCTGCATCCGCTGCCCCCGGTGGAGGGGGCGCTGGGCGGCTACGTCGTGGACACGCCGGGTCTGCGCGAGGTCGGTGTGTGGGGCGTGCCACCCGAGGCGCTCGACAGCTGCTTCCCGGAGTTCCGCGCGCACCTCGGGCACTGCCGGTTCGGCGACTGCACGCACGCGGTGGAGCCGGGGTGCGCGGTGCGGGCGGCGGTCGAGCGCGGCGAGGTGAGCGCCGCGCGCCACGAGAGCTACCTCAAGCTGCGCGGCGAGCTCGCGGAGGACGCTCAGGTGTGGCCTCGGTGAATGGGCAGTTTCGCGCGGTGACTAGTATTGTGTGCACGGCGACGGTATGTTAGGGTCCGCTAACACTAGCCGGCGCATTGCGTTGCGCGTGGAATAAAACGTTACGGTTCGATAGAGACGCTGGCCGCGTTCTCTGCTATTTCCTGCCCTCCGCGCCATCCCCGCTGCCTCATTTCCGCCTCCTTTCGGCATCGAACCCACATGACCGAAGGCTCCGGCGCACTTCATAGCACATTTCTGTCACCACTCACCAGATTGTCGAACCGGGTAGTTGTCGCCGGTGCATCGATGGCGGCGGCGTCGGAGCTTGCGCACGACGCACCGCCCGCCGTGGCGCGGCCAAGTGTAAAGGGCAAGTTCCTGTTCGCCGGCGACGAGAAGCTGTATGTACGCGGGGTAACGTACGGCACCTTCGGTCTCGATAGCGCCGGGAACGAGATCCACGACATCGGCGTCGTCGAGCGCGATTTCGCGGCGATGGCGGCGCATGGGATCAACGCGGTGCGTGTGTACACCGTGCCGCCGGTGTGGCTCCTCGATGCCGCGTGGCGGCATGGGCTCCGGGTGATGGTCGGGCTGCCCTGGGAGCAGCACGTGGACTTCCTGGCCGAGCGGGAGCGAGCGGATGCGATCGAGCGGCGGGTACGCGAGAGCGTGCGTGCATGTGCCGCCCACCCCGCGCTCCTCTGCTTCGCCATCGGGAACGAAGTGCCCGCGCCGATTGTGCGGTGGCTCGGCGCGCGTCGGGTGGAAGCGTTCCTCGAGCGCCTGTACCTCGCCGTGAAGGCGGAGGATCCCGACGCGCTCGTCACCTACGTGAATTACCCGTCCACGGAGTATCTGCGCCTGCCGTTCGTGGACATCCTCTGCTTCAACGTGTACCTCGAGTCGCAGGAGGGGCTCGACGCGTATCTGGCGCGCCTGCACAACCTGGGCGGCGACCGCCCGGTGATCATGGGCGAGATCGGGCTCGACTCCCGCCGCAACGGGGAGGAGACGCAGGCCGACGCGCTCGATTGGCAGGTGCGCTCGGCGTTCGCGGCCGGGTGCGCGGGAGCGTTCGTCTTCGCGTGGACGGACGCGTGGCACCGCGGCGGGCACGAGATCACGGACTGGGACTTCGGGCTCACGCGTCGCGACCGGCGGCCGAAGCCGGCGCTCGAGGCCGTCTCGCGTGCCTTCGCCGAAGTCCCGTTCCCACCGGAGATGGACTGGCCGCGCGTCTCGGTGGTGTGCTGCTCATACAACGGGCACCGGACGATCCGCGATACCCTCGCGGGGCTCCGCGCGCTGCGCTACCCGGACTACGAGGTCATCGTCGTGGACGACGGCTCCACGGCCGACGAGGTCGCTCGGATCGTGTGCGAGTACCCGGAGGCACACCTCATCCGGACGGAGAACCGCGGGTTGAGCGCGGCGCGCAATACGGGAATGCAGGCGGCGACGGGCGAGATCGTGGCCTACATCGATGATGACGCATTCCCCGACCCGCACTGGCTCCACTACATCGGCGCGGCGTTCCGGAAGACGGACTTCGTCGGCGTCGGCGGCCCGAACATCCCGCTCGCCGACGATGGTCCGATCGCCGACTGCGTGGCGCACGCGCCTGGCGGGCCGGTGCACGTGCTCCTCTCGGACACGGAGGCGGAGCACATTCCCGGCTGCAACATGGCGTTCCGGAAGTCGGCGCTGGAGGCGATCGGCGGCTTCGACCCGCAGTTCCGCGCCGCTGGGGACGACGTGGACCTCTGCTGGCGTCTCCAGGAGCGGGGCGGCAAGCTCGGCTTCAGCCCGGCGGCGCTCGTCTGGCACCACCGGCGCAACTCGGTCAAGACGTACTGGCGTCAGCAGCGCGGGTACGGGAAGGCCGAGGCGATGCTCGAGCGGAAGTGGCCGGAGAAGTACAACACCGCGGGGCACATCCCGTGGGCCGGCCGCATCTACGCCTCCTACCTCACGCAGGCCCTGGGCTGGCGGAACGCGCGCATCTATCACGGCACGTGGGGGACGGCGCTCTTCCAGAGCGTCTACCAGCCGGCGCCGAGCTCGTTCCGGTCGCTGCTGATGATGCCGGAGTGGTATCTCGTCATCTTCGCATTCGCCGCGCTCTCCGCGGTCGGCGTGCTGTGGGAGCCGCTCCTCCTCGCGCTCCCGTTCCTCGGCGTTGCGATCGCGGCGCTCGTGACGCACGCGGCGTCGAGCGCGTGGGGGCTCACCTTCCCGAGCCTGCCGAGCTCGCGCCGCGGGCGATTCAAGCGGTACACGCTGACGACGGTGCTCCACATCATCCAGCCGCTCGCCCGGCTGAACGGCCGGCTCCGGGAAGGACTGACCCCGTGGCGGCGAGTCGCGGGCGGACTTGCGATTCCGCGCTCGCGTTCGGCCGTGCTCTGGAGCGAGCGGTGGCAGGCGCCGGAGGCGCGGCTCCACGCGCTGGAGAGCTCGCTCCGCGCGCAGCGTGCGACAACGGCGCGCGGCGGCGACTTCGACCGCTGGGACCTCGAGGTGCGCGGCGGCATGCTCGGGGCCGTCCGTCTGTTCACAACCGTCGAGGAACATGGCGCCGGCCGCCAGCTCACGCGGATTCGCATCTGGCCGTGGTGCTCGGGGGGCGTGCTCTGGCTCACCCTCCTCTTCGCTGTGCTGGCAAGCAGCGCGGTGGTGAACGGTGCCGTGACGGCGGCGGTCGTGCTGGGGGCGCTGGCCGCGATCATCACGCTGCGCCCGGTGTTCGAGTGCGCGCGCGCGATGTCCGCGACACTTAGGGCGATCCAGCAGGTGCAGGCGGTGCCGATGGTGGCAGCGCCTGCGGCCGTGGCGCCAGGAGAGCGGGAGGTCGGGCTGACGATAGTGGTGGAGGGAAGTGCGAGCGGCGCGGCGGGCGACGAGTCCCCAACAGGCAAGCAGGCGCCGGTGTCGCGCTGGCGCGCCCCCCTGGCCGCGTTCAGGCGGCAGGCGCCGCCGGACGGAGCGCGCCTCCAGGGATGATCGCAGCCCACCGGTACCTGCTGCTCGTCCTCGACGAGCCGACGAGGTCGGTGTCGTGAACGATACGCGCACCGATGCGCGGGGTGCGCGTGCGACGGCGGCGAACGTGGTCCTGCGGCTCCTCCGCTACGCGGCACCCTTCAGGACGAAGCTGGCGCGCGTCTTCGTGCTCGCGCTGGTAGGCGCCGCGTTCGAGCTGGCGCGCCCATGGCCGATCAAGGTGGTGGTGGACTACGCGCTCGCGGGGCGGCCGCTCCCGCCGTGGCTGGCGGCGGTCGCCGGGCATCTCCCGGGCGGTGCCGGGGCGCGGGGGCTCATCGCCTGGTCGGTGGTCGCCGCTCTGCTCACGGTCGTCGCGGCCGCGGCGGCGGGTGTCTGGGTACGCACGGTGACGATGGCCGTTGGCCAGCGGATGGTCCTCGACCTGTCGCGGGACGTCTTCGCAAGGCTCCAGCGGCTGTCGCTCGCCTTCCACGGCCGCCACACCGTGGGCGACCTGATGCAGCGTGTCGGGAGCGACGTGTTCGTCATCCAGGCCGCCGTGGCAGGCGTTGTTCTCCCGGCGGTGATCTCGCTCCTCACCCTCGTGGGGATGTTCGTGGTCCTCGCGCGGCTCGACGTGATGCTGGCGTGGGTCGCGATCGCGGTCGTGCCCTTGCTCGGGGTCGTGCTGGCGGTTTACGCCAAGCCGATGAACGCGGCCTCGGCGCAGCAGTGGAAGAGTCAGGGTGCGTTGATGGCGTTCGTGGAGCAGAGCCTGTCCGCGGTGCGGGTGATCCAGGGCTTCGCCCGCGAGAAGTACGTGGAGGAGAAGCTCCAGGACCGGGCGCGCGTGCTTGGGGACGCCTACACTCGCTCGACCTACGTCGGCACGGCCTACAATCAGCTCACGGCGGTGGTCACCGGTGGTGCCGCCGCCTTGCTGCTCGGGCTGGGGGCATCCCGTGTGCTCGCCGGGCGCCTGACGCTCGGTGATCTGCTCGTGTTCCTGAGCTACCTGGCGGCGCTGTATGGCCCGGTCAACACGCTCTCGATCGCGGTTGGCGCAGCGATCGCCGCCGCGGCGCGTGCGCGGCGTGTCTTCGACGTACTGGATGCGCGAGAGGAGGTGCCGGAAGCGTCGCACCCGGCGAGTCTGGGGCGGGCGCGCGGCGAGGTGGCTTTCCAGAGCGTGACGTTCGGGTACGCGGAGGCTGGGACCGGAGGGGAGCCGCGCCCGGTGCTCCGGAGGATCTCTTTCCGTGCTTCCCCGGGGCAGATCACGGCGATCGTTGGGGCGACGGGGGCAGGGAAGTCGTCGCTCGTCGCGCTCCTGTCGCGGCTGTATGACCCGTGGGAGGGGACGGTGCGGGTGGACGGCCACGACATCCGTGACCTCTCGCTCCGGTCGCTCCGCGAGAACGTCTCGCTCGTGCTGCAGGATCCGTATCTCTTCCCGATCAGTGTCGCGGACAACATTGCCTTTGGGCGCCCGGGCGCGACCCGAGCGGAGATCGTCGAGGCGGCGACGGTGGCCCACGCGCATTCGTTCATCGAGCGGCTGCCGGAGGGTTATGATACCGTCATCGGCGAACGCGGCGCGACCCTGTCCGGGGGTGAGCGACAGCGGATCTCGATCGCCCGCGCGGTGCTCAAGGACGCGCCGATCATCGTCTTCGACGAGCCCACGTCGGCGCTCGACGCGCACACCGAATCGCTGATCTTCGAGGCGCTGTCGGGGCTGATGCGTGACCGGACCACCTTCGTCATCTCGCACCGCCTCTCGACGATCCGGCGCGCCGACCAGATCCTCGCCCTGGATGAGGGGCGCATCGTGGAGCGCGGCACGCACGAGGCGCTCCTCGAGCGGGAGAGCGTGTACGCGCGGTTGTACCGGCACCAGCACGTCGCGGCGCTGTAGTCCGCAACCTGCCGCCGCCTCCCGTCACACGGCGCATCCTTCCTCACAGCAGAGCCGCCCGTAGCGCAAACACAGTGTCGACTTATCTCACCTACCGTTCATACCGTGAGTGCGACCTCCCCGGTGTCCTCCGGCTGTGGGAGGAGGAGGCCGGTTGGGGATCGCTGACGCCTGAGACGTGGCGGCAGTGGTACATCGACACGCCGCACGGGCCGTGCACGACCGTCGTGGGCGTGGACGACGCGGGCCAGATCGCGGGCCAGGAGATCTTCACGCCGTCGGTGCTCACCGTTGGCGGGTGCGAGGTGCGGGCACTACGCCTGTCGGCGCCGATCCTCGCGAAGAGCCTGCGGAGCGGGTCGGCGCGAAGCCGAGAGCATCCGGTAATCAGGTTGTACGTGGTGGGCGCCGAGGCAGCCGCCGCCGCCGGGTTCGGCCTCGTCTACGCTCTGCCGGAGCACGCCTGGCTCCCGTTCTTTCGCTGGTCGCAGCGCCTCGGCATCCCGCGGGGAGACTTTGCGATCTCGGAGTACAGGTGTGTCGCACTGCCGCTCGCGAGCATCGGCGCGACAGTGGCCCGCGCCTCGCGCGGACTGCTCGCACGCCAGGCTGAGGATTTCGGGGCAGATTACGACGAGCTCTGGCAAACGGCCGTGGACACGTTCCCGATCCAATGCGGGGTCGTGCGATCGCGTAGCTGGCTCCGATTCAAGAACGGTGGGCGGATCATGATCGAGACGCGTGAGCCAGGGAGCGGCGCGCTGGTGGGATACGCCGCCATCAAGCGCAAGACGGGACTCATCGCGGATATTCTGGCGCGCAGCCCCGGCGAGCTGCCAGCCGTCCTCGCGGCGTGCGCCGGCGCGGTGGCCGAAGCGCAACACGCCGGCACCGTGTTCCCCTTCGCCGCGCTACAGGCGATGGAGACGTCAACGCTGCGCCCGGCGCTGCACGAGCTCGGATTCGAGCCGGTCGCCTACAAGTTCGCATTCGTGTGCGCGACACTCGACCCAGGCCTTTCTTGCGAGGCCGTCATGCCGGACCGTTGGTACGTCAACCCGGGAGATTGACGGCGATGCCAATCGAATACCGCTTCGCAGATTCGGGCGACATGGAGGCACTGGACCGGCAGTGGGAGGAAGAATCCGGTTGGGGCACGCAGCAATTGGCGCAGTGGTTTCTCGCCGCGCCGTTCGGCGAGCCGCGCGTCGTCATGGCGAGTGACCGCCTCACAGGCGCCCTCCTCGGCCAGTTCCGCTTCATGCCGACGCAGGTGTCCGTGGACGGTCACGTCGTGCGCGCCACCCGGCCGTTCGGGACCATCATCACCAAGACAATGCGCGAGGCTGTGCGGAGTGTAAACCCCCTCCGGCAGCCGGCCGTAGCGATGTATCTCTTTGCCACCAAGGCGCTCCGCGCCGACGGCGTCCAGTTGATCCACATGGTGCCCGACCCGCGCTGGGAGCGCCTTCTTAGGATGTTTCCGTTCTTCCAGACGGGGAAGTTCCGCTTGTGGAGCCTCAAGCTGCCGCTGTCGGCACCCCTCCACCTTCCGGACGGGTATACGTCGGGGCCGCTCCCGGCATGGGATGCGCGTGTGGACCGGCTGTGGGATGTCGCGTCATCGCTCCACGGCTGCTCCGTCGTGCGGAACGCGCGCACGCTCGCCTGGAAGTTCTCCGTCGGCACCTACGCGATCACCGCCATCGAGCGCGGCGGCGAGCTGGTCGGTGTGGTCGGGTCCCAGCGCAAAGGCGACCGTCAGTGGCTGATCTGCGACCTGCTTGCCGCGGACGCCGGTGACTCGCTCCGCGCCACGCTTACCGCGGCCTGCCAGGTCGCCGACGAGCAGTCGGTGATGCCCGGCGACCGTCCCCTCCACAAGGTCGCGGTGCTGGCGAGCCCCGTGCTCGAGCCGGTGGTGCGCGCACTCGGCTTCTCGCCCGACTCCTACGAGTCGGTCATCGTCGTGCACGTCCTCGACCACGCGATCCCAGCGAGCGCGGTCGCGCCGGCGCGGTGGTATGTCAGCGCTAACGACTGACCGCGCGCGTGGGACCGAGCCGCTCCGCATCATTGTCGGCGGGTACCTCGGCCTCCTCCCGGCCGGAGGCGTCACGTGGGATTACGTGCAGTACCCCGCCGGCCTCGCTGCGCTTGGCCACGACGTCTACTACGTCGAGGACACACGCCTCTGGCCCGTCTACCAGGCGAAGAATATCGACGGCTCCGACGCTTCGGCCAACGTCGCCCATCTGGCCGCGGTGATGGAGGCGTTCGGCATGCGCGATCGGTGGGCGTACCGCGACGAGGCCTCGGGGGAGTGCTTCGGGATGAGCGTCGCGGCGGTGCGCGAGGTATGCCGCACGGCAGATGTCTTCCTCAACATCTCCTGCTCCACGTATCTCCGCGACGAGTACCGTGAGATCCCGGTGCGCGTGCTGGTGGATTCGGACCCGATGTTCACGCAGGTGCAGTACACGTCGCAGTCCGGCTTCACCCCTGGCCGGCCGGGGATGCGGGAGACAGTCGAGGGGCACACGCACCACTTCACCTTCGGCGAGAATGTTGGCGCGCCGGACTGCCGGATACCGGCGTGTGGCGTCCGCTGGCTGCCCACGCGACAGCCGATCTGCCTCTCCCAGTGGCCCGTGGCCGCGCTCCCCCCCACCCCGGACGCCGCGTTCACGACCCTGATGAACTGGACGGCCGCGCGTGCCCTGCTGTACGACGGGGAGAGCTGGGGGCAGAAGGATGTGGAATTTCGCCGATTCGTCGAGCTTCCCGCCGCGGTACCGCAGCTCCGGCTCGCGGTCGCGGTCGGGCAGACGGGGGGTGCGGGCGCGTGCTTCCCGGCGGACGACGCTCGGCGGCAGGGGTGGCGGGTGCTCGATCCCGCCGAGCACGCGCCCGATTGGGGGGCGTATCGCACCTTCATCCAGCGGTCGTGCGGGGAGCTTTCCGTGGCCAAGGAGACGTACGTGAAGGCGCGCACGGGCTGGTTCTCGTGCCGCTCCGCCTGCTACCTGGCGTCTGGTCGCCCGGTCGTGACGCAGGACACTGGATGGTCGCGGTACCTGCCGAGTGGATGCGGGCTGCTCGCCTTCGACACGCTCGAGGGGGCGGCGGGCGCACTCGCGCGCGTGGCGGCTGACCCGGCGATGCACGCCACCGCGGCGCGGGCGATCGCCGAGGAGTACTTCGACAGCGACCGGGTGCTCGGGCGCATGCTCGCACAGCTCGGCAACTGACCGGTCATCTCGACCGCCACACTGCAGCAGGAGGGATCGTGTCCGACGAATTCGTCGAAAGGGTGCTCTCGGTGATCGCCGAGACCCAGAACATCCCGCGCGAGAAGCTCTCGCCGCGAAGCTCGTTCGAGGAGCTGGGGATCGACTCGCTGGGCGGCGTCGCGATGGTCGCCGACCTGGAGACGGCGTTCGACGTGAGCATCCCGAACGAGGAGGTGCTCGCCATCCGGGACATCGGCCAGGCGATCGAGTGCCTGCGGCGTCATCGCCCCAAGGGCCCCGCCGGCGGCTCCGCCGTGGGAAGCTGATCGGTGCCCGAGCGGCGCGTCGTCGCGACGGGCATCGGCGTGATCTCGGCGCTCGGGCGCGATCGCAACGAGTTCGAGCAGTCGCTGCGTGCCGGGCGATCGGGGATCGCGCCAATCACATCCGTGGACTGTAGCTCGCTACGCTTCGCGAATGGCGCGGAGGTACGTGACTTCGATCCGTTGGCGCACTTCGAGCAGAAGCACGCCGACCTGATGGACCGGTTCACGTACTTCGGGATGATCGCGGCGCGCGAGGCGGTGGCGGACGCCGGCATAGAGTGGACGCCGACACTGCGCGAGCGCACCGGCATCGTGACTGGCTCGTGTCTTGGAGGGAGGGTCGCCGAGCACAAGGTATTGGCCGAACTGAACACGAACGGTCGCGCCCGCGCGCACCCGTTCAGCATCCCACGCGCGATGGACAACGCAGCGGCGAGCCAGATCTCCATCGAGACGGGCGTGACCGGCCCCGTCTTCACCATTTCCACGGCCTGCTCCTCAGCGAATCACGCGATCGGCCACGCATTTCACATGGTGCGTCACGGCATGGCGGATCTGGCCATCGCTGGCGGGAGCGAATCCCCATTCACTCCCGGCCATCTCAAGATGTGGGAGGCCATCCGCGCGGTCTCGCCCGACACGTGCCGCCCGTTCTCCAAGGACCGCCGCGGGATGATCCTCGGCGAGGGGGGCGCCATGATCGTGCTCGAGTCGCTCGACGCGGCCCTCGCGCGCGGGGCGACGATCTACGGCGAGGTAGTCGGCTTCGGGATGTCGGCCGACGCGCACCACATCACGCAGCCGTCGGCGCTCGGTGCCGCTCGCGCGATGCGGGCCGCGCTCGCCGACGCGTCCATCCGACCCGAGCAGGTGACGTACATCAACGCGCACGGCACCGGCACCGCGGCGAACGATCCGATGGAGGTGGCGGCCATCCGTGATGTCTTCGGCGGTCATGCGGACCGGCTCGCCGTGAGCGCGACCAAGTCGATGCACGGGCATGCCCTCGGCGCGTCGGGCGCGTTCGAGGCGGCGGCGACGCTGCTCGCGCTCCGCTCAGGTATCCTCCCGCCGACCGCGAACTTCACGGAGGCCGACCCGGCGTGCGACCTCGACGTGATCCCGAACGTCGCGCGCGAGAGCGAGGTCGAGTACGCGCTGTCCAACTCCTTCGCCTTCGGCGGGCTCAACGCCGTGCTCGCGTTCCGGCGGTGGGCGGCGTGACCGATGCCGGCGCGGGCGGCGCCGCGCCCGCTCTCCACCGGCTCGTCCCAGGCGCGTCGATCCCAGGCGACTGGTACCACGGCCCCATCCCGGCCAACATCGAGGTCGGCGAGAACGTCGTCGTTGATTCGTCGTTCTGCTTCAAGCACTACTTCTCCAAGCGCGCCGTCGGCCTACGCATCGGGCGCGACGTCACCATCTGGCGCACGTCGCTCGCGGCGGAGGAGCGCGCCGTCATCGAGATCGGCGACGGCTGCTACCTCGCCAACGCCTCCCTCGTCTGCTCGGAGCGCATCACCCTGGGCTCGCACGTGCTCGTGGCCGGCGGCGTGACGATCGCGGACTCCGACTTCCACCCGGTCGCGCCCGCCGCCCGCATCGCCGACACCGTCGCTCTCTCCCCAGTCGGCGACCGCTGCCGCCGCCCGCGCATCGACGTCCGCCCCGTCGTGATCGGTGACGACGTGTGGATCGGGTACAACGCCACGATCCTCAAGGGCGTGCGCGTCGGCGCGGGGGCGGTGATCGCGCCGGGCGCGGTGGTGCTGCGCGACGTCCTGGCCGGCGCGCACGTGGCCGGCAACCCCGCCCGGCCGGTCGAGCCCGGCGCCGCCGCGTGACCGGCTCGGTCGCCGAACCCGTCGCGGCCGGCGCGCGCATGTACCTGCCGGACGACTGGTACCCGGGCGGCATCCCCTCCAATGTCGTCCTCGGCCGAGACGTCTATCTCGACAGCTCGTACGGCTTCGCCGCCTTTGCCTCCGAGCAGATGCCGGGGCTCACGCTCGGGGACGCCTGCGGCGCGTACGACCGCGCGACCTTCGTCGTCGGCCCGCGCGGCCGGGTGACGGTGGGCGCGTACACAGTGCTCAACGGCACGTACGTCATCTGCAACGAGCGCGTGACGATCGGCGCGCACTGCCTCCTCTCGTGGGGGGTGGTGATCACCGACAGCTGGCCCGGGCGCGACACCCCGGCTCTTGCACGGCGGGCCGCGCTCCGCGCCGCGGCGGCCGACCCGCTGCGGCGCCTCCCGCCGGTGAACATGCCCCGGCCGGTCGTACTCGAGGACAACGTATGGGTGGGTTTCGGCGCGGTGATTCTCCCCGGGGTGACGCTCGGGCGCGGCTGCATCATCGGCTGCAAGGCTATCGTCGAGCGTGACGTGTCCCCGTACGCCGTGGTGGTGGGCGACCCCTACCGGATGGTTCGCGTCCTGGAGCCGGACGACACCCCCGACGTCCGCGCCGCGGCACTCCGTGAGTGCGCGCGGGCGGAGGCGCAGCACACAGACCCCGAGCCGTGATCTTCACCGACCGGTTCGTATACGTGCACGAGCCCAAGACGGGGGGAACCTCGGTCACGTCCGCGCTCCTGCGACTGCACGGTGTCGAATGGAGCCGCTGGTTTCACTTCCAGACCACGCTCCGCGTGGAAGTCACGCGCTCGACGAGCCACGGCACCTTCGTCTACCATAACCTGAAGCACGGCACGTGTAGCGAGATACCCGACGCGCATCGGCAGAAGCCCGTCCTCGCCACCATCCGCAGCCCCTACGACCTGTACGTGTCCGAGTACGAGTTCGGATGGTGGAAGCGGCGCGAGTTCCTCAAGTACTTCTGTGCCGTGCCGGGCTTCCGCGAGCGGTACCCCCGGTTCCCCGACATCTCCTTCGCCGAGTTCGTCGCGCTCAGCAACGCAGCGTTCTGCATCTCGGCGCCCGAGCGCGACGGCTCGGAGCCGCGGCTGGGGATGTGGACCGAGCGCTTCATCAAGTACTACTTCCGGAACCCGCGCGACATCATCGCGAAGCTCGACGACGACTACGTGTCAGCCGGCCAGTTTCGGGCTGACATGTTCGACGTCCGCTTCGTGCGCACCAGCCGCCTGAACGAGGAGCTGCACGACTTCCTCGTACGCGTCGGCTACCCGCCGGAGGAGGTCGCCTTCCTCCGCGGCGACCACAAGGTACTCCCGCAGGGGAAGGGGCGCACCGCGGAACAGAAGTGGGAGCGCTACTACACGCCGGAGCTGAAGCAGGAGGTGCGCCGGCGAGAGCGGCACCTCCTCGCGATGCGCCCGGAGTTCGATGTCTGAGCGCGAGCCGCGGCCCGCCCGGTCGTCCGCGATGCGTATCGTCGTCCTCGGCTACATCATCCGCGGGCCGCTTGGCGGGCTCGTGTGGCACCACCTGCAGTACGTGATGGGGCTCGCGCGCCTCGGGCACGACGTCTACTTCCTGGAGGACAGCGACGACTACCCCGCCTGCTACGACCCCTCGCGTGACGCGATGGGCACCGACCCCGCGTACGGCCTCGAGTTCGCGGCGCGCGCCTTCGAGCGCGTGGGGCTGGGGGAGCGCTGGGCATACCACGACGCGCACGCCGGCGCGTGGAAGGGCCCGGCCGCCGGCCATGCTCTCGGCGTCTGCGCGAGCGCTGACTTGCTGCTCAACCTGTCCGGCGTCAACCCCCTCCGCCCCTGGCTGGAGGGCGTGCCATCGCGGGCCCTCGTCGACACCGACCCGGTGTTCACGCAGATCCGGCATCTCACTGATCGCGCCGCGCGCGACGCGGCGTCCCGGCACACTGCCTTCCTCTCGTTCGGAGAGAACATCGAAGCGGGACGATCCTCCGTCCCCGACGATAACTTCCCCTGGCGCGCCACCCGGCAGCCGGTGGTGCTCGACGCCTGGCCCGTGACGCCGGGGCGCGCAGACGCGCCGTTCACCACCGTGATGCAGTGGGATAGCTACCCGGCGCGCGAGTACGGCGGGCGGCGCTTCGCGGCCAAGTCGGAATCCTTCGGGCCGTACCTCGACCTACCGCGGCGCACCACCGAGCGGTTGGAGCTCGCCATCGGCAGCCCGTCCGCGCCGCGGGAGCTCCTCGCGCGCGCCCGATGGGGCGTCCGCAACCCGCTCGATCCGACGCGCGATCCCTGGACGTATCAATGCTACATCGCGGGCTCCAAGGGGGAGTTCACCGTGGCGAAGCACGGCTACGTCGAGAGCCGGAGCGGTTGGTTTAGCGAGCGGAGCGCCGCGTACCTGGCGAGCGGCCGCCCGGTGCTGACGCAGGACACCGGCTTCACCGACTGGCTCGCGGCGGACGCCGGGGTCGTCGCGTTCGCGACGCCCGACGATGCACTGGCCGGGCTACGGGAGATCGCCGGCGACTACGAGCGCCACTGCCTGGCCGCGCGCGAGGTGGCGGCGGCGTACTTTGACGCGCGCGCCGTGCTCCCGCGGCTGCTGGAGGTGGCGTATGCGCCGACGCGCCGCCCGGCGCCGGTTGGGGCCGGGCGTGACGCTCCGGCGCGCGCGACGGCGGCGACGTGACGGCGGCGACGTGACGGCGGCGACGTGACGCCCGCCCGTTACTCCGACTCCGGGCGCGGGCCGCGGACACCGCCCACTATCGCGCTCGTCGACTGGA
>JBBJNN010000099.1:0-19239 GCA_037720885.1 Gemmatimonadaceae bacterium | reverse complement strand
AGGAGCGGACGCCGCGCGCCGCGAGCGGCGCGATGATCACCGGCCGCGTCACCGACCGCGCCACGGGCGAGCCCGTTCCGGGCACGCTCGTCGCCGTCGAGGGCACGCGCCTCGCCGCCCTCGCCGACTCGGCCGGCCGCTACCGCTTAGCGGACGTGCCGCCCGGCCCGCAGGTGCTCCAGGCGCGCCGCATCGGCTACGCGCCGGCCCGCGTCCCGGTCACCGCGCCCGCCGGCGGTACGGTGCCGCTCGCTCAGGACATCGCCCTCGCCCGCACCGCGCTCCAGCTCGAGCGCGTGCTCGTCACCGCCGACCCCGCTGGGCGCGCCAAGGGCGAGCTCGGGACCGCGAGCGTCATTGACCGCGACGCCATCGCCAACCAGACGGCCGCCAGCCTCGCCGGCGTCCTCGAGCTGGTCCCCGGCGTCGTTCTCTCCCCGCCCGGCCTCGACGGGTTCGCACAGATCGGCCTCCGCGCCGTGCCAACCACGACCACGGGCCCGGGGCTCACGCAGGGCGACCGCTCCGGCGCCGACATCGCCTCCTTCGGCACGCTCATCGTTCTCGACGGCGTGCCGCTCTCGAACAACGCCAACCTCCAGTCGCTGGGCCCGCGCGGCGAGATTGGCGTCCCCACGGCGGCCGGCGGCGGCATTGACCTCCGCCGCATCCCGGCCGCCACGCTCGAGCGCGTGGAGGTGATCCGCGGCCTCCCGTCGGCCCGCTACGGGGACCTCACGCAGGGCGCCATCGTCGTCGAGACGCGCGCCGCCGAGGTGGCACCCGAGGGCGCCATCCGCTTCGACGCGCGCACGGTCGAGGCGAGCCTCCTCGGCGGGCGCGGTCTCGTCGCCGGCCGGCACGCGCTCACCTCCACGCTCAACTACGCGCAGACGCGCGTCTCCCCCGGCCTCACTCGCGAGGCCAACTACCGCGTGGCCGGCCAGCTCGCCCACCGCGCGCGGCTCGGGCGCCAGACGGGCGAGGTGGCGCTGGGGGGTGACGCCAACGCGCGCGGCGCGGCCACGCTCGACGCCGACCGCACGCGCCTCACGCTCGACACGCGCCTGGACTACTGGCAGTTGAGCGTGCGGAGCCCCGAGCAGCCGGAGATCCTCCCCGGGCGCGCCTCCTTCACGCGCGACTACGGCCTCAGGCTGGCTGAGCGGGCGCGCCTCGCGCTCTCGCGGACGGCGGCGGTGGAGCTGACGGCGGCGTACGACCGGACCATCCAACGCTCCGACATCCAGGCGCTCCGCACCCGGCCGGCGCAAGCGTTCACCGACCGCCTCACCGAGGGCCGATCCATAGGGCGCTTCGTGGCCGGCGACTACCTCGCGCGTGTTAGGCTCGCCGGGGACCCGCGCCTCCTCTACCTCCGGCTCGAGGGGGACGTGACGCGCGCGCTCCTCGGCTTCGACGGCCGCCTCCGCGCCGGGGGCGAGCTGCGGCGCGAGTGGAACGCCGGGCCCGGCTACCAGTTCGACATCGCCACGCCGCCGCAGTCCACCTTCAACGGCGTGCAGGGCTTCGACCGCCCGCGTCGCAACGACTCGCTCCCGGCGGTGGCGAGTAGCGCGGTCTACCTCGACGGCCGCTTCACGCGCCCGCTCCCGGCGGGCATGTCGCTCGACGTGCAGCCCGGCCTCCGCCTCGATGTGCTCCACGACGGGACGACGTGGCTCTCCGCCTCCCGCTCCGCCGCCATGCAGCCGAGGCTCAACGCGCAGCTCTCGCCGCGCCCGTGGCTCCGGCTCCGCGGCGCGGTGGGCCGCACGGCGAAGCTGCCGAGCACCGCCGACCTCTACCCGGCGGCGCAGTGGTTCGACGTCGTCAACGTGAACCGCTTCACCCCGGCGCCGGCCGAGCGGCTGGCCGTGCTCACCACCTTCGTCCGCGACCCCACGAACCCGGGCCTCGGGCTCTCGCGCGCCACCAAGCGCGAGGCGGGGCTCGAGCTGGACCTGGGGCTCGGGCGCCAGGGTGGCGCGCTCGGCGGCACGCGGGGGGGCACGCTGGCCGTGACGCGCTACGACGATGAGATCCGGGGCGCCGTCGCCATCCGGCGCGAGCCCGAGTTCCTGCTCCGCGACATCTACGCGCTGGCCGACACCGGGCGCGGGACGGGGCGTCCGGGTCGCATCGTGGAGCCGGCCATCGGCGCGGACACCGTCCCGATCTTCCTCGATCGCCCGGCGAACGGGGCGACGCTCGGCAGCTCGGGGTGGGAGGTGACGCTGGCGCTGCCGGAGATTCCGGCGGTGCGTACGCGGGTGGAGGTGGCGGGCGCCTGGACGGAGACGCGCTTCCGGAGTGGGGACACGGACTTCGGGCCCTTCACGCGCGTGTCGTCGTTCCAGGTGGACCAGCGCGTGCCGCGCATCCCGTACTGGGAGGGCGCGGAGCGCACGGGGAAGCGCGACCTCGTCACCTACCGCCTGATCCACCAGCAGCCGGACCTCGGGCTCGTGGTGACCGCGGTGGTGCAGCAGACGGTGAAGCAGGAGCGGCGCGATATCGGTGGCACCGACACGCTCTCCTGGGCCGGTTACGTGACGCGGGCCGGGAAGCTGGTGCCGGTGCCGATGTCAGAGCGCGGGAACCCGGAGTTCCGGGATGTGCGCTTCACGCGCACCGGACTCACGGTGCAGGCGTTGAGCCCGCGCCCCGACTGGATCATGGGGCTCCAGGTGGCGAAGACAATGCCCCTCGGCGGGCGGCTCTCCTTCTACGCCTTCAACGTGCTCGACAAGACGGGGAACTTCGGCGACGCCACGCACTCGAGCTTGCTCTACCCGCCGGTGCGCTTCGGGCTGGAGCTGACGATGCCCTCCGACGCGCTGCTCGGCGGGCGGTGGTGACGGCCGTGCGCCGCCGGCGGTGCTCCCCATCGTCGTCCCGCAGGAGCGGCTCCCGAACCAGGGCCTCCCGTTCTGGCGCCGTGTCGTCGCTACGCTAGCGAGCGGCCGCGTCGCCCTCCGGCGCCCGGCGGTCCAGCGCGTCGAGGAGCACGCCCCACAGTGCACGTGCTTCACCGGTCTCGGGGTCCACCATCTCGAGCGCGCGCGCGATCCGTGCCCGGAGTGCCGGCTCCGCTTTGGCGCGCGCGTAGAGGCGCCGCCAGTCGTCGGTGCTGCCGCGCCCCAGCACGTTGACCAGGTCGAGGAGCGTGGGCACGCTCGTCGAGCGAGTGAAGTCCATGGCGATGGATGACGGAAGCGTAGCAGGTGCCGTGCTACGGAGGCGCGGGCCGCGGGCGGGGCGTGCCGAGCACGTTCGGCTGGAACTCGGGCGAGCCGGTGATCGCATCGAGCGTCGCCGGCAGTGCGCTCTCCATCTCCATGACGAGCAGCTCGCTGGCCAGCGCCCGACACGTCCTGCGGACCACCGTCCAGTCGTCGTACGGCGGGCGAAGCCCCTTGTAGTGCGACAGGTCGGTGCGCTCGAGGTCGAGTGGCTCCTGATGACAGCACTCGGCGAACTTCGTCAGTGCGGTCTGATTCCCGACCGGCTCGTAGAGCAGATTCAGGTACGAGAGCGCAGTCAGGCTCGCGTCCCACCCAACAAGGTCAGCGAGCGCCGCAACGTCCACGAAGTCGCGCGTCGCCCGGCGAGTGGCCGCCACGTACGCCTTGATCCGGAGCGCCTCCGGTGCGGTAGGCACCCAGAGTCCCCGGACCCTGGCGATCTCGTATGGTACGGCGCGACGTGACTGGCGAACGCCGAGCTCGACGTCATGCCGCTCGCCCAGGATCAGGACGGGCGCGTTGAGCCGATTGGTTCGCCACCCAGGCCACCGCTCGAGCTCCTCGGCGACCACCGTGAAGTTCTCGCGGAGGAAGAGCGTCACGTGGTCGGTGTCACCGGAGTAGCGATGCCGCGCGTGCATCGCGGCCGCGGTGCCGCCGACGGCGATCATCTGCAGCCACGGGAGATGCTCCTGGAGTGCGACCCCTTCGGCGATGACGCGGTCGAACTCTTCGGGGGTCGTCGCGGTCGCCTTGGTCATGGCTGAACTCTAGTCGCTCGGCCCGTCGTCTGGCAGAGAGCGTGGGGGGGCGCGAAGCAGTCCGCAACGCGATGCACGCCGGAAGACCTGCTGGAAGCGCCGGACACGCCGGGGAGCACGGGAGGGCCCCGATGCGGAATAAGATCGGCGACGGCGAGGAGCCGCCGGCGCGCGGGGATGCGTGGGAGGATGCGATCGTGGCCGAGGTGCACGCGCGCGGCAGGCGCATCGCGTGCGCGGGATCAGTCGCGCGCCGACGCGCGGGCGAGCGCCGTTGTCCCACCCCCACCGCGCGTGTACTCTAGGGGAGTGCCGCGGCGCACACTGCCGCATGCCGCCGTAGTGCCCCGCCCGCGCTGCCGGAGGTCCCGATGCCCGACGCCCTCAGCACCCGCCTGCTCCGCTGTCGGTCCGCGCGGCTGCTCGCGCTCTGCCTACTGCTCGGCGCCGGCCTGAGCGTCACCGCGTGCCGGCAGGACGTCACGGAGATCACGGGGGCCAAGCGGCCCGGCGATACGACCTCGACGGGCGGCGGGGGGAACTCCGGGGGCGGCGGCGGCAGCGTCCAGCGCGCCACGCTGACCGTGACGGTGGGCGTCGCGCCGGAGGACACGGCGCTCGCCCGCACGCTTGGCCTTGCCACTGGGGTGCTCCCCGGCGCCGAGGTGACGATCACACGGCGGGGCACAGCCTCAAGCCGGCAGACGGCGACGGCCGACGCGGCCGGCGTCGTCAAGTTCGCCGAGCTGTTGCCGGGCGTCTACAGCGTGTCGGTCCAGCGCGCGCTCGCGGCGGCCGAGGCGGCGCGGCTGGGCGCGGAGAACGCCGACGTGACGGCGTTCGGGGGTGGGGGCGAGATCCTGGTCGAGGCGCCGGCGGCGAGCGGGCGCGTGGAGGCGGTCTTGGGTCGGCGCGGCTCGCTCGTGATCAGCGAGATCTACGAGTATGCCCCGCCGACGGCCTCATTCCTCACCCATCCTCACGGCACCTACCTTGAGCTGGCCAACAACGCCGACACCACGATCTACCTCGACCGCAAGGTCGTGGGCAAGGTCATGGAGGTGTCGCTTAGGGACTTGGCGCCCAACTTCCCGTGCACCGAGACGGCGAAGTACCGCACGGACGTGGCGGGGCTGTGGACCCGCGCGCTCTGGCAGTTCCCGGGCGCCGGGCGAGAATACCCGCTGGCACCGGGGAAGGCAGTGATCCTCGCCACCGACGCGATCGATCACCGCGTGTTCAACCCCGGCCTGCTCGACCTCTCGGGCGCGGACTTCGAGTTCGTCGGCACGGCGGAGGACGTCGACAACCCGTTCGTGCCGAACATCATCGCGCTCGGTAGTGATAACGGGAGCATCTTCGGCCACGGCCCGGAGTTCCGGGGGATCGGGCCGCAGGTGGTCTTCGTCGGCGAGCCGCTCGACGGGCCGGTGACGGGGCTGCCGCAGGACCGGCTGCGGGTCACCGACCAAGTGTTCTGGCGCTACCCGCGCGAGAAGCTACTCGACGTCTACTCGGAGTGGTTTGCGCCCGGGGTCTTCGACGAGTCCCTGCCGGAGTGCCAGCCGATGATCCACCCGGACTACGACCGCCGGCGCGCCGCGCTGGGGGCGATCGCCGATGCTGGCGCCGTGCGCCGCCGCGTCTTCGCCGTCCAGGCCGACGGCCGCGTGATCCTCCAGCGCACCCGAACGAGCGCGCGCGATTTCGAGCGCGTGCCGGCCCCGACGCCAAAGCAACTGCCGTAGAGCGTATCACGGGCAATCAGCGCGTGTCAGTCTCACCGCACACGGTGGCGATTGAAGCCGAGCACGCACCGCCGCGAGCACCGAGTCGATGGCCGCCCTGGTTGACAGCACTGCTGCGCGCGAGTACACCACGCGCCCGCTATCGCTGAGCACAACAATCACGGGTACCGCATTCGTGCGATACACTCGCTCCAGCTTCGCCTCGGGGAGTTTGATCACCGGGAAGGCGATCTGATGCTCGCGCACGTAGCGCCGTGTCGAGTCAGCGGAGCTGAGCGAGAGCCAGAACACCTCCGCTTGGTGCGTCGTGTCGGCGACCAACTCCGCCGAGAGGCGCTTCCAACGGGGGATCGACTGACGACAGAAGTCGCAGGTGGTGGTGAAGGCAATGAGCACCTGCCGCCGGCCGAGTGCGGTCCGGCCAATCGTCACGGAGTCGCCCGCGAGCGTCGCGGCCCGGACGGTCGGAACCCACATGCCGGGGTAGGGATGCATTGTCCGGTACTGGTAGCGCCGGAGTTCGCCCCGCTGGGTACGTGCTTGGAGACTGAGGACGGCGACCAGCCCCAGCGCGACCGCCAGCGCGACGTACACGACGCTGGCCTTGATCCGGGCGTACCACGACGCCTTCGTGCCCGATCCGATCCTACTCATACGACACCTCCCGCGGCTCGAGCGGAGGGAGCAGCGCGCCCGGCGTGTGTCGTGACGGTTGCGCGCCGCGTCATCCGGGCGCTATCGTCCGGCTCCCGGTAGGCACTCTAGCGGACGATCTCACCGCGCCGCCCATGGCCGACACGAGCACGATTCCCTGCGCGCACGGTCTCCGCACTCGGGCCGGCGCTCCGCGCGACGACAGCACTCGCGTGTGCAGCGCCACTCCCGCGGCATGACGGGGACGACGCCAGAGAGACTGTGAGCTCAACGGCGTGAAGCACAGTCGCGCGCGCACCGCGCTCGGCCGCCCGAGTCTCGCGCGTCGCCTCGGCTCGGTCGCGCTGCTGCTCGGCGCCGCGAGCGCCCACGCACAGGCGGCGCAGCCGGCGGCGCCGTCTCGCGCCACAGACACGCGGCTCCCGGCGTGGATGTTGGCGTGGAGCCCGCTCGCGCCGATCGCCGACCACCCCCGCGCGCTCACCCGCGCACCCCACGGCGCGGACCTGCTCACCGCGCCGTCGCCCTCGATCGGAGCGTTCTGGACGGCCGGGAATCCTGGTGCCATCGCCTTCGACATCGCCGATTCCACCGCGCGCTTCGCCGAGCTGCGCGCCACCTCGGCGCGCGAGTCCGGCTCCTACCGCCGGCCGCTCGACCCGGCGCGGGCCGAGGCGCTCCAGCTCTCCGGACTCGGCTGGCGCCCCGTGGGCACGCGTGGCGCCGCCGTGGGGCGCGTGGTCGCGGACCAGGAGGAGCTGCCGGTGAGCGCGCCCACGTGGCGCGTCGCGCCCTACGTCTCCAACCCGCTCGTGATCGCGGATACCGTGTCGCCGCCCACCCGCCACATCCGCGCGCGGCTGGAGGGGGCGATCGGGTGGCGCGCACGCGGCTGGGGTGCCGGGCTCGCCACGGGGGTCGAGACGCGCGACTTCCGCACGCGGGACTTCCCGCTCCGCCGCGTCGGGCGGGTGGCGCTCCCCGGCGCCACACTCGGCGTGACACGGGCGCTTCCCGTCGCACAGGCACGCGTCGGCGCCTACGCCCGGTGGACCGCGAGCAACGAGACCGGCTCCCTCACGCCACGCCCGCTCACCACCGCGGTCTTCCCGGTGCAGGGCTACGAGGAGCCCGAGTCGCTGCGGGTGGAGATCACGGGGCTCCTCCGCCGCATCGAGACCGACGCGCGCGCGGCCGGCGGGAGCCTCTCGCTCACCGTCGCCCGTACGTCGCTGGCGCTCTACGGCGAGCGCACGCGCCGGCGGGAGGACCAGTTCAGCCAACTGAGCG
Organism: Gemmatimonadaceae bacterium; assembly: GCA_037720885.1. Taxonomy (GTDB): domain Bacteria; phylum Gemmatimonadota; class Gemmatimonadetes; order Gemmatimonadales; family Gemmatimonadaceae; genus JACMME01. The sequence goes on along the minus strand of JBBJNN010000099.1, from coordinate 11,538 downwards.
CCACGCCGGCCACGGACCGCTGGCGCGCGACGGGGGCGGCGTATGGCGCTGCGGCGCAGCGCGCGCTCGGTCTCCTCGGCGCGCGGCTCCTCGTCACGGCGACGACGCGCTACACCACGCTCGACGGCGACGCCACGCGCGCCGACCTGGCAGGGACGATTTTTCGGGCGGCGGAGAGCACGCTCGCCGCCACCCTCGACGTGCGACTCGTGCCGCGCACGTCGCCCTGGAGTGCCGCCGTCATCGCCGGCACGGCGCGCGACTCGTACGACCGGCGCGACTTCGTGGCGGAGCTGGCCAGCGACGTCGAGGCGTGGACGCCGCACGCCGCGTTGGAGGTGGCGCGGTCGGTCGGCGCCTCGACGCGCGTTTCGTTCGGCTACGGCGCGACGCAGCACGTCACGACATCGCGCATCCCCTCGCCCGCGGAGCTGGGCCCGGCGTACCGGCGGCTCGCTGCGCCGGAGCTGGCGCTCACTGCCGGCGCCTCGCTGGCGCACGGGGGCTCGCTCGCCATCTCACGGCGCGCGCGACGCTCCACGGTCTGGCTCCGTGCGCGCGCCGAATCGCTGCGGCCCGGCAGCGGCGCCACACTCTCGCTCGCGCCCGCGGGCTCGCGCACGCTGTGGAACGTATCGCTCGGGGTGAATCCGTAACGGCGGCTCGCGAGCGTCCGCGACGCTCCTCGATGCCGCTCAGTTGGGGCGTAGACTTCCGGCGAGTCATTTCGCTGGGCCGTGGCCGGCGGCGAGTCTGTGGCGATCTTCCGGCACCGCCTCGTCGCACGCTGCCGAGTGGCTGACCGGATCGCGTACGAGTGGGATGGCGATGGATTTATCGCGGTCCACACGCCGATGCCGCGGCCTTGAGCACGAGCCGTGGGCGCATCCCTACCCCATCGCGACCGGCGCATCCGCCGGCCGCTCGGCGCGTGCCAGACGGCCCTCGCCCCAGCGCGCGAGGAGCGTGATCGAGAGCGTGAGGCCAATGAGCAGCAGACTGTACGCGGCCGCGGTCCCGAACGCGAGATCACGCAACTGCGCCAGGATCTCGATGGAGATTGGGCGGTTGGCGTGCGTGTACAGCACGACGCTGGCCACGAACTCACCCACCGCTGTCACCGCCGCGAGCATGGCGCCGGCCACGAGACCGGGCCGCGCCGCCGGGAGGACGACCCGCCGCATCGTGAGCCACCACGAGGCGCCGAGCCCGCGGGCGGCGTCCTCGAGCGAGGGGTCCATCTGCTTGAGCGAGCTCTCGGTCGCCGTGACGACGAGCGGGATGCCGCGAATGAAGTACGCGAGCGGTAGGATCCAGAACGTGCCGACGAGCAGCACGCGCCCGGTGATGGGATCGTTCGCGTCGAAGGTGGACGCAAGGCCGATCGCGACGGCCGTGGCGGGGATGGCCCACGGTAGCGCGACGAGGAGCTCGAGCAGCCGCCGTCCGCGAAAGCGCCGGAGCACGATCAGGTACGCTGCCACGAAGCAGACGAGCACGTTCGCGACAGTCGAGAGGAGCGCCATGGACACCGAGTTCCGGATCGGCGTCCAGAGCTGGCTGTCCCCGAAGAGGCGGCGGAAGTTGTCGAGCGTGTATTCGGCGGGGAGGATCTGCGTCGTCCACGCCCCGTCTTTCGCGAAGGAGATGAGCGCCACCATCGTGTGTGGCAGGATGAGCACGACGACAACGAGGATCGCGAGCGGCGCGCTCAGCACCCGCCCGACTCGCGACCGCACGACCACGCGTGTCGCACGCCCCTTGCCGCTCATCGCGTAGCTCCGCCGCTGCTCGAACCAGCGGAAGAGCCCGAGCGCGAGCACCGCGCTCAGCGCCAGTACGGTCGTCTCCGTGTAGACCGCGCCCATCGCGCCGTTCGTGCGCGAGGCGACAATCTGCGTCGAGAGCACGCGGAGCCCGCCCCCGAAGATGAACGGCGCCGAGAAAGAGCCGAGCGAGTTCATGAAGACGAGGAGCATCGCGCCGGCGAGCGATGGCGTGAGCAGCGGGAGCGTCACGCGCCGCAGCCGCAGCCCGCGCCCGGCGCCGAGCCCGCCGGCGGCTTCCTCCAGTGTGGTGTCCAACCGCTCGAGGCCGGCCGAGACGAAGAGGAAGACGAACACGTACATCGTGTACGCGTGGACGAAGATGATCGCCCACACGCCGGTGAGGGTCCACGGCGGCTCATCCAGCCCCAGTGCTCGCTGCACGACACGCGTGACGACGCCGCTCTCGCCGTAGAGAAAGAGGAAGGAGACGACGCCGACGAGTGGTGGCAGTACCGCCGGCAGCGTCGCGATCGCGCTCAGCACTCGGCGCCCGCGGAACTCGAACCGCGTGAGGAGAAATGCGAGCGGTGTCCCGATTGCTGCCGCGGCGATCACGGAGCCGAGCGAGATGACGAGCGTGGTCCAGAGTGCCTCGCGGTCGGCGGGGCTGGCAACGAAGTCGCGCCAGTTGGCGAGCCCGCGCTCGAAGCTCCCGGCAAGGACGGCGAGGTTGGGGTAGACGACCGCCCAGATGAGGAGCGCGAAGACCGGGAGCGCGAGCGCCCAGGTGCCGGCGGCGCGCCAGTTCCGGCGCGCGGGCTCGGGAACGGGGCCGGGAACGCCGGTGGCCGAGTGCGGGGTCGGGCGGGTGACGCGTGGGTCCGGGACGTCCGGCAGATCCGACGGCGGCAGGGCGATGTCGGATGCAATCGGATGATGCGTGGGCCCGTCGGCCGGGAAGCTACCTTGTCCTCTCGGGGGGGGGCCCCCGCGTGGTGGATTCACCGCGCCACCACCGCCACCGGCTCGCGCGCGACTCGCACGCCGGCACGGTCGCCTTCCCGCATCGCGCGATCGGCCGAATAGAGCTCGACCTCCACGGTGTCGCTCAAACGCACGTGGTAGGCGATCATCGCGCCCGCGAATCGCCGGGCGGTCACCAGACCCGGCCAGGCATCGGGCGCGTCGGGCGGCGAGAGCGCGAGAGCGTCGGGGCGGAGCACGGCGAGGACATCGCCGCCGGCGTTCCCCCGGCCGGCGACGGAGAGCGGCGCCACCGCACGCATCCGGCGCTCGGTGCCATTCACCGCGAGCGTGACCCACCCATCGCCGGGACCGCCGTCGCGGTCGCTGGCAGCATTGCTACCGCGCTCGAACGCCCCCGGCAGGAGCGTCGCGTGCCCGATGAACTCCGCGACCTCGCGCGAAGCAGGGCGGTCGTGCAGATCCTCGGCGGTGCCTACCTGAAGCAGGCGGCCCTGGCGGATGAGCGCGACGCGATCGGCGACCGCGAACGCGTCCTCCTGATCGTGTGTCACGAAGAGCGCGGTGACCTCGAGCCGGTGGAGCGTCGCCCGAAGCTCCCCACGCGTCGTGCGGCGAAGCGTGGGATCGAGATTGGAGAGTGGTTCGTCGAGCAGGAGCACCTGCGGCTCGATGACGAGCGCCCGCGCGAGCGCCACCCGCTGCTGCTCCCCACCGGACAACGACTGCACCGCCCGGCGTTCGGCGCTCGCCAAACCGACGCCCTCGAGCGCGCGCGCGGCACGCGTCAACCGCTCCGCGCGCTTCACCCCGCGCGCCTCGAGCCCGAACGCGACGTTCTCGCCGACGGTCATGTGGGGAAAGAGCGCGTAATGCTGAAACACCATTCCGAAGTCGCGGCGCTGCGGCGGGAGCGCGGTGATGTCGCGGACCGTGCCGTCGCGGCCGGCGAGCAGGATGGCGCCCGCATCCGGTGCCTCGTAGCCCGCCACCATGCGGAGAGTCGTCGTCTTCCCACTCCCCGACGCGCCAATCAGCGCGAGGAGCTCGCCGCGAGCGATGTCGAGCGAGAGGTCGTCCACGGCGGCGCGTTCCCCGAAACGCCGCGTGACGTTCCGGAGGGAGAGCGCTGGCCCATCGCGACTCACTTCCCCCGGTACCGGTTCCGGATGTTCGTGTCCCAGTAGCGCATCCATTCGTCCAGGTGCGCGGCGAGCACGCCCTGGTCGAGCGGGAGCGGCTTGATCGTCGCCTTCGCCTCGCGCACCCACGCGGGGAGCGAGTCACCGGGAATGTCCGTGCGCGCCGGGATGCGCGTGAACTGGTCGGCCGCCACCTTGAGCGCGGGCACGGAGGTCACGTACTCGTAGTACGCCTTCGCCGCCTCGGCGTGCTTCGTCCCACGCAGGATCGCGATGCCCTCCACCAGCACGGGCGTCCCGCTCGCTGGCACCGTGTACTTCACCTTGTAGCCGCGCCGCTGCTGGATGGTGATGTCCGGCATGTTGTACAGCGTGATGAGTCCCTCCTGACGGCCGAGCTTCTGGTAGAGGATGGACGGATCGGCGGTGTACTCTTTCGTGTTCGCGTCGAGCTTTCGCAGCCACTCGTAGCCGGCCTCGGGCGAGCCGGTCTGTCCCATCGCCCGGAGGATCATCGCGCCGAAGATGGCGCGCATCGTCCCGCTCTCGATCGGATTGCGGATGAGAATCTTCCCCTTCCACTTCGGATCGAGCACGTCGTCCCAGTCTTTCGGCGCTTCCGCGTCGCTGACGGCGTCGGAGTTGTAAGCGATCACCTCCGGTGTCAGATACGTGCCGAACCACATGGACTGCGACGAGCGAGCCTCTGCGGTGACGGCACTGGCCCACGCCGGTGTGTATGGCATGAGCAGCCCTTCCTTCGCCGCACGATCGAAGATCTCGCTCGGCGCGCCGAACCACACGTCCGCTTGGGGGTTTGCCTTCTCGGCCCGCAACCGGTCCAGAATGGCCTGGGAGCCAAGGTCTACCCACTGCACATCGACGTCGCTATGCGCCTTCTCGAACGCGGTCTCGTAATACTGGAGCAGGTCGCGGCCGTGCGGCGAGTAGACGGTGAGCGTCGCGCGCCCGTCGCCGCCGGTGCACGCCGCGAGGGCAAGGAGCGCGATCACCATGGCGCGCGTCACGGCACCACCCTCGCGCCGTTCGCGGCCGCCGAGCTCTGTGCAGCGCCGAGGAGGTTGGCGAACACCCGCACCGCGCCGGGCACGCCGGCTGGGAGCTGGCGGAAGAAGGCGAGCGTCGTATACACGTAAGTCCCCTTGCCATATGGCGAGGCGAGGATTGCCGCGCGGTTCGCCGGCTCGCCGGGATCGTTCGTCTCGAGTGGCGCGGCATAGCGCTCGTCGAAGGTGCGCGGCATGTACAGCGAGCGGTCCTGCACCCAGCCAGCGAAATCGGCGTCCGTGATCCGATTGGGAGTCGTGAGCAAGGGGGACGCGGGGTCGAGCACGCGCACTGGCGCCGCCTCGTCCGTCACCCGGTCCGCGGGACGCGTGAGCGTGATGGGGTACGGCATGATCCCGGGCGTCAGCATCTCGTACTGCCCGTACTGCACGATCATCGTCCCACCGTTCCTCACGTAGTCCAACAGGCGGTTGTTCGCGACAGCGAGCTCGGGGCTCGACTCGTAGGCGCGCGGCCCGACGATGACGACGCGAAAGCGCGAGAAGTCGGTCGTGGCGACCTGCGAGGGTTGGATCACGGTGAGCGGGATCCCGAGCTGCTCGAGCGTGGGCGCGCTGTTGTCGCCAACGCCGGGCACGTACGCCACCGTGAGGCGCGGCGGAAGCTTCACATCCACGGCTTCGATCTGCACCACCGCGTCGCGGTACATGCGCTGCGGACGGATATGCTCGTACTCGAGCGCCACGTAGCCTGTCGCGAACGTCTCGCCACGGCTCAGCGCAACCGCCCGCACGGCGTGCCGGCCGGCGGGGAGCCGGCCGATGAGCCGGAAGTCCACGCTTCGCACCGCGCCGTATTGCGGGAGCGTGACCGAGCGCGAACCGGAATCCGCGCTGAGCCCCGCCGGCAGCGTGAGCGTTACTTTCACATCGCGCGAGGAGGTGGCGGCGGAGCGCAGCGTGACATGGAGCGTGCGGTCGAGCGGCGCGCCCGCCTGTGCCAGCTCGGTCGTGCGGTCGAGCGTCACGGACACGGCTGGCGCGACCGCGAGCGGTCGCTGGATCTCGCCGCGGATCGGGTCCGCGTAGCGGAAGACGATATCGCTCGAGCGCCCTCCGCTGACCGATGCAGTCACCGGTACCTGCGGAGGCCGTGTCTGGGATTCCTCATCCAGGGACGATGCCGGCTCGCTGAACAGGTCTCCGCGCCGCGGGCGAGCGAGCCACCACGGCTGCATGTACTCCCCCCGCTGCCCGACCTCGCGCGTTGCATGGAAAACGTCGCGCCACCGCACGACACTGTCCGGTAGCAACGTCGCGTTGTTTGTCGTGACGACGTCTTCGTCGCCCAAACTCACATTCACTGGCCGCCGGCCACGGTTGTACACGGTCACCCGCACCGGCACGGAATCGCCGAGCGCGACGACGGGGCGTTCCGCCTCGGCCTCGACGACCACTCCGGACGCGAGGATGAGCGCTGCCCGGACCTGCTCGCGCGTCCGGAGCAGCGATGGCAGCACGTCGGGATGTTCGCCGGCGCACTCGACCTCGAAGATGGGTATCGCGCACTGCCGCCCGGGCACGCACAGGAGTCGTGTGAGGAGCGCATCCGTCCGCGACAGGGGGCCGACGAGCGCGTCAGGGTTGAATGGATCGTAGGATCGACGCACGTCTCGAATGGCGCGCATCACCGAGTCGAGCAGCGCCTTCGGCCGTCGGCAGCCGAGCCCGGGGGACAGCCTCGCGAGCGTCGTGTCCACCGCGCCGAACAGTCCACCCTCGCGCTCGCCGGGCGTCGATTCGTTCACCCGGCTCGCTTCTCGCTGCACCGAGACGATCACCGGCCCCTTCGGCTGCAACATTCCGAACGCCTGGCTCTTGTGCTGCGAGCGGCTGAGCGCGGCGATCTCGCCGTACGAGCGGCCGAGGAGCGGGCTGTACTCGCCCGCATTGTAACGCGCGGTCGCGCCCTCGTGGTTCCGGTACGTGGCGTTGCGGTAGAACTTCGAGACCGTCCACGCCCCGCCGAACGCGCGCGCCGGGAAGCGCGCGGTGTCGCCCGCCACGTCGTACGCCTCTCGCGCCAGGATACCAGACGCCTGGTGGTGCCCGTGCCCATCGCGCGGCGTGCCGGAGAAGATCGCGACGATCACATGCGGGCGGAATGCGCGCACCACCCGCACGACATCACCCAGGACGGTGTCGCGCGGCCAGTGGCGGAACGTTTCGTCCGCGGTCTTCGAGAAACCGAAATCGTACGCGCGCGTGAAGTACTGCGAGGCGCCGTCGATCCGCCGCGCCGCCAGCAGCTCCTCCGTCCGGATGACGCCGAGCGCCTCGCCTAGCTCGTTGCCGATCAGGTTCTGGCCGCCGTCGCCGCGCGTGAGCGAGAGGTACGCCGTCTCCACGTGACGCCCGCGCGCGAGGAAGGTGATGAGACGCGTGTCCTCGTCATCCGGGTGCGCGCCGATCACGAGCACCCGCGCGCTCACGCCGAGCCCCGCGACGAGCTCGCCGAGCGCCGCGGCGCCGCGCTCCTGGGCGGGAACCCGCCCGGCGGCGACGGACGCGACGAGCGCCAGGAGCGCGAGCGCGGGAGCGAGACGCTTCACGGAGGCGACGAGAGCGCGAAGGGCGACGTGGATCGTCGAGACGAAGGCGTCCGAGGCTAGTGCCGAGCCCCGACCCCCGCACCGCGTCCCTTCTCGCCCTTCTTCGGTTCGCCCTTCGCCTCGCCCTTGGGCTCCGCCACCCGCAGCGCCTCGACTACGATCGCCGCCTGCTGCTCCTGGTGCGACGACACGTAGCCCTCCGCCGGACTCGCGCGCTCGGGACGGCCGATGTAGCGCACGGGCGTCACGTTCCCGACCGCGGCGCGGAGACGCTGGGCCGCGTACGTCCACGCGCCCATGTTCTGCGGCTCCTCCTGCGCCCACACCACGTCCGTAACGCGGGCGTAGCGGTCCACGATCCGCGTGATCTCCTCGTGTGGCCACGGGTAGAGCTCTTCGACTCGCACGATGGCGACGGGCGCGCTCGCACGGTCCGCGTGGTTTGCGAGATCGTAATAGAGCTTGCCGCTGCACAGCACCAGCCGCCGTACCGCATCAGGACCCGGCGCCGCGTCATCATCGATCACGGCGCGGAAGCCGCCCTCGGCGAGGTCGCCAAGCCGCGAGGTCGCCTGCGGAGCCCGTAGGAGACTCTTCGGCTGCATCAGGATCAAGGGCCGCCGCTCGGCGAGTAGCGCCTGCCGCCGGAGGATGTGGAAGTACTGCGCCGGCGTGGAGGGGTACGCCACGCGCAGGTTGCCTTCGGCGCAGAGCTGGAGGAAACGCTCGAGCCGCGCGCTCGAGTGCTCCGGCCCCTGCCCCTCGTACCCGTGCGGCAGGAGGAGCACCAGCCCGGAATCCTGCCCCCACTTCGCGCGGTCGGCCGCCATGAACTGGTCGATGATCGGCTGCGCCACGTTCACGAAGTCGCCGAATTGCGCCTCCCAGAGCGTGAGCGTGTCCGCGGCAATCACGGAGAAGCCGTACTCGAAGCCCATCACCGCCGTCTCGGAGAGCGGGCTGTTGTAGACCTCGAACGATCCGGGAGCGCCGGCGATGTTCGCCAGCGGGGCAAAGGTGGCGTTATTCGACGGGTCGTGCAGGACGGCCTGCCGGTGGGAGAAGGTCCCCCGCTCCGCGTCCTGACCGGTGAGGCGCACGGAGACCCCCTCCGCCAGCAGCGAAGCCCAGGCGAGCGCTTCAGCGTGCCCCCAATCAATGCCGCCCGATTCGCCGAACGCAGAACGGCGCCGCTCGAGCTGCTTCGCGAGCTTTGGCAGCGGCGCGAAGCCGGAGTTCCAGCTCAGCATGCGCTCGTTGAGCGATGCAAGCTGCTCGGCCTTCACCGCGGTCTCCACCTGGCTCGGCGCGCTCGCCTCGCTCTGATCGCCGGGCTCGTGGGGCGCTGGATGTACCGCGCCCGCATGGAGGTCGTCGTGGATCTTCCCGAGGTCCGCCTGGATCGCGTCGTCGAGCTCCTTCACGTCGCTCGCGGCGATCACGCCGTCCGCCACGAGTCGCTCGCCCCACACCACGCGCGGCGCGGGGTGCTTGCGGATCGTGTCGTAGAGCGTGGGCTGCGTGTATGCGGGCTCGTCCTGCTCGTTGTGCCCGTGCCGCCGGTAGCCCACGAGGTCGATCAGGAAATCCTTCTTGAACCGCGCGCGATACGCGAGCGCGAGCCGCGTGGCCGCGATGCACCCCTCGGCGTCGTCCGCGTTCACATGGACGATCGGAACCTCGAAGCCCTTTGCCAGATCGCTCGCGTAGTAGGTGGAGCGGCCATCGCGCGGGTCGGTGGTGAACCCCACCTGATTATTCGCGATGATGTGCAGGGTGCCGCCCACACGATATCCGCGCAGCGCCGACATGTTGAACGTCTCGGCCACCACGCCCTCCCCGGGGAACGCGGCATCACCGTGGACGACGATCGGAAGTACGCCGAGCTCCTCCCGCTCCCCTTTCGCGCTTCCGGCGATCCGCTGGAGCGCGCGCGCGACGCCCGCGAGCACGGGGTTCACGAACTCGAGGTGACTGGGGTTCGGCACGAGCATCACGTTCACCGAGCGGCCGTCACCAAGCGTGCGCTCCGTGCGCTTGCCCAGGTGATACTTCACGTCGCCCGTGTCGCTCGCCGCGTTCGTGACGGCGTGCTTGCCCGCGAACTCGTCGAACAGGGTGGCGTACGGCTTGTCGAGAATGTGCGCGAGCACGTTCACTCGCCCGCGGTGCGCCATGCCGATCACCACATCGTGCGCGCCCGACTCGGCGGCGCCGGCAATGGCGAAGTCCATCATCGGGACGAGTGCGTCGGTCCCCTCGATCGAGAAGCGCTTCATCCCCTGGTATGCGCGACCGAGGAAGCGCTCGAGCCCATCGACTTCCGTGAGACGGCGGAGCACCGCCTTCTTCTCATCAGGCGTGAGCGCACGCCGCCCTTCCCCGCGTTCGATCGCCGCGCGGAACCACTCGCGCTCGGCATCCTCCTGGATGTGCTCGACCTCGAAGCCGAGCGTGGAGGAATACGTCTCGCGCAGCCGGCTGATGACATCGGCCGCGGTGCCATTCCCGAGCTCGCCTTCGAAGCCGAGCGCCGCCGCGGGGATTCCGGCAAGATCCGCCTCGACGATCCCATGGAACTCCGGCGTCAGCTCACCCGCGCCGAGCGGCGGAGAGCCGAGCGGGTCGAGCCGCACGAGCAGGTGGCCGTACTGGCGGATCGCCTGCACGAGCGCCGCGGCGCCAGCCACCTTGCGAAGGCTCGCCGCGTCGCCCGGCACCGCGGCCGCGGCGCGCTCGGCGCCGGCCAGCCGTTCCGCGAGCGCGAAGTACTGCCGCCACGATTCGTCCACCGACGCCGGGTCGCGCTGGAACTGCTCGTAGACCTCGGCGATGTAGCCGTCGTTGAAGACGCCGGCGATGGGGAGGTTCGTCATGCGGCGTAATCTACATGGCCGACCGGCGGGGGGGAGAAGGTGAACGAGCCCCGTGCGGACGCTACCCTGCGGGAGCGCAGCGCAGATTGCCGCAATGCGCGCAATGTGCGATGGCAAATCGGGCGTCGCGAGCTGAGCGTCACTCCGTAAGTGGAGCGTCCTCATACACTTGCGTCTGTTCGCCGCGCTGGTCCCAACCCTGCTTACCTGGTTGCCGTCGTCCGGACGATGCCTCCTGCCTCGCTCCCGATAAGCTCCCCCACCATTGAGGATTCGCTACATGTTGAGCACCGCCCGGAAGGGTTTCACGCTGATCGAGCTTCTGATTGTCGTCGTGATCATCGGCATTCTCGCCTCGATCGCGATCCCGAAGTTCGCGACCACGAAGGAGAAGGCCTACATCGCGACCATGAAGACGGACCTCCGTAACCTCGTGACGGCGCAGGAAGCCTACTACTCCGACAACCAGGCGTTCGGCACGACGTCGGCGATCATCGGCTTCAGCGCCTCGAAGAACGTGATCGTGACCGAGCCCATGACGGTCGCTACGGCTGGCTGGTCGGCGTCGGTGACGCATGCGCTCGTGTCCGGCAAGACCTGCACGGTGCAGGTTGGTTCCGCCGTGACCGGCACGAACAAGGACGGCGTCCCCGTCTGCCCGTAACTCTCGGGAAGCTCGCAGGACCGGGAAGGCCAGGCGAATGCCTGGCCTTTCTTGCGTCGTGGAGCGACCGACGCGCCGGTGCCGTATACGAAGCTGTGCGCGCAATCGATTGCACCGCGCGAGAATGCACCCTTGCACCTTGCATGGCTTCTTGCGAACCGCGTCGCGTCTCGCGGCCACCGGCACACTACGCTCTCGGGCAACGCGTTGTGATATAAGCAGTTGCTAGAGCCGTAGCGCGTGGCACTCCCCCTGCTTTATCCGTCGCCGTGCGCCGGCAACGATGCCTGCGCCGACCCGACTCCCCTGAGGACCCCCACCATGCTGAGCACCACCCGGAAGGGCTTTACGCTGATCGAGCTCCTGATTGTCGTCGTGATCATCGGCATTCTCGCCTCGATCGCGATTCCGAAGTTCGCGACCACGAAGGAGAAGGCCTACATCGCGACCATGAAGACGGACC
>JBBJNN010000189.1:2044-4775 GCA_037720885.1 Gemmatimonadaceae bacterium | reverse complement strand
CCCGCTTGCTCAGAATCGCGGACGCAGGTGCTCGGAGCGGGACTCGAACCCGCACGGTGTCGCCACCACACGGTCCTGAGCCGTGCGCGTATACCAATTCCGCCACCCGAGCGCGCGCGCCAGGTTGCCGGCGCGAACGCGAAACGTACCTGGCATTGCGTGTAACGTCAACGCGTGCGAGCGGTTGCTCGTCTCCCGACTCGACTCTAGCTTTCCTCGCGCAGCAGGCGGCAGCCACCGGTTCCGCTTGACCCGCCCCTGTGACCGTTCGCCCTCCCGTTACGTCTCTCCAGCGCGGTAATGCCACAAGCCACTTCGGAGGACGAACGCCAGCCTGTCGCCCGGAACAAACGGGCTCGGCATGACTACCACATCCTGGAGACCTACGAGGCCGGGTTGGCGCTGACGGGCACCGAGGTCAAGTCGCTCCGCCAGGGCAAGGCCAATCTTGCCGACGCGTTCGCCGTGCTCAAGGATGGCGAGATGTGGCTGCTCAACCTGCACATCTCACCGTACGAGCAGGGCAACCGGTACAATCACGAGCCGACGCGCACGCGGAAGATGCTCATGCATCGGAAAGAGATCCGGCGGCTCATCGGCGCGGTCGAGCGGCAGGGCCTGACCCTCGTACCGCTCGATCTCTACTTCATCAGGGGCGTGGCGAAGGTGACGTTGGCGTTGGCGAAGGGAAAGAAGATGCACGACAAGCGTGATGATGAGCGTCGTCGTGACGACGAGCGCGAGATGGCACGCGTGGCCCGAGCCCGGTGATCGCGTCGCTGCTGGTCGCGCTCCAGCTGGCGACGGCGTCGCCCGTGCTCACGGTGCGCGGCACCGGCAGCACGTCGGAGGTGCCCATCGCGCGGAGCGCGGCCGGCGCCGCGGTACGCCTCGACCTCCTCGCGCCGATCGTCCCGCTCGCGATCGAGGATCGAGGCGCCGGCCGGTACACGATCACCTTCGCTGGCGTGCGCTTCGCTGTCACGGATCACGCTCCGTTCATGGAGATCGGCGGCCGCGTCGTCCCGCTCGCCAGCGCGCCGTATGTGGTGGACGGCCAACTTTTCCTGCCGCTCCAGGCGATCACCGAACAGTTGCCGCGCGCTGCGCCCGACAAGCTGCGCTATGACGCGGCGCGAGGCGAGCTCAGATTCCTCTCGTCGGCGAGAGCCGATGCGACTGTCTCGGCCACGACGACGGGTGCACGCGCCGCCGGATCCGCCGCGCGCTCGTCGGCTCGAGCGCCGGACCGGACGTCGCGCCTCGGTACGCGCCGACGCGTCGTGGTGGACGCCGGGCACGGCGGGCCGGACCGCGGGATGAGCGGTCCAATCGGCGTTCGCGCCAAAGTGTTCGAGAAGGACATCACTCTCGCCGTCGCGAAACGGCTCGATGCCGCCCTCCGGACGCGCGGGGTCGACGTCGTCATGACTCGGACGACGGACACGCTGATCGCGCTTTCCGACCGCGGACGGATCGCCAACCAGCGCGGCGGCGATGTCTTCGTCTCGATTCACGTGAACGCCGCCAACTTGCGCTGGTCGAAGCCCGCCGCGGCTCGCGGGTACGAGACGTACTTTCTCGCGGAGGCGCGCACGGAGGACGATCGCCGTGTGGAGCGCATGGAGAACGAATCCGTGCGCTTCGAGACCGACGCGACGGCGGAACGGGACGACCCGCTCAGCTTCATCATCAATGACATGGCGCAGAACGAGCATCTGCGCGAATCGGGCGAGCTCGCGTCGCTCATCCAGGCCCGGCTCGGCACCATGCACCCCGGCCCTAGCCGGGGGGTGAAGCAAGCCGGCTTTCGCGTGCTGGTGACGGCCTACATGCCGGCCGTGCTCGTGGAGATAGGATTCGGCACGAACGCCGAGGAGGCGAAGTTCCTCACGACGCCCGCGCGCCAACAACAGATCGCCGAGGCGGTGGCGACGGCGGTCACCGAATACCTCGCGCATTACGAGCGGCGCGTAGGCGTCGTCGGGCAGTGAAGCGAGCCGCCCCGCTTCTCGCGGTGGCGCTGCTCGGCGGGTGCGCCTACTTCAACGGCATCTACAACGCTCGGCAGGCCGAGCGTCGCGCGGACAAGCTGGCTGCGCGCGGGCGAGACGGCGAAGCGGCGGGATTGTACGGCACTGCGGCCATCAAGGCGGAGACGGTCCTCGTCCGCCACGCGAAGAGCGGCTGGGCCCACGATGCTCTCTACCTTGCGGGCCGCGGTTGGGCATTCAGCAACCAGTGCGAGCGGGCCTTGCCTCGGCTCGATGCCTATCTTGCCCTTCCCGGCCAGCCGGCGGCACGCCGAAATCGTGCCGCCCTTGCGATCGGCATGTGCAACGTGCGCCTCGGGCACCACGAGGTCGCTCGCGACATGCTCCGGCCGTTGCTCGCGAGCCGCGACCATGAGCTCACGAGCGCCGCGGCGATCTGGGCTGCACGCGCCTCCATCGGTGTCGGTGAGACGGATTCGGCGCTCGCCTACCTCCGCTCCGCCGGTGTGGCGGCGGCAGAGTGGGAGCTCGCGACCGCGTATCTTGGCCAACGTCGTCACGCCTCGGCCGAATCCTTGCTCGTGAGCCGCGCGCAACGCGGCGACTTCCGGCGCGAAGTGCTCGACGCCATTGGCACGCTCTGGGCTGCCGGTCGCGAGAAAGGTGTGTTGCGGTTGACGTCGGCGTACGACGCGTCGCGGCTCCGGCAGGTCGACCGCGCGCGCCTGCATCTGCTC
>JBBJNN010000189.1:0-2034 GCA_037720885.1 Gemmatimonadaceae bacterium | reverse complement strand
GTCGGCGATCTGCTGTACGGCGCGGGGCGGGACTCGGCCGCGCGTCAGCACTTCGCGCTCAGTCAGCGGTCCGGTCGCGATTCGCTTCCGGGTCGCGAGGCGTCCGCGCGCCTCTCCGAGCTTGCGCTCCGCGGGCTGTCGTCGCTGCCGGATGTCGAAGCGGTCATCGCGCGGACGCGCGACGCAGCGGCGGGCACGGCGCTCCAGCGCCGCCTCGACGAGAATGTCGTCTTCGTCAAGATCCTCGAGACCCGAACGGACTACACTGGTTCATCGCTCTTTCTCGCGGGTGAGGTGGCACGGGATAGCCTTCGCGCTTTCGGCTATGCGCATTCGGTGTTCAAGCGCCTCGTCGCGTCGCTCCCGAACGTTCCCGTGGCCCCCAAAGCATTGCTCGCCGCGGCGGCACTCGCTCCCGATTCGGCCCCCGTGTATTACGCCCGGCTACGCGAGGAATACCGGTCGTCTCCCATTACGATGGCGCTCGACGGCCGCGACAATCCACTCATCGCTCCCGTGAGCAATGCGGATTTGCTCCTGCAGCAGGCGTGGGCAGCGGCGTCGAAGTCGTTCGCCGACTCGCTGAACGCGCGGCGGCGCGCGCGGGACCAGTCGGCCGCGGTGGCTGCGTCAGGCGGGGTGCCACCGCCGACTCCTCCACCCATCCCTCCTCCGTCGCCACGATGACTGCGTTCCGCGGAAACGGCGGCCCAGCGACGGACAGCGCGCTCGGCATCGATGTCGCGGGGCTCCGCTTTCAGAATCCGATCGTGCTCGCTGCCGGCACCGCTGCCTACGGCCGCGAGCTGGCGGATGTCGTGGACCTGGAGGCGTTGGGCGGACTCGTGACGAAAGCCGTGAGCGTCCGCCCGCGCGTGGGAGCTCCAGCGCCGCGGGTCGCCGAGTTCACCGGCGGTATGATGAACGCGGTGGGGCTCGCGAACCCGGGTCTGGACGACGTGCGTGCGACGCGCCTTCCCTGGCTTCACGCGCACGTCACGCGCGCGAGAATCGTGGTGAACGTGGTTGGCGACGCGACCGAGGATTACGAGACTGTGGTTGGCGGGTTGGCCGACGCGGAAGGCGTGGACGCCTTCGAGCTGAACGTGAGCTGCCCAAACGTGACGGCTGGCGGCGTGGAGTTCGGCGCGGATCCCCGTGTCCTGGCCGAGGTCGTGCGCCGCGCGCGCGCCGCGACGCGGCGCCCGATCTTCGTGAAGCTCTCCCCAACGTTGCCGGACATCGCCGGGAGCGCCCGCGTGGCGGAGGATGCGGGCGCGGATGCGATCACGCTCGTGAACACGCTGCCCGGTCTCGTCATCGACGTCGAGCGTCGTCGGCCCGCGCTTGGCTTCGGCACCGGCGGCATCAGTGGCGCCGCGCTGCTCCCCGTCGGCGTTCTGGCGACCTGGAAGGTGCGACGCGCGGTGTCGTTGCCACTCCTCGGCGTCGGCGGCGTCGCGTCCGCAGGCGACGCGCTTCAGTACATCATCGCCGGCGCGTCACTCGTCGGCATCGGCACGGCCGCCATGCGCGATCCCCGCGCCGCCGGGCGCGTGGTTCGAGACCTCGCGCGGTGGTGCAGCGTGCACGGCGTGACGAGCGTGGCTGACATCGTGGGCTCACTCGAGATGCCGCGGTGACGCCAGTCCTCATTGTCGCGCTCGATGTACCGGACGCGACGCAGGCGCTCGCACTCGTGCAGCGGCTCGGTAGCGGGTGCACCTTCTACAAAGTGGGGCTCGAGCTCTTCACGGCGGAGGGCCCGGCCATCGTCCGGACGCTCGTCGAGCACGGCAAGGACGTGTTCCTCGACCTCAAGTTCCACGACATCCCGAACACCGTGCGAGGCGCGGCACGGAGCGTGTCGCGACTCGGCGCCCGCCTCCTTACGGTCCATGCCTCGGGAGGCGAAGCGATGTTGCGGGCTGCGGTTGACGGAGCGGGGAACGCGTGCGGAGTACTAGGAGTTACCGTGCTGACGTCACTCGATGGCCCATCGCTGGCCGCCGCGTGGGGCCGGGACGCGCTGGA
>JBBJNN010000188.1:0-4802 GCA_037720885.1 Gemmatimonadaceae bacterium | reverse complement strand
CTCGCGCTGTTCGTGTGCGCCGGCGCGCTCGCCGGCTGCGGTGGCGACAAGACCGCGCAGGGCGCCGGCGGGCCACCAGGCGCGGGCGGCGGGCGCGGCGGCGCGATGCCGCCCATGCCGGTAGAGGTCGTCGTCGCGCGGCGAGACACGGTGGTCGATGCCATCAACGCCACGGGGCAGATCGAGGCCGTGCAGGCGATCGAGCTGCGTCCCGAGGTGGAGGGGCGGCTCGTGGCGATCCTCGTCGCCGAGGGGAGTGTCGTGGGGCGGGGGACGCCGCTCTTCAAGGTGGATGACGCCGAGCTCCGCACGCAGATCGCGCGGCTGGAGGCCGACCGCGATCTCGCGGGGCAGGCGCTTGCGCGCACGAAGGGGCTCCTCGACCAGCGCGCCTCCACCACGTCCGAGCTCGAGCGGGCGGAGGCCACGGCGCGGAGCACGCAGGCGCAGCTCGACCTGCTCACGCTCCGCCGCGATCGCACGACCGTCCGCGCGCCCTTTGCCGGCGTCGTCGGGCGCCGGCTCGCGAGCCTCGGCGACTACGTGAGCTCGCAGACGCGGCTCATCACGCTCCAGACCTTCGACCCGCAGCGTGCCGTCTTCCAGGTGCCGGAACGGTTCGCCGAGCGGTTGTCCGTGGGGCAGCGAGTCGGGTTCCGGGTGGCAGCGCTCCCCGGGCGAGAGTTCAGCGGCGTCGTGGACTTCGTGGACCCGGTGGTGCAGCTCCCCGGGCGCACGATCACCGCCAAGGCGCGCGTGGCGAATCCGCGGCGCGAGCTGCAGTCGGGCATGTTCATCGAGGCGCGGTTGGTGACGGCGACGCGACCCTCCGCCGTGGTGGTGCCAGAGGATGCCATCCTCTCGCTCCAGGGAGCGACGGTCGTGTGGGTGGCGAAGGACGGGAAGGCGGTGCGCCGCCCGGTGGAGCTGGGCGTTCGGACGCCGGGCTTCGTGGAGGTGACGGCGGGGATCGAGGTGGGAGATCAGGTGGTGGTGGGAGGCGCCGAACGGTTGGGGGAGGGGGCGCCAGTGCAGCCGACGGTGGTGCAGCGCGGCAAGGCCCTGGTGCGGGAGGGCCCGGCGCGGCCCTGACGCGGCCTGATGGGGTTGAGGGCTCGTCGGGCCCGGCCGGCATGCTTCGCGCATTCATTCGTGCCGAGAGATGCACGGACCGACGCCAGCCCGGGGGTTCATGGCCGACATACGACCGCTCGAAGCCGGAGATCCTGTCGCGCGAGCGTTCGCCGGCGGCGATGATGTGCCGCCGCCCGCGCTCGCCGCGCAGCTCGGCCGCGCGCCGATCGTGCTCTACTTCCTCCGCGCTTTCACCTGAGCCACGTGCCTCTGGCACGCCGCTCAGTTGGAGCGGGAGCGCGATGGACGGTGGCAGTCCCTCGGCGTCCAGGCGGTGGGCGTGGGGCCGGGTGGGGAAGCGGGCGCACGGGCCGCGCAGGCGATGGCGCGCGTGTCGTACCCCCTACTCGCTGACCCTCGGCACCGCCTGTACGACGCCTTCGGGTTCACACGCACGCTCGGGTTCATCCAGCAGAGCGGCGTCGTGGTGGTGAACCAGGGAGGGGTCGTCCGCTTGGTCCACCGCACCGCGAACCCGTTCGCGGCCTTCCCCGTGGACGAGGTAGACCGCGTGCTGCGAGGCGCCTGACGAGGCGCCTGACGAGGCGCCGGCATTGGCCCGCTTCTCCGACGAGTGCTCATCCGGAGTCCGCATGGTCCCTGCGTCAGTGCTCCCAGCCTCGCCCGCCTCGGGCAGCGTACGCGGCGATGGCTGCCCGCGCGCGCAGGCTCGGCAGCGCGCCGAACGGCCCTGGTGTGCCCGGCGCCGCGGTGAGTGCGGACGTGGTGGCGAGCGTGGGGAGATGCACGATGTTGCGCCCCGAATTCGGAAACAGATCGGTGGCGCGGTCGAGCGTCCCCAGCACCCCGCCGAACGCGAAGTTCCCATCGCCGATGAGACTGATCGGCAGGTGCACCACGACCGAGTCGCCGCCGAACGCCGCCGGAATGTCGGCCGCCACGCTGGGAACCGCTGAGAAGAAGAAGGCAGAGACCTCATCGAAGTCATCGAGGTTGATGGCGTACTCGATCCCGAGATCCGCCGTTCCGCCGTACTGGTTCATGAGTGGGCGCGCGCCCGTGGC
The DNA here is from genome assembly GCA_037720885.1 of Gemmatimonadaceae bacterium. Lineage (GTDB taxonomy): Bacteria > Gemmatimonadota > Gemmatimonadetes > Gemmatimonadales > Gemmatimonadaceae > JACMME01. The sequence continues at coordinate 2,643 of JBBJNN010000188.1, read as the reverse complement.
GGCGTTCTCGTCGGCATCGATCTCGATGTACCCGAAGACGGAGGTCGCCGCCCCGAGGCTCCCCGGCGCGACGGGGCCGCTGAAGCGGAGCGTGAGGACCACCGTATCGCGCTTCACGCCGGCGACGAGCGCCCGCACGTCGAGCGCGCGGGGCCGGTTCGCGACGCCGAACGTCAGCGTGTCGCCCGTCGGCTCGGCGAACGTGGTGACCGGGACGCCGTTCGGGCGCTCGAGCCGCACCGGCCGCGAGACGCGGTACGCATCGTTCGGGGCGAGCCCGATCTGCCGGACGGTGTCGCTGGCGAGCGCGGTGCCTCCCGTCCCGCGCAGCGTCAGCGCCACGCTCACCACGCAGGTCGCGCCGCCTGTGACGCGCCGGCTGTCCCGGAGGCAGTCGCGCAACTCCACCGGGACGGTGAGCTGCTGCGAACCGTCGGAGAGCGTGACGGATCCCGTCCCGAGCGACACCTGCTCCGTGGCTCCGCCGGCCGCGGCGGTGCGGAGGTAGAAGACGCGCCCCTCGATCTGGTCCCCCGGAACGGTGAAGTGCGGCGGGACGGTGAGCTCCACGCGCGCCGGCTGTGACCGCGGGCCGGATGAGGAGTCGCTGCAGGCGACAGCGGCGACGGCGGCGCCCAACGCGATGATCGTCAGGGCAGCGCGTGTGATCCCAGGCGTGCGCATGCTGCTACCTCTCGGAGCGGGGGGCGTACGACGGGTACGACGGGTACGACGAGTACGACCGGGCGCATCGCGCACGGTGCGCGCTCCAGCACAGGATACGCGCGGGGCCGCCGCGCGGGTATCCGTACGAGTACGAGTATACGTATCGAAACCGGATCACTCCGGCGGCCCGTAGCCGGTGTTGACGCCCTGCCCGCATGGCATCGCTGACGGCACCGGGCCGGGTGGGTCCACGTCGCCCGTCTCGTGCCGGAGCGCGGCCAGGCGCGCCTGGAGCTCGGCCAGCGTTGTGCGGTTCGCCGGCAGCGCGGCGACGTTCCGCGTCTCGTCCGGGTCGTTCCGGAGGTCGAACAGCTCCCACTCCTCCGGCTGCTCCCAGAAGTGCAGGAGCTTCCACCGCGCGGTGCGGATGCCGTGGTGCTTCCGCACACAGTGCTCCGCCGGATACTCGTAGTACTCGTAGAGGAAGGCGTCGCGCCAGGGCGGTGGGCTCGGCCCCTCGAGCAGCGGGACGAGCGAGCGGCCCTGCATCCACCCCGGCACCGGCACGCCCGCCAGCTCGAGCAGGGTCGGCGCGACGTCGAGGTTGAGAACCATGTGCCTGCGGTCCACCTGGCCCGCCTTCACGCGCGCCGGGTAGCGGACGAGCAGTGGCACGCGGATGGAGGGCTCGTACATGAGGCGCTTGTCGAATAGCCCGTGCTCGCCGAGGAAGAAGCCGTTGTCCGACGTGTAGACCACGACCGTGTCGTCGGCCAGCTTCTCGGCGTCGAGGTAATCGAGCACGCGGCCGACGTTCTCGTCGACGCTGAGCAGCACCCGGTAGTAATTCTTGACCAGCTCCTCCAGGTTCCGCCGCTTCCGCTCGGCCACCGGCAGGTCCGGGCTGACCCCGCGCGCGCGGAAATCCGGCATGTCGGCGAGCGCCATCTCCGCGTTGCGGAGCGCGCCGGCGTCCAGCCGGTCCTCGAAGGTGCGCGGCGTCGGGATCGTGACGCCGTCGAAGGCATTCGCGAACCGCGCCGCCGGCATCCACGCGCGGTGCGGGCTCTTGAACTGGTAGAGGAGGCAGAAGGGGCGGTCCTTCGGACGCGTGCGCAGGAACTCGAGCGCCTGGTCGCCCACCACGTCGTCCGCGTGCCCGCGCAGGCGCAGGTGAACGCCGTTGGCGATCAGATCGGGGTTGTGGTAGGCCCCCTGCCCCGGAAAGATCACCCACTCGTCGAAGCCCGTCGGGAGCGACGTGAGGTGCCACTTCCCGACGAGCGCCGTGCGATAGCCCGCGCGCCGCAGCAGCTCCACCCAGGTGACTTGCTCGTCGCGGAGCCCCGGCTGATTGTAGTACTGCGGCCCGCCGCCGTTCGTGATCACGCCGTGCACGTGCGAGTACACGCCCGTGAGAATCGTGGCCCGGCTCGGCGCGCACAGCGAGTTGGTGACGAACGCCTCCGTGAACCGCGCTCCACCCGCGCCGATGCGATCCATGTTCGGCGTCTTGAGGATAGGGTTCCCGTAGGCGCCCACCGCGTCCTGCCGCTGGTCATCGGTCATGATGAACAGGACGTTGGGCGGCGTCGCGCGCGCCCGCCCACGAGCGTGGCCGAGCCGGGCGGCGAGCGGCAGCCCCACCACGCCCCCGCCGATCAGACGGAGCGCCTCGCGCCGGTTCACGGGTTGGCTCATCGCCGGAACATCGGCGCCAGCCCTGGCACTGTCCAGCACCCTCCGGCGGAGCCCGAGGCGGGTGCGGTCAACCTACGCCCGACCCGCGGTCAGGGCGCCGAGCGGCTCACTCCGCGTGGAGCGCGAGCGTCGGGTCCACGCGCGTCCCGCGCCAGGCCGGGAGCGCGGCCGCGGCCGCCGCCACCACCGCGAGCGTGAGCGCCACACCGGCGAACACGGCCGGGTCGCGCGGGGAGGTCTCGTACAGCAGCGGCCCCACCCACCGCGCGGCGACGG
>JBBJNN010000011.1:77671-78554 GCA_037720885.1 Gemmatimonadaceae bacterium | reverse complement strand
GACGACTCAGCGAGGCAGCCTGCTATGCGGCCTGAATGGCCAAAGTCGAGCTCAGCAGCCGGCGCGAGCGTCTAGCCGAGGCGGCGGGCCGCTTCTACCGCCAGCTCGTGGAGGACGCCGAGGTCCACGGGACGGATGGGAGCGAGATCGTGGAGGTGACGCGCGTCGGCAAGCGGTTCACGGACCTCACGGTACGACGGCCGTCGGAATCCGGCGAGCCGCATTCGGGCGTCGTCTCCGTGCGCCGCTTCGATGCGGCGGAGACGCGTGAGATCCGCGTCTACCTGCATGGTGGCAACGATCGCGTCGTGGTCCGCGGGCATGCCACCGGACGCACGATCGTACGCGTGATCGCTGGCGCCGGACGCACCACCTTCGCGGACTCCACGGCCGGCGGGGGCGCGGAGCGCATCCGGTACTATGCCGAGAGCGAGGCGAGTGCGGCGGAGCCCCGGACGCGCGCGCGCATCGACCGGCGCCCCTACGTCGCACCGCAAACGAGTCGCGGCTGGATCGATCCCCCGCGGGACTGGGGGACGAGGCGAAGCTGGGCGCCGTGGGCGAGCTACTCGCCCGACGCGGGGCTCTTCCTTGGCGGCGGACCGACGTTCGAGCGCTACGGCTTCCGGCAGCACCCGTACGCGGCTCGCATGAGCCTGCTCGCCGGCTACGCGGCGGGGGTGAACCGCTGGCGTGCTGAATTCACGGCCGACCTGCGGCGCGAGGGTTCGGCCATGCACGCCACGGTCGTGGCGCGTGCCTCGGAGCTGGACATCCTGCACTTCCACGGGTTCGGGAACGAGACGTCGGCGCCCGGGCCGAAAGCCTTTCACCGCGTGGAGCAGCGAGCCTTCGGGGTCGAGCCGATGTTGCACGTGCCCCT
>JBBJNN010000011.1:65474-77661 GCA_037720885.1 Gemmatimonadaceae bacterium | reverse complement strand
CTGACGCTCGGGCTCGGCGCGACGGCACGGCACGCGACGACGGGGCCGGACAGCGGTCGCTTCATCGCGGCGACCAGGCCGTTCGGCGTCGGGTCATTCGGCCAGATCGGGGCGCGGGCGAGACTGACCTTCGACTCGCGCGACACGCCGGCGTTCGCGACACGCGGCATCTTCGCGACGCTTCAGGGCGCGCAGTACCCGGGCATCTGGAGCGCCGAGGGCCCGTTCGGCGCGGTACGCGCGCAGGCGGCGACTTACTTAAGCGCGCCGCTCCGGCTCCGGCCCGTGCTCGCGCTGCGCGTGGGCGGCGACCGGGTGTGGGGGGAGTATCCCTTCTTCGATGCCGCGTTCCTTGGCGGCGCCTCGACGCTGCGCGGTTGGCGGGAGGAGCGCTTCGCCGGTGACGCGTCGCTCTATGGCAACGCGGAGCTGCGGGTCGTCCTCGCGAAGGTCTCCCTGCTGCTGCCAGCCGACCTGGGCGCCTTCGGCCTCGCCGACGGCGGCCGCGTCTTCATCTCGGAGGAGCGGAGCGACGCGTGGCACACCGCATTCGGCGGCGGTCTGTGGGTCTCCTTCCTCGGCCGCGCCAACACCTTCAGCATCGCCGCGGCGCGCGGCCGCGAAGGGACCGGGATCTACTTCCGAACGGGGATGCTCTTCTAGCGGGTGGAGCGGGTGGAGCGGGCGCCGCGGCGCGCCGCATGCTGTTCCGCACGCTCCATGATCTGCGGGTGCGCCTCGAGGAGGATGCGGCGCGCGCTCGCGAAGGAGAGCATGGCGATCGCGTCCTCGATCGCGCACCACTCTATCTCGCGCCCCTCCGGCTCGTGCTCGTGCCGTCCGGTGTGCTCGATGATGAAGTAGTCCACGCGAACGCGCTCGCCGTTCGTGCGGTACTCCGTGGTCCCGGCGGGTCCGACCACGGTGCCGGTGACGCCGCCCTCCTCCTCGACCTCGCGGAGTGCCGTGGCAGCCGGCAGCTCCCGGTCCTCGACGGTCCCTTTGGGGAGCACCCACCGCTTCCGCCGGGCGCGCGCCGTCACGAGGAGCACGCGCGGCCGGTCGCCGTCGTACCGGACCACGATCCCTCCCGCCTTCCGAACGGCAGATTCGCTCATCGTCCTCCGTACTATTCCGGTTGACTCGCTCGCTCCGCTCGAGCCCCACCGCGCATCATCGTCGTGCCCGGCGAGCGTCGGATAGGACACAAGTTACACTTGGCGGAACGCGGGGAAAACCCGAGGGGCCGGTCTCCAGTGTGTGGAGACCGGCCCCTGTGACGTACGTGGCCATGCTGCGTTGCGAGTCACTACTGCGTGTGCCTCGCGATGGGCGGGTCTCGTGCTCTTGTGGGTATCCAACAGCGAGCCTAATGTAGAAAAAGAGCAGTAAGGTGGCTATTTGCGTAGAAAAAATACTCTTTCAGCCGGTCTGGAGCGTCTTGGTGCAGAGAAAGCGACCGGTAGTCTCCGGCACACTATCGCCTGACATCTTCGTGAGCTCGAGCGAGACCACCAAGACTGTGGGGGGTGCGGTGCGAGCGGGGCGGGCGAGGAAGATCGGGCCCAGGCTGTACACCGCGAACATGAGCGATTCGCCGGAGGTCATCATCCGCCGGAACCTCTGGCGAGTCGTATCGCTCCTGGCGCCGGGTACCGTCATTGGATTCCGAACGGCAGTCGAGATGATCCCGAGTCCGGACGGGACGATCTTTCTCACCGGTGCCGGCCGGCATCAGATAGACATGCCCGGGCTTCGCCTTCGCATCCTGAAGGGATCGGGACCGCTACCCGGCGACCAGCCCTTCATGGAGCATCTCCACATCGCATCGCGACCACGCGCATTGTTGGAGTCCCTGAAGCCGGCACGCGGGGCGGCGACAGTGGCCCGAGGGCTTCCGCGGGCGCGCATCGAAGAGATCCTGGAACGCGAGCTCCAGAGCGGAGGCGAGGGGAAGCTGAACCGACTGCGCGACGCCGCGCGCGCCCTCGCGCCGCAGCTCGGTGCCGGGAAGGAGCTCGAGATCCTCTCCACGATCATTGGTACCCTGCTCGGCACACGGCGCGGGCGGCTCACCGCGTCCGTCGCCCTCGCCAGGGCGGCGGGCGAGCCGTACGACCCGAGCCGCCTGGAGCGATTCCAGGTGCTGCACGCGGCGCTCGCAACTTGGCCGATCGTGCCGCGCCCGGACGTGCTGCCGACCGACACCGAGTTCTCGATCATCAGCTTCTTCGACGCCTACTTCTCGAATTTCATCGAGGGCACGCGCTTCGAGGTGGATGAGGCGCGCGAGATCGTCTTCGAGGGAAAGATCCCCGTAGCTCGGCCGGACGACGCGCACGACGTGCTCGGAACGTTCCGCCTCGTCGGAAGCCGGACGGCCATGGGACGCAGCGTGATGGACTTCCCCCGCTACGAAGCGTTCGAGGCGGCGCTGCGCGGCGCGCATGGGGAGATCATGGTGGCACGGAGCGACAAGCGCCCTGGAGAGTTCAAGCGCATCGCCAACGTGGCGGGGGAAACGACCTTCGTCGCGCCCGAGCTGGTGCGCGGTACGCTCCGCCAGGGCTACGAGATCGTCCGTGGCCTCCCCGAGCCCTTCCAGCGGGCGGCCGCGATGATGTTCGTGCTCTCCGACGTGCATCCTTTCGACGACGGCAACGGCCGCGTCGCGCGGGCGTTCATGAACGCAGAGCTGGTCTCGGGAGGACAACGCCGCATTCTCATCCCTACTGTCTATCGCGATGACTACCTCACCGCGCTACGCGTCCTCACCCGGCAGGGACACGCCGACCCCTTAATTCGAGTGCTGGACTTCGCGCAGCGCTATACGGCGGCCATCAACTTCACCGACTATGATCGTGCGGTATTCATGCTACGGTCCACGAATGCATTCGAGGAGCCGTGGGCGGGGGTTCGGCTTCGCATACCCTGATGGCAGCCAGCGTCCCGTATCTGATTCTCGACGAGGGGCAGTGTCAGACCAAGGACCTTGCTGAATAGATAGGGGCGGATCGCATCGCAAGCTCGAGGGGCCGGCCTCCGATCACCGGAGCCGGCCCCTCCGCCTTTCCGCTACACGTTACTCGAGCTGCGCCTCACACCGGGAACAGCATCTCCCGGTACTTCGGCAGCGGCCAGCTCTCATCCGCCACGACGAGCTCCAGCGCGTCGCTCGCTTCGCGCGCGGCGGCCATCGCGGCGGCGCCATCCGCCGTGAGGAAGCGCGCCTGCTCACCGCAGTCGTGGTGCAGGCCCTCGGCGCGCTCGATCGCGGCGGCGAGGGCGGCGCGGCCCCCGCGGAGCTGCTCGATCAGCCGCCCGATCTCGTTCGCCGCCTCCACCTGTGGGATCACCGCGATCCCGGCGGCCTTCGCCTGCGCCGCCGCGGCCGCGAGGCTGCCGGCGTAGCTGAAGGCCGCGGGGAGCACCATGGTGTCCACGATCTGCTCGAGCGTGTGCATCTCGATCAGCATGTCCTTCACGTAGCGCTCCAGCCGCACGTGATAGCGGCTCTCCAGCTCCACGTTGCTCAACACGCCGAGCCCGGAGAGGAGGGAGCGCGACTGGTCGGTGACGAGCTGCGCCAGCGCCTCCGGCGTGCGGCGGAGGTTGAGCAAGCCACGACGCTCCGCTTCCTGCACCCACTCGTCCGAGTAGTTGTTTCCCTCGAAGCGCACGGAGGCGCTCTCCGTGAAGGCCTCGCGCACGACCGCGAGCACCGCGTCGTCCATGCTGGCCCCACCCTTCATCCGCTCGCGGATCCGCCCGGTGAGCTCGCCGATCGCCTCGGCCACCGTCGCGTTGAGGAGCATCACCGGGAAGGCGATGGAGGCCGAGCCGCCCACCGCGCGGAACTCGAACTTGGCGCCGGTGAAGGCGAAGGGGGACGTGCGGTTGCGGTCCGTGTTGTCCTTCTCGACTTCCGGAAGCTTGGCGACGCCGAGCTTGATCAGCTCCTGCGCTGCCTGCTCGGTTGCGAGCCTGCCGGCGGCCATGTCCTCGATGAGGCGCGTGAGCATGGCGCCCATGAACACCGAGATGATCGCCGGCGGCGCCTCGTTGGCGCCAAGGCGGTGCTCGTTCCCTGAGCTGGCGATGCCGGCGCGGAGGAGGCCGGCGTGCTTGTGCACGGCCTTGAGCACCGCGGCCAGGAAAGCGAGGAAGCGGATGTTCTGGTGCGGCGTCTTCCCCGGCTTGAGGAGGTTCGATCCATCAATCTCCCCATTGTCGGCGGAGATGGCCATCGACCAGTTGCAGTGCTTGCCCGAGCCATTGATCCCGGCGAACGGCTTCTCGTGCACGATCGCCTGGAGCCCGTGGCGGAGGGCCACCTTCCGCAGCGTCGCCATCACGAGCTGGTTGTGGTCCACGGCGATGTCCGTCTCCTCGAACATCGGCGCCATCTCGAACTGGCAGGGCGCCACCTCGTTGTGCCGCGTCACGATCGGCACGCCGAGCTTGTAGAGCTCGTGCTCCACCTCGGCGATGCACGCCTGCACGCGCTCGGGAATGCCGCCGAAGTAGTGATCCTCGAGCTGCTGCCCGCGCGGCGGCGGCGCACCGACGAGCGTGCGACCGGCCATCACGAGGTCGGGGCGGAGCGCGAAGTGCGTGCGGTCGATGATGAAGTACTCCTGCTCCGGCCCGAGCGTGGTGTACACGCGGTGGACACCCTTGTCACCCAGCAGCTCGAGCAGCTCGATCGCCTTGGCGGAGAGCGCGTCGGAGGAGCGGAGGAGCGGGGTCATCTCGTCGAGCGCTTCGCCGTTGTAGCCGATGAAGACGGACGGGATGCAGAGCGTCCGCGCGCCCGGGGACTCGACGATGAACACCGGGCTCGCCGGGTTCCACGCCGTGTAGCCGCGCGCTTCCCAGGTGGCGCGAAGGCCGCCGGAGGGGAAGCTCGACGCGTCCGGCTCGCTCTGGATGAGCTGCGCGCCGGTGAAGCTCTCCATCGGCTGCCGGTTGTCATCGAACGAGAGGAAGGCGTCATGCTTCTCGGCCGTGAGCCCCGTTTGCGGCTGGAACCAGTGCGTGAAGTGCGTCACTCCGCGGGAGATCGCCCACTCCTTGATGGTCTGCGCGACGACGGGCGCAATGTCGATGTCGAGCTTCTTCCCCTGACGGATGGAGGCGAGGAGCTTGGCGTAGACGTCGCGCGGGAGCTTGTCCCGCATCTGCCGCGCTCCGAAGGTGTTGCAGCCGAAGTACTCGGACGTGGGGCGCGGGGCGTCACCATGGGTGTGGCCGTTGGTGTGCCCGTTCGTGCTGGCGGCGGTGGCGCGGCTGGCGGCGATGGCCTGCGTGGCCGCCTTCCGCGGAGTCAACGTGGCTGAGCGCATGCGGTCGGGGAGTCCGGGTGACGGGGTAGAGCGTGGTTGAGCGGCGACGGGGAATGATAGTTAATCAGTGCATGAATGGCAATTCTTGAGCTACATGACTCCTGTTTCGTCCGAATTTAGCGGCCAAGTGCTGGCATCTATGTGCATTTCGTGCAATAACCGCCGATTCGGCGTCTCGGATGTATATGCGCCCCGAAGGGTTGGGGCGCCATACATCGCGCGCATCGGGTGGTGTGCCCTGACCCGTAGACGGCGGGGACGGCCGGGCGTCACACGCTCGGCTCAGCTTCCTCACCGATTCCTCGCCGAACGCGCAACGCGGCGCGGACCTCGAGGTCCGCGCCGCGCGCTACAGCGCTACACTCCACGACCTACGGTCTGTCCGCTTCCTTCTTCCGCACCGCCACCAATCCCAGCGGCACCTGCCGCAGGCCGGACCAGCGGTGCTCCTCGCCGCTGTCCGTGCGGAGGAGGAGTTGGGCGGAGAGGCCGCCGTCGAGCATCATCGCCGTGTGGCAGCCGAGTGCGCCCATCAGTGCGCTCATTTCGGGGACGGTCGGGCCGAAGGGGAGTACGGAGAGCGCGCCACCCAACCCCTCGAAGCGGGTAAGGGCTATGAGGATGCGCCCGTCGCGCAGCTCGCCGATAGCGAGGCGCCCATCGCGGTGCTCGAGGTCCACACCCCGGCCCGCGGCGAGGAGCGGCGCGGGCACGTCGCCATCGCCGGAGAGGAGCGTCGGGTAGGACTGGAGTGCCTCCACCACGCCAGCCAGCTCGCCGCGCTCTCGCGCCTCGGCCATGCGGTCGCCGGTCACCCAGCGGATGCCGCCACCGGGCGCGACGAGGAGCGCCATGGAGAGCGGGCCCATACCAGGCGGACGCATCTCGCGGCCGTTGTGTACCACCCACCCCCACGGGCCGTCGTCGGTGAACTGGCCCGCGTTGAGGGCGAGGGCAGCGCCGGCCGGTGCGAGCTCCACCGACCAGGGACCGGCCGTCCGGTTCTCGCGGACGTTCGCGGCGAGACGGAAGTCGAAGTGGCGCGGATCCACCCGCACGAGAATGGTGCCGAGCCGCCAGGCCTCACCGGAGCCGGAAAGATGAAGCTCGCCCCACTCGAGCCCGTCCCCCGCCCGTTGCCAGACGACGGCGTCGGCGAGGAGGGGGAGTGGGCCGGTCCAGCGCATCGGCGCGCGGTCGGCGCGCCACCACTCGTGCCACGCGCCGCGGTGGAGGACGGCGAGCGCGGCTCCGCCCGAAGGGGACGACGGTGTGGACGTGCGTGATGGTGCTCGGGTGCTACGAATTCACGCCTTGTGGGAGACCCTGCTCGGTGCGACGTGAGGCTCCTCTATTCCGGCAGATGTAGGGGCGGACCGGGCCGCCGTTGATATGCTGACGATCATATTGCACTGCAGTCCGATGCGATTCATGATGCTGCCTCCGGTTTCGAGTCTCCCGTCCCCACCGTTCGACGGCCGCGGAGGGTCGCCAATCCCACTCGGCTCCGGTATCATCCGGTGCCACACCGGCCGCGCTATACCTTTCGTGAGTCGAGGGGGAAGATAGGTGGACATCTCACCCGCTTCTCAACAGATCAACACGTTGCGGGGCAACACCTTCCGGCTGATTACCCTTGGCCGGATCGCGCTCGTTGCCCAACGCGGTGAGGAAGACGACTCACTGAGCAAGCGCCGGCTCAAGCTGGCGCTGCTCGTTGTGCTCGCCCTCTCGAAACGCCCCCTGTCGCGGGACGCGCTCGTCGAGATGTTCTGGGGGGACCAGGACGAGGCGCGCGCCCGGCACTCGCTGAGCGATGCGCTCTCCCACCTCCGGCGCGTGCTCGGCCGCGACGCGATCTCGACGCGGCAGGCGGAGGTGGAACTCACCGCCGACGCGCTCCTCGCGGTGGACGCGCTCGAGTTCGTCGCCGCGGCGGAGGCGCGTGATTACGCCCGGGCGGCGGCCCTGTACGGCGGGCCCTTCCTCGAGGCGGTGTACGTGGCCGGCTCGGGGAGCTTCACCGGGTGGGTGGAGCGGGAGCGGAAGCGGCTCGAGGGACTCTTCCTCAAGGTCTGCGAGGGGCAGTGCATGCTCCTCGCGCGCACGAGGAAGTGGGAGGAATGTGGGTCGCTGGCGGCGAGGTGGCTCGACGCTGCGCCTCTTTCTACCGATGCGGCGCTCTACCGTCTCAACGCGCTCAAGGCGCCTGGCACCCGTGACGCCGACCAGCGTGCGATCGAGGAGTTCGAGCGTCTGACCCGAAGGCTCTCGGATGAGTATGGCCGCTCGCCCGACCGCTCGGTCGCCGCCCTTGCCCGCGACATCGCCGAGCGGTTGGCGGCGAGCGATGCGACGGGTGACTTCAAGCCGGTGAAAGTGCTCGGTCTCGCCGGGTTCACCCCGCCCAAGGGGACGCCGGCGAGTGGGGACGCGAACGGTCAGGGGAGCGCCGGAGCTTCCTCCCCCCCGCTCGCGAGCGGGGGGGAGCGAGCGGCTCGGGCCGCTACGGCCGCCGGCACGTCCCCGGGACCGGTGCTCGAGCCCTCGGCCGTGGTGCCAGTCGCGCCAGCGGTGCCATTCGGGCTTCCATCGTCGGCGGGGCAGGCGGGGGACGCGCCGCCCCAGCCGATCACCGCCGCGCAGCCTATCTACATCATTCCGGAAACGACGGCCGAGTGGCGGTCCCTACGGGCGAAGCTCCAAGCGGCGCAGCGCGCCACGGCGGCGGGCGTGAACGTGCCGTCGCCGGCGGCTGTGCCTCCGGACGCCGTCGCAGACCCGGCGGCGAAGGAGGCCCTGCCGCCGCGCACGATCGGCAATCCCATGCGGCGGCGCAACCGGGTGCGGCTACTGCGCTGGCTCATCCCCGCCGCGATCGGCGTCCTGGTGACCGCGATCATCGCGCTGCTGGTAAGGTAGGGGACTCGGCGCTCGGCGCTCGGCGCTCGGCGCTGCCGGGAGAGTCGGTCGTGGTCATGCGGAGTGTGAACCCACAGCCGATGACCGATGACCGATGACCGATGACCGATGACCGAGTTCCTAGTCCCGAGTCCCGAGTCCCGAGGAGGCCCATGCGTGGCGTGACCATCGAGCCGGACCGCGTGCGACTCGGCCCGCGATGCGCGGTCTCCTTCCAGCGCACGCTCCGCATTCCCGACGACGGGCGCGTCTACCCGCTCCCCCCCGCGCTCGGCACCTTCCGCGTGCACCGCGTGGCCGATTACGCCGCGCGCGTTCCGGCCGAGTGGTGCGAGCGTGGCGGCGCGTTCATCGCCATGTACCAGCGCGAGGCGCTCTGGCTCGGCTTCGAGGGGGAAGCGGGGGCGCCGAGCGCGGTGACGGTCGCCGTCGGCGGGATCAACGCCGTCTCGGGGGAGCGGTCGCGCGCCGCGCTGCGCGCCGACCCGCAGGACTACCTCATAGTGCCGGACCAGCCCTGGCTCGACGGGCTCAACACCGGCGCCGGCTCCATCCGCCAGTTCGTCGCGATGCCGCTCGGGCTCGGCTACACGGTCGAGGGGCAGATCGCCGGCGCGGAGGAGTTCGGCGGTGTGCAGATCGCCGCGTACGAAGCGAAGCCGGGCCGCGTCCCGAGCGCGCCGCCCCGCTCACGCGGCGGGCGCCCACGTCCGATGGGGGCGCCAGTAGCGGAGCCTTCGGTCGCGATGGGGCTCGGCGCCGGCGGGCAGATCGCGCAGAAGATCTACCCCGATCCCCACGGGCTCGACACGTGGGATGTGGAGAGCCGGCTCGAGGTCGTGGTGCACATCGCCAACTCGGCACAGTACCGCGAGATCACAGGGCTCGCCCCGCCCTCCACCCCCGTGAGCGCGCGCTCCTACACGGAGCTCGGCCTCCCCTGGTTCGAGCTGTACGATGAGGAGCGGGGCGACGTGGCGCCGAGCGAGGGGCTCCGGCGGGTACGGAGCATCGCGGGGGAGGATGACGCGCGCGGCGTCGCGCCAGACGAGGAGGCCGAAGCGCCGGCGGAGCCGGGTGACGCGCAGCGGCGGCCAATCCGACCATCGAGTGGTCCATCTAGTGGTCCATCGAAGGGAGGGAAGGGGGGGGAGCGAAAGAACAAGAACAGGTAGGCACCGCCTTTCGGACGAGCCCGGTGCGAGCGCATACTAGGCGCACCCCAATCCCACCGGAGGCCGTCCGTGCCTAGCGAAACCCTCAGAATCTGCGTTGACCGGGTGCTGCCGACGGAGTTGCTCATCCCCGCGGCCGAGAAGGCGCTCGAGGAGAACCCCGACAATGCGGGTACCTTCACTGTACGGCCGGGGCCCGGCGCGCCCGCGCGCGGGCCACTTCGCATGGCGCTCGTCACCGGGCGGAAGTGGATGCCTGGCCGCACGCTCCGCGTCGGCTTCATGGGCGGCGATGCCTTCGTGCAGAACAAGGTCAAGGACTACGCCAAGCAGTGGAGCGGCTACGCGAACCTCGGCCTCGAGTTCGTCAACGACCCCAACGCCGATATCCGCGTCGCCTTCCAGCCGGGCGAAGGGTCGTGGTCGTGGATCGGGACGGAAGCGCTGGTCATCCCGAAGAACGAGCCGACGATGAACCTCGGGTGGCTCACGCGCGGCACGCCGGACGAGGAGTACTCCCGCGTCGTCCTCCACGAGTTCGGCCACGCGCTCGGTTGCCTGCACGAGCATCAGAACCCGGCGGCCTCGATCAAGTGGAATAAGCCCGCGGTGTACCGCTACTACATGGGTCCGCCGAACAACTGGCCGAAGGCGGATGTAGACGGCAACCTCTTCGATACCTACGCGCGCTCGAAGACGCAGTTCACGGACTTTGACCCCGAGTCCATCATGATCTACGCGATCCCGCCCGAGCATACGCTCGACGGGTACTCGGTGTCGTCGAACGAGGTGCTCTCGCGCACGGACATCGATTTCATCGGGAAGATGTATCCGTTCGCGGCGAGGCCGGCGGCGGCGACGCTCACCGTCGGCGGTGCGGCGACGCCCGCGGAGATCGGCGCGGCGGGCGAGGTGGACGTCTTCCAGTTCACGATCGCCAGGGCGGGGCGCTACGTCATCGAGACGAGCGGGAATACGGACGTGGTGATGACGCTCTTCTCCGCCGCCGACCCCACCCGCCCCATGGCCGAGGATGATGACGGCGGCTTCGGGACGAACGCGAAGATCGCGACGGAGCTCGTGGCGGGTAGCTACACGGTCCGCGTCCGCCACTATGGGACGACGGGGACGGGAGCGTACTCCATCGCGGTGCGCGCCGAGGGCGCGGGGGGCGGCGCGGCGAAGAAGGCCTCGAAGAAGAACGCGTCGAAGAGCGCGTCGAAGAGCGCGTCGAAGAAGGGCGCCTCGCGGAAGGGGGCGACGACAGGGGCGACGACGGGCGCTTCGTCACGCGCGTCGGGGCGCGGGGCGAAGGCCGCGACGAAGCGCGCAGCGGGGAGTGGAATGAAGCGCGCGACGAAGAGTGCGGCGAAGCGTGGAGCAAGGAGTGGGACGACGCGCGCGGAGGAAGGGGTAGGAAGAAGCCGCCGGCGGCGACCTCAGCACCCTCGCCGCCGGCAGCATCGTCGTCGTCGCTACCAGCTCCCGCTCCCCTGCCGCCGCCGGCGCTCGTTTCCTACCTGCGGGAGCGGCGGTGCGTGCTCTTCGTCGGCGCCGGCCTCTCCGCGGCGGCGGGGCTCCCCACCTGGCGCGGCCTCCTCGACGACGTGATCGCTACCACGGGCGAGGGGAGTGAGGGCGCGCCCGAGACCGGCGAGCTGCGCGCCCTGCTCGGCGCCGGCAAGCTCCTCGAGGTGGCGGAGCACTGCCGGGCGAAGGACCCGCAGCGCTTCAACGAGGTGCTGCGCCGCCGGCTGGCGGTGGACGGGGTGGATGTGCCGCGCGCGCACCGCGCGATCGTCGGGCTCCCGTTCGCCGCCGTCGTCACCACGAACTTCGACCGGCTGCTCGAGCGCGCGTACGAGACGCTCGCCCATACCGGCGCGCCCAGGGCCCCCACCTACGACCAGCTTCCCACTCTGGGGACACTCCTCTTCGAGGGGGCGTTCTTCATCCTCAAGGCGCACGGCGATATTGGCGCGCCGGACAATCTCGTCATCACCGCGACCGACTACCGCGAGATCTCCCACGCCAATCCCGCCTTCGCCGACATCTTCTCCGCGATCCTGCTCACGCGGGCGATTCTTTTCGTTGGCTACTCGCTGAGCGACCCGGACTTCCGCCTGCTCTTCGACCGGCAGCTCACCGCCTTCCCCGGCGCGCTGCCGCCACGCTATGCGCTCATGACCGGCGTGGGCGCCGTGGAGCGCGAGATCCTCAAGAAGACGGCGCAGATCCAGGTGCTCCCCTACGAGGTCGTGGACGGCCGGCACGACGCCGTCCCCGCCTTCCTCGAGCGGCTGCGCGAGATGGTGGCGACGGCCCCGGCGCCGGCGGTCTCCCCGCTCGCCGTAGAGCAGGCAGGCGGGAGGAAGACGACCGCCACATCGACCACATCGCGCACGCGCCGGGCGCCGGCACGGGTCGCTGCGGCGCCCCGTGAGCCGCCGCGCCCGGCCCCGCCGCTCCCGGTGACCACGCTCGAGCTACGGCGGCGCGGCGCCAGCCTGGAGGCCGCGGTCGTCGCCGGCGATGAGCGGCTCGCGTCGACCAGCCGCCGCCCGCTCCCGCCCTGGTCGCACTGGGCACGCGTGATCCCGCCGGCGCTCTCCGGCTACGATGATGGCTGGGACGCGCGGCTCCGCGCGGCGGGGGCCGAGCTGGCGGACATGCTCACGGAGGCGGCTCTCGGTGCGCTAGCGCGCGTGCCGGCGGAGCACGTGATCGTGCTGCGCCCCTCGCCCG
>JBBJNN010000011.1:57564-65464 GCA_037720885.1 Gemmatimonadaceae bacterium | reverse complement strand
GCCCGAGCTGGAGACGCTCCCCTGGGAGTGGACACTGGTCGAGGGCGAGCATCTCTCCATTCGCTGGCCCGTGGTGCGCGCGCCCGTGGGCGTCTCGGAATCCGCGCGCGGCCACCCATCGGTGCGCTGGCCGCCGCGCGCGCTGTTCATTGGCGATCCGCGCGGGCCGACCTCGCCGTCGCTGCCCGGCGCGCTCAAGGAGGTGGAGGACATTGGCCGGCTGTACGATGCCGGCACCCGCACGATCCTCGTCGGGGGCGACGATGACGAGAGTCGCGGCGCGGCCCCGCGCCGCGGGCGGCGCCGCCCGCGTCCGGCCACCTACGCGAACGTGATGGCCGAGCTGCGGGGCGGTGCGTACGACATCGTGCACTTCGCCGGGCACGCGTGGTTCGACGCGTCGGAGAGCTTCCTCGAGCTCCATGACGGGCTCGTGTGGACGAACGAGCTGCGCACGCTCCTCAGCCCGCACCCGCCGGCGGTGCTCGTGCTCAACTCGCACTACACCGCGTTCGTCCCACCGGGCGTGCGCACGACCGAAGGCGCCGGCGGCGCGGCCGGCTCGGCGGGCGCCGCGGTGAATCCGGCGGCCGATCCGCGCGGCTTCGTGCGTATGGCGGGCGCCACGGGCGTGGGTGCGTTCGTCGGCTGCTTCGGCACGCCGCTCGACGAGGCGGCGCAGCACGTGGGCTTCACGCTCCACCAGCGCCTGCTCCAGGGCGAGCCGGTCGCGTGGGCGCTCCACCGCGCGCGCCAGGCCGGCCTCGCCTTCGGCCGCGCGCGTGGCGACATGACCGCGCTGCTCTACACAGCGAGCGGGTACCCGGAGCTGCGGGTGAGCGGGTAGTCCCTACTGCTGGCACCCCGCCTTCGGGTCCGCCGGCTTGGGCTTGTCCACCACCATGCGGTGGTCGAGGCTCGCGACGCGGAGCGCGATGTCGTGGATGAACTGCGCCACCGTCGCCATGTGCGTGTAGTCGATGTACTGCGGCTCGTCCGTGGGCATGTGGTAGTCCGGGTGGACGCCCGTCGTGAAGAAGACGACCGGGATCCCGTAGCGCGCATAGGAGGCGTGGTCGCTCCGGCAGTAGATCTGCTGCGGGTGACGTGCGGCGTCGTACTGGTAGTCGAAGGTGAAGGGCTGTGGGCGGGCCTTGTTCATCGTCTCCACCAGATCGCCGAGCTCGGTCGAGAGCCGGCGCGAGCCGACGAGCTGCAGGTTCGCGGGCCCGCCGTTCGGCACGTCGCCCACCCCGCCGCGCCCCACCATGTCGATGTTGAGCTGCGCGACGATCGAGTCGCGCGGCACCGTGGGATGCTCGGTGAACCACTCGGAGCCGAGGAGGCCCGCCTCCTCACCGGTATGCCACACGAAGAGCATGGAGCGCGCGGGCTTCGCTGGCGCCATCGCCATCGACTCGGCGATCTCGAGCACGGATACCGAGCCCGAGCCGTCGTCATCGGCGCCGTTGTTCACCGTGTCCACGTGCGAGCGGCCGAGTGTGCGGAGGCTGTCGCGGATCGCGGAGATGCGCGCCCACTGGTCGCCCGTCGGATTTCCCATCACCTGCGTCTCGAGCCCCTCGGGACGCATCACCGTGTTGAACGCCTTGAGCGAGTCGTGGTCCACTGGCTGGCGCGCCGCGCCCACATGGTCATTGTGCGCGCCGATGGCGACGTACTGCCCCTTGAGGCGCAGGTCGCTTCCGGGGAGCACGGCCACGACGTTCCGCGCGGGCGCGCCGGTCGTGGTGAATCCCACGGTGCCGCGAACGGTCTTGCCGGTGGCACCGAGCGTCGCGCTCGCTGGCGCGGTGCCAAGGAGGAGCGTGGCGGCGCGCGTCGTGATGAACATCGGGATGGGGATGGGGGCGCCCGCGTCCCCGAACGAGCTCGATGACGTGTTCCGGTAGATGGCGATCACGTTCGCCGGCACGTTCTCGAGGTTCGCGATCGCGACACCGGCCGCCGCAAGGAGGGGGTTGTCGGACCGGATGGCCGGGAGACCCATGCCGCCGCCGGCCACCGACAGCACGACGAGCTTTCCCGCCATCTGCGCGCGCGTGAGCGTGCGCGTGGTGTCGCCGAGCACGCCGCCATAGACGGCCTGCACGCCGTCGAGCGAGCGGGGGGTGCCGCGTGCGGGCATCGGCGCGTAGTCCGTCCACATCGTGAGCGCTGTGCCATCCACGCTCAGCTTCGAGGCCGCGTCGAAGGTACGCACCGAGTAGGGGATGACCTGGAAGTACGTTCCGTTGTCCCCCGCCGGCTGGAGTCCCATCCGCCGCGCCTCCTCGGCGATGTAGGCGGTGCCCTTCACGTTCCCCGGCGTGCCCACCTCGCGCCCCATCATCGAGTCGTCGGCGAAGATGTAGAGGCGCGTCATGAGGTCCGCTGGCGAGATCGCCGCTCCCGTGGGCTCCGGCGCGTGCTTCAGCGGGAGGGGTGCGCGGGTCGCGGGCGTTACCGCGGGCGTGGCGGCGGGGGATGACGGCGACGCGGCCGGCATGGAGGCCGGCACCGGCGCCGTGTCCGGCGCGGACCGCGCGCACGCGGCGAGCTGTGTCAGCGCCGCCAGCGCCGCCAGCGCGCATGGAACGAGCGCGGGAGAGGTCGTCCGCGCGAGGGGGTGCGTGGTGATCACCAGAAAAGCTCCGGGAGTGTGCGGGAGGTGCGAGAGCGGAAGTAATAGAAACGGGGCGCCGAGCCTCGTCCCAGCGCCGGCGCCCCGGTCCAAGATAGCGGGGCGCCGGAGGGGCCGCGCCCGTTTCACACGCTTCTTACACGCTCACTCCCGGTGGAGGGCCGCCTTGGGGTGCCGCTACCCCCTCAGTGCCTCCATGGGGCTCACCCGAGCGGCGCGCCGCGCGGGGAGGTACGCGGCCACGAGCGCCACGGCCGCCAGGAGCGCGGACACCGCCATGAACGTGGCCGGGTCGGTGGCCGTCACGCCGTAGAGCTGGCTCGCGAGCACGCGCGTGACGAGGAGCGAGGCGGCCAGCCCGATCGCGATGCCGGCGAGCGCGGGCGCCATCGCGTACCGGAGGGTGAGCGCGGTGACGCTCCCGCGTCCGGCGCCGAGCGCGATCCGCACGCCGATCTCGTGCGTGCGCTGGCTGACGGTGAAGGCGATCACGCCGTAGAGGCCGAGCGCGGCGAGCGCGAGCGCGAGCGCGCCGAACAGGCTCAGGAGGAGCGTGAAGAAGCGCGGCCGGGCGACCGAGTCGAGCATCGCCTGCCGCATGGTGACGAGCTGCGTGATCGGGAGGCTCGGGTCGAGCGCGCGGATCGCCGCCCGCACGCCAGGCGCCGCGGCCGCCGGATCGCCCGCGGTACGCACGAGGAGCGTGACGGCGATGCGCGGCTCCTGGAAGACCGGCACGTAGATGGCCGCGCCCGGGAGCGAGTCCATGCGGGCGTACCGCACATCGCCGGCGACGCCGACGATCTGGCGTGGCCGGCCGCCGTACGTGATCGTCTCGCCGACAGGGCTCGCGCCGGGCCAGAAGCGCCGCGCGAGCGATCCGCTGATGATGGCGACGAGGGGCGCGGTCTCATCATCCTGCTCCGAGAGGGGCCGGCCCCGGAGGATCGGGATCCCCATCGCCCGGAAGTAGTCCGGGCTCACCGGATGCACGTCGGCCCGTGGTTCGGCGCCGGCGGGAGGGAGGGAGCGGCCGACGACCGTGAACGGGTAGGGCTCGCCGCCGCTGGCGGCGTTGAGGAGCGGACCATTCTTGATCGCGCCGACAGCCTGCACGCCGGGCACCTCGCGCACGCGCTCGAGGAGGTGGCGGTAGAAGGGGAGATACCGGGTGGCGTCCGGGTAGCGCGACTTCCGGATGGTGAGGCTCACCGCGAGTACGTTGTCCGGTCGGAAGCCAGGATCGACCTGCGCCAGACGCCGGAAGCTCTTCACCATGAGCCCGGCGCTCGTCGCCAGCACGAGTGCCAGCGCCATCTCGGACATCACGAGCAGGGCGCGCAGGCGGTGCGACCGCCGCCCTGCCGTCGAGCCGCGGCCGCCGTCGCGCAGCGCGCCCTGCAGGTCGGTGCGCGGCGCCCTGATCGCGGGGACGAGGCCGAACACCAGCCCGGTTGCGAGGGAGAGCGCGAGAGCGAAGAGGAGTACCCGCCAATCGGTGCCGACCTGCCCGGCGCGGGGGAGCGCTTCGCCGCTCAGCGTGACGAGCGCCGGCACCGCGCGCGTGGCGACGATAGTGCCGAGCGCGCCGCCGATGAGCGCGAGCACCACGCTCTCGGTGAGGAGCTGGCGGACGATGCGCCCGCGGCTGGCGCCGAGGGCGGTGCGCACGGCCATCTCGCGCTCGCGCGTGGTGGCACGGGCGAGGAGGAGGTTGGCGACGTTGACGCAGGCGATGAGGAGAACGAGGGTGACGGCGCCGAAGAGGACGACGAGCGCCCGGCGCACCCCGCCGACGGTCTGCTCGCGCAGCGACAGGAGCCGGGTCTCGCCCCAGCCGGCGTTGCTCTCCGGGTACTGCGCCTCGAGTCGCCGCGCCACGGTATTCATCGCGGTCTGCGCCGCCTCCGGGGACACACCGGGCCTGAGGCGCGCGATCACGTTCAGCCAGCGCACCGGCCGCAGGCGCGGGATGCTCGACTCCGGGATGAGCGACGTCGGCGCCCACAGCTCGGCCCGTGGCGATGGGTAGTCGAAGCCCGGCGGCATCACGCCGACGACGGTGAAGACGTCGCTCTCGAAGGGGATCGCCCGCCCGATGACCGCGGGATCGGCGCCGAAGCGGCGGCGCCAGAGGGCGTCGCTCATGACGATCACGCGGTTCGCGCCGTCCTTGTGCTCCTCGGGGAGGATCCCGCGCCCCAAGCGCGCCGGCACGCCGATCGTCCCGAAGAAATCCTCGGTGACGTAGGCCGTGGGGAGGCGCTCCGGCTCATCGCGGCCGACGAGCGTGAGGCCGGTGGGGAGCATGCTGAACGCGGCGATGCGCGCGGCGACGCGGTTTCCGTCGCGCCAGTCGGCGAAGTCGGGGATGGACACGCCGGCCTCGGTGAGGTCTTGCCCGCGGTTCACCGACCAGATGCGCGCCAGGCGGTCCGGCTCGGGATACGGGAGCGGGCGGAGAAGGACGGCGTTGACGACGGAGAAGATCGCCGTGCTCGCGCCAATCCCCAGGGCGAGCGTGAGCGCGGCGACCGTGGCGAAGCCGAACTGGCGGCGGAGGAGGCGCGCCGCGTAGCGGAGGTCGTGCGACAGGTCGTCCAAGCTCCAGCTCCAGAGGCTGAGGGCGTCGGGGAATGCGCCGAAGCAGCGCAGGAAGAGCGCGATCCGGTGGGTGGCATCGGGATCGCCACCGGGTGCGTCGAAAGTGCGCCAGCGTTGCCAGAGCTCCGCGCGCCACTCCCGCTTCCAGTCCGCTCGGAATTCCGGCGGCACGAGCAGGCCGACGAGGTCGAGCACGCGGAAGCAGAGGGAGAGGAAGGCGCCGGGGCGCCGGGTGGCGGCGCTCATGGTTCGCTCATGTGTGACCGCCGGGCTACGCGCGCTACGCGGGCGTTGGGCCGGCGCCGGGAAGCGCGGGCTGCGCGCGCTCCAGGCCGCGGAACCGGCGCAGCGCTTCGGCGCAGGTCTCGGCTCCGGCGGCGGTGAGCTCGTAGTAGCGCCGCGGGGGGCGCTGCTCGCGGAAGGCGGCGGCTTCCTTCTCCCACTTGGATCCCACGAGGCGCCGCCGCTCGAGCCGGCGGAGAATGGGGTAGACGGTGCCGCTGGGGAGGCCGGTGGCGTCCATGATGTCGAAGCCGTACCGGTACCCGTGCGCGAGCGCCTGGAGGACGACGGCGGTGGTGTACGTGAGGGGGAAGGCAGCGCCCATGCGGTCCCTATGTAGAATGCGGAGTAGGTGTGAGCAGAATACTACATAGGTGTGCCGAGAGCAAGGACACGGTCCGGGCGTCGGCCTTGCCTTTCCCGGCCGTACCGCGCCGGCATCATTCTCAGCGTCATGAATAGCGTTCCCCCACCCGTCGCCGGGCCGCCCGCCGCTCCCACCGTCCCCGCCGATCTCGTGCACTACCTGCGGGGCGGTCGCTGCGTCCTCTTCGCCGGCGCGGGGCTCTCGGCGTGGGGACAGCTCCCCACCTGGCAGGCGCTCATGGCCCGGGTCGTCGGTGCGACGCAGACACACCTCGCCGGCCGGGATGACATCGCCGGCGAGCTCGCGCGGCTCGTCGAGGCGGGGAAGTACCTCGACGTCGCCGACTACTGTAAGGACAAGCTCGGCGAGGCGCAGTATCACGCGCTCCTCGCGCAGCATCTGAGCGCCGAGGGGAGCGCCGTGCCCGAGCCGCACCGGCTCATCGCCGGGCTCCCCTTCTCGGCCGTGGTCACCACGAACTTCGACCGCCTCCTCGAGCGCGCGTACGCCGAGCGTGGGCTCGGCTGGCCGAAGACACTGACGCAGCTCGACCTCGATCCGCTCGCCGTGCTCCTGTTCGCCGGGACGTTCTTCGTGCTCAAGGCGCACGGCGACGTGGACCGTCCGGAGAGCGTGGTGCTCACCACGCGCGACTACGCCGGGATGATCCACGAGAATGCGGCATTCGGCGCCATGCTCTCCACGATGCTGTTGACGCGCGCCATCCTCTTCGTGGGCTACTCCCTCGCCGATGTGGACTTCCGCCTCCTCTTCGAGCGGCAGCTCTCCACGTTCCGCGGCTATGTGCCGGTGCGCTACTCGCTGATGAGCGGCGTGACGAGCGTCGAGGCCGACGTGCTCTTCCGGAGCACCGGCGTGAAGGTGATCCCCTACGACGCGGCCGACGGCCACGACGCGGTGCTCGCCTTCCTCCGCGCACTCGACCGCGCGGTGGGGCGCGGGCGCCGCCGCGACGGTGCCGGTGGTGTCGGGGACGCATCACGCGATGTCGAGCCTCGTGTGCCCGCGCGGGGCTGGCGCGCGGCGCATGCGGCCACGGCCCTGGCGCCGGTGCGCGTGGTACGTCCGTCGTCCACGCCGCCCGGCGCTCTGGAGCTCACCGTTCGCGTGGAGGGGCGCGCGGTGGAGGCCGTGCTCGCCACCGTAGGCGTCACCGGCGGCCGCGACATCATCGCGCGCGGCGTCCGCGAGTTCCCGGCCCTCCCGAGCTTCGCCCACATCCTCGGTGATGCGCTCACGTCGTACTTCGCGCTCGCATGGGAGGACTACCAGGCGCGGATGGGACGCGCGATCGCACGCTGCCTGCCGCTCACGGTGCGGCGCGCGCTCGAGGACGTGGGGAGCGATGCGCTGGTCGTGCTGCGGCTCACGCGCGAGCTGGAGCCACTCCCCTGGGAGCTGCTCTGGCTGAAGGATGACTTTCTCTGCCGCCGGGTGCCGGTGGCGCGCGCACCCGTGGGGATCTCGGACCAGGCGCGCGGCTACCCGCTCATTCACCGCCCGGTGCGCGCGCTCCTCATCGGCAATCCGCTCGGCACCCTGGCGAGCGCGGAGCGGGAGATCGAGCTGATCGCGGCGGCGTACGAGCGATCGAGCGTGGGACGCTCGACGGTGCTCACGGGGCGGCGCGCGACCTTCGACGCCGTCGTGCGGCACCTGCTGAGCGGCGACTACGATGTGGTGCACGTGAGCGGACAGGCACACTTCGACGACCAGGAAGCGTTCATCGCGTTGCACGGTACCGCGCTCCTCCGCGCGAGCGAGATGAGGAGCCTCCTGAGCCGCCGCCCGCCGGCGGTGCTCGTGCTCAACTGTCCGCACTCGGCCTTCATCCCACCCAGCGCGCGCGCGCCAAGCGCTCCGGTGCCCGGCGGTGGCGCGCTCGGCTTCATGGAGGTCGCGGCGACGGCCGGCGTTGGCGCGTTCGTGGGATGCTTCGGCGAACAGACGGACAAGATGGCCGCGGCGGTGGCCGTGGGCCT
>JBBJNN010000011.1:0-57554 GCA_037720885.1 Gemmatimonadaceae bacterium | reverse complement strand
CGCCCGCCGCGCTCGCGCTCTACCGCGCCCGCCGCCGCACGCGGTCGGCCGAGATGCGCCGTGCCTTCGGGCTAGGGCCGCGTGGCAGCGACCCGACCGCGCTCATGTACGCGCTGAGCGGCTACCCGGAGTTGGTGCTGCGGCAGCCGACGTAGGTCGCGTCGGAGTTCTTGGGGCAACTGGCGGGGCGTTTGGTTAGTCATCAAGCGGGGCACTAGACTGGACACAACATGGGGCGTATCTTGCTCAGCGACGACGAACCGAGCCGAGGCGACGACATGAAACGGGCAGCGTTGGAGATGGCTTTCACCGAGGCGACAGTCGCATGGGCACGCGCGGAGCTGGAGCTGACGGACCCGGAG
This sequence comes from Gemmatimonadaceae bacterium, assembly GCA_037720885.1. Classification (GTDB taxonomy): domain Bacteria; phylum Gemmatimonadota; class Gemmatimonadetes; order Gemmatimonadales; family Gemmatimonadaceae; genus JACMME01. Next base: position 57,192 of record JBBJNN010000011.1, on the reverse strand, counting down.
ATCGGCCAGGCCCTCGGCGCGGACCGCAAGACCGTGCAGCGCTGGCGGGCGCGGAAGACCGTACCGTCGCGCGAGCATCGGCGCCGGATGGAGAAGCTCAACCAGCTCCGTCATCTGCTGGAGACCTCCTTCCGCACGCCGGAAATCGGCCACGAGTGGCTCCATCGGCGGGTGCCGGCCCTGCAAGGGCGGACACCGATCTCGGTGTTGCTCGAGGGCGATCTGGACAGCGTGATCAGCACGCTCGGAACGCTGGCGTCGGGGGCATTCGTGTAGCGTTCCGCGGACTCGTCTGGCGGTACATCCCGGCGTGGGGGCATCCCCTTCACGTCGGGTTCTTGCGTCAGGCTCGCGGGCGCTGGAATCGGTATGGCGAGTACGGATGCCTCTACACGACCCTGACGCGCGACGGTGCCGTCGCCGAGCATCGGAAGGCCGCGCACCACGCCGGACTCGATCCGCGCGAGACCGAGCCACGGGACCTCGTGTCCATCCTCGTCACGGTCGCGCCCGTACTCGATCTGACCGACGCACGTGTCCGCCGGCGGTATCAGGTAACGCTCGCCGCGCTCCGTGGCGACGACGAGGGCGATCTGGAGACGTGCCGCATGATTGCCGACATCGCGCGCGCGGAAGGGTACCGGGCGATTCTGTCGCCTTCGGCCGCACGTCGCGGCGCCCAGAACCTGACCATCTACCTGGAAGGTCGCGCGGCGAAGCTCCGGCTCGTTGAGGGAGCTGACCGCGAGCCGCTGAACTACGATCGATGAAGCGGTACGTTCGTGCTCGGGCAATGGCGCTGTCGCCGCAGCCGGTACGCGCCCCCGCAATTCATGTACGCCATGAGCCGGGCAATCCGTGAAGGAAACGCAGGACGCGCTAGGTCACGTGCCCGCACGGGACTCTCACACACCTATGACAGCCCGTGTCCACGAGGCTCAGCGCCGTGAGCGATGTCGCAGCAGCGTGTGGACCGTGCCGGCGAACCGGGAGTGCGTGATGACGAGCAGGCCGGCGACTCCCGCTACCGCCACGGCCGACAGTGCCAGTCGGGACGACGCGACGCGGAGGACGATGCCATGGCCGGCAACGAGGGCGATCCCCAGGACGGCCAGGACCCAGCGAGGTGCTGGGAGAGGATCGAGCGATCGGGACGCGTGCGGCTGTCGATCTTGCCGATCGTCGTCACGAACGCTCGGCGCCGTCGCGACTGCGAACTGCAGGTCGCTGACTCCCACCGAGCCGCTCACCACGACGCTGAGGCCGGCCTCGCTCAGCAACTCGACGATGTCGCGAAGGGCCAGATGGCCATGGCGGTGAAAGCGGGCAAGTATTCCCTGTCGCTCCCGCGCCGGCGTTGCGAAGTCCACGGCGAGCACGCGTCCCCCGGGCTTGAGCACCCGCCGCATCTCGCGCGCGCAGTGCTGGCGGACCGGCTTCGGGAGATGATGCAACATCAGCGTGTTGACGACGGCGTCGAAATGTGCGTCGGGGAAGGGAAGTGCCTCCACGATCCCGGTTTGAAACACCACGTCGCTGCCGGCCTTCGTGGCCTTCCGCTTCGCCCGGTCGATCATCTCCGGCGACGCATCGATCCCGTGGACCGTACCCGCCGCACCGACGCGCCGCTTCGCGGCCAGTGCGAGAGTCCCCGTTCCGCAGCCAACGTCGAGCACCACCTCGCCCGGCTCCACGCGCGCCAGCTCGACCAGGCGGTCGCGGAATGCTCGCTCGCGGCCGAGCGTCAGCAGCCAGGCCAGCAGATCGTAGTAGCGGGCCTCGGAGTGCAGGACCAGGCCCTTGGTGCCGGGCGTCGGCATCGTGTTTGTCGTCGTCACATCGCAACCTCGTGGGCACACGAATGATCGGTGCGGCATCGCCGCCAGCAGTCGTCATCTCGGTCGTCATGGACGCGTGGGCAAGCACGATGACCGGTCGCGCCCTAGTATAGGTGGAGAGATCGCAGCGCGAAGAACAGCGAGTCGTGGTGTGTGCATTTATGGACAAACACACGCGGCGTGTTCGCCATGTCGGACGGTGTCCGGAGAAGGAGGGCAGGTGCCAGACGGCCGCAGCACGGATCGGCGCGTGCAGAGGACCCAGGATCTCCTCCACGGAGCGCTCGCGTCGCTGATTCACGAGAAGTCGTACGATGCCATTGTCGTGAAGGAGATTCTGGCGCGCGCCAACGTCGGGCGATCGACCTTCTACAGCCACTTCCGCGACAAGGACGAGCTGCTCGATAGCGGGATCCGCGGCATGCTTCACGCGAGCGCGACGACCACCACGACGACCACATCGATGCGGTCTACCGGCCTGGCGGACAGGATGCTTCGGTTCAGCCTACCCCTCTTCGAGCACATCGAGCGACACCGCGGTGCCAGCGACTCCCGGGTGGACGCGCAGGGACAGGCAGTCGTTCACGAGCACGTGCAGCGGGTGCTGGTCGAGTTGATCGCTGACGACCTGAAACGCGCTGGTCAGCGCCACGCGGAGAGCGGACATGACGTGCCGTGCGATCTCCTCGCCCAGCACGTGGCCTCCACCTTCCTGCTCGTGTTGAACTGGTGGGCGGAGAGCGCGGACCCGCTCCCCTCGAGGAAGGTGAACGACCTGTATCGAGCGTTGATCGTGCCCACGCTGACCGAGGTGCTCCGCTGAGCTTGGGGCTCGACTGAGCTTGGGGCATGGCTCGGCTCATCCCGAGCATCCGCATGCCGCTCCGTCGGTGATGCTCGTTAGCTTTCCAGGCTTGCGATGCTGCGCCAATCTCGATCCATCCCGAATCTGAACCACTGATGCCCCCGCAATTCATTTACGTCATGAAGGACCTGCGCAAGGTCGTCCCGCCGCAGCGGGAGATCCTGCGCGGGATCTGGCTCTCCTTTTATCCCGGCGCCAAGATCGGCGTCCTCGGCGCGAACGGCGCCGGCAAGTCCTCGCTCCTCCGCATCATGGCCGGCGTGGACCACGATTTCCTCGGCGAAGCGTGGCCAGCGAGTGGTACCCGGGTAGGGTATCTCTCGCAGGAGCCCCAACTCGACGACACGAAGGACGTGCGCGGCAACGTGGAGGAAGCCGTGCAGCCGACGCGCGACCTCCTCACGCGCTTCGAGCAGATCTCCATGCGGTTCGCCGAGCCGATGACGGATGACGAGATGACGAAGCTGCTGGAGGAGCAGGGGAAGGTGCAGGATCGCATCGATGCCGCGGGCGCGTGGGAGCTCGACCGGAAGATCGAGATCGCGATGGACGCGCTGCGTCTCCCGCCGGGCGATGCGGACGTGACGTCGCTCTCCGGCGGCGAGCGGCGCCGCGTGGCGCTCTGCCGCGTGCTCCTCGAGCAGCCCGACATGCTGCTCCTCGACGAGCCCACCAACCACCTGGACGCCGAGAGCGTGGCGTGGCTGGAGCGGCATCTGGCGGAGTTCCCGGGGACGGTGGTGGCGATCACGCACGATCGCTACTTCCTCGACAACGTCGCCAAGTGGATCCTCGAGCTGGACCGCGGCGCCGGCATCCCGTACGAGGGGAACTACACGAGCTGGCTGGAGCAGAAGCGGACGAGATTGGCGCAGGAGGAGAAGACGCAGAGCGCCCGGCAGCGCACGCTGGAGCGGGAGCTGGAGTGGGTGCGGCTCGCGCCGCGCGCGCGGCAGGCGAAGAGCAAGGCGCGCATCCAGCGCTTCGAGGAGATGGCGAGCGAGCAGCAGGGGGAGAAGCTGATGCAGCACGAGATCGTGATCCCTCCGCCCCCGCGCTTGGGGAACGACGTGGTGATCGCGACCGAGCTGCGGAAGGCCTACGGCGACAAGCTCCTCTTCGAGAACCTCTCGTTCTCGCTCCCGCGCGGCGGGATCGTGGGCGTGATCGGCCCGAACGGGGCGGGGAAGACGACGCTCTTCCGGATGATCGTCGGCGAGGAGCGGCCGGACGCGGGCACGCTGACGGTGGGCGAGACGGTGCAGCTCTCGTACGTGGACCAGGGTCGCGAGCTGGCCGGCGCGCGCACAGTGTACGACGAGGTGAGCGGCGGCGAGGACGTGATCATGGTGGGGAAGCGCGAGCTGAACACGCGCGCCTACCTCTCGAGCTTCGGCTTCCGCGGCCCCGACCAGCAGAAGTTGGCAGCGAACCTCTCCGGCGGCGAGCGCAACCGCCTGCACCTGGCGAAGCTCCTCAAGAGCGGCGGCAACGTGCTCCTCCTCGACGAGCCGACGAACGACCTCGATGTGGACACGCTGCGCGCGCTGGAGGACGCACTCGCCGACTTCCCGGGCTGCGCGGTGGTGATCACGCACGACCGGTGGTTCCTCGACCGGATCGCGACGCACATCCTGGCGTTCGAGGGGGAGAGCGAGGTGGTGTGGTTCGAGGGGAACTACGGGGCGTACATCGACGACCTGAAGCGGCGGAAGGGGGCGGACGCCGACCAGCCGCACCGGATCGCGTATAAGCGGCTGGTGCGGGCGTAGCCGCGGCCATTCGGGCGAGGCCCGAGCGCTCTCTTTCAGCTCATCCGCGCGCGATCCCAGAGGTCCACGAGTCCCCGTTCCGTGACGAGGGCGTCGAGCGCTGCCAGGTCGATCTCGCCTCCGCTGATGCGGACGATCCCGCCAATGTCGCGCAGATGCCGGTCGGAGCCGGACTGCGCGAAGTATTCCAGCTTCCGCACGATGACGTACTCGACCGGCGCGAACCAGACGGCGCCGCCCGCGACGGACTCGGCGCGGCGGCGCGGAAGCGCCCATGCGTGCAGTGGATCATCTCCAGCGATGTAGACGTCCGCCCGGAGCGCAGTCTCGTGGTGCATGATGTTGAAGTGGCCGAAGCGCGGCCGCCTCCGTTCCTCCTCCATCACTTCGATCGGCGGGACGTAGTAGGCGGACTCGGGGAAGGCCCGGCTCAGGAGCGAGGGCCCCTCCGCCGTGAGTCGGACGACCACGTCCACGTCGTTCGTCATCCGGGGCTCCCCGTAGGCGATCGCGGCCACGGCGCCCGTGACCATGTACTCGATGCCCGTGCCGTGCAGCGGCCGCAGGATGAGGCGATGCAGATCAGGCGCGGTCATCGCCGAAGGCCGCGCGCACCCGCCGGAGCACCTCGGCTTCCCCCAGCGTGGGGTGGCGCCGCCGGATGGACGCGAGGGTGACCTCCCACGCGAAGGCGCGCAGCGACTCGGCGACGCGGAGCTTCTGCTCGACGCTCATCGCACGGATCGCCCGCGTCTGGGCCTCGATCGCGTCGGGGTGCATGGCGGAAAGCTGGGGCCTCGCCCGTGGCGCTACAAGGCGTGCAGGCCGGCATGCGGGGGAGCGCTCCGGCGTCCTCGTGCTCTCGACCCGGGACGCGCTGCCTCCGTCGAGGCGCTGCTCGACCCGCCTGCGCCGAACGCCCGACTGCTCGCCGCGGCCCGGCGCTACCGCACCCACCTCGGTAAGAAGCGCGGGCACCAGCCGGAACCCGGCCGACAAGACCGACAAGACCGACAACGCCGCACCGGCGGCGCGTGACGGCGCCGCCGCGAGGCTCGCGGGACGAGAGTCCTCGGTCCTCGTCGAGTGCTCGGAATCAAGCGACCTTCGTAACCCGAACGACACTCAGCGACGACTCGCCGCCGCGTCAACACGACTGGTGCAGGCGTAAGTCGGGGATAGCGTGCAGCTCTCGTTCCGGCAGGGGGCCAGCCGGCGGGTCGTAGGTGCGCAACGAGAGTGACGACCGGATGTGACGCTCGCGGGGTGTATTCCTATCGCGATAGAATACTACCGTGATAGGAATGCATCTCGACCTGTCTCCGATCCCGCCATGGCGTTCGACCCGGATGTCGTCGTTGACCGCGATCATGAGCAGACCCACCTCTGGGCGCTCCTGGAGCGCGGGACGCCGCAGTTCGCCCTCGTGTAGGGGCGGAGACGCGTCGCGAAAACGCATCTGCCTCGATGACTGACGCCACCCTCGACGATGAAGTGCGCGCGGCGGCATTCGCCCACGTGCAGTGGCTCCGAAACCGATTCGGTGACCGCATCCCCCGCGAGGAGCTTGTGGCGGGTGTGACCCTCCGCGGCGAGCGGGTGCCGATCTGGAACTATCAGAAGGGGATCTTCAAGCCCGCCGTACTCGGTCGAGACGGCGCGGCGCTGAGCGTGCAGACGTCGGCCGGATCTCCGTATGCCGACGTGTACGATCCCGAGGCTGGGCACTTTGTCTACATGTACCGCGGGACGGATCCAGACCATCCCGACAACGCAGCCCTGCGGCAGGCGATGCGGCAGCAGCGACCACTGCTCTACCTGGTCGCGGTCGATCCGGGGGTGTATGACGCCATTCTCCCCGTGTACGTGACGCGCGACGATCCCGGCCGGCTGCAGTTCACGCTCGTCGCCGACCAGATGACCGCGCGCGGTGGTGGCGACCCGGTGATCACAGCGGTCCGGCGTGAGTACACCACACGCGCCGTCATGCAACGGCTGCACCAGCAGCGATTCCGGCGGCTGGTGCTCACTGCGTACCGCAACCAGTGCTCGATCTGCCAGCTCCGACACGTCGAGCTTCTCGATGCGGCACACATTCTCCCCGACCGCGATCCTCGGGGGGAGCCCACCGTCTCAAACGGGCTGGGGCTCTGCAAGATCCATCACTCTGCGTACGACGCGCAGATTCTCGGCGTCGATCCGGACACGCGGGTCCACATCCGCGACGACGTGCTCGAGGAGATCGACGGTCCCATGCTGCGCTACGGCCTGCAGGCGGTGCATGGCAGCCGGCTGATCCTGCCGAGGCGTACGGACCAGCAGCCGAACCGGGACTTCCTCGCCGAGCGCTTTGAGCGCTTCCGGGCAGCGTGATACGGCGGGTCAGCACTGGCAGCGCCTGCGGGTCCTCGCGCGGAGAGCCCCACGGCGGACAGCATACGACTCGTTGAGAAGGATTACGGCGCCATCAGCGCGCGCAGTCGTGGGAGCTTCACGGTCGTGACCTCGTGCAGCCGCCTCATGCCGTCCGCGATGTCGGATTCAGCAAATGACAGAACGCGCCGCTCCGCCTCCGTCGGCGCGGCGGCCCTGGACTCGAGCCCGCCGAGCAGATCGAAGACCTGCCCGATCGGCGCGCTGTAACCCTCGGCGAAGCGTGCGCGCAGCGCGACGATCTCGGTCCGGACGGCTCGCAGCAGACTGTCTGCCGAGGGTGAGAGATCGGTCCGTCCTCCCGCGAGGCCGGAGAGCCGCACGAGCTCGCTGTCCGCCTCCGCGAGCGTGCGCTTGGCGCCCGCCGCGACGCGCACGAGGGTGTCGATGCGCGCCACTATCGCCGCGCGCGCGCGTAGGGCGCCAGGGGTGGTGGGCGCGCGGGGATCGGCGCGCACCTCGAGCGGCTGGGTCACCGTGTCCGACCGCGCGATCAGTCTGACGGTATAGCGGCCCGGCGGGACGAGCGGCGCGCGCGGTGCGCCGTAGTAGCCCGAATCGGCGGGTGCGGGGACGAGCGGGAGCTGGGTGCGAAGATCCCACGCCACGCGATGAACGCCCGCCCCGCCCGGCGCGTCGAGGTCGCGCACCACCCTGCCGTCGCCTCGCACGATCTGGAGACGCGCACGCGCCGCGCTGTCCGAGGGAATGCCGGGGGCGCCGCTCCCCGGGATTGCGTACGTCAGGAGCGCACCGGCCGGCGTGTTCGGCGCGGTGAAGCGGCGGTCGCCGGCCGGGGGCTGGTCACGAAACCGATAGATCTGGGTGGCTGGCCGCGGCGGGAAGAGACGCGCCCGCGCATCGGGCGCGCCTCCCTCCTCCCACGGGCCGATGTCGTCCAGCACGATCACCCCGCGGCCATGCGTCGCGAGCACGAGGTCCCGGGTGCCCTCGTGCACGAGCACGCGGGTCACGCTCACCCGCGGCAGGCCGGGGGGCCGCAGCCATCGCTCGCCGCCGTCCGGCGAGTAGTACAGCCCGAACTCCGTGCCGGCGAACAGGAGCTCGCGATTGACCGGGTCCTCGGCGAGCGTCCTGACCACCACGCCGTCGGGAAAGCCGGCGATCGAGCGCCAGGTCGCGCCCCCGTCGTCGGTGCGGAAGAGGTACGGGCGCATGTCGTCGTCCGTGTGGCCGTCGAACGCCACGTAGGCAACGCGCGCGCTATGACGCGACGGCAGCACCTTGCTCACACCGCGTGGGGCGCTCAGACCGAAGCGCGCCGTGAGGTCGGTCCAGTGTGCGCCGCCGTCGGTCGTCATCTGGACGTTGCCGTCGTCGGTCCCGACGAGCAGCAGTCCCCTCGCACGCGGCGATTCGCCGATGGTGGTGATGTTGCCGTACTCGCTCACCCCGTCGTCGCGCGACGGCGTGGTGCTGTCCCGCACGAACCCCTCGCCCACGCTCAGGGTGCGCCAGTCGAGGCGGCGGGTGAGGTCGGGGCTGATCTCCCGCCAGGTGGCGCCGCGATCGGTCGTCCTGAGCAGCGTGTTGCTGCCGAAGTAGAAGACCCGGGGATCGGTGGACGACAGCAGGATCGCCGTGTTCCAGTTGAAGCGGTACCGCTCCCGGCGGTTCGGCGACACCGGCGTGATGCGCTTCTCCTGGCGGGTGACGAGGTCGGTGATGTAGCCGCGGCCGTTCTGCGAGTTGGTGTAGACGAAGCGCGGATCGGTACGATCGACGGCGACCTGGAAGCCATCGCCGAAGCCGATGGCGGCGACCTGCGCGTCGGTGAGCGGACCGCGCGAGTACGTGCCACTGGGGAACATGACGGTCCCGTTGTCCTGCAGCCCGCCGTAGATCCAGTACGGCTCCCGCGCATCGACGTCGATGTCGTAGAACTGCGCGAGGGGAAGGTTCTCGACGAAGTCCCAGCGCCGCCCGCCGTCGTAGGTGGCATACACGCCGCCGTCGGTGCCGAGTAGCATGTGGTCGGGGTGCGACGGATCGATCCAGAGGGCGTGGTTGTCGGGGTGGATCTTCGCCCTGTTCTCCACGACGAACGTCTTGCCGGCGTCGGCCGAGTGGTGCACGAAGGTGCCGAGGAGCCACACCCGGTCGGCGTTCGTGGGATGGACGCGGATCTGCGAGTAATAGCTCGGCCGGTCGTTGAGCGGGTTCTGGCGGGTCCACGTCGCCCCGCTGTCGGTCGAGCGGTACACGCCGCCCTGCTGGCGATGCTCGACGACCGCGTAGGCGACCCGGGGGTCACTGCGCGAGACGTCGAGGCCGATACGGCCGGTGACGCCGGTGGGGAGGCCGGCGGTGACGCGCTGCCAGCTGTCGCCACCGTCGACGGAGCGCCAGATCGCGCTGTTGGGACCACCCCCGGCGAAGCCAAAGGCGCGGCGGCGACGCCCGTAGCTCGCGGCGAGCAGGGTGCGTCCGTCGGGCGACATCGCGACGTCGGTGACGCCGGTGTTGGCGTCGATGCCAAGGACCTTCTGCCAGCTCCCGCCCCCGTCGCGCGTCTTGTAGAGTCCGCGCTCCTCGTTCGGGCCCCAGAGATGGCCCACGGCCGCGACGAACACGACGTTGGCGTCGTGTGGATCGATCACCACGCGTCCGATGCTCTGCGTCTCGCGCAGCCCCATGTGCCGCCACGTGCTCCCGCCATCGACCGAGCGATACACCCCGTCGCCCCAGGTGGAGCTCTGACGGTTGTTGGGCTCGCCGGTGCCGACCCAGACGACGTCCGGATCGCTCGGGGCGATGGCGATGTCGCCGACCGAGAGCGCGGTGCCCGCGGAATCGAGAACCGGTTCCCAGGTGACACCGTTGTTGCGGGTGCGGAACAGGCCCCCCGACGCCGACCCGACGAAGATGATGCGCGGATCGCCGGCGACGGCCTCGATGTCGTCGACGCGGCCGCCAAGCGCGGCGGGCCCGATCTGGCGCCAGGCGGAGTCGGGCCAGGGGCGCGCGCTGCTTGTGACGCTCTGCGCCCGAGCCGGCGCTGATGCTGACGCAGCGAATGCGACGGCGAGCGCGAGGAGGGACGCCGGGTGTCTCATCTGGTCATGATACATGGTAAGAGCGACCCATGCACCGGCGTAGCGCTCGGGAAGTATTGACAAACCATAGATCGCGTGCGTACGAACGGAGCGTCCGGTTTTGCACTGCGGGCCCATCTCTCGAGGGGGAGGCTTCCATGCATTGTCTGGTTAGCCGGTGCTTGACCTTCGTCGCGCTGGCCGCCGCCCTGTGCGGCGTTCCCGCCATTCCCGCGCTCGCGCAGACCCCGAGCAGCGGCCGGATCACCGGCGTGGTGCGCGACGCGCAGGGCGCGGCGCGCGAGGCGGCCACGGTCGCGGTCACGAACAACGTCACCCGCGCCACGAAGAGCACGACCACGGCCGCCGACGGCGCGTACACCATCTCCGGCCTCGCCCCCGGCGCCTACACCGTCTCCGTGTCGCTGATCGGCTTCCGGAGGGTTACCCGGGCGGACGTGCAGCTCGTCGGCGAAGGGGGAGAGGCGACGGCCGACTTCGCGCTGGAGGCGGTGTCGCTCCAGACGGTCATGGTCACGGCCACGCTCCGCGAGCAGGAGCTGGCCGACGTGCCCTTCTCCATCGCGGCCCCCACCGCGAGCGTGCTGCGCGAGCGCGGCGCGGAGAACATCGAGGACATCGCGGCCAACGTGGCTGGGTTCAGCGTGCAGAACCTGGGGCCCGGCCAGAGCCAGGTCGCCATCCGCGGGGCCTCCGCCGGCCAGATCGCCCGCGACCAGCCCGGCGTCAAGGAGCAGGCCGGTGTCTACCTGGATGATTCACCCATCTCCCTGTCGCTGTTCACGCCCGATCTGGACCTGTTCGACCTTTCGCGCGTGGAGGTGCTCCGCGGCCCGCAGGGGACCCTGTTCGGCTCCGGCTCCCTTGCCGGCACGGTTCGCTACATCACCAATCAGCCCGAGCTCGGGGTTCGCAGCACCTTCGGCGAGGTCGGCGGCAGCTGGATCGGCGGTGGCAACGGGGGCGCCAACGTCAAGCTCGGCGCGAACGTGCCCCTGGGCGACCGCGCGGCCGGCCGAGTGGCGGTCTATCACAACCAGCTCGGCGGCTACATGGACGCGGTGCAGCCCGATGGCAGCGTCGACAGGAACGTCAACACCGGCACGCGCACCGGCGTGCGGGCCGCCCTCCGGTTCGCGCCCACCGAACGGTTCAGCGTCGTGCCGCGACTCGTCTTCCAGACCGTGCGGATGGACGGCTGGAATCGCATCGACGCGTTCAACATCCTGGCCAACCCCTACACGACCACGCGTCCCAAGGTCACGCTGGGGGAGCGCCAACTCTTCACGCAGATCCAGGAACCCTTCACCGACGATTTCGTGCTCGGCGATGTGAATCTGCGATACGACTTCGGGCGGGTGAACCTGACGTCGGTCACCTCGTACACCTACCGTGACGTCCTGGTGGTGCGCGATGCCGGTGCCCTGACCTCGAGCATCACGGGCGGCAGCATTGGCCTGCCGGAGGACATCTACACGCTCAACGCGCCCCTCGACGACGCGACGAAGGTCCATGTGCTGACTCAGGAAGTGCGGCTGGCCGGCGGCGGCGGACGCGCCCGGTGGCTCGTGGGCGGCTTCTTCAGCAGCAACAAGCGCGACTACGGCCAGAGCCTCGTGGTGTCCGGGTTCCAGGCCGCCTCCGACATTCCCACGGAGGGACTCCGGGCCCCGCGAGACGTGCTGTTCTTCTCCGACCTGTCGTACGACCTGAAGCAGACGGCTGCTTTCGGCGAAGCCACGGTGAGCGCGTTCGACCGGCTCGACCTCACCGGAGGGCTGCGCTACTACCACTTCGACGAGGACCGCGAGCAGGTGTTCGACGGCATCTTCGCCAACGACAACACGGGAACGTCCCTGGTCTCCACCCCCGGCTCCACGAAAGCCGACGGTTTCGCGCCGCGCTTCATCGCCAGCTTCCGGGCGACCGACGGGCTCAGGCTGAACGCCCAGGCCGCCCGCGGTTTCCGCCTCGGCGGGATCAACGACCCGCTCAACGTGCCGCTCTGCACACCCCAGGACCTCGCCACGTTCAGCGGCAGGGACTCCTGGCGGGACGAGACGGCGTGGAACTACGAGGTCGGGGCCAAGTCCCAGTGGATGGGTGGGCGGGCCTCGCTCAACCTGTCCGCGTTCTACATGGACATCAGCGACCTGCAGCTCATCGTGACCGCGGGCTCCTGCTCGTCCCGGCTCGTCTTCAACGTGCCGGATGCGGTGAGCCAGGGCGCGGAGCTCGAGCTCGCGGTAACGCCCACCCCGAACTTCGACTTCGCGGTCTCGGCGACGCTCAACGACTCCGAGCTGCGGTCCACCCTGAACTCGACCGACGCGTCGGGGCAGGTCAGCGTGGTCTCAGGGATTCAGGAGGGCAACCGCCTGCCCAGTGTGCCGCGCGTGCAGGCCGCCGCCGCCGCCACCGTCCGTCGGCCGCTGCGCTCGGGAGCGCAGGCCTTCCTGACCGGCACGTATCACTACATCGGCTCGCGCTACACGCAGATCGACGACTATGCCACGGGCTCCGGCACCGTCAACCTCAACTCGTTCGGCGCGAACACGATCGGCGGGCCGTTGAGCGCGTCCACGTTCACGTACGATCCGGAGCTGCCGGCCTACAATCTGGTCAACCTGCGCGTCGGCGTGACCCGCGCGAACTGGGAGACCGCGCTCTTCGTCAACAATGTCACGGATGAGCGGGCGTTCCTGGCGCTCGACCGGGAGCGGGGCACCCGCGCCCGCGTGGGCTACCTCACCAACCAACCGCGGACGCTAGGCCTGACCCTCGGTTTCCATTACTGAGCCCCGGATGCCCGCCGGCATGTCGCGACGGGCGTTCGTCGGGTCCGTCGCGGCCGCGCCGCTGCTGTCGCGACTCGGGGTCCGTTCGCGAGAGCACGTGATCGTCGTGGGCGCGGGCGCGTTCGGCGGGTGGACGGCGCTCGCGCTCCTGCGCGCGGGGATGCGCGTGACGCTCGTGGATGCATGGGGCGCGGGCCACTCGCGCGCGTCGTCCGGCGGCGAGACGCGCGTCATCCGCGCGGTGTACGGCGGCGTCCCCCTCTACAGCGAGATGGCCGCCCGCGCGCTCGTCCTCTGGCGCGAGGCGGAGCGGGGGTGGAAGCGCCAGGTGCTGTTTCGGACGGGTGCCTTGTGGATGTGCGCGACGGACGATGCCTACGTGCGGCGCTCGATCGGGCCGATGAAAGCGGTCGGCCTGTCGGTGGAGGAGCTCTCGCCGGACGAGGCCGCGCGGCGCTACCCACAGTTCAGCTTTCGCGACGTACGCACCGTGTTCTTCGAGCCGGAGGCCGGGTTCCTCGCGGCGCGGACCGCGTGCGAGCTGGTGCGCGAGACGGTCGTCCGCGAGGGTGGCGAGTACAAGCAGGCCTGGGTGCGCCCGGGACGGGTGGCGGGCGCGCATCTGTCGCGCATTACGCTCTCGGACGGGAGCACGCTCGACGCGGATCGCTTCGTGTTCGCGTGCGGTCCGTGGATGGCGCAGGTCTTTCCGGATGTGATCGGCCGCCGGATCGTCGCCACGCGACAGGAGGTCTTCTTCTTCGGCACCCCCGCGGGCGACACGCGATACGACGCGGGCACGCTACCGTCGTGGGTGCACCTCGGCGAGCGGCTCGTGTACGGCGTGCCGGCGCACGAGCGTCGCGGCCTCAAGGTGGCGGACGACACGGCGGGCGAGGAGGTGGACCCGACGGCGATGGAGCGCGCGCCGAGTGCTGCGGGGCTCGCAGGCGCGCGTGCTATTCTACGTGAGCGATTCCCTGCCCTGGCCGATGCGCCGCTGGTGGAAGCGCGCGTGTGTCAGTACGAGGCGTCGAGCGACGGACATTTTCTCGTGGACCGACATCCGCAATTCGAGAACGTGTGGCTCGTGGGCGGCGGCTCCGGCCACGGTTTCAAGATGGGGCCCGCGCTCGGCGAGCACGTCGCGGCGCTCGTGCAGGGCCGGGCGGCGGTGCATCCGCTGTTCGCCTACGAGCGACTGCGCCCGCGGCCGAACAGCCGCCCGCGGTGAGCGTCGCGCCGTGGGCCTCCACCTCTGCTACGAGCTGAGTCTGCCGGCCGAAGCGCCCGAAGGCGACGTGGCTGCCCGCGTGGCCGCGCTGCGCGAGCGCGCCGCGGCTCTGCCGTTCGACCGGGTGTCGGAGGCCGTGCGCCTGACCGAGCACGCGCTCAGCGGGCCGTCGCCGCTGCGCGGGCTCGCGTACGATCGGCTGGAGGACGTGGCGCACGTGTCGGCCGAGTGGGCACGCACGGAGCTCTATCGCCGGTTGCTCGGCATCCCTGAGGACGACGAGTACACACGCGTCGAGGTGCCGCCCGAGATGCCGACGGTGGCCCATGCCTTCGCCGTTGCGCCCGGGCGCGGGTGCGAGCCGGCCACGTTCGGACTCGCGCAACTCTCCGGGCCGGGCCACGGATCATCGCGCTGGTCGAGCTGGTGGTGGCACCGGTGCTGCAAGACGCAGTACGCCTCGGTGCTCGGCGACGAGCACCTGCTGCGCTGCCACGGCTCGCTCGTGGCGCTCCTCGATGCGGCCGCGGAGCTCGGCCTCCAGGTCGTCGTGCGCGACGAGACTGGCTACTGGGAGTCGCGCGACCCGAGGCAGCTCGCGGAGTCGGTCGCCGAGATGAACCGCGTCGTCGCGCGGATCGCGGGGAAGGTCACGGACACTGTACGCGACGCCGGGGGCGACGGCCGGCAGGTACGAGGCGCGATCTTCGAGCACCCGGACTTCGAGCGGCTCGAAACCGGCGAATAGCGCGGCCACCGGGAGCGCCGAGCGCTCTCCGTCAGCTCGCCCGTGCGCGGTCCCAGAGCCGGACGACCACGTCCACGTCGTTCGTCATGCGGGGCTCGCCGTACGCGATCGCGGCCACGGCGCCCGTGACCATGTACTCGATCCCGGTGTCGTGCAGCGGCCGCAGGATGAGGCGGTAGAGGTCAGGCGCGGTCATGGCCGAAGGCCGCGCGCACCCGCCGGAGCACCTCGGCCTCCCCCAGCGTAGGGTGCCGCCGCCGGATGGACGCGAGGGTGACTTCCCACGCGAAGGCGCTGCGCGCCTTCGCGACGTGGAGCTTCTGCTCGACGCTCATGGCACGGGTCGCCCGCGTCTGGGCCTCGATCGCGTCGAGGTGCATGGCGGAAAGGTGCGGCCTCGCCGGAAGCGCTACAAGGCGCGTACATCAGCGCGCGGCGAGCCTTCCGATCCGCCCACCGGCGGCGAATGACAAGCGCGACTGACCAGCGATACCAGCTAGCGCTTCCGGCCGGCATTCCGGGCCTCGCTTGGCGGCACCCACCCCGGCATCGTGCGACGAAGAAAAGCGTCGAACATGGGCACCGTGAACGCGGTGTCTCCATGCGCAGGACTGTAGATCATGCCTTTGCGGATCAGGCCGTTGCGCAGCGAGCCTGCCGTCGTGACGCTCATGCGCAATGCGTTGGCGATGTCGCCCGAGCGGTGCGGGCCGGTTCCCAGCTCCGCCATCGCGCGCACGTAGTTCCGCTCGCGCGGGGTCAGGCGGTCCAGCCGCACCCGGAAGAATCCGTTGTCCAGCGCCGCGAGCGCCTGGTCACTGGCGCGACGGACATGGGCGGCGGTGATCGGAGATGCCGGCGCGGCATTCCAGGCGTGTGAGCCCCATTCCTGAAGGAAATAGGGGTATCCCTCCGTCTTTCGGATGAGGTCCGCGAGTGCGCGGTCCTCGATCTCAGCCCCCTCATCCCGCACGGGCTCGCGGATGGCACGCGCCGCGGCGTCCGCGTCCAGTGGTCCGACCGGCGGATAATCGAATAGTCGCTCGGCGTAGGACTTGGCCTCGCCCGCCAGCGCTGCAAGCTGGGGGAGACCCGCGCCGAAGACGGTGAACGGCAGCCCGCGCTGGCCAATGCGATGCGCGGAGACGATGAGAGCGCTCAGGTCCTCGGGCGTGAGGTACTGCACTTCGTCGATGAAGAGCGCGACCGCCTTCTCGTCCGCCTTGGCCGCCTGCGCTACCGTCAGGAACAGCTCAGGCAGATCGGCTTCAAGGTGACCCGAGTCGGCGGTACCCGCCTCGGAGCGTATCCCGACCTCGAGCTCACCGTACTTGACCTCGAAGGCGCTCGCGAACCCGCGAAGTACCGCCAGTCCCCGATTCGCGAGATTCCTGGCGCGTTCCGCTCGACTCAGCTTGAACAGGAGCGCCCGAAGCGGCGGGACCAGCATCTCCGCGAGACGACGGTTCTCGGGTGCCTCGAGCGTGAGGGTCAGGTAGCCCTCGTCTTCGGCCAGCTCCGCGATCCGGTTGAGCAGCACGGTCTTTCCAACGCCGCGAAGGCCCAGGAGTATTTGGCCTTTCGCGGAGCGCCCAGCCCGCACGCGCCGCAGGGCGATGAGCGCGTCGTTGACGATCTTCTCACGTCCAGCTAGTTCCGGGGGCCGGGTGCCGGCACCGGGCGCAAAGGGGTTCTGGGCGGGATCCACGCGCTCAACTTAGCCATAGATTCCGCATTTATCTAGATATTACACACAGGTGATGTAAGTTGCGTAAACTCTAACTAAATGCGCCCCCGCCGCCGCTCCGCCACTGCTCGCCGATGTCGGACGGCCGCCGTATCTTGACGCACCCCTCCGCCGAACGCCCGCGCAGCCCCCCGATGACCGACCCCAACCTCTCCTCCTTCATCTGGTCTGTCGCCGACCTGCTCCGCGGCGACTACAAGCCCCACGAGTACGGCCGGGTCATCCTCCCCTTCACCGTCCTCCGCCGGCTGGACTGCGTGCTCGAGCCCACCAAGCCCGCGGTGCTGGCCGAGCTCGAGAAGCGCACGCGGATGGGGGTGAACCCCGAGCCGTTCCTGCTCCAGAAGTCGGGTCAGCTCTTCTGCAACACGTCAGGGCTCGACATGAAGCGGCTGATGGGCGACCAGGACCACATCCGGGAGAACCTGTTCGCCTACGTGCAGGCGTTCTCCCCCGCGGTGCGCGACATCTTCGAGTGCTTCGACTTCCACCTCCAGATCGAGCGGCTGGCGAAGGCCGGGCTGCTCTACCTGGTGACGGAGAAGTTCGCGGCCATCGACCTGCACCCGTCGGTCGTCAGCAACGCCCGGATGGGCACCGTGTTCGAGGAGCTGATCCGCCGCTTCGCCGAGCTCTCGAACGAGACGGCGGGGGAGCACTTCACGCCGCGCGACGTGATCCGGCTGATGGTGGACCTGCTCTTCATCGAGGACGACGACGCGCTCCGGACGCCCGGCGTCGTGCGCTCCCTCTACGATCCGACGGCCGGGACGGGCGGCATGCTCTCGGTGGCGGAGGAGCACCTCACCGCGATGAACCCGAGAGCGCGCATGGTGCTGTACGGCCAGGAGCTCAACGCCGAGTCGTACGCCATCTGCAAGGCGGACATGCTGATCAAGGGGCAGGACGTCAGCAGCATCGTCCTCGGCAACACGCTCTCGAGCGACGGGCTCCCCGGCCGCCACTTCGACTACATGCTCTCCAACCCGCCGTTCGGCGTGGAGTGGAAGAAGATCGAGATAGAGATCCGGAAAGAGGCGGTCCAGAAGGGGTTCAACGGCCGCTTCGGCCCGGGGCTGCCCCGCGTGAGCGACGGCTCGCTCCTCTTCCTGCTGCACCTGATCTCGAAGATGCGGCCGGCCGCGGACGGCGGCAGCCGCTTCGGAATCGTCCTCAACGGCTCGCCGCTCTTCACCGGCGGTGCGGGTTCCGGCGAGAGCGAGATCCGGCGCTACGTGCTGGAGAACGACCTGCTGGAGGCGATCATCGGCCTGCCGACCGACATGTTCTACAACACCGGGATCGCCACCTACGTGTGGGTCGTGAGCAACCGGAAGCCGTCGGCGCGCCGGGGCGCGGTCCAGTTGATTGACGCCAGCGCCATGTGGGGAAAGATGCGGAAGAGCCTCGGCTCCAAGCGGAAGGAGCTGAGCGCGGCGCACATCGACGACATCACGCGGATCTTCGGCGAGTGCGAGGAGGTGACGAGGGACGGCGTGCCGATCAGCCGGATCTTCCCGACCGAGGCGTTCGGCTACCGCACGATCACCGTGGAGCGTCCGCTCCGCGACGAGCGGGGAGAGGTGGTGCTCGGCGCGAAGGGGAAGGCGAAGGGGAAGCCGCAGCCCGACGCGAATCTCCGCGACACCGAGAACGTGCCGCTGGGCGAGAGCGTGGACGCGTACTTCGAGCGCGAGGTACGGCCGCACGCGCCGGACGCGTGGATCGACCACGAAAAGACGAAGGTGGGCTACGAGATCCCCTTCAACCGCCACTTCTACGTCTTCACCCCGCCGCGCCCGCTGGCGGAGATCGACGCCGAGCTGAAGACGGTCACCGACCGGATCCTGACGATGATCGGGGGGCTGACGTCGTGAGCTTCCCACGGTATCCGAAGTACAAGGACTCGGGCGTTGAGTGGCTGGGGGAGGTGCCGGCGCATTGGGAGGTGAAGCGACTGAAGCGCGCCGCTCATGTCTTTCCCAGCAACGTCGACAAGAAATCGTACGAGGGTGAGACGCCGGTCCTCCTATGCAACTACACTGATGTCTACTACAACGAGACGATCACGCCCGCCATCGACTTCATGCCAGCGACGGCGTCGGCTGACCAGATCGCCAAGTTCACGCTCAGAGCCGGCGACACGATCATCACGAAGGACTCCGAAACCGCCGATGACATCGCGATAGCGGCGTACGTCCCGGAGGACTTGCCAGGTGTGGTATGTGGCTACCACCTGGCAGTCGTGAGGCCGGAGGATGGATACGCCGGCGCGTTCATCAAGCGTTTGTTCGACTCGAACTACGCGAAATCGTGTTTCGCCGTCCTCGCAAACGGCCTGACGCGTATGGGGCTGGGGCAGCACGAACTCGATAACGTCGAGTTTCCATTCCCTCCTCGCGACGAACAGTGCCTCATCGCACGGTTCCTCGAACGCGAAGTGGCGAAGATCGACGCGTTGGTCACCGAGCAGCAGCGGCTGATCGAACTGCTGGAGGAGAAGCGCCAAGCCGTCATATCACACGCCGTCACCCAGGGGCTGAATCCAGACGTGCCCATGAAGCCGTCAGGCGTCGAGTGGCTCGGCGATGTGCCGGAGCGCTGGGAAATGAAGCGCCTGCGCGTCCTATTCAGGCAGGAGAAGCGTCAGAACCAAGAGGGAAAGGAAGTTCTGTCTGTCTACCGGGATTACGGAGTCATTCGAAAGAGCTCCCGCGACGACAATTTCAATAAGACCCCAGAGAATCTGGACGCCTATCAGTTGGTAAATCGCGGTGATCTGGTCATAAACAAGATGAAGGCTTGGCAAGGCTCGCTCGGCGTCTCGGAATTCGAGGGAATCACGAGTCCTGATTATATGGTCTTCTCCCCTCGGCATCAGGAATCATCTGCGTTCCTCCATTTCCATCTCAGATCGCAGAGAATCGTGTCTGTTTATCGCAGCATCTCGAATGGGATCAGACCTTCGCAATGGCGACTGGAACCAGAATCATTCCTCAGTCTTCCTATCTTCCTACCCCCAATTCCTGAGCAGGAAGCTCTGGTGTCGTTCGTTGCCGAGCAGATTATGAAGGTTGACGCACTCAGTGCCGAAGCCGAGCGCGCCATCGCCCTCCTCCAGGAGCGCCGCACGGCCCTGATCTCGGCCGCAGTCACCGGCAAGATCGACGTCCGCGGGCTGGCGCGCGTCCACGCGGCGTGACGGCAGTCCTCTGTGACCTCCGTGACCTCTGTGGTTCATTCCGTGTCCTCCGCGGTTCAAGCAGTTCAACAGCGTATGAACCACAGAGGTCACAGAGGTCACAGAGAAAAGCGTCAGCCGTTGACCATCCGCCGGATGCCGTCCTTCAGGCGCGGCACGTGGAAGTTGATCAGGAGCCCGACGCGGTGACCGCTCAGCCGGAGGTACGACAGGAGCTGCGCCTCGTGGATCGGCAGCAGCGTCGCGACCGCCTTCAGCTCGACGACCACCGCGCAATCCACGAGCAGGTCCAGCCGGTACCCGAGCTCGATGCGCACGTCCCGGTAGACGACCGGCAGGGGAACCTGCGTGCGCACGTGGAGCCCGCGCGCGCGCAACTCGTACGCGAGGCACGCCCCATAGGCGCCCTCCAGCAGCCCGGGCCCGAGCGCCGAGTGGACCGTCATGGCGGCATCCACCACCTGCCCGGTGGTCCGATCGAGGTGCTCCCTGTCCATGTCGAGTTCTCCTCCGTGACCTCCGTAACCTCTGTGGTTCATACGCTGTTGAACTGCTTGAAACACAGAGGTCGCAGAGGTCACGGAGGAGATGCAGGCCGCCCGTCACACGCGCGTCACAGCACGGCGGCGAGCATGATCGCGTGAGCGTCCACACCGAGGTCTACCTCGAGAACGAGATCTGCGACCACCTCGCCGCCCACGGCTGGCTCCACGAGGCGGGGGACGCGGCGCGGTACGACCGGGCGCGCGCCCTCTTCCCCGGCGATGTGATCGCCTGGGTGCGGGACGCGCAGCCCAGGGCGTGGGACACGCTCGCCAAGAACCACGGCGCGGGTGCCGGCGATGCGCTGCTCGCGCGCCTCCGCGTCCAGCTCGACCAGCGCGGTACGCTCGACGTGCTGCGCCACGGCATCGAGATGCTCGGGCTCCGCGAGAAGATCGCACTCGCCCAGTTCCGGCCCGCGCTGGCGATGAATCCCGACATCCTCGCCCGACACGGGGCCAACCGGCTGCGCGTCGCGAGGCAGGTGCGCTACTCGCTCCATAGCGAGAACTCCATCGACCTCGTGCTGTTCCTGAACGGTGTGCCCGTCGCGACCGCCGAGCTCAAGACCGACTTCACGCAGAACATCGACGACGCGATTGACCAATACCGCTTCAACCGCGCGCCGAAAGCGAAGGGGCAGACCGAACCGCTGCTCTCCTTTCCCGGCGGCGCGCTCGTGCACTTCGCGGTGAGCAACAACGAAGTGCACATGACCACGCGGCTCGACGGCGCGGCCACGCGATTCCTCCCCTTCAACCGGGGGGATGGCGGCGGGGCGGGGAACCCCGTCGACCTGAATGGCGGCCACCGCACCGCCTACCTCTGGCAGCGCGTGTGGGAGCGCGAGGGCTGGCTCGAGATCCTCGGCCGCTACCTCGTGACGAAGCGGAACGCGAAGAAGCAGATCGAGGCCGTCATCTTCCCCCGCTACCACCAGCTCGACGCCACCCGGAAGCTCGTGGCCGCCGTGCTCGCCGACGGTGTGGGTGGCCGCTACCTCATCCAGCACTCGGCGGGCTCCGGGAAGACCAACTCCATCGCCTGGTCCGCGCACTTCCTCGCCGACCTGCACGACGCGCGGAACGAGAAGCTGTTCGACACGGTGCTCGTCGTTTCCGACCGCACGGTGATCGACACGCAGCTTCAGGAGGCGATCTTCGACTTCGAGCGCACCACCGGAGTCGTGGCCACGATCACCGGCGAGGGTGGCAGCAAGAGCGGCGAGCTGGCCGAGGCGCTCGCGGGGGGGAAGAAGATCGTCGTCTGCACCATCCAGACATTTCCCAGGGCGCTGGCCGCGGTGCAGGAGCTCGCGGCCGCGCAGGGGAAGCGCTTCGCCGTGATCGCCGATGAGGCGCACAGCTCGCAGACGGGGGAGGCGGCGGCGAAGCTCCGGCAGGTGCTCTCAGCGCAGGAACTCCAGGAGCTGAACGACGGCGGCGAGGTGAGCACCGAGGACATTCTCGCGGTGCAGATGGCGGCGCGGGCGGGGAGCACCGGAATCACCTACGTTGCGTTCACCGCCACGCCGAAGGCAAAGACGATGGAGTTGTTCGGCACGCGGCCCGATCCGCGCAAGCCGGCGGGCGTGCTCAACCTGCCGGCGCCCTTCCACGTGTACTCCATGCGGCAGGCAATCGAGGAGCGGTTCATCCTCGACGTGCTCCGGAACTACACGACGTACAAGGTGGCGTTCAAGCTGGCGCATGCGGGAGTGGAGCTCGGGGACCAGGAGGTCGAGCGGAGCGCCGCGCTCAAGGGGATCATGGGGTGGGTACGGCTGCACCCGTACAACATTGCGCAGAAGGTGCAGGTCGTCGTCGAGCACTTCCGGCAGCTCGTGGCGCCGCTGCTCGATGGCAGGGCCAAGGCAATGGTGGTGGTGGCGAGCCGGGTGGAGGTGGTGCGCTGGCAGCTCGCGATGGAGAAGTACATCCGGGAGCGCGGCTACGGCATCCACACCCTGGTCGCCTTCTCCGGGGAGGTCACGGACCAGGAGCTTGGCCCCGTGCCGTTCACGGAGCGCAGTCACGCGCTCAACCCCAACCTGAAGGGGCGGGACATCCGCGAGGCGTTCGCCACCGACGAGTACAGGATTCTCCTGGTGGCGAACAAGTTTCAGACGGGCTTCGACCAGCCGCTGCTCTGCGGCATGTACGTGGACAAGCGGCTCGCCGGGATCCAGGCGGTGCAGACGCTGTCGCGCCTCAACCGCGCGCATCCGGGCAAGGACACGACCTTCGTGCTGGACTTCGTGAACGACACCGCGGAGATCCTGGACGCATTCAGGGCGTACTACACGACGGCCGAGCTGACCGGCATCACCGACCCGCACCTCGTCTACGACCTGCGCGCGAAGCTCGACGCCGCCGGCCACTACGACGACTTCGAGGTCGACCGCGTTGTCGCGGTGGAGCTCGCGCCTGACGCGACGCAGGGGGAGCTCGTCGCCGCGATCGCGCCGGTGGAGGACCGCCTCATGAAGCGCTACCGGGCGGCGCAGGAAGCGGAGCGCGTGGCGACGCTCGCGAACGGCGGGGCGGCGACGGCGGCAGCGCGGGGTGAGCTCGACGCGTTGCAGCTCTTCCGGAAGGACATGGGTGAGTTCGTGCGGCTCTACACCTTTCTCTCGCAGATCTTCGACTACGGCAACACGGACGTCGAGAAGCGCTCGATCTTCTACAAGCGCCTGCTACCGCTGCTGGACTTCGGGCGCGAACGCGAGGGGATCGATCTCTCGAAGGTGGTGCTCACGCATCACACCCTGAAGACGCAGGGCACGCAGCCGATGGAGCTCGCCGGCGGCGACTACCCGAAGCTCGAGCCGATCGGCGGGGCGGGGAGCGGCGCGGTGCAGGAGAAGCAGCGGGCCTGGCTCGCCGAGATCATCGCTCGGCTGAACGACCTGTTCGAGGGCGACCTCACCGATCAGGACCGGCTCGTCTACGTGAACGACGTGCTGAAGGGGAAGCTGCTGGAGTCCGAGACGTTGATCCAGCAGGCCACGAACAACACGAAGGAGCAGTTCGCGAACTCGCCCGACCTCAAGGCCGAGCTCATGAACGCCATCATCGGCGCGCTGGACGCGCATACGGCGATGAGCAGTCAGGCGCTGGCGTCGGAGGCGGTGCGGAACGGGCTGAAGGATGTGTTGCTGAACCACGCCCACCTGTACGAATCCCTGCGTGCGGCAGCGCAGCCTAACCGCTGAGCGCGTGACGCAAACCGTCCTGCTCCCAGTATTCATCGATGGCGAGCGCCGCGGCGAGGAAGCGCTGCCGGTCGCCGCGGTCGGGCCGGCCCGCTTCCGGTTGCTCGCCTCGCCCGGGATCGTGGAGGGACTCGCCGCGGGCAACGAGTTCGTGCTCGACGACATAGCGCCGCCGGGGTACCGCGTGGTCGAGCGCGGTGGGAACCTCTGGGTCTGGTTCTACTTCGCCCCCCCGGTCGAGGAGCACAGCGGGGAGACGGCCGACGTTCGGCGCGCGGTCGAGGCACTGGGGGGGTGGCTCGACGGCGGCTACTCGAAGATGCTCGTATTCACGGTGCCGCTCGCCGCAGGTTTCGCCGCAGTCGCCCGAGCATTCGATGCGGCGGTCGCGCGGCAACCGGGCTCACAGTGGCTCTACGGCAACGTGTACGACCCGACGGACGGCGAGACACCGCTCGACTGGTGGCGGCTATGAGCCGCCTTCGGCGACCCCGCCCTCGGGGAACCCGATCTCGGCGATGTCGTCGCGCAGCTCGTCCAGGGACACGTCGGCGTTCAGCTGCCGCACCAGGCCCGGCGTGAGCGGCTCGTGCCGGTACACGGCCGCGACGGCCGCGAGCGGCACTGGCACGCCGTAGTAGTCCGCGGCCCACGCCCGATACGACTCCGGGCGGCCGTCGAGGATCCCGAGGAGGCCCGCGGACCCGTCCGGGTCGTCGCCCGCTGGGAACCGCACCGGCCCATGCTGCCACGAGGCATCGGCGACCCCGCGCCAGATGCAGAAGGTGCTGTCCCGCGTGTCGAACGCGGGCTCACCGATGAACCCCGCGAGTTCTAGCGGGAGCGCGTCGAAGATCCCCGGCCACGGGTCGTCGGGGCGGTACATCGCCGCCTCGTGGTCGAGCCCGTGGAGGACGACGCCGCCAGCCGTGAACAGGGCGAACCAGCCGTCGCCCTGCCCGTTCCGCATCGAGGCCATCAGCTCCCCGCGCGCCCAGTGTGCGTCGAAGGAGTAGTACCGGCCCTCCCACTCGGGCGAGAGGATCGCATCGAGCATCGCCAGCACGCGGGTCAGCCGTCGAAGGGACCGGATGTCCGGCATACCGCTCACGTCCCGCGTGCTGATCATCGAGTCATCAGCAGTTCGGTGTGCACCTCGGCAGGTGGTACGAGCCGCTGGACGGGGCGCGGCGTACGTGCACGCCGCGCCCCATTCCGTGGCGGCGCGGCGCTCGCTACGCCTGCGCTCCTTGCGCTGTTCCCGCCATCTGCGCCATCCACGCCTCGCCGGCCTGTTGCATCTCCTCGGGGGTCATCTCTTTCATGCGGGTCGCGATCCCCCACTCGTGCCCGAACGGGTCGGCGACCTTGCCGTACCGGTCGCCCCAGAAGGCATTCTCCAGCGGGTAGCGAACCGTTGCCCCGGCCTGTAGCGCTCGCGCGAACGCGGCGTCGGCGTCCTCGACGTAGAGGTGCAGCGAGCCAGGGTTCCCCTTCGTGCTCAACGGGGAGAGCGTGCCCCACTGCTCGTTCTCCTCGCCCAGCATTACCCGGGAGTCGCCGATGCGGATCTCGGCGTGCATGATGGATCCGTCAGGGCCCGCCATCCGGCTCACTTCCTCCGCGCCAAAGGCTCGCTTGTAGAACTCGATCGCCTGCGCGGCGTCGCGGACGATGATGCTGGGTGTGACGCTGTGGTAACCGGCGGGGGTGGACTTCGCGGGCATGGCTCGTCCCTCGTCTGGAAGGTGGTCACCGACTGCCGGAATTTCGGCATTTGTTCGGGGGCCACATAATACGAGGAACTAGTGTCGCCGCAAGACCACCTCAATCAGTCAGGCGCACCTTCTTCAGAAGCGCTTGAAAGCGCGGCTCGCCACGCAGGGGATCGAAGTGCGGATGGACCTTGAGGTAGACACTCATCCCGTCACGCCGCTCAGAGGTCCGCTCCAGCCATGTGAACGCTTGCTCCCGCTCGCCGAGGCTCGTGTAGATCCGTGCCAGGTTCCAAGCGGTCATGTTGTTCGCATCTCCCCGCGTCCACTGCGCCTTCAAGCTGTCGAGCTGACGGCGGGCCTCCTCGTTCCTGCCCACCGCGGCGTAGATCCAGCCGTGAGGCTCCCGCGTTCGTTCATACATCGCGAGCGCTTTCTGGTACTGTCCCTCATAAAAATACGAGTCGCCCAAGAACCGATAGACCCTTGACGAGTCGCGGACGAGATCGAGCGTCTTCTCGAACTCACGGCGGGCTTCAGCGTAACGCCGGCAGTAGAGATAGACTTCCGCGATACCGCTCTGATAGCGAGCAGAAGCGGGGTCCGAAAACATCGCCCGTTGCTCCTCGGCAATGGCATCGTCGCACCGCCCCCTACGCATCACGAGCTGCCCCAGCTCGTGGTGGGCCCGGCTGTTGTGGGGATTCAGCCCGATCGAACGTCGGAGAGCTGCCTCCGCCGCTGGCCAGTCCCAATCGAGCCACAACCGGAGGAGGCCGAGCGCATCGTAGGCCTCCGACAGGGAAGGGTCTAGCTCCAGCGCCTTCGCGATGGCCCGCTCCGCCTCGGCCTTCTCGTTGACCATGACGTGAGGAACGGCGAGCCTGGCATAGGCCAGCGCGAAGTTGGGGTCCTTCTCGGTCGCCTGCTCGAAGTAGGCGATCGCCCGCCGGTCGTCGCCATCCACCCGGACGCCCTGCAGGTACAGTGCGAACGCCTCCGGGTTTACCGGAGGCGCCGCCTCGACCAAGCGCGCCGCCTCCTGCGGCGTCAGCCGCACCTGGAGCTCCCGCGCGATCGCCTGCGCCACCTCTCGCTGCAGCGTCAGCACGTCGCGCATTGGGCGCTCGAAGCTGCGACTCCACAGGACGCGCTCCGCGCGGGCCGCGATCAGGCTCACGTTGATCCGAACTCGCTCTCCCGCTCTCAGCACCGACAGCTCCACCAGGGCATCCACCCCAAGCTCCCGGCCGATCTGCCGCGACGACTTTCGCGTGCCCTTGTACTGCGTCACCGAGGTTCGGGAAATTACCCGGTCGAGGCCGCTGAGCTGGGAGAGGTCATTGATCAACAGGTCGGTCATCCCCTCGGCGAAGTATTCCTGTGCCGAGTCCCCTGTGAACACCGTCGCCGGTAGTACCGCCAGCGACGCGACCCGGGCAGCCGGACGCCTGTGCAGCGTGCCGCCGGCGAGGATCAGCAGGAAGAACAGCGCGGCCACGCTGCCGTACTGTAGCACGCGCTTGGATGCGGCAGGATGTCGTGCGGCGGCGCGGCCTTCCCGCGTAGCGCGCAAGTCGGCCAGCACCTCATCGGCCCGCTGGTAGCGGCGGGCGAGGTCCTTGTCCAGACACCGACTCACCAGAGCGGCCAATCCGGCGGGGATCTCCGGGCGGAAGGCCCGCACCGGTTTCGGCTCGTCGTGGCGGATGGCGTAGATCAGCGTCTCGTCGCTCTCGCCCCGGAACGGGCGCTGCCCGGTCAGCATCTCGTACAGCACCGCGCCGAGACTCCACACGTCGGTGCGCGCATCGAGGCCAACGCCGCGCGTCTGCTCCGGGCTCATGTAGGCCACGGTCCCGATCGTGGTGCCTTCCCGCGTGAGTTCCGTGCCGGCCATCTTCGCCAACCCGAAGTCGACGATCTTCACCCGTCCGCCGTCGGTGACCATCACGTTGGCCGGCTTCACGTCCCGGTGCACGATGCCGGCATCGTGCGCGCGCTGGAGCCCCTCGGCGATCTGAGCGCAGTAGTCGAGCGCGTCGGAGACGGAGAGCGGGCCGCGCGCGATCTTCTTCTTGAGCGTCTCGCCCTCGCAGTAGGCCATCGCGATGAAGAGCTGGCCCGCGTCCGTCTCCCCGATCTCGTGGATGGCGCAGATGTTCGGGTGGTCGAGCGCGGAGGCGGCCTTGGCCTCGTGGATGAAGCGCCGCGTGGCCTCCTCGTCGGCACCCAGGTGCGGCGGCAGAAACTTGAGGGCCACCGTCCGGTCGAGCCTGAGGTCGAGCGCCTTATAGACGAGGCCCATGCCGCCGCCGCCGAGCCGCTCGAGAATCTGGAAGTGCGCGATGCGCTGACCGACGAACGGGTCTGCGCCGTATTCTAGGCTCGCGGGCGAGTCGTCCAGGAGGGTCCCGGCGGCACGAGCCACGGCCGGCCCCGCGACCCGATCAACAAAATCGTGGGCCTCTCGGGCGTGCGACACCAGCCTGTCCAGCGTGGTGCGGAGCTCCGCATCCGTTCCACACGCCCGCACCAGGAACGCGGCGCGCCGCTCCGGGGGCAGCGCCAGAGCGTTCTCAAAGAGCCGCTCGATCCGGTCTTCACGCCCCGCGTCCGGTGTGTCCATGGTCGCCTGTCAGGCCTGCACTTCGTCTTTGAGGTCCTGGTAGAGCCGCACCTGCGCCAGCGCCCAGCCCCGGCTGACGGTGGCCGTCGAGACCCCCAGCGCGGCGGCCGTCTCCTCGATGGTCATGCCGCCGAAGAAGCGGCACTCGACGATCCGGCCCTGGCGCGCGTTCACCCGCTCCAGCCTTCTCAGCGCCGCGTCGAGCGCGAGCAGTAGATCGGCGTTGTCATCCGACGGTCCGACCTCACCCTGCAACCGTTGCAGTCGGTCGCCGAGCTCCTCGAGCGAGAGCTTCGGCGGGTCGCCGCCGCGCTTCTGCGCCCGGCGGTCGCGGGAATAGTTGATCAGGATGTGGCGCATGGCCTTCGCCGCCGCCGCGAGAAAGTGGGCGCGGCACTCCCAACTCGCCCGGCTCTGGTCGACGAGCTTGAGGTAGGCCTCGTGGACGAGCGCCGTCGTGTTCAGCGTGCGGTCGCCCTGCCAGCGCTGGCGCTGCCGATGAGCCACCGCCCGTAGCTCCTCATAGACCAGGGGAAACAGCGTGTCGAGCGCTGCGCCGTCGCCCCGCTCGAGCGCCTCGAGCAGCCGGGTGACTTCATCCTGTGCCGCGTGCTGTGCCGTATGCGTCATGGTCCACACTCAGTGCTCGGCCGTCGCCACGAAGGAAGAGTGATAAGAAACGCGCCCCTTTCGTGTACTGCTCGATGAGGGGGCACGGGTAGGGCTGCCGCCGTCGCAGCCGTCCGCGTGCGGAGATGCATCCATCCCGGCTCCTCCAATCTCAGTTGCGCACGGGAGCGGCGCTATGCGTCTGACACTCGCCGCCTCGATGCCGGCGCCCGGGCCGGCCGCCTGCGCGTCCGCTGAGACACCGTTCCGGAGGGTAGAGCATGACGATCGCCAGAAGAAACCTCGTGCTCGTCGTCGCGGGATGCGTGGCCGTCATGGCGCTGGCGGCGTGCGGCGGTGCGGATCCTGTCAGGATCATTCCGGCCGCCCCCGTCGACACCTCGACGCTCGCCGGGATGTGGAAGGGGAGTGTGAACGGGACCGGCGGCTACTCGGAGGTCACCATCTTCCTGAAGGCCGACTCCACGATATTAGGAAAACCAGAGAATCCCTACTACTGTCAGATGGACGGTAGCTGGACGGTGTCCGATGGCCAGTTCACCTCGACGGGCGCCGACTGCTGGGGGACCCTCGTCTCCCTCACCGCGCCCTTGGCCCGCCGGCGTCTGATCGGGACCTGGCGCGCGGGCCGCGGGGGGAGCGGGACCTTCCAGGTGGAGAAGCAGCCGTAGGCCTCACACGCGCCGCGTCTTCCACGTGCCCTTTCGGAAGAGCCATGCGCTGACCACCGCCAGGGTCGAGTACGCGATCGTGATGGCCACGAACACGCCGCGCGGCCCCATGCCCAGGGTCACGGCGAGCACGTAGGCGAGCGGAATTTCCCAGAGCCAGAAGACGAAGACGTTGATCCACGTGGGCGTCCACGTGTCCCCGGCGCCGTTGAACGCGCTCGTCAGCACCATGCCGTACGCGTAGAAGAGAAACCCCAGCGCGACGATGCGCAGGCAGTCCACGGCGTACGGGGCCACGGCGGGGTCGCCCGTGAATAGCGCCACGATCGGGCGCGCCAGCAGCACGAAGAGCAGCCCCACGGTGCCGAGGAAGTACAGGTTGTACCGGCCCGCCATCCACGCGGCCTGCTCCGCGCGCTCCGGCTTCCGCGCGCCCAGTGCCTGCCCCACCATCGTCGCCGCGGCGTTGCTGAGGCCCCAGGAGGGGAGCAGTGCGAAGATGATGACGCGCATGCCGATCGTGTAGCCGGCGAGCACCGAGCTGCCGAAGCTCGCGATGACGCGGACGAGCCCGATCCAGCTCGCCGTGCCGATCAGGATCTGAACGGTCCCCGAGCTGGACAGGCGGATCATCTGCCACATGAGCGCGGGATCGAACCGGAAGTGGCGTCGCGCCACCCGCACGCGTGCCCCGGACCCGAACAGCTGGCTGAGCGCGTAGAGCGCGCCGATGCCGCGCCCGATGTTCGTCGCCACGGCGGCGCCGACGATGCCGAGTCGCGGGAAGGGGCCGACACCGAAGATGAGGAGAGGCCCGAGCAGGATGTTGATCCAGTTCGCCAGCCAGAGTACGCGCATCGCGATCGCGGCGTCGCCGGCGCCGCGGAAGATCGCGTTGACGAGGAAGAGGAGCAGCACGGTCGCGTTCCCGCCGAGCATGACGCGCGTGAACGAGGCGTTCTCGATCACCGCGGGCGACCCGCCCATCACGCGCAGCAAGGCCGGCGCGAGCGCGACGCCGGTGACCCCGAGGGTGACCGAGATGAGGAGGCCGAGCACGATGGCCTGTGCCGCCGCGTGCGCCGCCGCGTCCGGGTCGCGCTCGCCGATGCGCCGGGCGACCGTCGCCGTCGCGCCGATGCCAAGTCCCATCGCGAGCGAGTAGACGAGCACCATCAGGGACTCGGTGAGTCCGACGGTCGCTATCGCGTCGGCGCCCAAGCGCGAGACGAAGAAGACGTCCACGATGGCGAACACGCTCTCCATCACCGTCTCCAGCACCATGGGGATGGCGAGGAGGAGGACGGCGCGGCCGATCGGCCCCTCGGTGTAGTCGTGATGGGCGCCCCGCAGCGCCCCCCTGATCACGCTCCAGCCACCTGGCGCGCGCGGCGGGGTGGAGTGGGGTGCGGGCGGGAGAGCCGCGTCGTATGGGTCGGACACGATGAGTGGGAGAGCGGAGTGCGCGAGCGGAGTGCGCGAGCGGAGTGCGCGAGCGGAGTGCGCGAGCGTGTGATGAACTTCCTCGCCCAAAGTTAATGGTCGCCTCTAGACATCCTCCAAGTGACGGCACAGACTGTCCCGCAGGCGGAGGAGCGGCGGTTCGGGTGGGGTCGGGTAGTCGACAGGAGGTGCCGTCATATGCGGAAACGCGTCTGGGTCGAGGCGGTCGCGAGCGGTGCAGGACGGCTGGAGATCCGGCCTAGTGTCTGACGACGACGCCATCATCGACCTGCTCCGCCAAGCGCCGTTCAGCTTCGTTGGAACGATCGAGCAGCTCGGCGGCGCGACGATGGATGTGCCGGTCGATGACCGGACGGCTGTGGTGTACGTGGACCGCGTGCTGCACGGGCCGGACGTGATGCGCGGGCTCGGAGGCCAGCGCATCACGCTGCAACTCGCCGCCGACGTGGATCCGCCCGCGATAGGCACCACGGCCACCTTCTTCGCTCACGGACTGGCGTTCGGTGAGAGCGTCGCCGTCGCGGAGGTGGGTCGCCTGCCACTCGAGGCCGTGGAGCCCAGGATGCGCCTGGCCGCGGGCGCTCGCGAGCCGGCGTTCGCCGCATTCGAGCGTCGGCTCGCCACGACCAACCTGTGCGAGCACGCAGACCAGGCCGACGCGGTCGTCCTCGGGCGTGTCGTCAAGCTCGAGAAGGCGCCCGCCACAGGCGCCATGGCTGAGTCGAGTATCTCGGAGCATGACCCCGATTGGTGGGTGGCGACGCTCCTCGTTCACCATGTCGAGCGGGGCGACGTGGAGCCCGGCGAGGTCCTGGTGCTGTACGCCAACAGCCTCGACGTGCGGTGGCGGGACGTTCCGAAGCCGAAGGCGTCGCAGAGCGGTCTCTGGCTGCTGCACCGGCCCGACGGCGAGCTGGCGTACGTTGCGCCGTTCGAGCTCTGCCATGCGGAGGACCGCCAACCGGTGCAGAGCCTCGACGCCATGCGCCAGTACTGGAGCTGACCGGTGGGTTTCGTCCGCGTCGTCAACATGATCCCGGCCTCGCTGAGCGGCGAGACCAACCAGGACAGCGAGCCGAACCTCGCAGTCAATCCCGAGCGCCCGACCGACATCGTCGGCACCGCCTTCACGCCGGCGCCGGCGGGAGGCGCTCTGGCACCGATCTACGTCTCGACCGACGGCGGGCAGACGTGGACGTTGCGCAACGTCGTTCCCGGTGGGTCGAGCACGGGCGACATCACGGTCGGCTTCTCGACCACGGGCGGGGTGCTGTACGCAGGCATCCTCCGTCAGAACACGGCCCGCATGCAGGTGCTGCGCACGCCGACGTTCACGGCCAACACGCCGATGACCGTGCTCCTGGACCGGAGCCAGGAAGACCAGCCCTGGTTGGTGGCGGGAAGCGTGGTGGTCAACGGCCGGTCGGTGGACCGCGTGTACGTCGGAAGCCGCGATGCGCAGTCGAGACCGTTCGTCGGCGCGGTCGCCGCCGCGACCGCGGCCGCGCCAGCCGGCTTCAGGGAAACACCGCTTGGCCTCCGCCGGGGCCCGTTCAGCCTGCCGCCGACCCGGATGGCGATCCATCCCGATGGCACGGTGTACGCCGCCTTCATGCACTGCACCAGAGCGTTCGGCGACGGCAACAACATGGAGTTCGAGGTGGTCGTCAGGCGAGATGACAGCTGGGGCGACAACGTGAACGCCTTCGCTGCTCTCGCCGAGCCAGGACAGATCACCCCGGGGGTGCGGGCGTCGGCCGCGAATTTCGCTCGCTTCAACGATACCATCGGCCAGGAGCGTGTCGGGGCGGACCTCGCGATCGCGGTCGACCCCAACGACTCCTCCACGGTCTACCTCGCCTTTTGCGACCGCTCCGGCGGGGTATCCGGCACGGATTGGCGGTTGAGCGTGCTGCTCTCGAACGACCGGGGCAACCGGTGGTCCGTCGTTCACGACATCGGGCCCACCGCCAAGAACCCGGCACTTGCCGTCAGCGCGGAAGGCCGGGTCGGGCTCGCGTACCAGGAATTCACCGGAGGCCGGTGGGTGACTCGCCTGGAGCTGACTCGGGACGCGTGGGCGACGGCGCCTGAAACGAAGGTGCTGCATCAGGCTCCCGCCAACGTCCCCGCGCGATCGTTCTTTCCCTACATCGGCGATTACATCCGGCTGCTCGCGGTCGGCAACGACTTCTACGGGGTCTTCTCCGGGAACAACACGCCCGATCTCGCGAATTTCCCGAATGGCGTCAGCTATCAGCGCTCCGCCAACTTCGTGACCCGGGTGCTGCTGAACGTCGACGGCATCACTCCGGTCACCCCGTCGATCGATCCGTTCTTCTTCCACTGGTCGCGCGTCAAGCCGCGCGAGACGAAGCAAGGCATCACGAAGGACGAGGCTGACACCCCGCCGAAGAGCATCAAGTCCGAGATCAAGGAGCTCGTCGAGTCGAAGCCGGGCGTGACGAAGGCCGAGGCCGATACGCCGCCGAAGAGCGTCAAGGCCGAGATCAAAGAGGTGGTCGAGTCGAAGCCCGGACTCACGAAGGCCGAGCTGGACCTTCCTCGCAAGCACGAGTTCGAGCACGGCCCGAAGGGGCTGGGCAGTGGCGGACTTGACGCGTTTACGTCGCTGCTCCTGAAGCTCAATCAACGGTTGGGAGTCCTCGAGGAGCAGGTCGTCCAGGGCCAGGCATTCATCCGGCCCACCGAGCGTCCGGACGTCGGCACATTGCCCGATCAGGCGGACGAGGAGCAGTAGCGGCTGGCCGGTGACATTCGCGGCCGGACCCGGGAAGCGAACCGTCCTCCTGGCGAGCGCCGCCGACGAGGTGGCGCTGGGACTCCCCGCACGACTGTCCCGACCGGACATCGTCGTCGTCACGCCCGCTGATCTCTCGCAGCCCGGCTGGTATTTCCGCCCAGGCGCAGGCGGGTCGGCGATCGTGGCGGAGGGGCAGGTGCTCGGATCGGAGCAGATCGCCGCCGTCGTCACGCGCCTGCCGTGGGTCTCGGAGTCCGAGCTGCCGCAGATCGTGCCTGCGGACCGTGCCTATGTCGCCGCGGAGATGCACGCCTTCCTGGTGGCGTGGCTGTCGGAGCTTGCCTGCCCGGTGGCCAATCGGCCGAGCCCCAACTGCCTCTGCGGTCCGTTCTGGCGGCATGAACGGTGGGTGGCCGAGGCGGCCCGCGCTGGCCTCGTGGTCGTGCGGGCGCGCCGCTCGGTCGACGCCCATGGCGCGCAGGATGCGCAAGATGCGCAGGGTGCGCCGGCGCGTCTCCAGCGCGTCATCAGCATCACCGTCGTCGGCAAGCGGTGCTTTGGAGAGGGCGACGAGGCGCTTCGGGAGCATGCGCTGAGCCTGGCGCGAGCGACGGGGGTCGAAACCCTCACCGTTCACTTCGGCGACGCGGGGGCCGGCCTGCGCTTTCTCACGGCCAATCCCTGGCCGTGCCTCGAGGACGACGAGGTGGCGAGCGCGCTGCTCGACCATCTCGTCGCGCCAACAGGGGCCGGTCGGTGATCCTG
This sequence comes from Gemmatimonadaceae bacterium, assembly GCA_037720885.1. Classification (GTDB taxonomy): domain Bacteria; phylum Gemmatimonadota; class Gemmatimonadetes; order Gemmatimonadales; family Gemmatimonadaceae; genus JACMME01. The sequence continues at coordinate 23,083 of JBBJNN010000011.1, read as the reverse complement.
CTCTGGGGCGTGCCCGGAGACCCTCCGTTGGACGCCGTGCACCGGGCGCTCCTGCGCCGGGGTGCGCCGACGCTCCTCATCGACCAGCGCCGAGCGGAGGGGACGACACTCACGATCGAGGTGGAGAGGCGGCTGTCGGGAACCCTCTGCGTTGGCATGAGGAGCGTTCCGCTCGAGGAGATCTCAGGCTTCTACCTTCGCCCCCAGGACGGGGCTGCCCTGGGGCCGACCGTCCGGGGAGCGGCCGAGGGAGCGGGGCGAGTCGGAGCGGCGCTCGATGACATGTTGCTGGTCGTCGCTGAGCTCACGCCGGCCGTCGTCCTCAACCGGCCCGACGCGATGGCCTCGAACAGCTCCAAGCCCTACCAGTACTCACCGATCCGGAGCGTTGGCTTCGCGGTGCCCGACACCGTGATCACGACCTCGCCCGATGCAGCGCGCGAGTTCGTCGCGCGGCACGGGAGCGTCATCTACAAGTCGGTCAGCGGGGTGCGCAGCATCGTCGGAGAGCTGCGGGAGGTGGACACCGCCCGGCTCTCCGAAGTCCGCTGGTGCCCCACGCAGCTCCAGGAGCGAATAGCCGGAATCGACGTGCGCGTCCATGTTGTTGGCGAGGAGCTCTTCGCGTGCGAGGTCCGCTGCGAGGCCGTTGACTACCGCTACGCCCATCGCACGGGACACCGCGTCACGCTGTCGCGATGCCAGTTGCCGGACGACTGCGCCGAACGTTGCATCGCACTCGCGCGCGCCACCCGGCTTCCGCTCGCCGGTATCGATCTGCGTCGCACGGAGGAGGGCGCGTGGTACTGCTTCGAGATCAACCCGTCGCCGGGCTTTACCTACTACCAGCACGCGACCGGCGCGCCGATCGACGCGGCGATCGCGAAGCTCCTGGCAACGTCTCGACCGACACGAGGCTGACACGACTGTGAGCGCAAGAATGGATGTGTCCGTGACCGCGCTCGCCATCGCCGCGTTCGTCGCCCTCGCCCTCGGCCAGGGGTGGTGGCGGCATCGCCGCGCGCGGGAGGTGGCGGCGCGGTGGCTGGAGCGGCATCGCTTCCGCGTCCGCGAGCTCCGCATGCCGTGGTTCGGCGGCGGGCACTTCGCGCCGAGCCCCGGGCGCGACTCCGACAACGCGACCGACTTCCGCGCCGTGGTGGACGACCTGCGCCTGGGTGGCACCGGCGTGGTCTGGCTACGCGTCTGGACCGACTGGGTCGGGGAAGCGGCGGGCGACGTGGAGACGAACTGGGAGCGCCTGCCCGACTCGCGTACCGGCGCGCCGGTCGGCGGGGAATTGTCGTGGGCTGACGCGCAGATCGCGCTGTTGCGGCGCGTCGCCGCGGGCGAGACCACGTTCCGCCCCGACCGGCAGGCCAGCTCGGGCGACGCGGCGGCAGCTGCCGTCTTCGACGAGATGGTCGAGCATCTGCTGGCGCTCGGGCGGCGGGGGCTCATCAGCTGCGTTACGGTGGCGGGCCGGCCGGGCCACGCGCAGTACGCGGCCGTCACCGACGTCGCGCTGACCGATGCGGGCGTACTCGAGGTCGAGCGCCTGGACGCGCTGCTCGGGCCGGGCCAGCGGCGGGAACGGTACCCTTCGTCATGACCGTCATGACACGGGCCGATGCTCCCGCCACCACCGCATCGCCTGCGCCTCGCCCCACGGCTCCGCCTCGGTCGCTCCGACCACCGCGAGCGACCGGGCCAGCTCCGCCGCGCTCGGCCGCTTCGCCGGCTCCTTCGCGAGACAGGCCAGTACCAGCCCGTCCAGCGCCGGCGGCACGGGGAGCGCCACCCGCTGTGATGGCGGGGTCGGCGTCGCCTCCAGGTGCTTCACAACGAGCTGGAATACGTGCTCTGCCTCGAAGACGAGCCGGCCGGTGAGCAGGTAGTACGCGACACACCCCAGCGCGTAGATGTCGGCGCGTCCGTCTACGGTCTCCCCGAGCGCCACCTCCGGCGCCATGTAGGCGGGCGTCCCCGGCGTCAGTCCCGCTTCGGTCGCCGGCGACTGGTCACCCGTCGCACCCATGGCCGCCACGACCGGCTTGACCAGGCCGAAGTCGAGCACCTTCACGAAGTCATGGCGGAGCCGGCATCGGCCCGTACTGGCGGACGAACGACTCGAGATCCATCCCGTCGAGCAGCTCCATCACGCAGTACAACGTCTGGTCGTCCGTCACCCCGAAGTCGTAGATCTCGACCGTGTGCGGGGACCGCAGGTTCGCCGCCGCCTCGGCCTCGCGGCGGAAGCGCGTGATCGCGAGCTGCGCTGCCTCGTCGTCCCCAGCGGTCAGCATCTCGGGGCGGATCAGCTTGATGGCCGCCGGCCGGGCGAGCATGCGGTGGGTGGCCCGGTAGACCTCCCCCATGCCGCCACGCCCGAGCAGCTCGCCCAGCTGGTAGCTCCCCATCTCTCGCGCCCTGGCGACGTGCTGCCCCAGCCTCGTGACGACGTGCGAGATGACGACCGACACGCCGACGAAGAGGTAGTCGGGGAAGTGCATCAGCAGCGCGCTCGCGGCCGAGTCGAAGGCCCATGTTCCCTGTGCTCTGGCGATGAGCATGCCGACGGGGTTCATCGACGCGGCGACGAGCCCGGCGATCAGCGTCTTCGAGGGGGCGTTCGGCACGATCGCGGCGAACATGAGCACGAGGGCGCCGGTCCAGGAGATCATGGGTTCGACAGTCAGGCCACCCGGTACCGTACCCCAATGGAGCGTCAAACCCGTTGCGAGCGCGGTGAGCACCATGTAGCCGAGCCCGAGATCCAGAATGAACTGGGGGCTCCGGTCGCGCCGGCGGATGTACGCGAAGAGCGCGAGGGAGATGAGGACGCTGGCCGCGGCGATCGCATCGGGCGCTTCCAGGCGCGCCCAGCTCGGGTCGCCCGGACTCATCGCGCGGAGCGCGACGTGATACCCCAGCGGCCCGAGCACCCAGAGCACGGCGCCGATGAGCGACATGATCTCCAGCCGGCGCGACGCCTCCCGGAGCAAGTCCTCGGGCAGGGCGCGCGGCTGGCCGCGCGCACCGCTCGTGCCCCCGGGCGTACTACGGGGGAGAGGGCCGATCAGGTGGGGTTGGGGCACTATCCCTGGCTATCCCTGGCCGGCCAGCGCGTCGAGGAACGCCCCCGCCCACCGATGCACGTCGTGCGCGAGCACCTGCGCTCGCAGGGCGCGCATGCGCTCCCGGCGCTCCCCGCGCTCCATCGTCAGCGCGCGATGGAGTGTCTCCGAGAGCCCGTCCACGTCGTACGGGTTCACGATCAGCGCGTCCGTCAGCTCGTCGGCCGCGCCGGCGAACTCGCTCAGCACGAGCACGCCGTCCTCGTCGCTCCGCGCCGCGGCGAACTCCTTCGCGACGAGGTTCATCCCATCCCGCACCGGCGTCACGAGGAGCACGTCGGCCGCGCGGTAGAGCGCGAGCAGAAGCTCGTCCGCGACCCCGCGGTGCATGTAATGGATGGGCGTCCAGGTTGGTGTCGCGAACTCACCGTTGATCCGCCCCACCAGCGCGTTCACCTCGTCGCGAAAGCGGCGGTACGCGCCGATGCGGCCGCGCGTCGGGATGGCCACCTGCACCAGGCGCACGTGCTCGCACCACTCGGGGTGCGTCTCGAGCAGCCGCTCGAGCGCCAGCAGCCGGCGCGGGATGCCCTTGCTGTAGTCGAGCCGGTCGATGCCGATGAGCAGCCGCTGCGCGCCGGTCTTGAGCGCGCGCGCCGCGGCGCCCACCTCGGGCGTGTCCGCGCGCTCGGCGAAGCCGGCGGCATCTACTCCCATCGGGTAGATGCCGAGCGTCACACGTCGCCCCTGCCACTCGACCGTCTCGTCCCGGCCCATCTCGACCCCGCAGAGCCGCCGCAGCGCCGCCGTGAAGTGCCCGCGCCAGCGCCGCGTGTGGAAGCCGACCACGTCGGCCCCCAGCATGCCCTCCACGAGCCACTTGCGCGGGGGGAGCGCGAAGAAGATCTCCGGATTCGGGAAGGGAATGTGGAGGAAGAAGCCGATGCGCGCGTCCGGGATCCGTTCGCGCACGAGCGCCGGAACGCGCAGGAGCTGGTAGTCGTGCACCCACACCAGGTCCCCGGGCCGCCACCGCTCGGCGACCGCGTCGGCGAAGCGGGCGTTCACCGCCTCGTACACGTCCCACCCCTTCACGCGGAGCGGCAGCATGTCGAGCCGGTCGTGGCAGATGGGCCAGAGCACGGCGTTCGAGAGGTGCTCGTAGTACACCTCTACCTCGTGCGCGCTGAGCGGCACGGGAACGCAACAGAGCTCGGCGAGCTGACGAGCGATGTCGGCGGCGGGCGCCGCGCCGTCCGTGGGGTCGGTACCATCCGCGCCGTCGGTGTTCCCGGCCCACCCGATCCAGAGCCCGTTCGAGCGCTCGTGCGGCCCGCGCAGCCCCGTGGCGAGGCCGCCGCTGCTCGCGCGGACGACGGTCTCCCCGCCCTGCACCTCCACCGTCACCGGCAGCCGGTTCGAGACGATCAGCAGCCGGCCCCCCGGCGGCGCGGCGCTCACCCCCGCGTCCGCTAGCTCTTCCCGCTGCCGGCCTGCGCCGTGCTCGGCACCTTGAGGTACCGGTCGTACCACGCGAGGTAGCGCCCGAGGCGGTCCGTGCGGTAGCTCGGGACGGTGAGGCCGTGGAACTGGTTCGGGTAGATGACGAGCTGCGTCTCCACGCCCAGCGTCCGGAGCGCCTGGTACATCTGCTCGCCGCCGATGATCGGCACGTTGAAGTCGCTCTGCCCGCCCATGAAGAGCGTCGGGGTCTTGATGCGGTCGGCGTGGAAGAAGGGGTAGGAAATCTTGATCCACGCGTTCTGCGCTTTCCACGGCACGCCGATCTCGAGGTCGTACTGCGCGATGTACTGGTCGGTGCCGTACATCGCGAGCTGGAGTGCGCTCCCCGCACCGCTCACCGCCGCCTTGAAGCGCGTCGTCGTCGCGATCGTATAATCCGTGAGGATGCCGCCGTAGCTCCACCCGCCGATCCCCAAGCGCTCGGGGTCCGCGATGCCGGCACGCACGGCCTCGTCCACGGCGCCAAGGAGATCCTGCACTTCCTTGTTGCCCCAGTCGGCGAAGATCGCTTTCTGGTACGCCGCGCCGCGCGCGCTCGAGCCGCGGTAGTTCACCCCGAGCACGGCGTAGCCGTTGGCGGCGAAGAACTGCCGGTCGAAGTCGAAGCGGTAGGCGTCCTGCCCGTTCGGGCCACCGTGGATGTAGACGATGAGCGGCAGCCGCGCACCGGGCACAGCTCCCGGCACGGCGCCCGCGGGACGGAAGAGCAGCGAGTGGACCTCGGTGCCATCCTTGCTCCGCGACGTGAAGTCCTCGACGCTCGCGAGCCGGAGCCCCGCGAACAGGGAATCGTTCTGGTGCGAGAGCTGCCGCGGCTCGCTGCCATCTGCGCCGGTGGTGCCACCGCCCGCGTCGAGCGCGAACACCTCGGGGGCGCGGTCGGGTGTGGACGCGAGCGCGACCATCCGCCCATCGGCGAGCGCGCTGTAGCCGGCCACGACGCGCTTCCCGCCGAGCACGCGCTCCACGTGCCCGTCGCTCACACGGATGCGCACGAGATGCTCGGCGCGGTCGTCGGCGACGACGGCGAGCACCGTCTGGCCATCGGCGGCGAAGCGGGGGGAGGATACCGGGCGGTCGAGCGCGCCGGTGACGACCCGCGCCGGCGCGCCCCCATCGCTCGGCACGACGGCGAGCTTGTTGAGATGGTAGGCGGAATACTTGGGCTCGTCGCCACGGGTGAAGGCGATCCACTTGCCATCCGGGCTCCACGAGGGACGGCCGCCATCGGGGCCGTCGAAGTCGGTGAGCGGCTTGGCCGTCGCGCCGCGCCGAGCGTCGATCACGAAGAGGTCCGCGTCGCGCGCGCGACCCGGCGCCGCGATCGCTTCGCGCACGAAGGCGATGCGCTGTCCATCCGGCGACCAGCTCGGCGAATCATCGTCGTGGAGCTCGCTCGTCAGCGTGTCGAGCTTCTTCGCGGCGACGTCGAAGAGCGCGAGGTGCGTGCGCTTCGTGCCCAGATAGCCGGCGATGTCGCGCTTGAAGTTGTAGCGGTCGATGACGATGGGCTTGGGCGTCTTCTTCTCTGCCGTATCCTTGCGCGCCACGGAGTCGGTCTCCTCGTCGAGCACGAGCACGAGCCGCTTCGCGTCGGGCGACCAGCCGAAGTCGGAGATGCCGCCCTTGATCATCGTGAGGCGCTGCGCCTCGCCGCCGCGCCGGTCGAGCAGCCAGACCTGCCCGCCCTTCCCCTCCTGCCGTCCGGAGACGAAGGCGAGGTAGCGGCCGTCGGGGCTCCAGCGCGGCGAGCTCTCGCCATCGGGTGAGGCGGTGACGCGAACCGTCTGCGCGCCATCCCAGCTCGTCATCCAGATGTCGGTGTCGGACTTGTCCTTGGCCGAATCGGCGGCGGCGACGCTGTACGCCACCCACCCGCCATCAGGGGAGAGCTGCGGGTCGGCGACGACGCGGAGCCGGAAGAGATCGCCGGCGCGCAGGGGGCGCGGGGCTGGCGGCACGGGTGCCGGCGCCGCTGGCGCCTGCGCGGCGGCGGGCGCGACAGTCGCGGCGGCGAGAACGAGGATGAGGCGCGCGGTCGAGCGACAGTGCATGAAGAGACCTCCACCTGCGGAGTGCATGAACGGCCGAACAGGTCGTGGGTAGCGCAATATAGGGTGCTCGGCGCGGCGCACATCCTGCCCAGTCGAGATACGTGTGGGGAGTCCGGTATCCACCCTCCGTTCCTGATGCCAGTGCCCGGGATCCGGACCCCGACATACCCGAGCAGGGTAGTGATATTATTAACAGTCGCTCGTCCCACTTTCGGGAGAGCGGCATCACCAGATGTACAGGGAGACCAGTTGAGAGAAGAAGGACGCCGACGCCGGCCAGCCGTGCGCGGCGACATACCGACGGCGAGCGGAGGGGCGGGCCGGGCGCATCATGCGACGGCGTCGGCCCCAGCCGCGAAGCGCCGGAGCCGCCGCGGGCGGGGGGGCGCGCCCGCGCAGCCGCAGCTCACCTCGAGTCCCACGGGGCGTGCGGCGTACGCCGAGACCCGGCGATGGCTGCTCGAGCGACACGGGCCTGTCTGCGCCTACTGCGACACCCGCTATCCCGACCGGGAGATCACCCTCGACCACGTCGCGCCGCGACGGGGCCAGAGCGCGTACGACCGGCGCGAGAACCTCGTGCTTGCCTGCAAGCGCTGCAACACCGCGAAGGCCGACATGCCGCTCCTCGCCTTCCTCTTCCGGCGGCGCGAGCGGGCAGCCTCGCTCTACCGCTACGGCGACCACCTGAGCGGCATGCTCCGGGACCTGGTACGCCAGCTCGCCGGCGATCAGTTCGTGACGCCCGCCGAGCAGCTCGCGGTCGCGACGCGGTTCGCCGAGCTCGACGACGACGTGGACCTCTACCGAGACTCGCCGTACCGCGATGTCTTTCCTCGCGCCCCATCCGCGCCCGTCGAGGAGTCGCCGTACCGGGACGCCTGAGCGAGCGAGAGGTGAGGAGGGAGGCCAGGCAGCCGAGCTACGCTCTCCTCGCCGCGGCGATTCACCTCCGGCGGCGGTTCCGGCGGCGCGATTGCGCTGGTGCGCGCGAGCAGCGAGTCGAGCGCAGCATCGAACCCCGTGACCGGCCCCCAGGCCCGGCGGACGACCCGGCCGTCCGGCCCGACGAGTAGGAAGCTCGGGAGCACGAACTCCACGCGGTCGGCTGCCCGCTCCGATGCCGTGCGCGAGCGGTCGAACAGTTCTGCGAGCTGCCCCTCTGCGACGCCGACCTCCGAGACGGCGGAGCGCCACGCTGCCCGCGCGAGCGCCGAGTCCAGCGCGGCACCCGGCGCGTCGTCCGCCAGCACGACGACGCGGACCCCCCGCGGCCGGTAGGTCCGCGCCAGGCTGTCGAACGCGGTGACCCAGGGGCCCTGGTAGGGGCAGTGCGTCGACCAGAGCGCCACCACCGCCGGCGCACCGGCCAACGACGCCGACGTGACGGAGCCGGGCGCGCCGGCGCGCGGGAACTCGAACGCGGGCAGCGCCGCGCCGGGGGCGGGCAGCGCGGCCGTGGCGTTGATCGGGCGGCGATCGCAGCCGGTCGTTGCCACCACCAGGGCGGCCACCACGAGCAGCACGGGAGCGCGCAAAGTAATCCCCCAGACTGAGAGTTGTCGCGGCCCAACGCATATTGGGCCGCCCTGTCTAACACCGCACGGGCTGCACCGCGTCCAGCATAGCGCGCGCTCACCACGACATCAATTGCGCTCGCATCTGACTGGGAACGAGATCGTCCAACCTGCTCCGGCTTCCTGCTGCACGTGCGGATTGCCCGCGAATTGACCGTGAGCGGAGATCCCGGACGCGATGGTGCTGTCGCCCGGCATCACGGCATTCTATACTGCACCAATGGCCGCACCCGTCGCCCGGCAGCGCCCGCTCACCGTCGAGGAATATCTCCTGCTCGAGGAGACGGCCTCGGTGCGCCACGAGTACGTGGCGGGGGAGGTGCACGCACTCGCCGGGGCGAGCCGCCGTCATAATCGGATCCAGCTCAACATCGCGACACGTCTGATTGGCGCCGCACGGGGCGGGTCGTGCCGCATCTATGTGAGCGAGGTGAAGCTGCGAGCCGCGAGCACCATCTTCTATTACCCGGATGTCGTCGTGGCGTGTGGGCCGCCGGGCGCCCATTCACACATCGAGGAGACGGCATGCCTCGTCGTCGAGGTGCTCTCCCCGTCCACGGCCACGACCGACCGGCGCGAGAAGGCGCTCGTCTACAAGGGAATCGCGAGTCTCCGCGCGTACCTCATCGTGCACCAGGACACGCACCGGGTGGAGCGGCACTACCGTGACGAGGGCGGCGAGTGGTACTACGCCGACTCCACCGCCGCCTCGGGCGCTGTACGCGTCCCCGTGCCGTGCCCCGAGGTGGTGCTCACCCTCGGCGAGATCTACGAGGGCGCCGAGCTCGAGGCGGGCGACGCGCGGGACGAGCGCGCGGATGACGAGCGCATGGACGAGGAGCGCGCGTAGCCCGCGCTCGCGTAACGCGCGCCCACGTCACTCGATCGCCTCGGTCGCCGCCGGGAGCGAGGCGTAGAAGTCCTCCCGGAAGCGCGGCATGTACGAGTCGAGGAGCTCCCCCACGCGCTCCCGTGACGGCGAGGCGGTGATGAGGCCAGCGTGGTGATGCCGCACCAGCTTCCGCACGATCTCCGGCTCCGTGTACGCCCCCATGTCCGGCCACTCCTGCCGCGCGAGCGAGAGGACGAGGCCGGCGTAGCCCGCGCGCGGTTTCGGGAGCTTGTACGCCGCTTTCCGCGCGCTCGCGACCTCGAGGCGCGCCCACTCGCGCCAGAGGTTGACCCCCGTGGCCGCCTCCACCATGTCCACGATGTACGCGCCGCCCACGCGCGCCGCCGTCTCCAGGAAGTAGTACCGGCCGTCGGCGTCGCCGCGGATGAACTCCGTGTGCAGCACCTCGCGCACCAGGCCGAGCGTCTTCACCACGCGCGCGTTGAGTGCGGCGAGCTCGGCGTTCTCCGCGCCGCCGCGCTCCAGCGTACGCGTCGCGAAGAGGCCGCCGCCGTGGTAGACGGCAAAGGGTGGCGTCACGTAGCCCGAGGTCTCGCAGAAGCGCGTGCGGCGCTCCCACACGACCGAGTCCGCATGGAACACCTGCCCCGGGATGAAGCGCTCGAGCAGGTGGAACGACTGCTTGTCCCCCAGCTCGTCGAGCGCATGCCAGAGCGCGTCGGCGCCGTCCAGCTTCTGGATGCCGATCGCCGACGCCGAGAAGCGGGGTTTGAGCACCCAGGGTGGAGGGACGGTGTCGAGAAACTCGCGGACGCGCGCGTGGTTGAGGATGGCGACAAACTCCGGTACAAGGATCCCTTCCTCCCGCGCCTTCATGCGCATTGCCAGCTTGTCGCGGAAGTAGCGCACCGTCGTCTCCCCCATGCCGGGGATGCGCAGGTGCTCGCGCAGCGCGGACGCCATCTCGAGATCGAACTCGTCGAGTGGCACGATGCGCGTGATGTCCTCCGTCCGCGCGAGGTAGCTCACCGCGGCGACCATATGCTCGCGGTCGTACAGGTCCGGCATGAGGAAGCGCTCGTCCACGCTCTCCATCGGCCACTCGGCGTCCGCGAGCTTCTCGACGGTGAGCAGGAGCACCCGGCACCCCAGGCGCTTGCACTCGCGGATGAACTCGTGGCCCTTGAAAAAACTGGCGAGGCAGAGGATGGTCGGGGCGGTCGTCACGTGGCGAAGGGCGGGCGAGGGAGCGAGAGGAACGAGATGGTACGGGTCAACCAAGTGATGCAGGAAGACCGGCCTCTGCGGTAGTCCACCGGGATGGTCCGCGTGTTGCGCAGGGGGACGCCACAGGGGCGCCGGGCAGGCGCCCAGGGCTCGGCGTCGTCCAGCACGTCCAGCACGTCCAGCATCCTTCCGGAGTGTCGCCGCATGACTCGCATGACCACCACGCCCGACGAGCCGATCCACTCCGACCCGGTCGCCGCGGACGAGCCCGCGAGCGACGTCGGGCGGCTGTACATCGCCATCGTCAACGTCTACTTCGTCGGTGCGCGTGGCGCGCCGTGGGTGCTCGTCGACACGGGGCTTCCCTCGTTCGCGGCGCTTGTCCGGCGGCGCGCCGCGGACCGCTACGGTAGTGGGAGCCGCCCCGAAGCGATCGTGCTGACGCACGGCCACTTCGATCACGCGGGCAACGTGATCGAGCTCTCGCGCGAGTGGGACGTCCCCGTCTACGCGCACCGGCTCGAGCTGCCGTATCTCACCGGGCAGTCCGGCTACCCGCCGCAGGACCCCACCGTGGGCGGCGCGCTCGGCTTCCTGTCGCGCGCATTCCCTCACACGGGAATCGATCTGGGCACGCGCGTGCACCCGCTGCCCGAGGATGGCACCGTCCCCGGGATGCCGGGGTGGCGCTGGGGACATACGCCGGGCCACACGGCGGGCCACGTCTCGATCTACCGCGACAGCGACCGCTTCCTCCTCGCCGGCGATGCGCTGGCGACGGTGGACCAGGACTCCCCCCTGTCACCGTTCAACCTGCGGGCCGAGTTCTCGGTACCGCCGGCGCCGATGACCAGTGACTGGGGTGCGGCGCGGACGAGCGTGGAGCAGTTGGCGGCGCTCCGCCCGCGCACGGTCGCCGCCGGGCATGGCCGCCCGGTGAGCGGAGCGCAGGTGGCCGGCGACCTGCAGCGCTTCGCCGAGCGGTTCACGCCGCCGATCGGGGGCCGCTACAGCTACCGGCCCGCCATCACCGACGAGCGCGGCGTGGTGAGCGTCCCTCCACCCGTGCCCGATCCGCTCCCGCGGCAGCTTCTCATTGGAGGGCTCATCGCCGGCGGTGCGTACCTGGCACTCCGCTCGCGCCGCCGCGACTAGCGGGTGCGGCCGGCGGGGGGCCCGGTAGCTACTCGGGCTAGTTCGGCTCCGGCTCTTGAGCGCCACCCCGCTCCACCGAGGGCAGGCCCTCTTCGTCGCGGGGCGGACGCTGCGCGAGGCGTGCGGTGAAGAGATGCTGGCGCGCCACTTCCTCACCTCGACTCGTGAGCACGCTCTCGCTCGTCTCCGGGTCGCGGCGGAGGTGGGCGAGCCGACGCGCGTGGAGGACACCGATCGTTCGCGGATCATACCCATGCTGCCGCACCAGCGCGAGCAAGTCGGCCCGCGAGATCCGCCCTCCGCGCTCGTAGATTTCGGCGATGATCGGGTTGGTACCACTCCTCGGCAGTTGCGGCGCGTCTGTCTGCGGCTCGGCCGTCGCGGGGGTGTAGTACCGCCCCCTGCGCTCCCCGTGGGCGGCGAGCACCCCTCTCACCGTAAGAATTCCGAGATGGTAGCCGACGACGCGGGACGGCATCCCGAGCTGCGCGGCGATCGCGGGCGCGGTCATGCGACCCTGGGTGGCGACGAGGTCGGCGATCCGCTCTTGTACGTCCGATAGCTCCAACATCGCTCGCTCGACCTGCAGCTTCGCCCGGAGGGCCTTCTGCTGGGCCTGCAGCGCACGGAGGAAGAAGAGCAACCACGTACCGAACGCGGCTGGGTTTTCGCGCATGGCGAGCTGCGACTCGCGGAGCGAGGTGTAGTAGTCGAGCTTATTCTCCTCGATGATGCGCTCGAGAGATGCGTACGGCGTGTAGTCGTAGCCGGCGCGCAGCAGGAGGAGCGTGGTGAGCGCGCGCGCCAGGCGGCCGTTCCCATCCTGGAACGGATGGATGGCGAGAAAATCCACGACGAACCGGGCGATCACGACGAGCGGGTGGAGCGACGGCTCGCGCAGCGCGCGCTCGGTCGCGTCGACGAGCTCCGTCATGAGGCGCGGGGTGTCGAAGGGGTCGGCCGTCCGAAAGACGACTTCGACGGTGATGCCCCCCTCCTTCTTCACGACGTCGTTCGGGAGCTTCTTGTACTCGCCGCGATGTCGCTGGTCCTTCGAGGAATGGCGGAGCAGCACTCCGTGTAGCTGCTTGAGATGATTCTCGGTGAGGGAGATGTCTCGATGGGACTCGTAGATCAGGGTCAGCAGCTCCCCGTAGCCGCGTACCTCCTCCTGATCGCGCGTGCGGAACGAATCGACGTGCAGCCCCTTGAGTACCCGCCCGACTTCGGCATCCGAGAGTTCGGCGCCCTCGATGCGGGTTGAGCTGGCCGTGGATTCGATCGTTGTGACCTGTCGGAGCTGCGCGAGCCGCTCGGCGCGGATCTCCTGAAGCTTTCGCCAATGGCCGCAGAAATGGTCGAGCTCACCAATCAGTTTGGTGAGTTCTCCGGTTCGCCGGCGGTCGATATCGGGATGGAAGTCATCCGGGGAGAGAGACATGCTGTCGTGGCTGCCTGTGACGTGCAAATACCTAAAGCGATTGGCATACGGTAATAGTGTTACCGATAAATGTCGATAAGATTTAAGAAAAATTGCATAGAACAATGTTACTCACTATAAGCATTGAAATAGCAGCTGATTTGCATTATCGTGCGACACCAAAGAGTCGAGTAATAAACAGACTCGGCTAAAAGCAAAGAGGCCCGCGCGACAACGCGGACCTCCTGCCAATCCTATCCCCGGGTTCGCTATGACGTCCCAAAGTCGAGAGGTGCCTTGGTGAGCGAAAATCTATTCGCACGACTGCCGGCTGTCCGTGCGCGCCCATTACGCGGGAGCATGTCGCATGATGGTAGTAGCCCTCAAACCAATGGTGATTCTCCTCGGAGCGGTCGGCGCACCTTCTTCTCACAAAGGCTATCCTGGCAGGAGCAGCGCGCCCGGTAACCGTATGAACGAGTTGTCAGCCCACAACACGTGGGACGCCAAAGTGAGTGATCGGGTATGAATTTTACCCATTACGACCTCGGCCAGCTGCAGGGTGGCGAGACCGTTGAGGTAACCCTGTCCGGCAATTCGGCTAACGTCCGGCTGCTGGATTCCTCCAACTTCCAAAGCTACCGGAATGGGCGCCGCCACTCCTACTTCGGCGGCCACGTTACTCGATCACCCGTGCGACTTGCAGTGCCGCGTGCGGGTCGCTGGCACGTCACGGTTGACCTCGGCGGGTCCCGTGGGTCAGTACGATCTTCCATGCGGGTACTCCCTGGGGCACTTCCGCCATTCCGTGAAGCTCCCCTCTCATCGGTGCCATCCCTCATTCAGGGCCGCTCCGACGCGCCTGGAGCACTTTCTACGGACACCCGCGAGTTTGACGTGTTCGTCTCTCACTCGAGTGAAGACAAGGACGAAGTTGTGCGGCCCTTGGCACACTCTCTTCAGCAGGCAGGCCTGCGTGTCTGGTACGATGAGTTCGAACTGCGGATCGGTGATAGCCTGCGGAGGAAGATCGACTATGGCCTTGCACGCAGCCGCTTCGGAGTTGTGGTGCTGTCGCAATCCTTTTTTCAGAAGGGTTGGACGAACTATGAGCTGGACGGGCTGGTGACGCGTGCTGTGAGTGGGGAGCAAGTACTGTTGCCGATCTGGCACAACATTACGAAGCAGCAGGTCTTGGAGTACAGCCCATCGCTCGCGGACAAGCTGGCGAGAAGCACCGCGCTGCACACGATCGAAGAGATTGCGAACGAGATCGCGGGCGTCATCCGCGCGTCCTAGTGCGGCATCATAATCTCACTCACGGTGTGGCCGCTGCGTAACCGAGCGCGATCTACTCCGGGTCGAAGCGGATGTCATGCGGAACTGCAACCCGCTCTGCAACGGGTGATGGGATGAAGCTGGGGAAGATCGAAGCGGTCGAGCTGGCTGCCGTCAGTGATATCGCCCAGGTCCTCCCCGGCTTCTCCACCGGAAAGACGTTCGCGCACGACCCGGCCGGGACCCACCAGGTCGTCCTCAGCCGCCACCTCACCCCAGGACTCCCGTACCTCTACCGCCCCGAGGATGAATTCCGCATCGACCCCGGGCGCGCCGCCCGGCGCTACGAGCTGCGCCCCGGCGATGTGCTCTTCATGTCACGAGGGACCCGCAACGTCGCGAGCTGGATCGAGCGCGTCCCGGAGCCGGCCGTAGCCCCGGTGAGCTTCTACATCCTTCGCCCCACGGAGCGCGTGAGCCCGGCCTATCTCACCTGGTACCTCAACCAGCCCACGGCCCAGCGCGAGCTCGCGCAGATCCGCACCGGCGCCACCACCCCGATCGTCCAGCGGGCCGCGTTCGCCGAGCTGTGTGTCTCCGTCCCCGACGCCGCCGCGCAACAGCGCATCGGGGAGCTCGGCGAGATGATGGCGCGCGAGCGCCTGCTTCTCGACCGGCTCGCCGACGCCGTAGGCCGCGCCCACGCCGCCTCATCAGACCAACTCGCCCGGTCGCTGCTCGCGCACGCGCACCATGGCGATGGAGAACCCGACAATGGCTGACCGCGCCACCCAGCAGGAGATCAACGACATCCTCTGGCGCGCCTGCGACACCTTCCGCGGCACGCTGGACCCGGAGCGCTACAAGGACTACCTGCTCACCATGCTCTTCCTCAAGTACGTGAGCGACCTGTGGCGCGAGCGGCGGGAAGACTACGAGCGCCGCTACGCCGGCGATGCCGTGCGCGTGGAGCGCGCGCTGGCGCGCGAGCGATTCGTCGTACCGCCGGAGAGCGAGTTCCCCTACCTCTACGCCCGGCGCGACCAGCCGAACGTCGGGGAGCTGATCAACATCGCCCTCGACCGCATCGAGGACGCGAACCGCGCCAAGCTCGAGAACGTCTTCCGCAACATCGACTTCAACAGCGAGCCCTACCTCGGCGAGACCCGCGACCGCAACCGCCGGCTCAAGCTCCTGCTCGAAGACTTCGCCAACCCCAAGCTCGACCTGCGCCCCTCGGTGATCGGCGACCGGGACGTGATCGGCGACGCCTACGAGTACCTGATCGGCCGCTTCGCCAGCGGGGCGGGGAAGAAGGGGGGCGAGTTCTACACGCCGGCCGAGGTGGCCGCGCTGCTCGCCAAGCTCGTGGCACCCAGGCCGGGGGACCGGATCGCCGACCCGGCGTGCGGCTCGGGGTCGCTGCTGATCAAGGTGGCGCGCGAGGTGGGGAGCAGCGACTACTTCCTGTACGGTCAGGAGGTGAACGGCGGCACCTGGGCCCTCTGCAAGATGAACATGTTCCTCCACGGCATCGACTCGGCCCGCATCGAGTGGGGGGACACGCTCAACAACCCCAAGCTCACCGAGGGGGACCGCCTGGCGAAGTTCGACGTCGTGGTCGCCAACCCCCCCTTCTCCCTCGACAAGTGGGGGGCGGACGAGGCGGCGGCGGACCGCTTCCGCCGCTTCCACCGCGGCACGCCCCCGCGGAGCAAGGCGGACTACGCCTTCATCAGCCACATGGTAGAGACGGCGGTGGAGGACGGCGGGCGCGTCGGCGTGATCGCCCCGCACGGGGTGCTCTTCCGCGGCGGTGCGGAGGGGAAGATCCGCCAGCGGCTACTTGAGGAAGGAGTACTCGAGGCGGTGGTCGGATTGCCGGCCAACCTGTTCTTCGGTGCCGGAATTCCGGCGGCGATCTTGCTCTTCCGCAAAGGGCGCGAGAACACCGACGTGATGTTCGTTGACGCGAGCCGGGAGTTCGAGGCGGGGAAGAAGCAGAACCGATTGCGTGCACAGGACATCGACAAGATCGTGGCGACTGTGCGCGCGGCCCACGATGTGGAACGCTACGCACGCCGCTCTACACTCGAAGAGATCCGTGAGAACGAGTTCAATCTGAACATCTCACGGTACGTCGATACATACGAGCGGGAGGACAAAGTCGATCTCCCGGCTGTACAGCAGGAGATCAATGACATCGAAGCAGAGCTTGTGGGCGTTCGCGCCCAGATCGCTCGCCACCTTCGGGAACTGGGCCTGTGATGATTCCCACCGGATGGCAGCGAACGAAGCTTGGTGCGCACGCTGTCTTGATGGGTGGCGGAACACCGCCACGACGCGAGACGCAGTTCTTTGAAGGTGGGGACGTGAACTGGGTGAAGACCGGAGACCTCACGAACGGGCAAGTTAGCCATACGGAGGAACGAATCACGCGCTCTGCTGTTGACGCTTGTCGACTTCTTGTGCACGAACCGGACACCGTCCTGATCGCCATGTATGGTGGCTTCAAACAAATTGGCCGCACGGGCCTCCTTGCTATTCCCGCAGCGACGAATCAAGCGATCACGGCGATTCGCTGCGACGAAGCAACACTCGTCCCAGCGTTTCTGCTGAGCGTCCTGAATGCCCGAATAGGCTACTGGCGGAGTGTAGCCGGCAGCTCCCGTAAGGACCCGAATATCACGCGAGCCGATATAGAATTTTTCCCACTCCTATTGCCTCCTGTCGCGGAGCAGTCAGCCATTGCTGCCACTGCCAAGGCATGGGACTCTGCCGTCGAGAAGGCCGATGCGCTCATCGAGGCCAAGGACCGCTACAAGCGCGGGCTGATGCGAGACTTACTCGTGGCCGATCGCAACGTGGGCGACCCAGATACAACCCGGTTGTCCTCAAGGCAGTTGGGCGAGCTGCTCACAGAGAGTAGGGATCGTGCTTCTTCGGGCCTCCACGCGAGAAAACTGACCGTCAAGCTCTATGGTCGAGGAGTGGTACCGAAATCGGATCGGAGACCCGGAAGCCCAAGCACGCAGTACTACCGTCGGCATGCCGGTCAGCTCCTCTTCAGCAAGCTCGATTTCTTGAACGGTGCATTCGGCATCGTGCCGCCGGAGCTGGATGGGTACGAAACGACGCTGGATCTTCCGGCATTTGACGTGTCGGACGAGATACACGCTCCCTGGCTCCTGCGCCTATTCTCGTGGCCAGGCTTCTACAAACGACATGTTGGCCTCGCGAACGGTGGGCGCAAGGCACGTCGCGTGAACCCATCCGATCTGTTGAAGGTCAATCTTGCCCTGCCGCCGATAGACGAACAGAAACGGATCGCGGACCTCTTTCGTGAACTCGACCGGGAGATCGAGCTTCTCCAACGCCTGCGCGACGCCTACGCGGTGCAGAAGCGCACCCTCCTCGACCGCCTCCTCACCGGCGAACTGCGCTTGAAGCCCGCGTGACCGAGGCCGATCTCCCTACCCCCGAGTGGCGGGAGGACGAGATCTCGCAGATCCCGGCCCTCCAGCTCCTCGTCAACCTCGGCTGGCAGTACCTCACGCCGGCCGAGGCGCTGGCGCTGCGCGGCGGGCGGCGGGGGCGGGTGGTGCTCACCGAGGTGCTGTCGGCGAAGCTGCGGGAGCTCAACGTCATCCGGTACAAGGGGGAGAGCCTTCGCTTCACCGAGGAGAACATCCAGGCCGGCGTCCGCGCGCTCGACGAGCTCACGCCGCAGGAGGGACTCATCCGCGCCAACGAGAAGGCGTACGACCTCCTCCGGCTCGGCAAGTCGCTCCAGCAATCCGTGCGCGGCGACCTGCGCTCGTTCACGCTGCAGTACGTGGATTGGGACCACGTCGAGCGCAACGCCTTCCACGTGACCGAGGAGTTCGCGGTGGAGCCGTCGGGCGCGCGCGACGCGCGGCGGCCGGACGTCGTCTGCTTCGTGAACGGCGTGCCCCTCGTGGTGATCGAGTGCAAGCAGCCGGCGCTCAAGGACCCCATCCACGAGGCGATCTCCCAGCACATCCGCAACCAGAAGGACGAGTACATCCCGCGCCTGTTCGTGTTCGCGCAGCTCCTCCTCGCGCTCTCCATGAACGAGGCGCGCCACGCCACCGCCGGCACCTCCGAGAAGTTCTGGGCCGTGTGGCGCGAGGAGCGGCTGGACGAGGACGCGCTCGCCGAACTCGTCAACCACCCGCTCCCTGCCGAGGTAGCCGACCGGCTCTTCGCGGATCGCTTCCGCCACGTGCGGCGCTACTTCGACACACTTGCGCGCGAGGGGCGCGCCGTCACGGAGCAGGACCGGGCGCTCTGGTCGCTCTGCCGCCCGGAGCGCCTGCTCGAGCTCACGCGGCGCTTCGTGGTCTACGACGCGGGGGAGAAGAAGATCGCGCGCCACCAGCAGTACGTGTGCGTGAACCGTACGCTAGAGCACGTGCAATACGTCGGGACGGATGGCGCGCGCCCCGGCGGCGTGGTGTGGCACACGCAGGGGAGCGGGAAGTCGCTCACCATGGTGATGCTCGCCGCCGCCCTGTTCGAGGAGATTGGCGCGGGAGCGACGAGGAAGATCATCCTCGTCACCGACCGGGTGGACCTGGACGATCAGATCTGGCGCACCTTCCAGCACTGCGGGCTCGAGCCGGTGCGCGCTCGCACCGGGCGCCACCTCGCCGAGCTGCTGGCGAGCGACAAGGCGTCGGTGATCACCACGGTGATCGACAAGTTCGAGGCGGTGACCAAGCTCGGCCGTCGCTTCGAGAGCCCGGACATCTTCGTCCTCGTGGACGAGAGCCACCGCGGGCAGTACGGCGCGCTCCACGCCCGCATGCGCCGCGTGCTCTCCCACGCCTGCTTCCTCGGCTTCACTGGCACGCCGGTGGTGCGGGCCGAGAAGAACACCATCGAGAAGTTCGGGGGGCTCATCCACAGCTACACCATCGCGGAGGCCGTGGAGGATCGCGCCGTGGTGCAGCTCCTCTATGAGGGGCGCGACGTGCCGCAGGCGGTGGATCGGGAGCAGATGGACCGCTGGTTCGAGCGCATCACGGCGCGCCTCACGCCCGAGCAGGCCGCGGACCTCAAGCGCAAGTTCAGCTCGGCGCCGCAGCTCAACCAGGCGGAGCAGCGCATCACGGCCATCGCCTGGGACGTGAGCGCCCATTTCGCCGACACGTGGCAGGGGACGGGCTTCAAGGGGCAGCTCGTGGCGCCGAGCAAGCTGGCCGCGCTCCGATACAAGGCGGCGATGGACGAGTGCGGGCTCGTCACCAGCGCCGTACTCATCTCGGCGCCCGACGACCGCGAGGGGGACGACGACCTCTACGAGGAGAACAAGAGCGCCGTCGTCACCTTCTGGCGCGGGATGATGGCGAAGTACGGCACCGAGAAGGCGTACAACGACCAGCTCATCAGCGCCTTCAAGGGCCCCGACGACCCGGAAATCCTGATCGTCGTAGACAAGCTACTCACCGGTTTCGACGCGCCGCGGAACACGGTACTCTACCTCACGCGCCCGCTCAAGGAGCACACGCTCCTGCAGGCGATTGCCCGCGTCAACCGCGTGCACGAGGGGAAGGACTTCGGCTACATCATCGACTACGCGGGCGTGCTGCATCGCCTGGGCGAGGCGCTGGACCTCTACGGGTCGCTCGCCGGCTTCGACGCCGAGGACCTCGAGGGCACGCTGGCGGACGTGGGGGAGGAGATCGCGAAGCTCCCGCAGCGCCACTCCGACGTGTGGGAGGTGTTCAAGACCGTCCGCAACCGGCGGGACCAGGAGGAGTACGAGCGCCTCCTCGCCGACGAGGCGCTGCGCGACGAGTTCTACCGCGCCCTCTCGGCCTACGCGCGTACGCTCGCCGTCGCCCTCGGGAGCGCGCGCTTCCTGGAGGAGACGCCGGAAGAGAGGGCGCGGAAGTACCGGAGCGACCTCAAGTTCTTCGAGGCGCTGCGCCGCTCGGTGCGGCGGCGGTACGCCGAGGTGGTGGACTTCCGGGAGTATGAGCCGAAGATCCAGCGGCTGCTCGACCGGCACGTGGGCGCGGGTGAGGTGGAGACGATCACACCGCTGGTGAACATCTTCGACCAGGAGGCGTTCGCGCGCGAGGTGGAGCTGGCCGGCACACCGGGGGCGCAGGCGGACACCATCGCACATCGGATGCGGCGCACGATCACCGAGCGCATGGACGAGGACCCGGCAGCGTACCGGCGCTTCTCGCAGCTCCTGGAGGAGACGATTGCTGAATGGCGCGCCCGGCGGCTGGACGATGCGGAGTACCTGCGGCGGGTGCGGGAGCTGGGCGAGCGCGTGGTGAGCCGCGGCGTCGAAGAGGTGCCGGAGGACGTGCGCTACAGCCAGGATGCGCGCGCGATCTTCGGGCTCGTGCGGGAGAGCATCGCGCCGTACGCCGCCGGCAGGACCGATTTGGAGACAGTGAGTGCCGCGACCGCCGCGGCGATCGAGCGGGCCATTGACTCGCGGCGGGTGGTGAACTGGACCGAAAGCGTGGACGTGCAGAACCGGATGCGCACGGATATCGAGGACGAGCTGTTCACGCTCCGGGAGCGGCACGGTGTTCCGCTGACGCTCGACGACATCGACCAGGTGATGGAGCGGGTTCTCGACGTTGCCAGGGTGCGCAAGGCGTCGTGACCGCGCGCGGCAGGGCGGCGGTTGCGCGAACCGTCACCTGGGGCGGCCGCGAGATTCCCTACACGGTCGCTTTCGGGAGGCGACGGCGGCTCGCGATCACGGTGCATCCCGACCTCCGCGTCGAAGTCCTCGCCCCCGAGGGACACCCCGTCGAGGCGGTCGAGCAGCGCGTTCGCGCGCGACGGGCGTGGATCGCGAAACAGCTTCGCGACCTGGAGCGGTTCCATCCGCATCCGGCTTCGCGCCAGTGGGTATCGGGTGAGACGCACTGGTACCTGGGACGTCAGTACCGGTTACGTGTATACGACGGGGCGCCGGACGTGTGGCGCGCCGGCGGCCGGTTGCACGTGCGCGCGCCGACATACGAGGGATCTCCCGGCGTTGAACGGGTCGCGCGCACCTGGTACGCGGTGCGGGCGCGCGAGGTCTTCGGGGAGCACCTGGACCGGCTACGCGCGAAGCATCCGCGGCTGAGAGCTCTCCGCCCCTCGGTTCGGGTGCTGTGGATGGAAAGACGCTGGGGAAGCTGCAGCGCGCGGGGGACGATCAGCCTCAACGTGGAGCTGGTGAAGTCCCCGCCATCGTGCATCGAGTACGTGATCGTGCACGAGCTGTGTCACATGATCGAGGCGAGGCACTCGACGCGGTTCTTTCGCCTGATGAGCACGATCCTGCCGGACTGGCGGCAGCGGCGGCAGCTTCTCGAGCGCACGCTACGGTGAATATGGTGAAGCTCGCGATGCCCATGCTGCGGCATGATACAGCGGGCGCGCGAGGCGATAGATGCGTCGCGCCTCGCGCGCCCCCCACTCGCTCTCCGCCATCGCCGCGTACAGCGGTTTGACGAACTTGCCGAACCCCTGGGCGTGCCGGAGCGCCCCGAACTCCATCGCCTTCGCGATCACCGGCGCGTCGGTGCCGATCGCACGCGCCGGGTCCTCCACGTAGTCGGCGACGCCGAGGAGGAGGAGCGGCACGTGGTCGAGCGGCGTCGCGCCGGTCGTACCGGGTCACGAACGCATATCTTTGAGGCGCGCATTGCCAACGCGAGTTCGGGCTTGGCGCGAGGGCCGACCGTACAACGCTGAGGCCAATGGAATCCGAGCAGCAGGTGATCCCCGACGCCGACCCTGCGGAGCGCGCCCCTTCCATCCCCCCGGATCCGGAGACGCGCCCGGAGGACGTCCCCCTCCACGAGGACGTGCGCTGGCTCGCCGCGGTGCTCGGCCGCGTGATCGGGCGGCTCGAGGGGGCGCCGGCGATCGAGACGATCGAGGCGTTGCGCCGCGCCTGCCGCGACCGGCGGCGCGGCGACCCGGGTGCCCCGAGCTTCGAGGCGCTCCTCGAGCGCGTGGCGGCGCTCCCGCCGGAGCTGAGCGCCGCCACAGCGCGCGCCTTCACGCTCTTCTTCCTGCTCATCAACACGGCCGAGCAGGTGCACCGCGCGCGCCGCCGGCAGGACTACCAGCGGCGCGGTGCCTCCGAGCCGCAGCCCGGCTCGGCGCGCGCCACGATGCGGCAGCTCCGGGCTGCGGGGTGGTCGGCGGGCGACGTGGCGCGCGCCGCGTCGCGCCTCGACGTCCGCCCCGTGCTCACGGCGCACCCCACCGAGTCCACGCGCCGCACGCTGCTCGCGCTGCAGGCGCGCGTCGCCGACCTCCTCCTCGCGCGCGAGCGCACGGGGGAGGGCGAGCGCCGCGCACTCGACGAGGCGGTGGAGGCGGAGGTGGAGCTGCTCTGGCTCACCGCCGAGGTGCGGCGGGACCGCCCGACCGTGATGGACGAGGTCAGCACCAGCCTCTGGTATCTGGAGACGCGACTCCTCGACGCCACCACGCAGGCGCACGACGCGCTCGCGCGCGCCTTCGAGGACGAGTTCGGCGCGCAGGGCGGCGCGTTCGACGCCGCGCTCCGCGAGGCCACCCCCCTCCGCATTGGCAGTTGGGTCGGCGGCGACCGCGACGGCAACCCGTACGTCACCCCGGACACCACCGTCGCCGCCGCCCGCCGCGCGAGCCACGTCATCCTCGGCCGCTACGGGAGAGCGCTCGACGCGCTGATCGAGCGCCTCTCGCTCTCGGCCCGCATCGCCGTGCCGAGCGAGGCGCTCCGCGCGTCGCTCCGGGACGACGCCGAGGCGTTCCCGCAGGTCTGGGAGGCGAACCGGAGGCGCAACGCGGACGAGCCCCTTCGCCTCAAGCTCACCTTCATGGCCGCGCGCGTGGAGGCGGCCCGCCGGCTCGTGGCGGCGCGCGACGCCGGG
>JBBJNN010000187.1:0-4820 GCA_037720885.1 Gemmatimonadaceae bacterium | reverse complement strand
CGTACGCCACGCGCTCCCGGTGCTCGCCGCGCTCGGCGCGCGCGCCACGTTCTTTCTCTCGGGGCGGGCGCTCCATGGGCTGGGCGCCTACTGGTGGGTGGCGCTCGAGCGCATGATCACCGAGCGCGGGCTGCGTGGCGCGTGCCAGACGCTCGGCGTCGCCGGGGGGAGCCCCACGGCGCTCGCCGACGCCTGCGTGGGAACGCCGGTGGCCGAGCGGCTCGGCGCCCTGGCCGCGTCGGTGCCAGCGCAGGCGCCGGCGAAGAGCGACCCACGCGTGCTCCGAGACGCGGGAATGACCGTCGGCTTTCATACGCTGCACCACCCGGCGCTCACCACGCTCGCCGATGCGGAGCTGGATGCGGCGCTCGCTGACGGGCGGCATGCCCTCGCGGCCGCGGCCGGCGCGCCGGTGGACCTGCTGGCGTACCCGCACGGTCTCGCCGATCGTCGCGTCGCCCAGCACGCGCGCGCGGCCGGATACCGCGCGGCCTTTCGCATGGGGGCGCGACCGGTGAGCGCCGGGAGCGATCGCTTTCTCCTCCCGCGCTGGGATCCCGGCTCTCTCGAGCCGGCGGCACTCGTCGCGCACCTGGCGCTTCGTCTCAACTACCCGGACGCCGGGCCACGAGGATGAGGCTCTCCGGCCAGCGGTTGGCGAGCGGGCGAAGCACGGTGTCGAGCACGGTGCCGGCGGCGGTGAGCGTGATCCCCACGACCGGCAGCGCGAGCCGCGCGGGCGGCCAGCGCCGGCCCGCGGCGGCGGCCATGCTCCCCGGGTAGAAGATGAGGCCGCGTCCCGGTCCGCCGATCCCCTGCACGTGCACATCGCGCCAGCCGGAGAACAGCGCGCGCAGGTCACGCTCCGTCCACTTGCGCTCCGCCGGGATCTCGCGGCGGAAGATGTGCGGGACGGTCACGATCACGGAGCCGCCCGGGATCAGCACGCGCCGCAGCTCGGCCACGGCGGCGGGGGGATCGCTCGCCAGATGGAGCGCCTGCGTGCAGAGCGCGACCGTGAACGTGTCATCGCGGAAGGGGAGCGGCAGTGCGCCCAGGACGTTCGCGCGGCGGAAGTGGAGGTCAATGTCGAGCCCCCACACGGGGCCCCAGGGAATGAGCGAGCGGTACGGCTGCGCGCCGCAGAAGAGGTCGAGCACCGGGCCGCGTGACACCGGGAGCTGGCGCAGCGCGTCGGCGAGCGCACGCCGCAGCCCGGCGAGATGCAGGTAGTCCCACTGCGTGGGTCGGGGGGCGATACGCTCGCGGATGATCCGCTCGACGCGCGCTTCGGGGAGTGGCGGGCGCATCACGCGTCTCTCAGGCGGCGCCGGGCGGGCCGAGCCACGCCGCGGCGCTCGCCTCCCAGGCCGAGGTGTCCCGGTGGCGGCGCAGGCTCCGCCGCGCGATACCTGGCGCCGCGAGCGCGACCATCGCGCGTCCGAGCGAGAGGGCGTCACCGCTGGCCGCCGCGCGCGCGTAGGCGCGGAGGGCCGCGCCACGCCGCCCCACGCGCAGCGCGTTCCACGCCGCCCAGCGATACACGTAGGCCCGATCGATGGCGGCGCCCGCCCGGAGCGCGGCGTAGCGCTCCTCGATGATCGCCATCTCGCTCGCGATGGTAGCGGTGTCGGCGGAGGCGTTGCCGTCGTGGAGCCGGTAGGCGAGAAGCGGCTCGGCCACTACCGCCGGGGGTCCGAGGCGGCTCAACCGGATCCAGAGGTCCCAGTCACCCATGTGCCGAAGGCCCGTGTCGAATGGCCCGGCATCGGCCAGTGCGTCGCGCCGGGCGATCACGTTCGAGGCGCCAGCGGGAATCATGTTGCGCACCGGAAGTTGCGCGACGATGTCGGCCGCGGCGTGCGGCGCTCCGCCGGCCACGATGCGGAGATCAGGCGTGACGGTGACCGTGCCGCAGCATGCCCAGCGGCGACCGTCGCGCTCCGCGGCGCCGAGCTGCTTCGCCAGCTTCTCGGGCGCCCAGAGGTCATCGTCGTCGAGGAAGGCGACCCACTCGCTCGTCGCTGCGGCCGCGCCGAGGTTGCGGGCGGCGGAGACGCCGAGCGAGCGCGCGTTGCGAATGAGCGTGACGCGCGGGTCGGCGAGGCGCTCGACGACGCGCGGCGTGTCATCCGTAGAGCCATCGTCCACCACGATCGCGCGCAGCTCCACGCCGCGCTGGGCGAGCGCGCTCGCCAGGGTACGCGCGAGGAGGGCGCTGCGGTTGTGGGTGGGGATGACGACGGTGACGAGCGACATGCGGCTCCGCTCTTCCATGAGTATCAAGGATGTTGCTTGAGATCGCTCGATCGGAGTATGGGTTGGCCGTGACATCCCGCAGGAGCGCCGCGACAGCGGCGCGAGTGTCGGGATCTACTCTCCCTGGGGTGTGGCCAGGTCTAGCGCAGTGCAAGTAGATCCCGACACTCGCTCGCTCCGCTCGCTCTTGCGGGATGACAGCAGCAAATTGACCCACGACGTGACGCCGAGTAGTTCGCGGTACCGCGACACCACATGCCGCGAAATGGTGCCGCGTGCAACGCTAGGTGGGAGCCTATCATGCGTTCATGCGCCAGTACCACGTCTACATCATGGCGAGTCTCTCCCGGCGGCTCTATATCGGCGTCACCAGCGACCTATGCTGGCGGGTTCGTGAGCACAAGCGCGCGACAATCCCTGGCTTCAGCCAGAGATATCGGATCAACCGTCTCGTCTACTTTGAGCAAACCCGCGACATCCGCGTTGCGATCACGCGCGAGAAGCAGCTCAAGCGGTGGCCTCGCCACCGCAAGGATCGGTTGGTTGCCATGGACAACGCGGGGTGGCTCGACTTGAGCGCCGACTGGGTCGTGGATGGGGAGGGCGAGCCCACGGACACCACTTCTCGCGCGCACTGTCAGGCTCAGGCGTGTGGACGGTCGCCGGCCTGCTGATGCTCCGCCTGTCATCCCGCAGGAGCGCCGTAGGCGCGAGTGTCGGGATCTACTGTCCGTGCTCGATCGCCGGCTCTGGTGCAGTGCAAGTAGATCCCGACACTCGCAGCGCCTCCGGCGCTGCTCCTGCGGGATGACAGGGAGGGGGATAGCGTCCCCGGCGGCGCTCCTGCGGGATGACACTTGCCAAGCAATACCGGTGAAGCCCATCAGGGCGCCTCGCTACGGCCGCCGGGCGATGCCCGTCCCAGCCGCTGCAGGTAGAGCCGGCGAAAGGTGTAGAGGGGGGAGCCAAGTGCCGCGAGCAGCCCGTACCCGAGCGCGCGCAGCGGTTTGCCCTCGCCGCTCCAGAGCGCCGCGGATCGGTACCACACTTCCACGCGATCCCGCAGCCGGTCCCGCCAGGTCGGCGCGTACGACGCGGTGAACTCGCTCCATGCGAGGTCGCCGCCGGCGTCGCGCCGGGCGAGGCGCGCGCGTACGAAGCGCGTGTGCATCTTGATCACCTGCTGGCTCGTCGCCATGGAGCTCGCGGGATGGATGCGGTAGGAGCCGAGCGCGCGCGGTACGCAGGCGATGGGGGCGTGGCGCGCGAGGCGGGAGAGGAAGTCGATGTCCTCCCCTTCGCGCAGTGATTCGTCGAAGCCGCCGACGGCATCGAACGCCTTGCGCCGCACCACCAGGCACGACGAGATGGGGAAGGGCACCCACTCGGCGCGCGCGATGCGCCCCCTGTCGCTCGCGGCGATCGCGGTGCCCGTGCGGCCGAGGACGCGCCCGCGCGAGGAGATGTAGCGCATGAAGGAGCCGACGCCGGCGAGCTCCGGGTGCGCCTCGAGGTAGGCGAGCTGCGTCGCGAGCTTGTCGGGGTCCCAGAGGTCGTCGGCGTCGATGAGCGCGACGTACGCGGACGGGCGCTCGGCGGCCGCACGGTTGCGGGTGTGCGTCTTGCCGCGGTTGGGGCCAGTGAGGACGGTGACGCGCGGGTCGCGGATGGAGCGCGCGAGCTCGAGCGTGCCGTCCGTCGATCCGTCGTCGGCGATGACCAGCTCGAGGTCGGCGTGTGTCTGCGCGAGGACCGAGCGCGCGGCGTCGAGCAGGAACGGCTCCGCGTTCCAGGCGGGCATCGCGACCGTGACGGACTGGTCGCCAGGCATCAGGTGGCGATGCCGGCGGGCGATGGCGGCGCGGAATCCGGGGCGGCCGCGCCGGGCCGGGCACCAGCGGCGAGCGCGTCGTCGAATGCGTCGCGGAGCGCGCGGCGCGCGGCGGCCTGGTCGAGCGTCGGGCCAGTCGCGGCAGGCGGATGCGCGGTGAGTGTCGCGATCGCCTCGCCGATCCCGCGCGCCGTCTCGCGCGCGTTACCGGGCCGAATGAGCACGGCGCGCGCGGGGTCGGTGGCCGAGCTGGCGATCGTGCGCGCGCCGCCGACGGCGAGGACGATCACCGGCGCACCGCTCAGCATCGCCTCGGCGAGCGCGAGGCCGCCCTCCTCGCGGAGCCCGGTGAACACCACCGCGGCCGCTTCGGCGAAGAGCGCCCATAGCCGCTCGCGCGGCACGGGGCCCAGGAAGCGCACGCGCCCGGCGAGTCCGAGCGTGCGGGCGAGCCGCTCGAGCTGCGTGCGCTCCGGCCCATCGCCGACGAGCTCGAGGATCGCGCCGGCCGGCGCGTGCGCCATGGCGCGGATGGCGAGGCGGGCGCCCTTCCGCGCCTCGAGCGCGCCGACGAAGAGGAGCCGGGAGCGGGCTGGCGCGTTCCGCGGCGGCGTGGGCGCCTCGACGAACATCGCGTGGTTGAGGATGCGGGTCGCCGTGCCGCGGTCCCCGGGCGATCGCGGCAAGCGCGCCGCCGTCTCCTCGTTCTGGGCGATGCGCACCGTCGCCA
>JBBJNN010000098.1:15673-19522 GCA_037720885.1 Gemmatimonadaceae bacterium | reverse complement strand
GCCGGCGCGACCATCCCGTCCTCGCTGTCTGAGTGCCGGAGGCCGGAGCAGCGGCGCCGGGCGGTCGTGGCCCGGCGCCGCTCGTCTGGATCGACGCGCAGCTGCCGCATCCGCCGACTCGCGCTCGCCGTGGGCCAGTCGGCCCCGGTGCGCGCGGCGTGGCTGCGCTTCCCGGAGCTCTCGCTCGAGCCGCTCGACCAGCGCTACGGTCGTTCCGCGGAGGGCACGTACGTCTACGAGAGCCGCGGTGGACAGTTCCGCGCGGAGCTGGCGGTGAATGACGTGGGATTCGTCACCCGTTACGCCGGCTTCTGGGAGGCCGAGGGGATCTAGATGCGACGCCGCCCAGACCTGTTCGCGAACAACCGCGCGTGGGCCGAGCGGATGAGCGAGCGCGATCCGGAGTTCTTCGCGCGACTCGCGCGCGAGCAGACGCCCGAGTACCTGTGGATCGGCTGCTCCGACAGCCGGGTGCCGGCAAACGAGATCGTTGATCTCCCGCCGGGTGAGCTCTTCGTCCACCGCAACGTGGCGAACCTCGTCGTCCACACCGACCTCAATTGTCTGTCCGTCGTACAGTTCGCCGTGGACGTGCTGCGCGTGCCGCACATCATCGTCTGCGGGCACTACGGCTGCGGCGGCGTGCGCGCGGCCGTCGAGGAGGATCGGCACGGCCTGGTGGACAACTGGCTCCGGCACGTTCAGGACATCGGTCAGCGGTACGCCTCGGAGCTCGACGCGCTCGACTCCCCGGCGGCGCGACTCGACCGGCTCTGCGAGTTGAACGTGCTGGAGCAGGCGCGCAACGTCGTTCGCACGACGATCGTGCTCGACGCTTGGGCCCGCGGGCAGCCGCTCACCGTGCACGGCTGGATCTACCGGGTGAGCAATGGCCTGCTCTACGACCTTGGCGTGTGCCTCTCGGAGCCCGCCGACGTCGAGCAGTTGAGCGCGGTGGCGGCCCGCACGCATCAGGGGAGCGCGGCGGAGACGCGGTAGTGGCCCATGCGTGTCCGCGCCGCTCGCGTGGGTGCTCCCAAATGCGCGTGCTCCGGAAGAAACGGATCAGCCGGATCGCTCCGCTCGGCGCGCGAGGCCCTTCGTGCCACACCAATAACAAATGCTTTAGGGGCTTGGCGGTAGAGCTTCTCGCGCCACATGGAGCGATCCGCTCCCATCCGTTGTTTCCGGAGCATCCGTGTCACCCCTTCGGTCCTTGATGTCAGATCCCAGTCGCACGAGTGGCGACCTTGAACGGAGCGGTTCTCAGAACGTCGCCTCGAGGTAGAAGTCCGACCGCCACCCCTTCTCCGGCCGGATTCCCTTCGCCACGTCGAAGCGGATGAGGCCATCCATCAGCGATGCGCCGAAGCCGGCGCCACTCAACGGGCGCCCCGGATGCTGCCACGCATCGCGGCTCCCCGCCCAGCCCAGGTCGAAGAAGACGACCGGCCGGAAGGAAAGCGAGCTGGCGCCGACTTCCGTGCGCGCCATCCAGTACGAGTTCCCCGCCGCCGCGCCCGGGCGCTGGCCGCGCACGGTCTGCGTGCCCCCAAGGTACCAGAGGCGCTGCGCAGGGACGTCGCCTGCCGTCGAGCCGGCGCCAGCGGTGAGGGACGCGTCGAGGTGCGAGCCCAGCCCGTGCGAGAATGTCGCATCGAGCGCGCCGCGGCCGTAGTCGAACGTGCCCGTCGCGCCCTCCAGGCGAAGGTCGGTGGCGAGGCGGAAGCCGTGCGGGTCGAGCCCGAACGCGGAACGCGCGCGCACCTCTGCGCCCGCGGCGGTCGCCTTCGCCGCGCGGATGTTGTCGGCGAACTCGAGGCCGTTGATCACGTGCGCGAGCGACATCTGCGTCTCGAGCGATGCGCCGCGCTGCCGC
The DNA here is from genome assembly GCA_037720885.1 of Gemmatimonadaceae bacterium. Taxonomy (GTDB): domain Bacteria; phylum Gemmatimonadota; class Gemmatimonadetes; order Gemmatimonadales; family Gemmatimonadaceae; genus JACMME01. Next base: position 17,643 of record JBBJNN010000098.1, on the reverse strand, counting down.
TCGCCGAAGAGCCGCCAGGTGAGGTGCGCGCCACGGTCGTGCGTGCCAGTGAGCTCGGCGCCCCACGCGCGGTAGTAGGACCCCTCGTCGCGCCCGAAGAGGAGCGCCGACACCGACGGACCGACGCCGAGCGGGTCGCCCCAATCGTTGGCGACGTCGAGCCGGTGGTAGGCGCCGAGCGCGAAGGTGCGGCGCCCGTCGGAGCGCGAGACGGTGAGCTCAGCGTTCGGCTGCCAGTCGGCGGTACCGAGCCGCACGCGCGCGTTCCCGAGGTAGCCGCGGCCGAGTAGCTGCTCGCCTTCCAGGCCGGCGGAGAGCCCCTCGACGCGATTGTAGCGGAGGAGGCCGCGCTCCAGCCCGTAGTGCAGCGTCGGGAGTTGACCACCCTGCGTGAGCGGCTGGAGCGAGAGGTCCAGCTCCTTCGTCAGCGACTCCGCTTCCTTCGTGTCGAACATCTCCTCGCCGGCGTCGAAGATGGAGGGCGGGAGCTCCTTCGAGTGGGCGAGGGCGGCGGTGTCACAGGGGACGCGGATGGCGATGCGCAGGTCGCCGCCGGCGCGGCGCTGCGAGTGCGTGAGCGTGTCGCCCTGGGCGCAGCGCGGGCCGGAGCGGAAGCGGCGGCGCGACTGCTGTACGCCGGGAACGGCGCCAGCGATCGCGCCCTGGATCACCTCGCCCATGTCGTCGCCGAGATCGGAGTCGCGCCAGGCAGTGCGGGACCCGCGCGCGATCGGCGGGATGGTGTCGGTGCCGTTGACGCTCGAGTAGCGGAAGGTTTCCTGCAGCGTGGCCGGCGCGCGCATGAAGCCCATCTGCATCTTGGCCGACGCGGTCTGGAGGCGCGGGAGCCACCAGCGTCCCTGGTGCAGCGCGTACTCCACCGTGAACGATTCGATCTCGAACACCATGGGCGAGATGAGCGGGCGCACAGCCTTCGGAATGTCCTCGTAGTCGTCGGGCTCCGTCTTCTTCACGAAGTCCCAGACGTTGAAGGGCGCCGATGGGCGGAAGGCCGCGCGCACGAGCTGTCCGCTCCCCGCGTCGAACCAGAGCGAGCCGACGATGAGGTTGAACTGCGGCTCGCGCGCCCGGACGTTCACCTCGACGAGCTTCAGCTCCTTCCCGTCGGCGAAGTGGAAGACGCTCGAGTCCCCGGTGGAATACTGGTAGTACGCTTCGGCCCCGCGGTCGAGCGGGTGGACGAAGGCGACGTCGTCACCGTCGTCGTTGTTGTCATCGCCGAAGTTGAGGAACCACATGAGCCCCTCGCGCCCCGGGTAGTAGGGGATCGGTGTCATCTCTGCCACGCCGGCGAGCACCTTGGCGCCGGGGAAGGCCATCGGCACCGCGGTGCGGGTGCCGAGCACGTCTACCACCGCGCCACGCCCGCGGCTCCAGCGCACGCGGGCCGCGTTCTCCGAGCGGAAGAGGAGCCGGTCGCGCCCGATCGCCTTGAAGTTGAGCCCCGCCGAGATGCGCTGCCGGGCGATGGCGTCGTAGGCGGTGAGAGTGGAGTCCTGCTCCCAGCGGGCGGCGCGCGCACGATCGAGGATCCCCCGCGCGCGCGCGTCGCGGAAGGCATTCGCCGTGAGCTCGGGGGTGAGCTCCACGTACTTCCGAGCGAACGGGTTGGTGCCCCGATCGCCATCCCGGCTGCGCTCCCCCCGATCGTCGCGTCGCGCGCGCCCGCCCTCGCGGCGCGACCGCTCGAGCGAGCCGTCGCGCATCGCATCGCGTATCGCGTCGCGCGCCTCCTGGATCTGGCGTGCGCGAGCGATGCTATCGCGGGCGATGCTGTCTGGGGTGGTGGGGACCTGCGGCGCGGCGTGAAGGAGAAGGGCCGCGGGGATGACGGACAGGAGAGCGAGCATGTGGAGGGCCTCTGGCTCGTGACTTCCTGGCCGTACGACGCGGCGCGAAGGCGGGTTTCGGGAGGGGGACGCACTGATACGGATCGCGGGGGGATGGTG
>JBBJNN010000098.1:6964-15663 GCA_037720885.1 Gemmatimonadaceae bacterium | reverse complement strand
CCCCCCGCGATCGTGTTGTTCGGGGGGGGCCCCCCAAGGTAGGGAGCCCGTCTTCCCTGCGTCCCGCTCCCCGCTCAGGAGGACGTCAGCCCTTCGTCCCGCGCCGCGTCCTTCGCCGTGGTCTGGGCCTCGTCCATCACCCGCTCGGCCACGTGCTGCACCTTGTCCTTCGTCTCGGTGGCGACCTCTCGCACCCGATCCACGAGCTGATCGCGCGCGGCGCCCATGAGCTGCGCTTCCTTCCGCGTCGCGGGGACGGCGAGTCCCGCCGCCAGCCCGAGCGCGACGACGGCGGCACCAATGGCGAGCGGGTTCTCGTGGAACTGACCCTCGAGCCGCCGCGCCCCGTCGCGGGTCTCGTCTGCGACGTTCCCGGCCAGCTCCTGCGCGCGACCGACGACACGACTACCCGTCTCCTGCGCCTGATGAGCGAGGTCACCCGCCTTCTCCTTGACGGTGCCGCCCACGTCCCCGACACGATCACGGACACGCTCGAACGCACCCGGCTCGTCGTCGCCCGCGCCGTAGCGGTCGGCCGTATCGTACCGGTCGCCCGTGCCGTACCGATCGCCGCCGGTCGAGTACCCGCCGCCGGTGGAGTATCCGGCGCCCGATCCGTATCCCGCGCCCGCGGCGTAGTCGGAACGGCCGCGGAAGGTCCGCGCCCCGTAGTCGGCGCGGTAGCTCCCCTGCGAGCCAGACCGCGAATCCTGCGAGCGGCTGTTGACGATGAGCCACCCGAGGCCGATCGCCGCCATGGCGGCGGGAATCGGGTTGTCGCGGATCGTCGCCATGATGCCCTGCCCGGTGTCACTCACCCGGTCTGCCGTGTTGCGTGCCATGTTCTCCACCCTGCCGATCGTGGCGTCATGAATGCTGTCTTTGACCTGCTGCTTCAGATGATTCGGGTTGAGCCGCTCGCCGATCTCCTCGAGCGTGTCACCCATCCGCTCGCGCGTCTCGCGGATCTCGGCGCGGATCTCCGCCGTGTCGGGCTTGGTGCTCCGCGCCCCTCCAGCCGTGCCGCCAGGTGCGTCGTCATCGCCTCGCAGCGCATCAGTCCTATCAGTCCTGTCCGACATCGGCCCTCCTCTCCGGCTCGCCCGCTCCGGTCATGCTACCTGCGCCCGTGCCGCCCATGGGCGCCCGATCCGCCAGCCCTCGCGTCGTGCGCAGCGAGTCGGCTTCGCGCTCGACACCGTAGCCACCCCCGTATCCGCGCCCCCCTGGCGACCCGGCGACTGCGGCATCGGAGCCGTAATCGTACGGGACGACGGCACGGTGACGCGGTACGCCCTGCTCCTGGCTCCGTCGCGAGCTCTTGAAGAAGCGGGCGCCAAGCACCCCGACGACGAACGCGCCGCCAAGGAAGAGAGCTGGCTGCCGGCGGGCAAAGTCCTCGACCTCGTCCACGATCTGGTGCACGTCGGCCGTGTGCAGGTAATTCGAGAGCTGCTCCACGCGGCCCGCGGCCTGCTCGATGTAGCGTCCGGGCCGTTCCTGGTTCTGCTCGCGGAGCTGCTGACTGGTGGCGTGCAGCGACTGCGCGACGCCGCCCAGCGTCTCCGCCGCCCGCGTCTTGCCCCTGGCGAGTCCAGACTGGACCTGCTCGCCGGCCTTCTGCTGCGCCTGACCCGCGAGCTGCCGGGCCTTCTCCTTGGCGTCGTCCACCGCACCCTGCACGCCGGCGCCCTGGCTGCCAGTGCCCGGCGCCTGACCCCACTGGTCCTGCTGATCCTGCTGACCTTCCGCTGCCCTGGGACCGGCCTCAAAGTCCTGGTCCGCTCCCGACTGAGCGCTACGCTGTCTGGCCATCCTGCCTCCTCATCGTCTTCCCACGGGTCGTGGGCGTCATGGTGGTAATCATGGTTACGTCGGCGCACACACGCCGTCCTGCTCCGGTCAGCGCCCCGCGGCGCCGTCTACCGCGTGATCTCGCGCTTGACCTCCTGCGCCTCGCGCTTGGCCCATGCCGCGTCCTCGCGCAACGTCTCGACGGTCTTCGCGGGCATCACGCCGCGACGCTTGACGTCGTTGACCGCGTTCTTGGCCAGCACTGCGCCGACTGCGAGGAAGAGGACGCCGACGATGAGCGCGGCGAGCCAGTAATTGTCGAAGGCGTCGCCGAGGAAGGCGATGATGAACGCGGTCAAGGCAAGGAAACCGGCGAGCGCCAGGCCGACGGCGATGCCGATCTTGGTCCCATCGCGCGCGAGCGTGGCGCCAGCCTCACGCACCTCCGCCTTCGCGAGCGTCATTTCCTGACGGACGAGCTCGCCGGTGTCAGTGGTGAGCTGCTTGACCAGCTCGCCGAGCGACAGATCCGCCGTCGGGGCTGGACGCGGGCCGTCACGCCCTACCGACCCTGTGGGCCCTGCATTGAGTGGATCACGTGCCATGCTCCGCCTCCCTTCCTTCGTTGGTCCTATGGGTCCCATGCTATGTTTCGCGCCGTCGTCGTGACCGGCGTGACCGCCTGAACGCATGTCCCGCGCCCGGCTCGCGGTACCATGGCGGATGTGCCGGCTCGCTCGCCGGACCCACCCGCCACCCTCCTCGTCGCCGGCCGCCGCTGGCTCCTCTTGCGCCCGCGGGACGCACCGTCGTTCTTCCACTTCCGTCCGACGTCACCCCGCCCCGATGCCGACTCTCATCCCGATGCGAAGTCCCGCGCTCGCCACCGTGCTGGCCGCACTCGCTGTGGTCGCCGCACTCCCGCTCGTGCTCCCCATTGCCGCTCAATCGCCTGGCGCGGCGCCCGTCAATTGGGACGCCATGCGAGACGAGACCGTGCGAGTGATGTCCGAGTACCTCAAGGTCAACACGACCAACCCGCCGGGGAACGAGCTCGCGGCCGCCCGCTACCTCGAGGGCATTCTCGTGCGCGAAGGGTTCGAGGTGCAGATCCTCGACACCGCGGAGCTCGGAGCCGGCCGCGCGAACCTCTATGCGCGCCTCAAGGGAAGCGGGGCGAAGCGCGCGATCGCGCTCGTCCACCACATGGACGTGGTGCCGAGTGACCCGCGCGGCTGGACGCAGCCCCCGTTTTCCGGCGCGGTGACCGACGGCTACCTCTACGGCCGCGGCGCGCTCGACATGAAGGGCGAAGGGATCATCCATCTCATGGCGATGCTCGCACTCAAGCGGAGCGGCGCGCCCCTCACCCGCGACATCGTCTTCATCGCCAACGCGGACGAGGAGCTCGGCTCCACCGGGGCGGACGTGTTCTCCAAGCGGCACCCCGACCTGCTGAAGGACGTCGAGTTCCTCATCACCGAGGGCGGCGACAACCCGGTGAAGGATCGGAAGCTCGAGTACTACGGCGTGAGCGTGGCGGAGAAGCGCACGTTCTGGCAGAAGCTCACCGTGAAGGGCACACCCTCACACGGCTCTCGGCCGACGAAGGCGAACCCGGTGCCCCGCCTCGTCGCGGCACTCGACCGGATCGCGCGCTACGAGACACCGCTCCACGTCACGGCCGGCGTCGCCAAGTACTTCCGCGACATCTCGCGCAACTACACTGGCGAGCGCCGTGCCTGGCTCGCCGACGTCCGCGTCGCCCTCGCCACCCCACGCGCCCGCGCCTGGATCCTGAGCGACGTCTACTGGAACGCGATCCTCCGCAACACCATCTCGCTCACCGTACTTGGCGGCTCGAACAAGACGAACGTGATCCCGGCCGAGGCGACGGCGGAGCTCGACATCCGCCTCCTCCCCGATCAGGACCCGGACTCCGTGCTCGCGTCCCTCAAGCGCCTGGTGAACGACACCGCGGTGGTCTGGACGCCGCTCATCGTGCCGAAGACGGCGCTCGAGAACCCGATCGCCACGGATCTCTTCCGCGCCCTCGAGCGCGCGGCGCACGAGCGCGACCCTGGCGTCTTCGTCACCACGCCCATGCTCACCGGCGCCACGGACCGCTTCGCCTACCGCCGGCTCGGGATCATCACCTACGGCGTGGACCCGTTCCGGGTGGAGTCCGCCGACTCGCAGAAGGGCGTACACGGGAACGACGAGCGGATCTCGGTGGAGAACATCGGCTTCGGTGTGAAGTTCATGTACGACGTGCTGCGGCACGTGCAGTAGCATCGCCCCTACTCCGCCCGGAGCGCCACCAGCGGATCCACCCGGGCCGCGCGCCGGGCGGGGAGATACGTCGCGAGCAGGGCTGCGACGAGGAGCGTGCTGGCGGCGAGCAGGTAGGCCGCCGGGTCCGTGGGGGTGACGCCGAAGAGGAAGCGCGTCACCACGCGCGTCGCGGCAAGGGCGCCCACCGCGCCGATCGCCACGCCAAGGACGGCGAGCCGCATCCCGCCGCGCACGACCTGTCGCACGACGTGCCCGCCGCCGGCGCCGAGCGCCATGCGAATTCCAATCTCGCGGGTGCGCTGGGCGACGACGAAGGCGATGACGCCGTACAGCCCCACGGCCGCGAGGGCGAGCGCGAGTGCGCCGAGGGCGCCGACGAGAGTCGCGTTGACGCGGTAGCGCTGGACCGAGCGTCCGTACAGGGCGTCGAGCGTGCGCACGCTGGTGATCGCGAGGTTCGCGTTCAGCTCGCGCACCACCTGGCGCACGGCCGGGGTGAGCGCGGCCGGGTCACCCGTGGTCCGCACCACCGCCTGCATGCGGGCCTCATACGCCTGGAGAAAGGGGAGGAAGAACATCGGCACCGGATCCTCCCGCACGCTGTAGTGCCGGCCGTCGCGCACGACGCCGACGACCTCGAGCCACGGGGACCGCGCACCCAATCGGATGCGCTTCCCGATGGCGCTCGCGCCAGGCCAGAAGCGGCGCGCCATCACCTCGTTGACGATCGCCACGCCGGGCGCGGCCGCGTCGTCGCGGTCGGTGAAGCCGCGCCCAGCGATGAGGGGGATACCGAGCGTGCGGAAGTAATCGGAGGCGACGGTGTTCGTGTTGATGCTGAAGCTCTCCTCGCCTGGCGGCGCGTCCACCCCCTCGACCTGGATGCGTGTCGAGCTGCGCGAGCCGGCGAGCGGGGCGTCGGCGTCGAGCGACGCCGAGCGGACGCCCGGCAGGGCGCGGACGCGCCCGAGGAGCTCGCGGTAGAAGGGCGTGCCGGTGCTGTCGGTGTAGCCGTAAGGGCGGAGGTCGAGCGAGAGGACGAGGACGTGGTCCACGTCGAACCCCATCGGGAGGGCGCGAACGCGCTGGAGCGTGCGCACGAACAGCCCGGCCCCGACGAGCAGGAGGAAGGACAGCGCGACCTGTGCGACCACGAGCGAGCTGCGGAGCCCCGAGCGCGCCCCCGCCCGTCCCGGCGAGCCCTTGATGGCCAGCGCGAGATCGGGGCGTGCCGCCCGGAGGGCGGGAGCGAGGCCGAACGTCACGCCGGTGACGACCGCGAGCAGGAGCGCGAAGCCGAGGACGCGGGCATCGGGCGTCGGCTCCACCGCGACGGAGAGGGGGAGGAGCTCGAGCACCAGCTCTCCGGTCCACATCCCCACGACTACGCCCGCGCCAGCGCCGGCGAGCGCGAGGATGAGGCTCTCGGTGAGCAGCTGGCGCGCGATCCGCCCGCCGGTCGCGCCGAGCGCGCGGCGGAGGGCGATCTCCCGGCCGCGGGCGGAGGCGCGGACGAGCATCAGGTTGGCGAGGTTCGCGCAGGCGATGAGCAGCACGACTGCCGCGACCGCGGCGAGCAGGCGCACGAGGGTCACGAGCGTTGCGCGGGCAGTAGGGTCCGCGGCGAACTCCCGGGTCACCGCGGCGCCAATGCCGCGGTTCTCCTCATACGCCTGCGCGAGCTGCCGCGCGAGCGCACGCACCTCGGCCTGCGCCTGCTCCGCGGTCGCGCCGGGCGCGAGCCGTCCGAGCACCGCGAGCCAGGTATTGACCCGGTTCGGCGTCCGCACCAGATCCTTTTCCGACCGCCCGGTGACGACTGGCCGCGCCCACACCGGCATCCACAGCTCGACCGGCGCGTCATCCACACCGGCGCCGCGGAACGCCGCCGGCAACACACCCACCACCGTGAACGGATGCCCGTTGATCGTGACCGCGCTCCCCACCGCGCCGCGGTCTCGGCCGAAGCGGCGCGCCCAGAGCGCGTCGGTAATGAGCGCGACGTAGGGCGCACCCTGACGGTCGTCGTCCGGCAGGAAGGTGCGTCCCACCGCCGGGGTGACGCCGAGCAGGGAGAAGAAGTTGCCCGACGCGAACGTTCCGTCCACCTGCTCCGATTCGGTGCCTGAGCGGAAGATGAGTGGGGTCGCGCCCGCGCCGTACGCGGCCACAGCGCTGAACGTCTTGCTCCGATCGCGGACGTACTCGTAGTCGGGGTAGCTCATGGCGTCGAGCGCCCCCTCCTCGTTCACGCGGCTCACGCGCACCAGCTCCTCCGGCGCGCGGACGAGGGCCGGCGGGCGGAGGAGCAGCGCGTTGGCGATGCTGAACACCGACACGTTGGCGCCGATGCCGAGTGCGAGAATCGCGACGGCGACCGCCGTGAAGCCGGGCTGCTTGAGCAGCGTCCGCACGGCAAAGCGGAGATCCCTGGCAAGCGTTTCCAACGGACTCCCTCGGCGTGGCAGGGTGGTGATGGTGCGTCAGGTACCGGGGCGCGCACGCCAGAGGAGGCAACTCCGATACCCGGCGCCAGTCTTCGGTAAAGCGTTGTGATCGAAGCCGATGCGTCATGCGACCGGCCCCGTGCGAGCCGAGCCGCTGTCCGCTCGTGGGACCGGGTGTGTCGGGAACGGACGCGAGGGGAGGGTGGGGGCGGGCGGGCTTCCGTGCTTGGAGCAGCTCGGGCCAGTATCGTCTGACCGAGGTGGCGCCCCCGAGGTGCGGACCGCACAATCAGCTCAGAGCTGGATACACGGCCGCCGATTCGTGTTCAACAGGTTCACGTCGAAGGAGCCATTTCGCAATATGAGTCACACGCCGCCTGCAGCTCGCACCCGCCTCGAATCGGTCGACGTCGTCCGCGGCGTGATCATGATCATCATGGCGCTCGATCACACCAGGGACTTCTTCGGAATGCCCGGGCAGAGCCCCACGAATCTGGCCACCGCCACGGCCGCGTTGTTTCTCACCCGCTGGGTCACGTACTTCTGCGCGCCGGTGTTCTTTCTGCTCACGGGCACTGCCGCGTACCTCTCGCTGCGGCGGAAATCTACGAGCGAGCTGTCGCGATTCCTCTTCACGCGCGGGCTCTGGTTGATCTTCCTGGAGGTCGTGCTGATCCGGTGTTTCGCGTACCAGTTCAATGTCGACTATCGGGTGACGATGCTGCTCGTCTTGTGGGCGCTCGGCTGGGCGATGATCACGCTCTCGGCGCTCGTGCGCCTACCGGCGTTCGTTGTCGCGGCGATTGGTGTCGTCATGATCGTGGGCCACAACCTCCTCGACGGCGCGAAGGTGTCGGGCCCGCTCTGGTCCATCCTGCATGCACCCGGTTTCGTCCTGAACAGCCCGGAGCACGTCGTGTTTGCGGCCTATCCGCTCATTCCCTGGATCGGCGTTACCGCTGCAGGATACGGCCTCGGACAGATCTACAGCTGGGACACCGATCGCCGGCGGGCATTCCTTCTGCGCCTGGGGGTGGCCCTGAGTCTGGCGTTCCTGGCGATTCGCGGCCTCAATGTGTACGGCGACCCCGCGCGCTGGATGCCGCAGCAGACCACGGCGTTCACCGTGCTCTCGTTGCTGAACACGACCAAGTACCCGCCGTCGCTGCTGTTCCTGTTGATGACGCTTGGTCCGGCGATGCTCCTCCTCTGGGCGGTAGACCGTGGAACGCCACGCATGCTTCGTCCCGCGCTCGTCATCGGCAAGGTGCCGCTGTTCTACTACATGTTGCACTTTCTCCTCATCCACTTACTCGCCGTCCTCACCTGTTATGTGCGGTATGGATCGGCGCACTGGATGTTCGAGTCGCCGGACCTCGCGCACTATCCGTTCAGTCCGCCGCCCAATTGGGGATACACGCTGCCAGTGGTCTACCTGGTGTGGGCGTTCGTCGTGGTCGCGATGTATCCGCTCTGCCGGTGGTTCGCGGCGCTCAAGCAGCGGCGACGCGAGGCGTGGCTGAGCTACCTCTGAGCGCGCCTTGTCGAATGCGCATTACAGCGTCGGATGCTTCAGGTGCCACGCCGTGTGCGTCTGATACTGATGGGCGACTGACAGAATCTTGTCATCGTCATACAGGTTGCCCGCGAGCACAGCGCAGATCGGCTGCGGATTGTAGACGACGACCGGGCTGGCGCCGCCCGCCCCACGCCCGGCCGAGCTGTCGGCGCCCGCACGGCCTCCGCCGCCACCGGCGCCGCCACCACGACCGGCCGGCGGTGACTCGAACTTGTACGGCACCACCACGCACGGATGCCCGGTCTGGGCGTGCAGCCCGATGTCCCACTGGCCCATCCCCGAGCCCGCCGGCACGTACATGTCCAGCTCCTTGAGGAGCTCGGCCATCTGGCTGATGAGGACGTAGCGGCGTCGCTGCCCCTGGATGAACTCGAAGGCGCGGGGGAACCGGCCATTCGTCCACCGCGTCAGCGCCGCCATGCCGGTCGGGTTGCCCGGATCGCCCCCGCGGCCGCCACCACCGGGCCCACCGGCTCCGCCGCGTCCCGCCGTACTGTCGGTCCTCCCCGCGCCGGCGCCGCGACCGGCCGCCGCGCTGTCGGCCGCACCACGGCCACCGCCCGCGCCACCGCCCGCGCCGCGGC
>JBBJNN010000098.1:0-6954 GCA_037720885.1 Gemmatimonadaceae bacterium | reverse complement strand
GATCGTCGCGAGATCGATGCCGAGCTCCTTCGCCTTCGCCTGCACGTACGCGTCGAACGCTGCCGCGGACTCCACACCGATCGTGCCGCCGCCGCCCTGGATCTGCGGGCGCGGACCGATCGGCGTCGGGGTCGCGCCCAGCTCGCGCAGCGTGGCGACGAACTCCTTCGGTGCGTTGGCATCGACCCCGATGCGCACCGATGACAGCTTGATGCTGCGGTTGAATCGGAAGGGCGTGGTCACGGTCCCCGGGTCCTTGGGGTCCACGCCATGTATTGTGTTGAACACCATCGCGCAGTCTTCGACCGTCCGGCAGATCGGGCCGACGCGGTCCTGCGACCACGCGAGCACCATTCCGCCATAGCGACTCACGCGTCCAAAAGTGGGACGGAGCGCGCTCAGCCCGCACTCACGCGCTGGCGACACGATCGAGCCCGACGTCTCCGTACCGATGCCGAATGCCACGCACCCAGCCGCGGTCGCCGATGAGGGGCCGGCCGATGACCCGCTCGAGCCGCGCCGGAGGTCCCACGGGTTGTTCGTGCGGCCGCGATACCACTGATCGCCCTGCGCGAACAGTCCCGTCGCCAGCTTCGCCAGCAGCACCGCGCCCGCCTCCCGCAGCCGCACCACGACCTCCGCCTCCTCGTCGATGACGCGACCTTCGAAATCGCGCGAGCCCCATGTCGTGCGCACGCCCTTCGTCGAGAAGAGATCCTTGATGCCGTAGGGCACGCCGTGCAGCGGTCCACGATCTTTCCCGGCCTTGAGCTCGGCGTCCGCACGCGCCGCTTCGGCGAGCGCCTGTTCCTCAATGATGGTGACGGCGCAGAGCAGCGTCGGATCGAGTCGCTCGAGGCGATCGAGGTAGATCCGCGTCGCCTGCGTCGAGGTGATCTTGCGCGCCTTGATGAGCGCCGAGAGACGATGCGCGGGGAGGAACGCGATGTCCTCGGCCGCCGTCGGCACGGGGCCGCTCCACTTCTCGACGGTGAACGCGGAGCGCTGAAACGCCGCCGCCCCACGCTCCCGAATCAGCTTCTCCATGAGCGCGCCCGTTCCGCCGGGATAGGGCTGGAACGTCCACGACAGCGGCTCGCCGTTGCCGAGTGGTGGGATCGCTTGCGGCGCGCCTGGCCCGGGGGCGCCAGGTCCCTGCGACAGCGCGCGGGCACCGAGTCCGAACGTGCTCGCGGCGGCGGTGACGAGCGACAGGAAGACGAATTCGCGACGGGCGATCCCCGCGACCGCTTCGACCTCGTCGGCCATCCCCTCGGCGTCGATCTGTACCTGGTCCAGCAACTCCAGCTCGTCGCGCATGCTCATCGTCGCTCCTCCGTCACCCACCGTTCGACGTCCCGGAAGCCGGCACTCGGGGCGATCCCGCGCCCGCGACAGACGATGCGGTTTAGGCCCAACTTCAGCAACGGGGCCGTGGTTGGTGGACACCACGACGCTAGCGGACGACCGAGAGGGTGGTTACGATGTATGCACATCCCCTCTCTCGCGCTGGAAGGTTACCATGAAGGCCCGCATCGTTCGCGTCGGCAACTCGCGCGGAATCCGCATCCCCAAGCCGATGCTGGATCAGGCAGGACTCGCCGAGGACGTGGAGCTCCACGCGGAGCCCGGCCGCATCGTGATCGCGGCGGTCAAGCGCCCACGCGACGGCTGGGCCGAGGCCGCGCAGCAGATGGCAGCGCGCGGGGATGACCTTCTGCTCGACCCGCCGACTCTGACGCGCTTCGATGCGGAGGAGTGGGAGTGGCGCTGAAGCGCGCGATCGAGCGCGGCGCGGTCTACCTCGTCGAGCTGGATCCAACGCGGGGCAGTGAGATCCAGAAGACGCGGCCGTGCGTCGTGGTCTCGCCGAACGAGTTGAACCGGTACCTGCGCACGCTCATCGTCGCCCCGATGACGACCGGCGGGCAGCCCTATCCGTGGCGTGTACCGTGCCGATTCCGAGGGAAGGCGGGCACCGTTGCGATCGACCAGCTCCGCACGGTTGACGGGGAGCGGCTCGCGCGGCGTCTCGGGGTGCTCCCGGAGGCGACTGTCACCGCGGTGCTCGAGCGTCTGACGGAGTTCTTCGCACCGTGAGCGCAGACGAGGGGAGCATCACCGATTCCACCAGAAGCTCCCCACCGTCGCCCGATTTCGCCCGACGGGCGCCAGCCCGAGCCCCGTTACAGCTTCACCCGCGCCAGCTTCCGCCTGAGTTGTAGCACCCGCACGTCGGGGTCCACCACCACGCTGTCCGGCCGGAACAACGAGCGGAGCGTGACGAGCTTCTCCTCCTTCGCGCCGAGCAGAACTTCCTGCTTCGCGACCTCGTACCGCGTCGGCAATTTCGCGAGCGACTTGGCCGGCGATTTCGTGGATGACTTCGCGGCGCCCCCTGCGCCCTCGTCCTCCGGCTTTGGGAACCGCTCCCCCCTCACCACCGCCACCTCCACCGGCATCCTGCCCGTCCCCACATTCCGTACCCGCACGGTCGTCTCCCACGCGCCGCCCGGCCCCGCGCGCTTCGCGTCGGTGAGGCGATACTCGGGGAGCACCACCTCGTGGAACCACTGGCGCACGAAGTCATCGTACGACGCGGGGTCGGGCGCGAAGGGGCGCAGATGCGCGCTGAAATCCTGCAGCACCGGGTGGTCGGCGTTCCCGCGATACGCCGCGATGAAGCTCCGCATCCCGGCGAGCGCCCGCTCCCGCCCCATGCGCTGTGTGAGCATCCAGAACACCCAACCGCCCTTGTCGTAGGTGACGGTCTGGTCCCCGTCCTTCGAGCCGTCCACCTGCACGAGCGGCCGCTCGGCGTCCGCGCGCCGGCTGTCGCCGTAGGAGTCCTCGATCCGCGTCCGGAACTCCAGCCCGGCGCGCGCGCCCTTGATCTGCTCCAGGAGCAGCGCGGTCGAGAAGTGCGCCATCCCCTCGGAGAGGATGTTGCCCCCCGGGCCCCGGCCCGGCTGGAGCATGTTCCCCCACCACTGGTGCGCGGATTCGTGCGCCGTCACCATCGTCGCCGTGTTCGTGCGCGGGTCGCTCTTCGTGAGGAAGCCGATCGCCTCTGCGAACGAGATGTTGGTCGGGAAGCCCTGCGCATACGAGGCGAGCGCGGGGAATTCGCTCACCTTGAGCTCGTTCCACGGAAACGCCCCGAACCACTCGGAGTAGTACTTCCGCGCGCCGTCGAGCGCGGCCGTCATCTCGGCCGCATTGTACTCGTGCTCGGGGTGGTAATAGAGCGCCGTGCCCATGCCGCGCCGCACGCGGTAGCGCGCCGCGACCACGTTGAACGCCATCACCGGCTGGTCGCTCACCCACGTCACCACGCGCCGGCCACCCGCCACCCGCTCCCCCTCGCGCGATCCCACCGAGTTCGCCGTGTACTCGGCCGGCACGGAGATGCGGATGCGCGTCGTCATCGGGAGCTGGCTCCCGAACGCGGGCGGCGTCACCCCCTCGTAGAAGTCGTCCGCGTACCGGCGCGGCTCGTAGCGGTTCCGCGCTTCGACGCCGATCTCTTCCTCGTAGCCTACCGACGGGAAGTAGCGCGGCGAAAAGCTCGTCATCACCACGCCGGAGGGGAGGATGAACTCCCCGGCGCCGCCGCCGTTCTCGCTGGCGCCCTCCTCCCTGCCCTCGTAGCGGAAGCCGATGCGCAACCATTCTCCCGGCGCGAGCGGTCGCGGCGGCGTGAACACGTAGAGATGCGACGCGGTGTCTGGCGCGTAGCGCACGCCGTTCATCGTCCACACGACGTTCCGCCAGCCGAGCCCCACGGTGAGCGGGATCTGGCGCAGCGGCGCGCTCTGCCGGTTCACCAGCAGGTAGCTTCCGTTCACCCGCCAGCGCCGCTCGGCCGGCTCGATCGCGAGGTCCATGTCTACCCGCGCGAGCGCCGGGGTCGGCGCCTCGCGCCAGGTGGCGAGATTCCGCCGCCAGTAATCCGTCGCGATCTTTTTCGCCCGCGGGCCGTCCGGGCCGCGGCTCACCTGATTCCAGAGCGCGGCGCCCGCGACCAGTGGCAGGAGCAGCGCGGGGACCGCACGGAAAGCGTTCCGCCAGAGCCGCGCCGGCTGGAAGCCGTGCATCACGCGGATCGCGTCGCGCTCGCGACGTGGAAAGTGGCGCACGGCGAGCCGCCAGAAGAAGATCGCGAGCCCGATCACGAAGAGCCGATTCAGCACGAGCGCCGTCCGGTCGAACTCGAGCGGACCCATGTCGCTCCAGCGCACCGAGCCCCAGAGCGGCCAGTTCCCCACCCAGTTCATCTTGCCGGCGATGAGCCGGTAGAGCGTGAAGCCGAGCACGGCGATCGCGAGCGCATATGTGGTATATCGGCTCTTCGTGATACTATAGAGCGCGAGCACGAACGCCGTCCACGCCGCGAACGTGGGCACGAGCAGCAGTCCCCACACGAGCGCGAAGGGCGTGAGGTCGAGTGCCGACTTCCCCTGTGCCGCGGCACCAACGACCGAGAGCGCGAAGCACGCCAGGATGATGGCCACCGCGAGTACGCCGAACCCCCGCCCCCGGTGCCGCTTCGCGAAGAGCGCGATCCCGCCGGCGGCGAGCGCGATGCCGGCGCCAGCGAGCCCGAGCACGCTTGCCGGCACCACCTTGTGCTGCGCGATGAGCGCGACGTCAGACGCGACGAGGCACGCGACCATGCTCACTGCGGCCACGAACGAGAGCGCCAGCGTCTTGCCGGCGAGGAGCGACGCGGTGCGGACGGGCAGGGTGTTGTGGATGGAGGCGAAGCCCGTGGAGCGCTCGCGCTCCGCGGACTCCACCGCGTAGAACATGAGGAGCAGCGTGAGGAGCGCGGTCAGGTAATCCATCTGCCCCACCGCGAGCGCGCCCGCGGTGAGAAGAAGTGGCGCGTCGAACGCCCCGGTCCGCGAGAGGGTGTCGCCGAGGGTCTGGAGGAGGATGAGGGGGATGAACAGGTAGAGGCCCGGCTGCGCGCGTAGCTCGCGCAGCTCCGCGCGCGCGACGGCGAGCGTCGCGGCGAGTGAGCCGGGTGCGGCGCTCCGCATCCCGAGAGAGGCGAGCGGCGTAGCAGGCGCAGCGCCGGCCAGTGCCGCCTCGTCACCCTCTCGCGCTACCAGGGCCGCACGGGCGCGCGCTGCGGCGCGGGTGGATACGCCGGCGCCGCGCAGCGTGCGCTCGAAGTGCCGCCGCGCGAGCGCGATGCAGCCGAGCCCGATCGCGAAGAACGCGAAGCGGCTAGCGACGAAGCCCGCATCGAAGCCGGCAACGAGCGGACCGCGGAAGTAGTCCACGCGCGCCGTGTTATAGAAGTCGGCGCCGCGATCCACCTTGTAGTACGTCTCGGTGAGCCAGCGGTAGGCTCCCGGGTCGAGAAGTGTGAGCGCGTAGTTCACCCGCGGGTCCAGCCAGCTCGGCGACCAGCTCCAGAGGAAGAAGCCGCAGAGGAGGAGGAGCGCCACGGGGAGCACGAACACGAGGATGGGCTTCCGCGTCTGCTCGCCGATGTAGAACGCTGTGCCGCCGAGGAAGGTGAGCGTGGGGATGGAGAACGCGAGCGCGGGGCGCAGGTAGCTCGCGAGGTGGAAGGGCCCGCGCGTCTCCAGCATGTCCGCGTTGGGGACCACATGGTAGAGCAGCGCGAGGAGCGCGATGTGGAGCGCGAGGATCGCGAGAAAGCTCGCGGCGACCGCGGTCCACTTCCCCCACACGTACTCACGTGGGGTGAGCGCGGTCGCGTGAAGCAGCTCGCCGACCTTCGCCTCGTCGTCGCGGATGATCGCCATGCCGGCAGCGACGGCGATGAAGAACGAGTAGAAGAGGAAGACGATGGCGCCGAGCGTCTGCGCGAGCGCGAACTCGGAGGTGAGGAGAGCCTTCTTGCCG
Organism: Gemmatimonadaceae bacterium; assembly: GCA_037720885.1. Taxonomy (GTDB): domain Bacteria; phylum Gemmatimonadota; class Gemmatimonadetes; order Gemmatimonadales; family Gemmatimonadaceae; genus JACMME01. The sequence continues at coordinate 1,071 of JBBJNN010000098.1, read as the reverse complement.
CCCACGGAGCTGTCGCCGGTCTGGATGCCAACGAACCCCGCGCTCATCCCCCACGCCATGAACGCGAGCAGGAGCACCAGGATCCAGAAGAGCGGCCGCCGCAGGTTGTGGGCGACGTCGAGCCGCGCGACGAGGCCGAGTCGGGAGAGGCTCATCGGGACTCGGCACTCGACACGAGAGGCTCGGCTCCGAGCGTCTCGCCCGTCAACATCATCACCAGGTATGCGTCCTCCAACGTCGGCGCGACGGGCTCGAAACCGGCGGGTGCGAGTTGGTCTGGCTGGTAGACGCGCACGTAGTTGCGCCCCTCCATCAGGATGGCCTGGGTCACGCGGCGGGTGCGGCGCAGCTCCTCCAGATCATCCGCCGCGACGGCACCCTCGAAGATCGCGCCATGGAGTGCGCGTCGGGCATCGCTCGGCGTCGTCCGCGCCAGCACCCGCCCGCGCCGGATCACAGCGAAGCGCGGGCAGAGCACGGCGACGTCCTCCACGATGTGCGTGGACAGGAGCACGGTGCGACGCTCCGCTAGCTCGGCCAGGATGCGATAGAAGCGGTGGCGCTCCTCGGGGTCGAGCCCCGCGGTGGGCTCGTCCACGATGATCACCGCCGGATCGCCCGCGATCGCCTGCGCGATGCCGAGCCGCTGGCGCATGCCGCCCGAGTAGCCGCTCACCCGGCGAGTGGCCGCCGCGCTCAGATTCACGCGCGCGAGCAGCTCGGCGGCCAGCGCCTTGGTGCTCCCGCCGCCGGTGACGCCCTTGAGCCGCAGCAGGTACTCGAGCATCGCTGCGCCGGTGAGGTGCGGGTAGAAGCCGAAGTCCTGCGGCAGGTAGCCGAGCCGGCGCCAGAGTCCGTCCGGGTCTGCGAGCACGTTCTCGCCGTCGAGCGTCACCTCACCCGACGTCGGCTCGAGCAGGCCGGCGAGGATGCGCATGAGCGTCGTCTTCCCCGCCCCGTTGGGCCCGAGCAGCCCGAACATGCCCGGCGGAATGTCGAGCGACACGCCGTGCAGCGCGGTCACGGGCCCCGGGTAGACCTTCACCAGGTCGCGGATGGAGAGCATGAAGT
>JBBJNN010000010.1:61697-79560 GCA_037720885.1 Gemmatimonadaceae bacterium | reverse complement strand
CAGCGGGCGCCCGCTCAGCGAGATTGACGTGCGCGAGCGCCGCGCCGTCGCCGTGCTCGGCAGCGAGGTGGCCAGCACACTTTTCGATGCCGGCGGCGCGCTCGGGCGCCACGTGCGCATCCGCGGCGAGCGGTTCACGGTCGTCGGCGTGATCGCCGAGAAGGGACGCGTGCTGGGGCAGAGCTTCGACGGCTTCGTGCTGCTCCCGATCACGAGCTTCGAGACCATGTACGGCCGGCGGCAGACGACCACCATTTCGGTGAAGATGCGGGAGGGCGACGACGTCGCCGCCGGCATGGCGCGCGCCGAGGAAGCGATGCGCGTCGCCCACGCGCTCCGGCCGAGCGCCGAGAATGACTTTTCCGTCGAGACGGCCGACGCGCTGGTCGCGTTCTGGAAGACACTCACGCGGGTGCTGTTCAGCGTCATCCCGGCCGTCGTGGCCATCGGGATCGTCGTGGGCGGCATCGTCATCATGAACATCATGCTCATGGCCGTGACGGAGCGCACGCGCGAGATCGGCATTCGGAAGGCGGTCGGCGCGACCGCCCTCGACATCCGACGCCAGTTCCTCGCGGAGTCGGTTGCGCTCTCGTCGCTTGGTGGCCTGCTCGGCGTCGGGGCGGGAGCGGCGTTCTCCGTGTTGCTCGCGTCGTTCACACCGCTGCCTGCGCGTGTCACGCCGTGGTCCGTAGGGGTCGCGCTGCTGCTCGGCGCCGGCGTCGGCGTGCTTTTCGGCGTGTACCCGGCCTCCCGCGCCGCACGCCTCGACCCCATCGCCGCCATGCGCGCCGAATGAGGCTGTTCGCGCAGCTCGCCGAGAACGTCCGCATTGCGTTCGACACGCTGCGCGCGAACAAGCTGCGCTCCGCGCTCACCATCCTGGGCGTCGTGATCGGCGTGGCGACGGTGATGGCGATGGCGGCGATCATCCAGGGGGTTCGCGATCAGATCGTGCAAAGCTTGGAGGTGGCGGGGCCGACGACGTTCTACGTGATGCGCGTGTTCTCGGAGACGCCACTCAACCCCGATCAGCTGCCGCGCTGGGTCCGGATTCGCCCGGACATCCACCCGGATGAGGCGGACCGGATCGCCCACCTGCCGGAGGTGGGCTATGCGGCGATCTGGACACAGGTTTTCGGCCGACTCGAGTATCGGGGCACCAGGACGCAGCAGGTGATCGTCTACGGCGCGGACGATCGCTACTCCGAGATCATGGGTGGGGAGCTCTCGGCCGGCCGGTGGTTTACGCGCGCCGAGCTGGCCGCCGGCTCGAGCGTGGTGGTGATCGACGAGGACGCAGCGGCGCGCATTTTCGGCCGGGAGACGGCGCTCGACAAGACGATTGCCGTGCTCGGACGGCCGGCGCGGGTAGTGGGCGTCTACCTGGAGTCGGCGAACATCTTCCGGCCACCCGGCCAGGAAATGGGGGGCATCGTGCCCTATCGCATGGCGGACCGCCAGTTTCGCATCGACCGCGCGAGCGGCGTGTTCATCGTCGTCAAGCCGAGGCCCGGCGTTCGGGCGGACGCGGCGCAGGACGCGGTGACCGTCGCACTGCGGAACGTGCGCAATCTCCGGCCGGCCGACCGGAACAATTTCGACATCGTCTCGCAAGACCAGATCCGGAACCTCTTCGACAAGCTGACGGGCGCATTCTTTCTCGTCATGCTCGTGCTGTCGAGCGTCGGGTTGCTCGTCGGTGGGATCGGCGTGATGGCGATCATGATGGTGTCGGTCACCGATCGGACGCGCGAGATCGGCGTGCGGAAGGCGCTCGGGGCGACCCGGCGGGACATCATGCTGCAGTTCCTCGTCGAGGCCGCGACACTCACAGGCGTGGGAGGGCTGGTCGGGATCGCGACGGGACTCGCCTTCGGACGGCTGATTACGGGTGTGATGGACATCTACGCGGGTGTGCCGCTGTGGTCGGCGGGAATCGCCGCGGCGGTGTCCGTTGGGGTCGGCCTCGTGTTCGGGCTGCTTCCCGCGAACAGGGCCGCGCGACTCGACCCGATCGACGCGCTGCGGTACGAGTAGCGGTGCCCGGCGGGGCTGGACCGGGCGGACCGAGCCGCGCACATTCCCGCCATGAACCCCGTCGTAGTCCTGGCCGTCGCGGCGCACCGCGACGACGTCGAGCTGACGTGCGGGGGCACGCTCATCAAGGCGGCGGCGCGCGGGCACCGCACCGGGATCGTGGATCTGACGCAGGGCGAAACCGGGACGCGCGGCTCGGCGCACCTCCGGGGAGAGGAAGCCGACCGGGCCGCGGTTGTGCTGGGGGTGAGCGAGCGCGTGAACCTCGGCCTGCCCGACGCCGGTCTCGTGAACACGCCGGAGACGCGTGTAGCCCTCGCGGTCGTGATCCGGCGGCTCGCACCCCGGATCGTGATCGCGCCGGCGCCGCAGGGGCGCCACCCGGATCATCGCGTCGCGGCGGAGCTCGTGCGCGACGCGTGCTTCGTGGCCGGCCTCGCCAAGGTGGTACCGAGCGTCCCGAAGCACCGTCCGCTCAAGGTGATCCATTCACTCGCCTACCGCGAGGATGCGCCCAAGCCGACGTTCGTCGTGGACGTGTCCGACGAGTTCGAGCGGAAGCTCGAGGCGATCCGGTGTTACGGCTCGCAGTTCGAGGGCGCAACGCAGGCGGGCGAAGTCTACCCGAACGGCGAACCGCTGCTCGACATCGTGCGGCATCACGCGGCGCACTACGGGTCGCTCATCCGGGTGCGCTATGGCGAGCCCTACTACACGACGGAGACCATGCGCGTCGATGATGTCGCCTCGCTCGAGGTGTCTACGTTTTGACCGCGGAGCTCGAGGGAGGCGACGGGGCGGGACGCGGCCCACTCAACTATGGCTCATACCTGGCGCTCGACGATCTCCTCGCGCTACAGCGCCCGATGTCCGAGCCGGAGCATCCGGATGAGCTGCTCTTCATCGTGGTGCACCAGGCGAGCGAGCTGTGGTTCAAGGCGATCCTGCACGAGCTCGATACCCTGGTCGCCGCCATGGAGCGCGACGACATGTCGGGCGCGGTATTCGTCACCAAGCGACTCAACGCGCTCGTGCGGATCGTGACGGGGCAGCTCTCGGCCCTGGACACGCTGCCCCCCCACCGGTTCGCTCAGTTCCGCGGCTATCTCGGCTCATCGAGCGGATCGCAGAGCGCGCAGTTCCGCGCGATCGAGGCCGCATCGGGGCTGCGGGAGACACATTTTCTGAACGCGCTGGCCGAGCACGGTGAGCCGCCCGCCGTCGTGACGCGGTGGCTCGAGCGACCGACGCTCCAGGAGCTGTTCGACGGCGTGCTCGCTCGACGGGGCACGACGTACGGAGCCCTGTACGACGACCCGGAGCAGTCGCCGCTCCTCCTGCTCGCCGAGTCACTGCTCGAATACGAGCAGGGCTTTGGGCTCTGGCGATTCCTTCACGTCCAGCTCGTAGAGCGGATCATCGGGCCCGACACCGGTGGCACGGGCGGCACGCTCGGCGCGCGATATCTGCAACGGACGATCTCGCAGCGATTCTTCCCGAAGCTCTGGGCGGTTCGATCGAGGTACTTCCGCGAGCCCGGCGCTGGGTGACGGGGGTGCTGCGCGACGTCTCCATCATCCTCGGCACGGGCACACCCGAATGGCCGGACGATACCCCGTACAGTTGCGGGTGGACGTGGGCGATCGCGAACGGGGCGAGCGTCAACGTGTCGGCCTACACGGCGAGTCCGCACGTCGGGACGCACGCCGACGCGCCGCTGCACGTGCGCGACGGGTGGATCGCGTCGCACGAATTACCGCTCGACGCGTTCGTCGGCCCCGCGCAGGTCTGCGGCGTGGTGGCCGGTCGGGCAGCGCTTGGCGTGCGCGACCTCACCGGCTTGCCGCCCGGAGGGCGTATCGAGCGCCTCATCGTCCGCACCGGCCACACGATCGCGAGGGGCACGTTCCCCGCCTGGTGGCCAGCGCTGACGCCCGAGGCTGTGGACGAGCTGGTCGGACGCGGGTTACGCCTCCTGGCGCTCGACGCACCATCGGTGGACGCTCGCGAGAGCACGGCGCTCGAGGTACACGTCGCGCTATTCAGCGCTGGCGCATTCAACCTCGAGAACCTTGATCTCCGCGGCGTGCCGGACGGAGCATACGAGCTCCTCGCGCTGCCGCTCCGGATCGAGGGTCTGGACGCGGCGCCCGCCCGCGCGGTGTTGCGCGCACCGTAAGTGGCGCGCCGATGGTCGCGCCACCGTAAGCAGCGCGCCGCTGGTCGCACTCGCGCGTCGGGCGCTAAATTGTGCTATAGCCCGCGCGTCGCGAGCAGTCCATTCACCGAGACCCATGCCTCAGCCGATCTATCTCGATCACGCGGCGACCACGCCGGTTCGTCCCGAGGTGCTCGAGATCATGACGCCCTTCCTCGGTCCCCGATTCGGGAACCCGTCGAGCACGCATCGCTGGGGGCGTGAAGCGCGCGTCGCGCTCGATGAGGCTCGGCAGCGCCTGGCGGCGACGGTTGGGGCGCAGGCGGACGAGATGTGCTTCACCTCCGGTGGGACCGAGGCCGACAACCTCGCGATTCTCGGTCCCTGGCACGCGCTCCGCGATCAGGGACGACCGGCCGTGCTGAGCACGACGATCGAGCACAAGGCCGTGCTCGCGGCCGTCCACCACGCGGCACATGAGGGCGGCGAGGAGCGGCTGGCCTCGGCGACGCCGGATGGCGTGGTGGATGAGGAGTCGTTCGGCGCGTTGCTCGACGAGCAGGTAGCCGTATGCTCGGTGATGTGGGTGAACACCGAGATCGGCACGGTGCAGCCGATCGAACGACTCGCTGCTCGCGCGAAGGAGCAGGGCGCCGTTTTCCACACGGACGGTGTCCAGGCGTTTGGCAAAGTGGCGATGGATCTGCGCACGTTGCCGGTGGACCTACTGACGATGTCCGGCCACAAGATCGGTGCGCCAAAGGGCGTCGGCGCCATGTTCATCCGTCGCGGTACTCCGCTCGAGCCGCTCTTGCACGGCGGCGCGCAGGACCGGGGGCGGCGCCCGGGGACCGAGAACGTGGCCTTCGCCGTGGGCCTTGCGCGTGCGGCGGAGCTGGCGGTGCGGGAGCGCGATGAGGAGGGATCCCGCCTGCGCGCGCTACGCGACGCGCTGGAAGCGGCGCTGCTCGAGCGAATTCCGGATGCCGTGGTGCATGGGCGCGCCGTCGCGCGAGCGCCGCACATCCTCAACATCTCGGTGCCTGGTACGGACAGCGAGTCGCTGCTCATGGCGCTCGATCTCGCCGGTGTCGCGTGCTCATCCGGTTCCGCGTGTCAGAGCGGGAACGTAGACCCGTCGCACGTGCTCGCCGCGCTCGGCGTCCCGCGGGAGCTGGCGATTGCGGCCGTGCGCATGAGCCTTGGCGCCCTGACGACACCGAGCTGCATCGAACGCGTCGCTGACCTCTTTCCCGCGCTCATCACGAAGGCGCGGCGCCTGGCGGGCTCGCCCGCGTGACGCGCGGGCGCGTACTCGTGGCGATGTCCGGCGGCGTGGACTCGTCCGTCGCCGCCGCCCTGCTGGCCGAGCAGGGGTTCGAGGTCGTGGGCGCCACGATGAAGCTGTTCTGCTACGGGGAGGACGTGCCTGACCGCCCGTGCTGCTCCCTCGACTCCATCGACGATGCTCGTCGCGTGTGCGAGCAGATTGGCGCGCCGCACTACGTGCTCAACCTGGAGAGTGCGTTCGGCCGAGACGTCGTGAGCGATTTCGTGTCGGAGTACGCGCGTGGGCGCACCCCGATCCCGTGCGTCCGCTGCAACACCTTCACCAAGTTTCGCGACCTGCTCCTCAAGGCGGACGCGATCGACGCTCCCTGGATCGCGACCGGGCACTACGCGCGCGTGGTAGATGGGGCGCTGCATCGCGGCGCGGACCGGGGAAAGGATCAGAGCTACTTCCTCTGGGGAATCGATCGGAAAGTCGTCGCGCGTATGCTGCTCCCCGTGGGCGAGCTGACGAAGGCGGAGACACGCGAGCGTGCCCGGCAGCTCGGACTCGCCGTGGTCGCGGACAAGCCGGATAGCCAGGAAATCTGCTTCGTGCCGGATGGCGACTACTCGCGCGTGCTCGAGCGGCATCTGGGCCCCGAGGCGCCCTCGCTGACGCCCGGTCCGATCGTTCTCTCGAACGGCGCGGTAGTGGGGGAGCATCGTGGGTTCGCCCGCTACACGATCGGACAGCGGCGCGGGCTGCCGGGAGGCTACGCGGTTCCGATGTACGTCATCGCGATCCGGCCAACGGAGCGCTCGGTCGTGATTGGCCCCCGGAGCGAGCTCCTGGGCCGCGGGGTCATTGCCCGCGAGATGAACTGGCTCTCGCCGCGCGCCCCCGACCTGGGGGCGCGCGTGAGCGTGCAGATCCGGCATCGTGCGGCCGCCGCGGCGGCGGAGGTCGTTCGCCTCGAGCGCGGTGAGATCGAGCTTGCGCTCGACGAACCGGTCGCGGCGATCACACCGGGCCAGTCGATGGTGCTGTATGATGGCGAGCGCGTGCTCGGCGGTGGCATCATCGAATCCGCCGGGTATGCCCGCGTCGGGTTGCCCGTGCTCGCGGCGTAGACAAGCGGCGCGTCTCAGGCCGGCCGGAGCAGCTGCCTGACGACGCGCAGCAACGCCATCGGAAGCTGCGCTGGTCGCCGCAGGAGCGTGTAGCCCGCCCTGCCGAAGATGTGCGCGAGGTACTCCTGCCCTTCTCCGCTCACCGCGTCGACGGTGAGGCAGAAGGGGAAAATGCCTCGCGCGCGCGCTTCGAAGATCGCCTGCCGCGTGTCCTCGATCGCGTAGGCTCCATTATAAGTGCCGATGTCGTTCGGCCGGCCATCCGACGGGATGAGCAGCAGACGGTGACCACCAGATTGCGCCGATAGTCCGGCCGCAGCGTGGCGAACGGCGGCACCCAGACGCGTGAACCCGCCGGGACGGAGCGACGCGATCCGGCGGCGTGCAACGACGCCATTGGGCTCAGCCGCCGCTTTGAGCGTGCTGACCCGCACGTCGTTCGCGCCGCGGCCGGAGAACGCGAGCGCCGAATACACGTCCCCTAGTGCGTCGAGCGCCTCGCCCGCGAGGAGCAATGCGATCTTCTCGATCGCGATGACCTGTGCGCCTCCCGCGACGGGCGCATCCGTCGAACCGCTCACATCGGCCAGCAGGGTGATGGCGGTCCCGCGGCGCGCTCGGCGAACCGCCTGATACAGTCGCTCGTCGCTCGAGTGGCCGGTGCGCCGGTCGCTCAGTGCGCGCACGCACGCGGCGATGTCGAGCTCGTCGCCTTCCAACTGGCGGCTCATGCGGAGCCGGCGAGCGCGAAGCTGCTCGAACTCGTGGCGGATGCGGCGGACGAGCGGCGCATGGTCGGCGAGCACGCCGGGCGCCCACGTTTCGTCGCCCTCCTCGGGCGGGCCCGCGCGAACGATCGCGCCGCGCGGCCGGTAGGCGCCCGCCTCGTGATCCCACTCCGGGTAGAAGACCCCAGCCGGAAGGTCCAGGGTACTCGCATCATCCTCCCGCGGGAATGCATCAGAGTGCGGCACGCCATGCGGGTCGTGGTGGAGCACGTTGCCCGCGGGATCCTCGATGCGTTGGCTCGGCTGGGCGCGGCCCTCCGGGCTCGCGACCTGGATGTCGCTCGGGCCGCTCGCGGGCGCGGCCGCCGTTCGACCGCCGCGTAGCGGAACGGCATTCGGCGGCAACCTGGCCGGCGGTGGAAGCTCGCGCGGCATCGTCGGTGCCTCCGCGCCGACGATCGCGCGGGGTGCCGCCCCCCAGAGCGCGACTGGTGCGGTACCACGATACCGCCCGCGGTCGGAGCCTGCGCTCGTGGCGAGCGCGGCGGCCATGTCGCGCGCCCAGGCGAGAGACGTATCCGGGGTCGGACACAGGGGAATACGCTCCGGGGGCTCGAGTGCGGGTGCCGACAGCGCGGCGCTGATCAGCTCCTCGACGTACCGCTCGGCCACCGTGAGCGCGCGAGGCGCCGGCCGCTCCGCCAGTGCCGCTGTGCGCGCAGCCGCGAGCGCGTCGCGAAGACCGGGGCAGGTGCGGGCGATTGCCGAGTCCACGGCGGCGCTCTCCGCCAGCAAGTACAGGTCGCGCTCGATGGGCGCGCCATCGGGCGGGAGATGGGCGGCGGAACCCCGGTGGAGGCGCTCGGCCTGCTCGAGCGCGAGCAGCCGGTAGGTCTGGAGCGTGCTGGGGAGCGAATCGCCCACGCTCAGCTCGCGCGGGAGATGCACGACGCCGCCATCGAGCGACGCGAGCGAGCGCGCTCGGTGCAGGTGCCGTGTCATCCCGTATTGCGCGAGCAGTCCCGGGCGCCGCGTGTCGTCGGCCGCCACGATCGTGATCGGCCGGCCATAGAGCGCGGCGAGCAGGAGCTCGAGCCGCCGTCCCACGCTCGCGAGCTCGACGACGGGACGTCGCCGGCGCCACCCCCGCACGCGGTCGCGAAGCCGGCGCGCCAGCTCCCGCGCCCGCAGCGCGCGACGCCGCATCGCGCGGCCCGCCGGGGTCGCCATCCCGCGAGTCTAGAGCGTGGCAGCGATCAAATCGGAGATCGCGGCGTGTAGATCGGGATCGTCGGTGAGTGGCGCGACGAGCGCGGCCGCGCACGCATCCTCCGACGGAATGCCGGCCGCGATGAGTCGCGCCGTGGAGACGAGCAATCGCGTGCCCGGCCCCTCGGCGAGCCCCTGCTCCTTGAGGTGGCGGATCTTGCCAGCCACCTCGACGAGCTTCGTCGCGATCGGGCGGCCGACGCCGCTCTCGTGCGCGACAATCTCCGCTTCGAGACGCGGCTCGGGGTACACGAACTCCAGCGAGACGAACCGTTGCCGCGTGCTCGGTTTGAGGTCCTTGATCGCGTGCTGGTAGCCCGGATTGTACGAGATGACGAGCTGGAATCCCGCCGCGGCCTCGAGCAGCTCGCCGGTTTTGTCGAGCGGGAGGACGCGTCGGTCATCGGTGAGGGGATGGATCACGACGAGCGTGTCCTGGCGGGCTTCGACGACCTCGTCGAGATAGCAGATCGCGCCCGCGCGTACGGCGGTGACCAACGGACCGTCCGCCCACACGGTCTCGCCGCCTCGAATCAGGTAGCGCCCGGTGAGATCGCTCGCGGACAGGTCATCGTGGCACGCGACGGTCACGAGCGGGCGACCGAGCTTCCACGCCATGTGCTCGACGAAGCGCGTCTTGCCGCAGCCTGTAGGCCCCTTGAGCATCACCGGCAGGCCACGCGCGTGCGCCGTTGCGAAGATCTCGATTTCTTTGCCGACAGCTACATAATAGGGCGCGTCGCGCCCGGCGGGGCGCATCGCGCCGCGTGGAGCGGAACCGAGCGCGGCGGAGCGAAGTCCGGACTCCGACGGCGGCATCACGGGCCGTTCGGATCGGGCCGGCCCGTCGTGATGCGCGGGCCGTAAGGATGGCGCCGCGTCAGTACTTGAGTCCCCCCGATTCAGCGAAATCCTTCATCGCCTGCTCCTGCCCAGGGGTCAGCTTGTCGGGCACGGTGATCTCCGTCTCCACGATGAGATCGCCGCGATTTCCGTTCTTCTCGATTCCCTGCCCCCGAACCCGAAAACGCTTACCCGAGGGCGTACCCGCCGGGATGCGAATTGTCACTTTGCGGCCGTCGAGCAGCCGAACCGCCATGCGCGAGCCGAGCGTGGCCTGGGCGACGTTGAGCGGGAGCGGGGCGACGATGTCCTGCCCCTCGCGCGAGTAGAAGCGGTCGGCCTGCACCTGCACGGTGATGATCAGATCGCCCGGCGGGCCGCCGCCGACACCCTTTCCGCCCTGGCCGCTCAGGCGAACCTTGTTCCCGGTATCCACGCCCGGCGGGACCGTGATCATGACAGTGCGGCGAGCCCGTACCTCGCCAGTCCCGTTGCAGGTCGGGCAGCGCTCGGAGGGGATCTGGCCGCGACCGAGACACATCGGGCATGGCCGATTGACGGCGAAGCCACCCTGGCCGAAGGAGACGACGCCGCGTCCGTTGCACTCCGTGCATTGCTTGAGCGTCGCGCCGGCCGCCGCACCCGTGCCGCGACAGGTACCGCACTCCTCGTTCACCTCGAGCTCCACCGGGAGCTTGCCGCCTAGCGCCGCCACGCGGAATGGGACATCGAGCGTCATCTCGACAGTCTGGCCGCGCTCCGTGCCGCGCGGCCGCGCACCACCCGGCCGCGCCGCGCTGCCGCCGAACATCGAGGAGAAGAGATCGCCCAGCCCGCCGAGGCCGCCGATGTCGAACTGATCGAAGCGGATCCCGGCCTCGCCCGGCGCTCCCGTGCCGGCCGGCCGGCCGCTGCTATATCCACCGCCCGGCCGCGCGCCGCCGCCGAAGCCGCCGAACGCGCCGAGGCGACGCATGTCGTCATACTGCTTCCGCTTGTCCGCCGCACCGATGACGTTGTACGCCTCGGAGATCTCCTTGAAGCGATCCGCGGCCTTCGCGTCGTTGCGATTGGCGTCCGGGTGATACTGCTTGGCGAGCCGGCGGTACTGCTTCTTGATCTCGTCCTGCGACGCGGAAGCTGAGACCCCCAGGACGGCGTAGAAGTCCTTGGTCTGGGCCATGGGCGGCTAGCGTCTCCTCAGCCGTTCCACTGCTTCACGACCACGCGCGCGGGCCGCAGCAGCTGCCCGTTGAAGAGATAGCCCTGCTGGTAGACACGGGCGACGACATGGTCATCTTCGCGCGACAGCGCGGGCTCGGTCGCGACGGCCTCGTGCCACTCCGGGTTGAACGGCTGATCGTGCGGGTTCACCGTCTCGAGCCCGGCGGACGACAGCGCCTTGTACAGCTTCTTCTCCACCATCTCGGCGCCCTGCACCACCGTCGCGGTGTCCACGGTGGTCGGGTCCAGGTGGGCGAAGCGCGCGAGGTCGTCGAGGGCGTCGATGAGCTGCTTTACGAGCTCCGCCTGCGCCCGTGCGCCGGCCTCCTGCCGCTCGCGCGTCGAGCGCTTGCGGTAGTTGTCGTACTCGGCCATGAGGCGAAGGTACTTGTCGCGCTGCTCGTCGAGCGCGCGCGAGCTCCCTTCCGGTTCGGACACCACGGTCGCGCCGCTGCTCTCCGCGGCGCTCCCATCGGTGGTCATGTAGCTATCGGCGGAATCTTCGGCCGGCGCGCCATCGCCCTGCGGTTCCGCGCTGGCAGCGACCTCATCGCTCCGGTCCATCGTCTCGTGATCGCCGGGCTCGCGCCCCTTGTCGGTCCTCTTCGCCACGTCTCCCCTCTTGCGCTCTGATCGGTCGCGGCCGTGCGCCGCGCCGGTCACACGGCGTCGGACGGCCTACACGTACGAGAGTAATTTCCTCCATCACGCACGCGCGTGCAACGCCCGATCGCCTCGTGCTTCTCGCGCCGGACCCACGCGTCAGGCACCGGTGGCGATCGCGCGCCGGATCATGTCGAGGGCGGCCTGCGTGGCGCGGAGCCGTATCTCCTCTCGGTCGCCTACGTACACGCGGCCGTGCGCACGCACGGAGCCCGCGACGTCGGCCGCGATCCAGACGGTACCCACCGGCTTGTCGGCGCTCCCGCCGCCCGGCCCCGCGATTCCGGTGATCGCGACGCCGATCTCGGAGCCGATCGCGCGACGGGCGCCCTGCGCCATCGCGCGGGCCACCTCCTCACTCACCGCACCATGCTCGACAATCGTCGCGGGGGGCACACCGAGCGTGCTCACCTTTACTTCGTTCGCGTAGGCGATTATGCCGCCGAGGTATACGTCGCTCGAGCCAGCGATCGCGGTGATGCGCCCGCCGAGCAGACCGCCCGTGCAGCTCTCCGCGGTCGCGATGCGCAGGCCCGCGGCGCGCGCGTCGCGCAGGACGACCTCGGCGAGGTCGGCGTCATCCTCCCCATACACGAACGCGCCAGCGCGCTCACGGAGACGCGCGATGCCGTCGTCGAGCCGCCGTGCGGCTTCGTCCACGGGCAGATTCCGCGCGGTGATCCGGATGTCCGTGCCCTGCCACTTGGGGTTGTAGGCCAGCGGCATCTCCGGGAAGCCGCCGGCGAGCTCGCCGAGCGCCTCGGAAAGTGCCGATTCCCCGATTCCCGTCGTGCGGAGGGTGCGCGACGCGACGACGCGTGGGTTCGTGCCCGCACGAGCGCGAAGGAGCGGGATGAGCTCATCGGCGAGCATACCGCGCAGCTCACGCGGCACGCCGGGGAACATCGCGACCCACCGTCCGCGCTCGTCCTCGAGCCAGATCCCCGGCGCGGTACCGTGGCGGTTGGCAAGCACGCGCGCGCCAACTGGGATGAGCGCTTGTTGGCGATTGCCCGGCGGCATCGGCGTGCGAAGGCCGAACTGGCGGAATCGCTCCTCGATTCCCGCGAGGATCCCTTCGTCGAGCCGTAACTCGCGCCCGAACAGGGCGGCGATGGCCGGCTTGGTCATGTCGTCACTCGTGGGGCCGAGACCGCCGGTGGTGATGGCGGCGCCGGTGCGGTCGAGCGCGTCGCGGACGGCGCGGGCGATGGCGTCGGCGTCGTCGAGCACGGTGGTCCGCCAGATGATCTCGACGCCCACGGCGGCGAGCTCGCGCGCCAGCATGGCGGCATTCGTGTCCACGACGAAGCCCAGCAGCAGCTCGTCGCCGATCGTGATGAGCTCGACGCGCACCGGAAGGTATCGAGTGGGGAGCCGGCGCCTAGGACCGGCCGGCCCGGAAGATCGTGCCGTACCGCCGCAGGTAGAGCCAGAGCGAGTAAAGCGTGAGCACCACGGCGGCGATCATCGTTACAGTGCCGACGACGCCGTTGAAGTACGCGAACGCGTGCCAGGCGTCGTGCCGCAGCCACTGGAAATGGATGGCGGCAGTGAGTGCCGCGAACCAGAAGTACGCCGAGCCGACCCACGTCCACTGAAAGCCGGTCTTCCACTTGGCCGGTCCGATCGCCGCGATGATCACGCCCCGCCTCGCGGCGGCCTGCCGGAAGACCGTCATGAACAGCTCGCGGCCGAGCACGACCGCGATCACCGCCGCCGGCAGGAAGACCGTGCCCCACCCGGGCAGGAGGAAGGGGAAGGGCTCGGCGCGGGCGGTGATGCCGGCGTCGCCGCTCTCGCGCATCGCATCTACCCAGCGCGGGTCGGTCCCGGCGATTCGTCGCTGGAGGATGTACATGGGGACAAAAGTCGCGAGGAGAAGCAGCTTGTCGGCCAGCGGATCGAGCAGCTTGCCGAGATTGGTGACGAGGTTCCTCGAGCGCGCAAGCTTGCCATCGTAATAGTCGGTGATGGCGACCGCGATGAACAGCACGAAGCCGAGGAGGCGAAGCTGCCAGGAGAGCATGAGCGGCAGGAGCGCGACGACAGGCGCAGCGATGATCCGTCCGACGGTGAGGGAGTTCGGAAGGTTCACGTGCCGCGGCGTTTCACGCGAGGTGCTTGATGACGAGCTTGCTGACCGTCTTCAACGTGTCGAACACGCCGTCGCCCGTGATGGATACCGCCTCGACATACGGAGCCCGCTCCACCCACTCGCCGGTCGGCAGCTGCTCGGTTCTCGGCTCGCCGGCGCGTGCGGCCGCCGGCGTCGTCACGCGCTGCCGCGCCGCCTCCTGCACGGACCACCCCGGATTCAGCATCCCCTGCAGCTCGTCCACCGGAGCGGCGCCCGGCAGGTCACGCTTGTTGTACTGCATGACGAACGGGATGTGGCTCAGATCGTAGCCATGCTCTTCGAGATTCTCGTACAGGTTCTGCAGCGATTCCTGATTCGCCTCGAGCCGCTCGCGCTGCGAGTCGGCGACGAAGACGATGCCATCCACGTTCCGGAGGATGAGCTTGCGGCTCGCGTTGTAGTAGACCTGCCCCGGCACGGTGTAGAGATGGAACCGCGTCTTGAACCCGCGCACTGTGCCCAGGTCCACGGGGAGGAAGTCGAAGAAGATCGTCCGCTCCGACTCCGTCGCCAACGAGATGAGCTTGCCGCGGCTGCTTGGCGCGACCTTCGTGTAGATGTGCTCGAGGTTCGTCGTCTTGCCGCCGAGGCCGGGGCCATAGTAGACGACCTTGCAGTTGATCTCGCGCGACGCGTAGTTGATCATCGACACGGACACAACCTCGCGAGCGTCCGGTGCGGGCGTAAGGCGGTGCCGCGCGCGCGTTTCGGCTGACGGACGCCGCCGGGAGGCATGGCGGTCCTAGGGGTCGAGGGAGTCTTCCATCCGGCGCAGGATGTGCCACCCGCTACGCCGGAGCGTTGGGTGCTCCTCCCACGCCACGTAGTCGCGCAGCAGCGCGACGTTCGTCACGGTGCGCTGACCGCGAAGGTAACCGAGCGCCGCGAGGCGCCGCCAACGGCTCCCGCTGAACAGATCGCGCCGCGAGCTCCGCGTCTGTGTGCTCCAGACGATCAGGCCCACGAGCACGCCCCCAGCGAAGCCGGCGGCACTCCCCCACGCCGGGCCACGCCGCATCACATCTGCCGCCGCGCGCTCAGCGCCTGCGCGATCGTGACACCGTCGGCGTACTCGAGGTCACCGCCGACCGGTAGGCCGCGCGCGATGCGCGAGACGGTCGCGGATTGCGAGGCGAGCTGCCGCTGCACGAACACCGCGGTGGCTTCTCCCTCGAGGCTCGGGTTTGTCGCGACGATCACCTCGCGCACGTCGCCGCTGGCGACGCGCTCGACGAGCTGGTCCACAGCGAGGTCATCGGGCCCGATGCCATCGAGCGGAGACAGGCGGCCGCCGAGCACGTGATAGACGCCGCGGAACTCGGCGGCGCGCTCGATCGCGGCAATGTCCGACGCCTCCTCCACGACACAGATCAGCCCGCGGTCGCGCCGCGCGTCACGACAGATGGAACAGGGATCCTCTTCGGTGAGATTCGCGCAGACGGAGCACCGCCGGATGCGCTCGACGAGCGAGACCAGCACATCGCCGAGCCGGCGGCTCTGCTCCGGGGGTTGCTTGAGCAGATGGTACGTGAGACGGAGCGCCGTCTTCCGGCCGATGCCCGGAAGCTTCGAGAGCTCGGTGGCGAGATCCTCGATCGCCGACATCAATCGCCGGCTGGCCGCCCGGCGATGCGGGGGCGCGATGCGACACGCACCGGCGGATCGATCAGAAGGGCAGCTTGAACGGGAGCGAGAGCCCGCCGGTCAGCTTCTGCATCTCGCCCTGGGCAAGCTCGGCCGCCTTCTTCTGCGCCTCGCCGACCGCGACGAGCACGAGATCCTCGAGCATCTCGACATCCGACGCGTTCACGACCGACGGGTCGATCTGAATCTTGCGGACCTGTCCCTTGCCGTCGGCGGTGACCGTGACCATGCCTCCGCCGCTGGCCGCGGTGACGGTCTTGGACTGCAGTTCATCCTGCATCTGTTGCAGCCGGCTCTGCATCTGCTGCGCCTGCTGCATGATCTTCGTGAAGTCAGCCATGCGTCCGTGGTGCGCGAGGGGACAGGGAAGCTACCCGCGTGCGGCGGGGCGTCGCAATGGGAAAGTCGAGGCGTTGCGCGCGAGCGAACAGGCTACGCGAAATGCGCAAACGTCGCGCCGGTGAGATAGCACGAGGAACGTCCGTCGCCACACTCCCGGCTCTACTCCATCAGCTCGAGATCCAGCGCATCGATCGCACTCGCGAGCAGTGGATCGCGCTTGCGCAGGTGCGCCAGCCGCTCCTCCTTCACCGCGCCTTCGGTCAGGCGGCGCGGCGCGGTGGCCGATCCGGCGACTACCCCCGCGCGCCGCACCGATACTCGCGGTGCGCCACCGAACAGCGCGCCGATCACCAGCGTCAACTGGGCCGCGCCCGATACGATGGCCTGATCCAGGATCTCGTTCTGCTCATCCAGCTCGAGCATGATGTCACCGCGGCCCGACACCGCCACCGGGAGCGATCGCTCCAGCGCGCTCGCGAGCATCGCGCGACCGTCGGTCCTGACGGCCGCCACGACCTCCTCCCACCGCTCCACCAGGGTATTCAGCTCCAGCCCACGCCGCGGGGCCCCCCCCCCGTTGGAAAGCTCCGCCACGGCCCTCGGCGACGCGTCACCATCGCGCGTCGTCGAGGAGCGATCGGCCGCGTCCGCGGAGCGCTCGCCTCCGCCGGGCAAGCCCGCGTTCGACGCATCGGCCGCCTCTCCCGGGCGAGCGGAGGCCGCGCGCGCGACGCCCGTCGTAGACGGCGAGTCACCGTCAGCCGGTCGCTGCGCCGGCGCCGCGGAATCTCGTGCACGCGGCGCCGGCGGATTAGGGCGCGGAGGCGGCGCCGCCCCGCCTCGTGGAGATTCTGGATTCGCGCCTGCCGCCCCTCCGCCCATGCCGCGGAGAAGTTCCTCGAGCGTGACCGTCCGATCGAGAAGTGCGAAACGAACGAGTAACGTCTCGAGCAGGAGCTGTTGCTGCCCGCTGCGACGGAATCGCGGCTCCAGCTCCCCGATCGCCTGTAGCATCCGCAGCAGGTCGCCCGCCGCGAGTCGGTTACGGCGCTCGGCCAACGCCGCGCACGCGCGATCGGACAGCTCTCCCGCCTGGCCGCCGAGCGTGACCGCGAGCTGCGCGCGCAGCATGTCGGCAAGGCCCGAGAGGAAGCCGCCGAGATCCACACCGGCGTCCGCGAGGCGCGCCATCGTGGCGAACACATCGCCAGCGCGCTGCTCGGCGATCACGTCCAGCACCGCGAGGTACTCATCTTCCGCGACCAGGCCAAGCGCATCGCGCACCCGTGCCGATGTTACACGGCCTTCGCCGAGCGAGAGGACCTGATCGGTGAGACTGAGCGCATCGCGCATGGAGCCGTCGGCTGCGCGCGCGAGCGCGGCCAACGCGTCCGGATCGGCCTCGATCGACTCGGCGGCGAGGACGGTGGCGAGGCGGTCGCGCACGTCCGCCGGTCCGATCCGCTTGAGATCGAAGCGCTGCAGGCGACTCAGCACGGGTGCCGCGGCCTGGGCAATCTTCTGCGGCTCGGTGGTCGCGAAGACGAAGACGACGCGCGGCGGTGGCTCCTCGAGAATCTTGAGCAGCGCGTTCCATGCCTCACGCGTGAGCATGTGCGCCTCGTCCACGATGTACACCTTGTAATGCGACTCGGTGGACGGGGCATACATGGCGCGCTCACGGAGGTCCCGGGCGTCGTCCACGCCGCGATTGGAGGCGGCGTCGATCTCGACGACATCGAGGCTCGCCGACCCGCTCCAGATCCGCTGGCAGGAGGCACATTCGCCGCACGGCTCTCCCGCGCCATCACCGGCGTCGCCGCGACGCTCGCAATTGAGCGCCATCGCGAGGACGCGCGCGAGCGTCGTCTTTCCCACCCCGCGCGGACCGCAGAGGAGGTAGCCGTGCGCGACGCGCCCGCGGGCGATGGCGCCCTTGAGCGTGTTCGAGACGTGCGATTGAACGGCGACAGACGCGAACGTCTTCGGCCGATATTTACGCGCGAGGGATACGTACATGTGCGCGGAGTGAAGCGGGAAAGCATGAGCGCGGGGGCCCTGCGCTCGCCGAGCGCCCTGGCCTCCCGCGCAATATCCCAGGTCTGACGGAGCAACATCAGACACCACATGCCGCTGCTACCTTCGGGGTCCTGACGGAGTTAGCGGGCTGACGCCCCCCGGGACCTGGGACGGGGGAAGTATAATCCCGGCCGTCTCCGCGTTCAACCGGCGAGCGGTTCCGACTCAGGCGTCGTCCAGTACCGTCCGAACGATCTCCGCCGCGTGCCGCACCATCTCCTCATCCACATCGAGATGCGTCACCGCTCGCACGCGGGTCGGCGACCATTCCGCCACGAGAACACCCTCGGCTGCCGCCCGCTCGGCGACGGTTGTCGCGGATACTGAAGG
>JBBJNN010000010.1:29486-61687 GCA_037720885.1 Gemmatimonadaceae bacterium | reverse complement strand
CCGCGCCATCCACAATGCGCGCGTACTCGCGCGCGCGCTCGTGATCGTCGGCCAGCCGGGCCAGGTGGACGTCGAGCCCGTGGAGCGCGCCAGCGGCCAGAATCCCCGACTGACGCATCGCCCCGCCGAAGCGCCTCCTCGCGAACCACGCGTCGGCGATCAGCGCGCGAGAGCCGGCGAGCGCGGCACCCGCCGGCGCGCCCAACCCCTTGGAGAACGAGACCATCACCGTCTCGCCGCACGCCGCGAGATCGGCGAGCGACGAGCCAGTCGCGGCGGCCGCGTTCCAGAGCCGCGCTCCGTCAAGGTGCACGGGGAGCGACGCCGCGTCGGCCGCGCTGCGCAACGCGTGCTGTGCCGCCGCCGACGTCACCTTGCCGCCGGCACCATTGTTCGTGTTCTCGAGGCACAGGAGGCTCGGCCTCGGCTCGTGCGGCGAGATCAGGCGGAGTGCCGCGGTCAGATCGTCGACGTCCATGACCGCCCCCGCTGGAACGATCGAGCGGAGCTGGACGCCCGCGAGCGCCGCCGCGCCGGCGAGCTCGTAGTTCAGGATGTGCGATGCGACGTCCACGAACACTTCGGTTCCGGGGCGCGAGAGCAGCCAGATGGCAGCCTGGTTCGCCATCGTCCCGGTCGGAAAGAAGAGGGCGGCCTCCTTCCCCAACAGCTCAGCGACGCGCGCCTCCAACCGCTTGACGGTTGGGTCGCCATCCAGCACGTCATCGCCGACCTCGGCCTCCGCCATCGCGCGCCGCATCGCCAGGGTCGGCCGGGTAACCGTGTCGCTACGGAGGTCTATGACGGGACGCTGGCGCATTGCCGCAAGATGCGCCCGCGAGCGGCGCAGCGGGAGCGCGGCACTCCCGGAAAGCCAAAGCCCGCCGATCGCTCGGCGGGCTCGACTTCCGACGTATCGCTGAGACTACGGACGCTTGCGAGCCGAATCGGCCTTACGCTGGGCCGGCGTCTTCAAGTCCACCGTTGGCCGGGTCATGATGACGGTGTCCTTCTTGGTGCCGACATCTAATGTCGGGGTCTGCACTGTGTCAGTCTGCGTTCCTACGACCGGCTTTTCGACCTCGTACTCCCCCTCGCCGGTCTTCTTGCAGCCGATGAAGGTCGTGACGGCTACGAAAGCCATGACCACTGTGATTTTCCGCACGGATGCCCTCCGGTTAGAGCGTGCACCTACTGTCATGGCAACCTTCGCGCCACCGTCGAGCAAGCTCGATTCGGGCGCTTCGAGCTATACCGTGGTCCGCAGCGCACGACGCGGCAGCGGTCAGTCCTCGAACGCCTCGCGCTGCATGCGTCGCACGCGTCGCAGCTCGTAGACCTGCCCGACCTCGCCCCCGATGATGAAAAAGAACGCCGAGTAGTAGACCCAGAAGACGAGAATGACGATGGTGTAGAGGGTGCCCGAGTACAGGCTACCCGGGTCGAACGAGGCCAGGTACGCGGTGAACGCGTTACGCGCCAGCTCGAAGAACGCGGACGTGAAAACGGCGGCGAGCATCGCCGCCTGCCACCGCACCCGGCGGCTCGGCAGGAACTTGTAGAGCGCGAAGAACATGAGCAGGATCGAGACGGTCGCGACAATCTTCGCGAGCAGGTACTCGGCGCGTCCGAGAGTTTCGGCTCTGATCCCTGCCTGCGCCATCGCCCGGACGCCGCGTGACGTCGCTATGCCCATGTACGCGTTGAGGACGGTGTAGGCGGCGAAGAGTAGCGTGGCGAGCACGGTGAGCTTGATGTCGAACAGCTTGCCGCCAACGACGCCGCGCGTGTCTTCGATGTCGAAGACTTCCGCCAACACGCTGCGCAGCGTTCCGAAGAGGCCAGTCGAGAACCAGACGAAACCGACGAGGCCAACGAGCCCGACCGAGCCGCGAGCCTTCACGATCTCATCGAGCATCGAGTGGATCGGCGATGAGGCCGACTCGACGTGCGGCGGCAGCAGACCGTCCACGAAGCCCCACAACGCGCGCGATGACGCGGCCGCATCCTGGTTCAGGACGTAGCCGAGGCCGGAGAGGAGCAGAAGGAAGAACGGGACCGCCGCGCGCAGGATGTTGAACGCGATGCCGGAGGTCAGGAAGAAGATGTTATCGTCGTCCGCGTTGTCGTAGACGCGCTTGGCGTAGTCGCGGATCGTCCATCCGACGCGGAGCGGGAGCGGGCGCTTGGGCATGTGAGACGCGCGGCGGCCGCGCCGCTCGAACGGCGGTGCAGCCGCCCGGCGGCGTCAGATCCCCGGGGAGCCGTCGCCCGCATCGTCGTCGGCGTCGCGCTCCGCCGACGTGGCAGCGAAGGGACGCGACGCGCGCGCCACGTCGGCGCCGGTCTGATACGCCGCCTTCGTCTCGGCGATACGGCGCTCGAGCTCCTCGCGCGCATCCTGCGCCGCCTCGCGCCCCGCGCGGATCGCGTTCGACGCCTGCCGCTTCTTGAGCTCGATGGCGCTCCGCGCATCATCTATTCGATCTTCGACCGTCTGCCGCGCTCGCTCGTACCGATCACGGACGTTGTCGGTGAGCTCGCCGGCGGTGTTCTCCGCGCGGCGACGCACCCGGCCAGCGCGCGTCCCGATCTCGCGGCGCGTGTCCTCGCCCGACTGCGGCGCGAACAGCAGGGCGAGACCGGCGCCGAGCGCCAGCCCCCACAGGAAGGACGTCGTGCTCCCCGCTTCCTTCTCGATCACCACGAACGGTTCATCGCTGTCGTAGTCGTACTCGCGCATAGTCATCTCCTTGTCGTTCGCCGGTCAACGCCGTCCCTTCGGCTTCGCCTTTGGCGCACTCTTCGCTCCCGCGCTGCCGCTCTTCGCTCGCCCGCGCGGCGCGGCGCGGGGCGCTACCACATCCGCCTCGTCGTCGTCTTTCGGGGCACCATGCGCGGTACTCCCGCGGCCGTTCCCGTCGAGCAGCGACAGCAGCTCCGCCCGCAACTCTGCCTCGCTCATGCCGACGAGCTTCGCCGCGCGCTGCAGGTCGCCGCCGGTCGAGGCGAAGGAGCGCAGCACGAGCTGTCGTCTCGCGTCCGCAAGGGTCGAGCCTGCGGGCAAGTTCACCGCGCTCAGCTCCGGCGGATGCCGGAGATGCCGCTGGACGATGTCCGGTACGCTTACCGTCGAACCCTTCGCCATGACGACCGCACGCTGGAGCGCGTTCTTGAGCTCGCGCACGTTCCCAGGCCAATGGTACCCCAGAACCCAATCCATTGCCGCGTCGTCGAAGCCCGCGATCGGCTTGTTGTTCTCCCGGGCGAACTGGGCCAGGAACTCCGTGGCGAGAAGCCGGATGTCGCCGATGCGCTCCCGAAGGGGCGGCAGGTAGATCTCGACCACGGCGAGCCGGTAGTAGAGATCCTCCCGCAGCTCCGCGTCCGCCAACGCCTTCTGCAGATCCTTGTTCGTCGCGGACACGATCCGGATGTCCACCGCGAACTCCTTCTTGCCGCCGAGACGGCGTACGGTACGCGACTCCAGCGTACGCAGGAGCTTCACCTGGATGTCGGGCGCCATCTCGGCCACTTCGTCGAGGAAGAGCGTACCGCCCGATGACATCTCGAACGCGCCCGGCTTCTCGTTGGTGGACCCGGTGAACGCCCCCTTCTCGTGGCCGAACAGCTCGTTCTCGAGGATGTCCTTGGGCAACGCCGCGCAGTTCAGGGCGAAGAACGGCCCTTTCGCACGGTCGCTCTTCGCATGGAGCGCGCGTGCGACCAGCTCCTTGCCCGTCCCCGATTCGCCGAGAATGAGCACGCTGGCGGTGGACGGAGCCACGGCGTCGATGATCTGGTAAATCTCGCGCATCGCCTCGGACTGGCCGGTCAGGTCGCCGTAGTGCGTGAGCTGCGCGATCTGCGAGGTGAGGGCGCGGTTCGTCTGCTTGACGTTGAACTTGTCGACCGCCTTGGGGATCAGCGCCTTGAGGCGGGTCAACTTGTCGGAAGTGAGCGGCTTCTCGATGTAGTCGTATGCGCCGTGGCGCATCGCCTCGATCGCCGAGTCCACGGTGGCCTGTCCGGTGATGATGATGCACTCCGTCGGGACCTCGCGCCCCTGCATTTCCTTGAGGAGCGCGATCCCGTCGACCTTCGGCATCTTGAGGTCGGCGAGTACGACGCCGTAGACGTCGGACGTGAGGCGCTCCAGCGCGAGCTGACCGTCCACAGCGACATCGACGCTGTACCCCTCGTCCTCGAGGATCGCGCTCAACCCCGCGGCAATCGCGCGCTCATCGTCCGCGATCAGGATCTTCCCTGGCTTCATCGGTACCCTGGGCTTGTGCTACCCTGCGGCCGCGCGCGGGAACAGGAGCGTCACCCGGCGTGGCACCTCGTCGAAGCGCACCCCCGCCTCGTGGATCCGCGTCCCCATCCCTGCTGGCAACGCGGCCGCTCCATTCAACCGGAGCGCGAGCTCGTCCCCCTGTTCCGCCAGCGACGCGATCACGACCGCTCCGTCGCGCACGGCTCCGGCAAGTGCCAGCGCGACGGTTCCACGCACCGCGTTGGCCGCCAGCGCGCACCGGCCGAGGGCGCTCGGCGCGAGCGCCAGCTCGACCGAGCTCCCCTCGGCGCGCGCGACCGCACCAGCGAGGACGAAGAGAGGCTGGAGTGCGACGCTCAAATCTACCGGCTCGGCTACCGGGCGCGCCAATGCCAGCAGCGCCTCGGTCAACTCGGTCGCGCGAGCCAACTCCGTCGCCGCCGCGTCCGCGAACGGAGCGAGCGCCACCGCCGCGAGTCCGGCGCGCGTCGCGCGGCCGCGCAGGACCTCGACATTCAGGAGCGCGCCGTTCAGAGGGTTCTTGAGCTCGTGCGCGGCACGGCTGGCCAGATGCTGCAAGGCCTCGAGCCAGAGTGCCGCGGCGGCCGTATCGTCGCGCGTCGGCTATTCGCCCGCGTCAGGGTCGTCCGGCGCGGCGGCGACGGCTCCCATACCGAGATGCGATGCGCGGCGCTGCGGCTCTACCCGGACGTGCTTCGCGACGATGTCAGCGGTGCCCGCGATGGCAAGCTGCTCGAACAGAAACCCGAATTTCGCATCGTACATCGCCGACAGCTTGTCTTTCGCGGCAACCGGCATGTCCCAGAGCTGCCGCTTGAAGGGACCAAGTGCCTTCTTCCGGCTCTTGTAATGGAACTGCTCGTCCGAATCGTTCGCCTTCCGCTCGTCCTTCGCATTGACGGCGAGCCACGCGTACATCTCGCGCCGAAGATCGGCCGGCGTGTTCTCGTAGAGAATGTTCTGGAAGTTGGTCGCGAGGTGAATCTCGCAGGTTTCCGTCCGCGGGAAATTATTGAACGCTGTATCGGGCAATGTCGAGGCGCCGTGCTGGACGGCGCCGGCCAAGCCGTACTCTTGCCGCGCCACACGCGAGAGCTCCTCGAGCGTGTCGAGATCGAGCTTCACATCCGCGATCGAGCCATCGGCCAGCACAACCCCACCGTGTGACGTGCCACTCTGGACGCTGATCTTCGACAGCCCCTCGGTACGGCCGCCGTTCGATAGACCCAGCGAGCGATTGAAGCCATCCATGAACGCGCGCAGCTCCGGCACGGTGGAGTTCTGCGTGCCAACCTCGCCGATCTCGCCGCCCACCGAGATCGTCACACCCTCGGGCTCGATCTCGCGGACGTCCCGGACGATGTCCGCCGCCGTCTCGTAGTTGAGGCGCTGCTGCTCCTCGAGCGTGGCCAGGTGAATGTCCACGAGCGTCGAGGTATCCACGTCAATATTGAAGAAGCCGGCGTGCACCGCTTCGCGCGCAAGCTGCTTGACCGCGGCGACCTCGCCGGTCGGGTCGGCCGCGAACTTTTTCGCGTTCACCTGGAAGTGGTCGCCCTGGATGAACACGGGACCGCGGAACCCCTCGCGCATGGCGGCGGCGAGCATGACGGCCACGTACTCGGCCGGACGCTGATCGGTGTAGGCGATCTCCGAACGCGCGATCTCCAGAATGAACGCACCAGCGTCGAGCCGAACGGCGGTGCGGAAGATCGCGCGCGCCGTGTGGTACGACATGCCGCGCACGTTGATGGCGGGCACCGTGAACCCTCTGACCTCGCCTCGTCCCCGCGCCATGTACAGGTCGTGGATGGAAGCCGCCCTGACGCCCACGGTCTGCCCGAGCTCCCAGATCAGCCAGCGCGCGTGGTCGCGCGCCTGTCCCTGGCCAAATACCGCGTCATGGACGAGCGCGTCCATGTGCTCCGACATCAGCGACGCTTCGCGGTGCACTGCGACCTGGTTGTCCTCGATGCGCACGTCCCCGCCGAACAGCGCGTCCGTCGCCACCTCTCGAGCCGCCATCACTCCTCCACGATTCCTGCGGGGGCCTGGCGCCCGGTCCAGCAGGCCGGGCGCGCTCGGGGAAGCTGTCCGCGTCCGGCGCGCGTCGCAAGGGCGCGTAGCGCGACACCCCTCACACCGTCCATTGCCGCTTCGGTGCCGGCAGATCGTCCCACTCGCGCCGCGCATCGGCGGCGTCCGGGCGGCCCATCAACGCGTAGGTGTACCGCTTCCCGAGCTCCACGCCGGGCTGGTCGAGCGGATTGATCCCGTAGAGCGCACCGGCGTAGACGGTCGCAACCTCGAGCAACATGAGAAGCGCTCCGACATCGTGCGCCTCCGCCCGGTCGAGCGCGATCGTCATGTTCGGCCGCCCGCGCTGCGCGAGCGCCGTCGCGGTCGCCCGCTGCTCGGCGTCCAGCAGCTCGCCCAACGTGTGGCCGCCCAGGTACGCCAGCTCGGAAACGTCCGCGTGCAACGCAGGAATGGAGATGTCCACCGGGCGGCCGCCAGCGGTCACGAACGTGATCGTCTTGTCGCGCGATCCCTCCATGAAGAGCTGCACCTGACTGTGCTGGTCGGTGGTGCCGAGCGCGGCGATCGGCGTGGGACCTACGGACTGCCCATCCGGGCGGATCTTGCCGAGGCTCTCCGCCCAGAGCTGCACGAACCACGCGCTGACATCACGCAGCGGGTCGGCGTACGGCATCAGCACGTGATTCCGGAGCCCGAGCCGTGTGTCCGCCAGCCATTGGAGCGTGGCGAACACGCCCGCCGGATTCACCGCGAGCTCCTCGCTCTCGCAGCGGGCGAGCATGTTGGCCGCGCCGGCGAGCAGCGCGCTCACATCCACGCCGATGAGCGCCGCAGGGAGCAGGCCCACGGGCGACAGGACGCTGAACCGCCCACCGACGTTGGGCGGAATGTCGAGCGCCGCGATGTTCTCGGCCCGAGCGATCGCGCGCAACGCACCTTTCGCCGGATCGGTGACGAACACGAAATGCCGCGCGAAGTCGCCGCCAAGTACGTCCACGAGCCGCGAACGGACGATGAGGTACTGCGCCATCGTCTCGGCGGTGCCGCCGGACTTGGAGATGACAATGAAGAGCGCGCGTCCGAGCTCCAACCGGTCGAGGAGCGCGCTCATCGTCGTGGGGTCCACGTTTTCGAGGACGTGGAGCCGCGGGAAGTACTCGCGCGCCTCATCGTCGAGCATGTTCCAGGTCGTCGAGCGAAGCGCGCTGCGGAGGGCGATCGGGCCGAGCGCCGAGCCGCCGATGCCGAGCACCACCACGTCGCTGAACGCCTGGCCAGCGCCGTCCGCGAAGGTTTCGATCTCTGCCACCGACGGCCCACCGGCGGCAAGGTCCATGAAGCCAAGCTCCCCCGCCGCGCGACGACGCTGCACCTCGGCGCGCGCTCCGGCGAACGCCTCGCGCGCCGCCAGCCAGGTCTCGTCGGTGATCGCGCCCGGGATCATCATGTTCGTGAAGTCGATGCGGATAGCCATGTCAGTCAATGCGGATGGTGAGCCCGTCGAACGCGGGCGAGATGCCGCGCGGGAGCTCGGCTTCGAGATCCGCGTGCCGGTTGTCGTGCGTGAGGTGCGTGAGGTATGTCCGCTCGGCGCCGATCCGGCGCGCCGCGAGCACCGCCTCGGCAATACTGAGATGCGTGGGATGCTCGCCACGCCACAGGGCGTTGAGCACGAGGACGCGCGCGCCGGCCAGTCGCGCGAGTGCCGGCTCGGGAAGCGTCTTCGCGTCGGTGACGTAGGCGAGCGGACCGATGCGATACGCGAAGACGGTGACCGGTCCGTGCGGCACCTGGACGGCGGTGACGTGCGCGTCGCCGACGAGCACCGTCTCGCCGTCGTGGATGGCGCGAGCCTGTCCCTCCGGCTTCGAGGTGCCGGGGAGCGGACGCATGCTGTCGTCGAAGATGTACGCGAACTTCTCGGCGAGCTTGGCCAGAGTCTCGGCGGAGCCATACATCGGCAGTGGCGCGCCCCGCTGGACGGTCACGGCACGGAGGTCGTCGATGCCGTGCGTGTGATCGGCGTGCGCGTGCGTGAAGAACACCGCGTCCACGCGGTCGATGTCGCACGCCACGAGCTGGAGCCGGAGTTCGGGCGGCGTATCGAGAAGGAGCCGCGTCCCGCCCGCCGTCTCGACCACGGCGCCGACGCGTGTTCGACGGTCCCGCGGGTCGGGCGAGCGGCACACGTCGCAGCGGCAGCCGATCTGCGGCACGCCGAAGCTCGTCCCCGTGCCGAGGAACGTGAGCTTCACACCACTTCGATCTTCATGAAGTTCGTGGTGCCCGGCACATCGAACGGCACGCCCGCCGTGACGACCACCCGGTCACCCTCCTTCGCGAAACCGCGGGCAAGCACCGCCGCGAGCCCGTGCTTCACCATCTCGGTATAGCTCCGGTCGGGCGTTTGCGGTACGAGCTCCGAGTACACGCCCCACACGAGCGCGAGCTGGTGGTAGGTCGACTCCGTGTCCGTGAGGGCCAGAATCGGCACATCGGGACGGTGCGATGACACGATGCGCGCCGTGAAGCCACTCTTCGTGAAGACGATGACGACCGGCGCGCGCAGCAACCGGACGGCGGCGACGGTCGCGGCGCCGATCGCATCTTCCGTCGCCACCGGACCATCCGACGGCTGCGCGGCGATCGGGAGCGGCCGGTCCCGCTGCGCAGGCGGCTGCTTCTCGATCTCCGTGATGATGCGCGTCATCGCGCCGACGGCGAGTACGGGGTAGGCGCCCGTGGCTGTCTCCGCCGAGAGCATGACCGCATCGGTCCCGTCGAGTATCGCGTTCGCGACATCGCTCGCCTCGGCGCGCGTGGGGCGCGGATTCGTGACCATGGACTCGAGCATCTGCGTCGCCGTGATCACCGGCCGCCCCATCGCGTTCGCCGCGGCGATGATCCGCTTCTGCGCGATCGGAACCTCCTCGAAGGGCAGCTCGACGCCGAGGTCGCCACGCGCCACCATCACGGCGTCCGCGACGCGCAGGATGCTCTCGATGTTCGCGAGCGCCGTATCCTTCTCGATCTTGGCGACGATGAGCATCGCTTTCGGAATCATGGCGCGTAACGCCTGGATGTCCGACGCCCGGCGCACGAAGCTGAGGGCGAGATAATCCACGCCCTGCGCGATCGCGAACTCGATGTCCGCCCGATCCTTGTCCGTGATCGACGGCGCCGATACGAGCACGCCCGGAAAGTTCATTCCCTTGTGGCTGCGGAGCGGTCCACCGTGCACGACACGCGCGTGCACACGCGGCGGCGCCACTTCGAGCGCGACGAGATCGAGCAGCCCATCATCCACGAGAATCCGGTCGCCGGCCTTGAGATCCTTCGCCAGCAGATCGTAGGTGACCGGAATGTCGCCTGCCCGCGAGTCGTCCTCCGGCGCCAGGATCACGTCGGCGCCCTCGGTCAGCGCGATCGTCTCGGGGAGACTGCCGATGCGTATGCGTGGCCCCTGGAGGTCGCCGAGGACCGCCACCGGGTGTCCGAGCTCACGCGCCAGCGATCGGATCGTCTCGATGACGTGCGCATGCTGCTCGTGCGTGCCGTGTGAGAAGTTGATGCGCGCCACATCGAGGCCGGCGCTGATGAGGTCGCGGAGCGTATCACGCGCCGATGACGCGGGGCCCAGCGTGCAGACGATCTTCGTGCGGGCGACGTGCGCCGCGGTCGGGACGGAAAGAGCGATCGCCAAGTCGGGCGGGTTGCGTGAAGGTGCGGGCGCGCCGCCGGGCGACGCGCCTTCTGGAGTGCGCCTGGCCGAGCTCAGTGTGAGCCGGCGAGTGCGCGCGTCTTCGATTCGAGACCGGTGAGTAGCGAGTCGAACGATTTGGTAAAGCTAGCGAGGCCATCGACGAGCAGCTTGTCCGTGACACCGGCCAGGGAGATGCCCGCGCCCTCGAGCGCTTCGATCGTCCGGCGCGCGCCGGCGGCGTCCGCGTCCACCGTGCGACGGACCTCGCCGTGATCCCGGAAGGCGTCCACGGTAGCGGGCGGCATCGTGTTCACCGTGTCAGGCCCGATGAGCTGCTCCACGTACATCACGTCGCGGAACGCCGGGTTTTTCGTGCTCGTGCTCGCCCAGAGTGGGCGCTGGAGACGCGCCCCGCGCGCGGCCAAGGCATCCCAGCGTGGCCCCGAGAACATGTCGCGGAATTGCGCGTAGGCGAGTTGGGCGTTCGCGATGGCCGCCCGGCCACACAGGCCGCGCAGCCGCTCGGCGTCCGCCGGAGACGCCGAGGCGGCCATACTCTCGAGCCGCTTGTCCACTTCCGTGTCAACCCGGCTCACGAAGAACGATGCGACCGACGCGACGCGGTCGATGGGCTTACCGGCCGCAGCGCGCTCTTCGAGGCCCGCGAGGTACGATTCCATGACCGCGCGGTGCGCATCGAGCGCGAACAGCAGCGTGATGTTGACGTTGACGCCGGCCGCGATGAGGCGGCGCGCGGCGGCGGCCCCCGCGGTCGTGCCGGGCACCTTCACCATCACGTTGGGACGATCCACCGTCGCCCACAACCGCGTGCCCTCGGCGACCGTGGTCTCCGGGTCGTGCGCCGCGCCCGGCGACACCTCGATCGAGACGAACCCATCGCCGCCGCCGGTAGCCGAATAGATGGGGGTGAACTGGTCGCACGCCGTCCGCACGTCGTCCGTGGCGACGAGCTCGAAGAGCTGCCACGGGGTGAGGTGTGCCGGCGCACCGGTGAGCTGCGCGTCGTACTCCACGCCCTCGGCCAGCGCTTTCTCGAAGATGGTGGGGTTCGACGTCATTCCCGTGATCGCGTCATCCGCGATGCGGCGCGCGAGCTCGCCGTTCTCGAGCATCGGACGGTCGATGAAGTCCAGCCAGATGGACTGGCCGGCATCGTGGAGCAGTTGAAGGCGGTTGCGGGACATCGGCGGTACCGGTTGGGGTTCCCGCCCGGATCGTCGCCGAGCGTATGGTCCCCCCAAGATACCACGTACCGCGACCAGTCAGAATGACCGCCACCTCGCGGCGGCTGTCCGGTCAGGCGGCCGCGGTCGCCGCCAGGGTCGCGGGCGCCTTCCGCTGGGCTTTCTGCCGGTACATGGCGGCGTCCGCGCGCTCGATCGCTGCGGCGAGATCCTCCGAGCCCGCGTACGCCGCGGCGCCGACCGAAGCGAGCACACGCAGTCGCCTGCCCTGCACCTCGACCGCCTCCGCGCGCTCGAGCGCGCCCTCGACTCGCGTCAACGCGTCTTCCGGCTTCGCGTTCGGCAGGAGCAACAGGAACTCGTCCCCGCCCAGGCGGTAGACGCGATCCGATGCGCGGAGGGTCTCTCGCAGGATGCGCGCGAAGTGCCGCAGCAGCTCGTCACCGGCGGCATGGCCGTACGCGTCATTCGCGATCTTCAGGTTGTCCAGATCCGCCATCACGGCTGTGCCGAACGTCGCTCTCGCCGCGTCGAGCCCGACACCGTCGAAGAATGCGCGGCGATTGAACGTGCCCGTCACAGAGTCGAGGAGCGCGTCCCGCTTGAGCTCGTCGTGCGCGATCGCCAGCCCGGCGTGCGCGGCATCGACCTGCCGCTTCGCATCCTCCATGAGGATGAGCACCATGCCGTAGCCCGCGAGGGTCTGCAGCAGCAGGTCGAAGTACGAGTTGTAGGCGACGACGAGGGCAAGCGGTGCGGGGAGCACATCGTGCCCGAGCTCGTGGTACCCGAATCCTGCGGCGTAGGCGACCCAGAGCGCGCCGATGATCGTGAAGCAGTATCCGGTGGCCCGGCTTCCCAGGCTCTGTCGCGACGGCGGGAGCGCGAGGAGAGTCCAAGCGCAGTAGCCGCTGGCCGCGACAGCCGCCGGTGCCTGGAAGGCGACCATCTCATTGAGGTCGGCCCCCAGGAATGCGGACATTGCCGCATACGCGGCGGCCGCGCCCGCCGCGATCGGCATGAAGCGCCGGTAGCGCAACCCGGACGCGTACATGGCGGCGCCTGCAACGATGAGCGCGAAGAAGAGAAGCTTTCCGAACTGGTAGCAGAAGATGAGGAGCCGGACCTCGCGAGAGCCGGCGTCCGGGGCGGGGCCGCGCGCACCCCACGGGAGGATGTAGTATCGGACGACGACGGCGAGGAGGGCGAGACCGAGCGCCACCCACGCCTTCCCCCAGGCGCGGAAGTAGCGGCGGCGGACGGCGTGCGAGCGCAGGAGCGCGAAGAGGATGACGAGCAGCACGCATGAGCCGAGCTGCACGATCGTCCCCACCAAGCTGATGAAGCGGCCCATCTCTTCGGTCATCGTCGTCCGAGCTGGTATGCACCACGCTGGCGCGAGCTCGACACCGCCAGACTCCACGCGGCGTGCGCCCCATTCCTGGAAGACGATTCCGGACCGGGGACGGAACAGGGGCGGTCGGGCTATCCGGCGAGCCCGAGGACGCGCCAGTAGGCGAGCAGCGGGAACGCGACGAGCAACGCGGCCGCAACGAGGGAGAAGTGCACGCGGCGCGTGACGGTCCAGAATCGGCGCCGCCACGCGACCACAGCGCCGATGACGAGGGGAAGCCCGGCGACGACGCTGGCGACGAGTACGAGACCCGCGACGTTCGCCGCACGCGGGATGGCAACGACCGGGTGCTCGAAGGAGAGCAACGTCGTCGCGATACCTGAGACCGGGGCGAGCAGCAGGAGTGCGCTCGCGGCGCCCGACAGTCGCCACCACCGCCGGGCGACCATGTCGGTGTCCGGGGCAGCATCCGACGCTGGCGTGCGCCTCCGGCGCGCGCGCGCGGTCCGCCCCCCGGCAGCTTCACGCGGCGTGCTCCGTCGCGGCGCCGATCTCCCGTAGCCACTCTGCGGCGAGCTTCCGCTCGTTGACGAACTCTGCTGGTCCGGTGGCCTCGAGGAACGCCGCGAAGTCGCGGGCCGCCGCGGCGGGATCGAGCTTGGCGAACTTGTTGATCAAGCCCGTACAGAAATGGAGCTGCGCCTTCTCGGGCTCGCGCGCGAGTACCAGGTGGATGAACTCCTCGCACTGGACAGGGAGCATGTCGGCGCCGCCCGCCGCCGCCGCTGTTCGTGCTGGCCGCCGGATCCCGTCGAACGCTCGCATGTACTCGGCCCGCGCCTTCCCGAGCTTCCCTTGGTAGGCGTCGAGGAACGCGGCGCTGTACCGCCACGTCGAGTCGGGCGCCCGGCGGCAGGCGAACACGTAGCGGCGGGCGGCCGCAACGTCGCCGCGGAGCACGAACTCGCACATCGCCTTCGAGAGGTGCGCGGAGTAGTCGTCCGGCGCGCGAGCGAGGAGGCGGTCGGCGACGCCGTCCAACTCCTCCGCGAGTGCCTGGTCGCGGGTGCGCAGGTACTCGCCAGCCGCATCGTTGAGCCACCAGCGGTAGAGCAGCGCGAGCCGGCTCGGAAAGCGCTTGACGACGCGGCGCAACGCCGGGTCGCGGGGGCATCGCGCGGCCACCGCCGGCAGACGCGCTTCGACCTCGAGGAGCAGTGCCTCAGCGTGGGCGTAGTCGCGCGAGAGCGCGGCCGTAAACCCGACCACGTGGCGCACGGCGACGTCGAGCCAGTCAGACGCCGCCTCGAACTGTAGGAAGGCCTCGTCGCCTCGGATGCGCAGGCGTCGCGGCAGGATCTCGCGGAAGTCGGTGGCGAGTTCGCCGTGAATGGCCGTCGGGATCGGGGCGTGGGTGATCCCGCCCTCTAGGCGGAGCAGTTGGTCGGGGCGCGCCCCGGGGCCGGCACCGCTGACGGCATGCACACTCCCAAAGACGAGGATGTGGCCACCGCGACGCTCCAGGAACGCGAGTGCGCCGTCCGGATCCTCGCAGAGGCGCTTCGCCGTGACGCGAGGCATCGTCACCAGCTTGAACCGTGTCGTGCCGCCGCGCTGGCTGAGCAGCCGGCGGAGTGACAGGAGGAAGTCGTGGCTGAGCTGCTGCTGCTGCGCCTCCGTCTCGGGGGCGAGCGCGACGAACACGCCGACATGGCCCGCCGGGATACGCCGGCGCCAGGCGGTCGCCCCGGCCGCGGCGAACGTGCCCAAGGCGCCGAGGAGTGGGGCCGCCCAGACAGCGGCGGTGCCCTGAAGGGGGGCAATCGTGCTGACTACCCAGTACCCAGCGTAAGCCGCGGGGACTGCCGCGACCGCAGCCCCCCAGAAGCTCGGCCAGTGCTGCGCGGCGAACGACTCGGCCCACTCCATCGCGCGAGTCAGGCTCCGCTCCACGATTCGGTCTGACATCGCAACCCCAAGTGCAGAATGACGCCGGCCGGGTCCCCGCGGGGCCAACCTGCAGCCCAGGCCTCGGCCGGTACTGGTACGCGGGTCGGCTACGCCGCTCCGCAACGACACGACCCTGCCAGCGTGCCCGGGGGCGGCTTCGGCAGGGTCGGTCTGTCAAAACGTTCCCGCCCACATTGTCAGATCACTTCATCGTCCCGACACTGATGCATACGGTCACATGGCCTAAGCCGCTCAAATAGAGTGACTTGTGCCATGAATCATATGCGTCAGAATCTAGCGGTTATCCGCACTCCGAGAACCCGCACACGTGGCATTTCACGCAGCCCTCGGCGAACTCGAGCTGCGAGCCACAATCGGGGCACGTGCCCATGAACGACTCGGGCGCCGAGCCATCGAATGTCATCTCGGATTGCGCGCCGTCGGATGCGTTGAAGGCCACGGCAGGAGCGGCCTGCGGGACGTTCTGCACACCCGGCGCGGCGCCTGGCAGCAGCTCCTGCTGCACTCCCTGCTTGTCACGGTACCACTCGCCGATCGCAATGCCGATCGCGTCCGGCACCGAGAGCACCTTGTGCGGCCCGAGACCCACGGCGCGGTCGGACGAGATGCCGCGGAGCTGCTTGTGGACGGATGTCACCGGGATGCCGGAGCGGAGCGCGAGCGAGATGAGCCGGCCCATCGCCTCGGCATCGGCCATGGCCGACCCGCCCGCCTTGCCGAGCGTGATGAACACCTCGAAGGGCTGGCCGCGGTCGTCCTCGGTGATGTTCACGAACATGGTGCCGAGCGGCGTTTCCTTGCGGATGGTCGTCCCGCGGAGCTTGTCCGGGCGCGCGCGCTTCGCTCGGCGCTGGAGGTTCTCGGCCTCGGACTCGTAGAGCTGGCGCTTCGTCCGCTCGAGCTCCGATTGCAGCTCCGCGATCGTCCCCTGCAGCTCGCCCAGCGTCCGCCGCTCGGCGAGGGCGGCCGCCGCGGCCTGCGGATCGGCGGGCTTCGCCTCAGCGGGCTTTCCGTCGCGCTCGGCCTTCGCCTTCTCCGTCGCGCCGGTGGATAGCACCTGGTTGTCGCGCGACCCGTCGCGATAGACCGTGACGCCCTTCGCCTTGAGGTCGTAGGCCAGCTCGTAGATGGCGCGCACGTCCTCGACTGTCGCCGTGTACGCGAAGTTCGTGGTCTTCGAGATGGCGGAGTCGCAGTGCCGCTGGAAGGCGGCCTGCATCCGCATGTGCCATTCGGGGCTGATGTTGTTCGCCGTGACGAAGACGCGCTGCCACCGCTCGGGCACCTCGAGAAACTTCGTGTGCCCGCCGGTGGCGATGCGCTGCATCAGCTCGTCCGAATACCAGCCCTCGCGCTTGGCGATGGCGCAGAAATCCTCGTTCACGTCCGGCATCATCACTCCGGCCTGGTTCCGCATGAACGCGACGGCGAACAGCGGCTCGAGCCCGGACGAGCAGCCCGCGATGATCGAGATCGTCCCCGTTGGCGCGACCGTCGTGACGTTGCAGTTGCGGAGGAGTTGCATGGGACGAACGCGCTTTCCCTCCGCATCGCGCGCGCACGTCTCGTCGGGGCCCCAGATCGAGCGCGCCCATTCCGGAAACGCGCCGCGATCGTTCGCGAGACGCTCCGACGCTTTCTTCGACTCGACGTCCACGAACTCCATCACCCGCCGCCCGAGCTCCACGCCTTCCGGCGAGTCATAGGGGACGCCGAGCCGGATGAGCGCGTCGGCGAAGCCCATGATGCCGAGTCCGATACGGCGGATGCGACGGGCGAGCGCTTCGATCTCGGGGAGTGGGAACTTGTTGACGTCGATGATGTTGTCGAGGAAGTGCGTGGACAGGTGGATGTCACGCCGGAAGGCGTCCCAGTCCATCTTCCCGTCACGCACGTAGTACCCGACGTTGATCGAGCCCAGGTTGCAGACGTCGTAGCCGAGGAGCGGCTGCTCGCCGCATGGGTTGGTGGCCTCGTAGCTGCCGAGGTGCGGCACCGGGTTGTAGCGGTTTGCCTCGTCGACGAAGAAGCAGCCCGGCTCGCCCGTTCGCCACGCGCCCACGATCATCTTGTCCCACACTGCGCGCGCATCGAGCTGACCGATCGGCCGCTTCGAGTGCGGGTCGATGAGGTCGTACGCCGTGCCCGCGCGCACGGCTTCCATGAAGGCCGTCGTGACGCCTACGGAGATGTTGAAGTTCACCACCTGCGTGAGGTCTTCTTTGCAGGTGATGAAATCCATGATGTCCGGGTGATCCACCCGGAGAATCCCCATGTTCGCGCCCCGGCGCGTTCCGCCCTGCTTCACCGCGTCGGTAGAAGCGTCGTAGAGCTTCATGAACGACACGGGTCCGGACGCGACGCCCGTCGTCGAGCGCACCATGCTGCCCTTGGGGCGCAGGCGGGAGAAGGAGAACCCGGTGCCGCCCCCGCTCTGGTGGATGAGCGCCATCGACCGGAGCGTGTCGTAGATGCCCGTCTTGCCGTTCGAGAGGGAATCATCCACGGGCAGCACGAAGCAGGCGCTGAGCTGGCCAAGGGGGCGGCCGGCGTTCATCAACGTGGGCGAGTTCGGCTCGAACCGCCGCTCCGCCATGAGCCGGTAGAACTCCTCGGCCACGGTCTCGACCGCGCCATCGCTCGCGCCGTATCGTCGGTCTGCCTCCGCGACGACCGCGGCTACGCGCCAGAAGAGATCCTCTGGCTGCTCGACCGCCTTGCCGCTCTCGTCCTTGACGAGGTAGCGCTTCTCCAGAACCGTCCGCGCGTTCTTGCTGAGCTGCGCGGGGCCAGCGGGCTGATGGTTTGGCATCGACGAGTCTCCCGTTCAACAAAGTGATGCGCCAGCGGTGCTCGGACTCCTCCTCCGGAGGGCCTGGCAAACGATCGCGGGCGCCCAATGTGATGCGCCTCGTGATTCTACGCAAGTACCGCTAGCAAGATACATAACGCCATTGAGTTACGCCGTTCTCGCCAGCACGGTCATTCCACGTCGACTGCGTAGGTGCCTGCTCCGGCCTCCGCTTCCCCGCCGCCGACCTCGTTGCCCTCGCACAGCGTTCGAGCGTGCACCCGATTCCGCGCCATGTTGGAAGCTCATTCCCATCAACGGCTTACTCGTCTCCAACTTCCCTTCTGGATCCGTCCGGGCCGCTGTCTCCGTCATCACGAATCCCCGAAGCGCCGCCACGACACCGGTTATTGCCGGATCGTTTGCTTGCACTCGCGAGCAGATCACGTACCATCCTCCTCACCAGTGCGCGGCTGCACGATGCGCGGGTACTTGCCTGCTCGATGTTGCTCCTGAAGCACGAGGTAGCTCGCTACCGTCCGCGCAATCCGCTCCCGCATCTCCGCTGTCGTCTCGCGCACGACACGCGCGGGAACACCCATCACGAGCGAGTTGGGCGGAATCTCCATCCCCTCCCGGCACACTGCCCCCGCCGCGACCACCGACCCGGAGCCGACCCGCACCCCGTTCAGCACGATCGCCCCCATCGCGATCAGGCAGTCGTCGGCGACCGTCGCGCCGTGCACCACCGCGTGGTGGCCGATCGCGACCCGCCGGCCGATTGTGGTCGGCACCCCGTGGTCGACATGGATGATCGCGCCGTCCTGCACGTTGCTCTCGTCCCCGATTACGATCGCCGCCGTGTCGCCTCGCACCACCGCGCCCGGCCACACCGAGGCACGCGCGCCCATTGTGACGTCGCCGATCACGGTCGCGCGCTCGTGAATGAACGCCGTGGGGTGAATGCGGTCGCTGGGCATGTGGGGAATTTCGTGAGGTGAGCGCCCCGTGGGATGACACCCCGCCGGGACGCGCCGGGCCGTGGAACGCCGCCCACGCCGGGGCGGCCGCGGTCAGAAGGACGCGCCGGCCCGCGCGTACACGGTCAAACGCTTCGCGCCGGTGAGCGAGCCGTCGCGAACCGGCACGGCAACTCCCAGCCGGAAGCGGTAGGGCACATCGTACTGGAGCGCAGCGTCGAGGTTGAGCTCCGCTCCCGCGGACACGAGCCACGCCGCACCGCGGAACGGCTCGCCGATTCGCGCGTCATCGGCCGTGCCGGCATCGCCGAAGAGCGCGACGGAGGTCCGATCGAGGAATACGGGCCACAGGTTGTAGCCCCGCCCAACGCGCGCGAGCGGCGCCCGATACTCCACCGAGGTCACGAGCGCCCGCCGCCCGGTGCGGGCATCGGCCGGGAAACCGCGGACGCCGAACGTCCGCCGCTCGCCGAGCGTGAGGCCGGGTACCACGCTGAGCGGAGTGCCACTCGTGCCGCCCACGCCGAACTCGCCCGCCGCCGGCCCATCCGCGTACCCGCCCGCGAGACGCGCGGCGAGCACATGGTGCGCGAAGCCGGGCAGGTCGAGCGACTTGTAGAGCGTCACGCCCGCCGTCGTACTTCGCGAGTACACGCCCGCCTCGCCCGTCAGCCAGCGAACGCGCGTGCCCGCGCCAACTGAAATGCCGTCCTCCGGCGAGATCGCCAGCGCCGGGCGCTGCGTGTTGCTCCACCCGGCGCTGCCGACGAGTGCGCGGTACCGCGGCGCTCCACGAAAGAAGGCGTCGAGCTTCCCGAGCAGCGGCGCGGGCTCGGTCACGTACTCGCGAGCCTCGAGCTCCGCACCGAGCGTGACGTACGAGGACGTCCGCACCCGTGGCCGCGACAGTGTAGCCGAGAGCCCAGCCGCTCGGGCGCGCCTCCGCAGCACGCCGACGGGCCGGTGGGCCGTATCCACGACCGTCAACCGCTGCCAGTCCTGCTCGATGTCGAGGTCCAGCACCGGCTGTCCGAGGCCCGCGTAGCGGTAGGTCACATATCCCTCGTGATCGTGCCGGCGCGGGTCGGCGAGCGCTTCGATCACGTAGGAGTGCCGGCCGATCACGTCGCGCCCATTCGTCGCCGCGCCGAACGAGGTGCCGCCCGACGCGGTCTCACCAAGGAGCGGCGCCCACGAGTACGGGCGCAGCGTCCGCCACGGCGAGAAGGCGCGCGAGCGCCCCGCCGCCCGCTCCGCAGGTGGTAGCGGGGCGGCGTCCAGGTCGGGGCTCGCCGCGGGCATGTCCGCATCGATCGTGTCGAGTGGCGTGATCCCCACGCGCCAGCCGTCTGCACCGAAGCGCACCGCCGCGAGTGAGCGCCCATCGGGAGCGACGGCGGGGTTGAACAAACCGGTCGCGGCGCGCGTTACGCGCCTCGGCGGCACAACCCTACTCGCCGGCACGGTCGCCACCGGCGCGAAGTAGATGTCGGTCGTGCCTGTCCGGTCCGACGAGAAGAGCACTCCCGAGCCATCCGGCATCCAGCTCGGCGAGGCGTCGACGGCCCGGTCGTGCGTGAGCTCGGCGAGCAGGCGCCCGAGCGAGTCGAGGACGACGATGTCCGCGTATCCGCCGCGCGTCCACCGTGTCGCCGCAATGAGGTCGCCGCGCGGGGACCAGCGCGGCTCGGCCCACTGCGTGTCGGGCGAGACGCCGGTGATGGGCGCGATGCGGCGGCCGTCGGCGGCAACGCGGACGAGCGAATTCGTCCCGGCGCTCCCCCGGACCGCTACGATCTCCCCATCCGCGCGCGCGTCGGGCTCGGCGAGGCGAGCGGCGTGGGTGAGGCGGCGTACCCGCCCGTCGCGCTCCACGTAGAGATCGGACCGGATTCGATACGGGTCCTCGAACTCGAGCTGCGCGAAGAGCAGGCCACCCGCCACGAGCGGGGAGTTCGCGTCGACACCGTTCCGCCTGCTGAGGCGGCGCGCGCTGCCCTGGCCGCTCGTGCTCACGCGGTAGGCTGCTGGCGTCTCCCGGCCGTTCGATGCGGCGAAGAGAAGGGTCGAGGAATCCGTCCAGCGCGGGAAGAGCGCGAGGCGACCCTCGCGCGTCAGATCGCGCCAGCCGGGCGAGGCAAGCGCTGCAGCCCCGCTGTCGGCGCGCAGCGAGTCGCGCCACTCGCGCCACGCGCGGTTGAACGAGATCCCGAGGCTTCGCCGCGCCTGACGGTTGTACGAGAATGGGAGCAGCGCACCGGACGTGCGCTCGACGAGCCGGCCTATTCCGGCGGGACCGTGGGTGCGAGCGAGAAAGTCGACGAAGAGCGAGCCATACACGTACGGGATCTCCCCCCCCGGATAACGGGATGTGGCACCGCTCAGGTCGCCGAGGCCTGGGAGCGCGCCCTCGAGCATACTCGCGCGGACGATCATGCGCTCGTGCGTCCCCTGCACGCGGCCCGCGTTCGTGACCCGCGACTCGAAGTAGGTCGCGAGCCCCTCCGTCAGCCAGGCGGGCGCATAGAGGTTCGGCATGAGCCACGGCGATCGACCGAAGATCCGCTGCGCGGCTCCCCAGATGCCGCGCGCCCGGTCGAGGTGAAAGATGTGCGTCAGCTCGTGGCTGACGACGAGAGCCGTCCAGTCATCGTAGAAGCGGAGCGAGAGCACGCTCACGGGCGGCTGCGCATAGATCACGATCCGATTCGAGGGGACGGGCGTGGCGAACCCGTTCGTGTAGTCCACGTTGTCGGCGACGACGAGATCCACGCGCCCACGCGGCGGCCGTAGCTCCGCCGACAGGAGCGAATACGCACGCTCCGCCGCCGCCGCGGCCCGGCGGGCCGTCTCCTCCACATCCGGCGTGAAGTGCACATCGAAGTGCGCCGTCCGGATCGTGCGCCAGCGCCCGTTCGGTACCAACGCCTGGGCGCCACACCCCGCCGCGCTCAACACGACGAGTGCGGCCATCGCGAGCACGCGCCGCAGCACCCCTCCGGACAACAGGAGGCGGCGGACGGGGCGCCACTGCGCACGGCTGATCACGGCGTCGCCGGCAACGCGCGGAAGTAGGCCTCCAGCCCCTCGGCGACGCCCAGCGCATACGCCTCCTGAAACTGCGGCGTGCGGAGCGCCGCCTCCTGCTCGGGGATGATGATGAACGCGCCCTCGCACAACACGGCGGGCATCCACGTCGGCCGCGCGAGCGCCAGGTTGTCGTAGTACACGCCGAGGTTGCGAAGCCCCATCCGCGCGACCATGCCGCGCTGGAGGGCGCGCGCCAGGGGCTCGGCCTGCGGGTGAAAGAAATAGCTGCCGGTGCCGTGCGCCCCGAACGGGTTCACACCGTCTGGCAGCGCATTCAGGTGAATGGAGACGAGCGCGTGCGCGTTCGCGCGACGGGCAATGATCGGCCGGTCGCCGAGCGCGACCGCCGCTGCACTGCTGCGAGTCATGACTACGGTGGCGCCGCGCGCCTCGAGCAACGTTTTCAAGCGCAGGCCTACCGCGAGCGCGGGGACTGGCTCGTACAGCCCGGTGGGTCCGGTCGAGCCGATGGGCGGGTGCCCGGGGTCTACGGCGATGGTCAGACCGCGCAGCGGCCGCGCTCGATCCACGCGAGGTGCCCTCCGCACGCGTAGCACGAGCGACCCACGATCCCAAAACGCCAGGTAACCGAAGGGCGGCGTGGCCAGGCGAACGGTATAGCGTGCCCGATCGCCCGTCAGCGGCTCCCACGTCACCACGCGGACGAGCGAATCGTTCCGCGCGTAATGGATGATGTCGGTTGTCGCCTGCGTGCCGTAGAGCGTGAGCACGAGGTCGTTGCCATGCTCCTCCACGAGGAAGGGCGGGCGTTGACCCGTCGGAATCACGACGTCGGCCCACCCCTCCGCCGGCGCGACGCGAGCGTCCGTGGCAGTCCGCCTTGGCGCCGGGTAGCCGGCCGGCAACGCTCGCACGTCGCTCGCCGCGACCCACACCTCGAGCGCGGCGTCGAGCCGTACTCGCACCGACTCCCCGATGCGACCGGTCACCTGCACCTGCGTGCCGGGTAGGAGAAACCACTTGTACGTACCGCCCGGCGTTGGCCTCGCGATGATCACGCGGTCCGTATCCGACACGGCGCCAGGATCGGCGCCGAGCAGCGCCCAACCTGCAGTGGAATCGGGAAGGACGGTGATCAGGCCAAGCGGGAAGCGCGCGGTGTCGAGCCCTCGGGCTACGACGAGCTCGGCGCGCGCCGAGAGGGAGCGTGCGGGCAGGTCGGTCGCCCAGAGCAGCGTGTCGCCGATGAAGCGTCGCGGCGTCGAATCGGGCGCGGCCGAGGGCGACGTCTGCACAGGGCGCGCGCCAGCGTTCACCAGCGGGCGATGTGTGAGGCTGTCCGACCGAACCCACACGGACGCGTTCGCGGGCGCGCGCACCGACACTCGAACGAGCTCGTCCGCGCGCAGCGTCATGGGCGCGCGTGGCGCGACGCTCGCGGAGTCCACGACGAGCGGCCCGGTCGCGGCGAGCAGTGGCCGCGGCGGAATGAGTCGGACGGGGTGGACGAGCCGAGCCGTATCGCGGCCGAGTACGGCGACGATTTCGTAGCGGGCGAGCGAAACGGGCGGGTTGGCCAGGTAGGCGATCCAGGCGCCATTCGGCAGAACCCGGACGGGAACACCGTTGATCGTCAGCGTCGCTCGTCCGTTGCCGAGCGAGCCGAAGATGAAGTTCGAGTCCCGGGACGCCACGAGGGCGCCGGCCGTCGGGTACGTCACGCGCGGCGCGAGCGACCCCTCGACTAGTGCTATTGGGGGCAGCGCCGGTGGGGCCGGGGGCGAGGGCGCGACGTCCGCGGCGGGCCGCGGCGCTTCCCCGGCGCGCGGGGCTGACGCGCAAGCGGAGAGCGAGAGGAGAGCCGCGGGGAGGAGCCGTCGCATGGGCGGAAGGTAACGGCGTCACCGGGGTCCGGGGAGACGCGCGACTTGGGCAGGCGGATCCAGGAGGTGGGCGGATGCACGCCAGTCATTTGACCACCCCCCACAGCATTTCTATATTGCACGCCCGCACGACTAACCCCCGGGCGCCATTGCGCACGAGCGTTCGCCATCCATCGACACCGCGCCTCATCTCGACCGTCCACCCGCATCGTGTCTGTCGGAGCCGGCTCGACTTGCTGGAACCGTCGGCGGAGACGCGTCGTACGGACAGACAGGGGTTACCCACGCTCTCACCCCACTTCGTGACGACCACGCCCCAGCCTCCCGGCACAGTGATCATCCACGCGTGCGGCCGGACGGATGTCGGTCGCGCGCGCGAGCACAACGAGGACGCGCTCCTCATCGCCGACCTGACGACGGGGCGTGCGTCGGCGGACGGCGAGCTGCGCGATCACCATGCCGGAGCGCGGGGCACGCTGTTCATGGTGGCCGATGGGCTGGGAGGCGCCGCGTCGGGGGAGATCGCGAGCGGCATGGCCACCGACGTCATTCTCGAGGAGCTGCGGTCGCGCTGGACGAACACCGCGGCCGTCCCGGCAGGCGCCGCCTCGGGTAAGGTCGGGGCGGCCTTCGCCGCGGCGCTCAAGGGTGCCGCTGAGACGGCGAATGCCCGGATCCACGCCTACGCGCTCGAGCATCCCGAGCACAAGGGCATGGGCACCACCGTGACGCTCGCCGGTCTCCTCGGCGAGACGCTCTACCTCGGGCAGGTGGGCGACAGCCGGGCGTACATTATCCGGAACGGCCACGCCGAGCAGATCACGAAGGATCAGTCGCTCATGCAGCGGCTCGTCGAGGCTGGCGAAATGACGCCGGAAGAAGCCGAACAGAGCGAGCGGCGCAACATCATTCTCCAGGCACTCGGACCGGAGGCACTGGTGCGCATCGACCTCACGCACCAGCCGGTCCGGCGCGGCGATGTGCTCGTGCTGTGCACGGACGGCCTGTCCGGGCTGGTGCGCCGCGAGGAGATCGCCGCCGTCGTGGGGGATGGCGACGATCTGGCCGCGGCCGCCGACCGGCTCATCGCGATGGCGAACGAGAACGGAGGACCAGACAACATCACGGTGGTCCTCGCCCGCTTCGACGGTGACGTGCTACAGCGGCCAACGTCGGAGGATAGCGTGGGCCACCAGGCGTACTCGATCAGCGGAAGCGCGCCCGCCGTTCCCGGCGCCGCGCCTGCGCGAGCGAGGGCGCTCGGCGCTCAAGCTCCGGAAGCGCCCGGCACCGCACCGCGGCGGGAGGTGCCCGCGGCGCTGCAAGGGAACATGCCCTATCTCATCGCCGGGATTGCCGCACTGATCGTGCTGCTCGTCCTCCTCTTCGCCCGGCTACGCGATTCGGGTGTCCTGAGCGCGCCGCCCGGCCCGGCGCGCGACGACAGCGCGGCCGCGACGCCGTCGCCGATGCCATCGCGCACGCCGTAGCGGTTGCCCCCACCGCCCATACCGGCACCGCAGCTCGCCAGCTCCCCGAGCCCGGCGCTCCGCACCAAGCTCCTCTGGATCGCGGCGCTCTACTTCTCGTCGGGTTTTCCCTTCGGGCTGATCAACTACTCGCTACCGGTCTACCTCCGCACGGGGGGCGCGTCGCTCCCGCTGATCGGGCGGCTCGTGTCAGACGTTGGGGCCGCCTGGACCTTCAAGTTCCTCTGGTCGCCGCTCGTAGACCGGATCGGAACCCGCAAGGCGTGGATTCTCTCGTGCCAGGTCGGGCTCGCCGTGCTCACCGTCGGGCTCGCGCTCACCGACCCGGCGCGGGCGACGCCGTACCTCTGGGTCTTGCTCATCACGCTGGCGGCGCTGTCTGCGACGCAGGACATCGCGATCGACGCGTACACCATCGAGCTGCTCGACCAGCGCGAGATGGGCATCGCGAACGGTGTTCGCGTCACCGCGTACCGCGTGGCGCTCCTCGTCACGAGTGGTACGCTCCTATCCCTCGTGCGCCCGCTCGGCTGGAGCCGCGTCTGGGTAGTAGGCGCGGCCGCGCTGCTCCTCGTCGCCGCGATCACGCTCACGCTTCCCTCGACGCGCCGTGCGCCGCGAGGGCAAGCGATCACCGAGCCGCTCGTCGCGCTGTTCCGGAGGCCGCTGCTGCCCGTCGTCGTGCTGTTCGCGCTCACGTTCAAGCTCGGCGATCTCGCCATGCAGCCCATGACGGCGCCGTTCGCCGTGGACCGCGGTCTGACGACGGATCAGCTGGGACTGCTGGGCTACGTGAGCATCGCATCGGTCATCGCAGGCGCGCTCCT
Source organism: Gemmatimonadaceae bacterium (assembly GCA_037720885.1). Lineage (GTDB taxonomy): Bacteria > Gemmatimonadota > Gemmatimonadetes > Gemmatimonadales > Gemmatimonadaceae > JACMME01. The sequence continues at coordinate 36,095 of JBBJNN010000010.1, read as the reverse complement.
CGGCGGCGTGCTCACCTCCCGGTGGGGCATCTTCCGCGCGCTCTGGACGCTCGGCCTCGTGCAGGCCCTGTCGAACCTCGGCTATTTCGCCGCAGCGGCGCCCGGCGCACCGCGGGGTACGGTGTTCGCCGCGGGCGCGCTCGAGCAGCTCACGGGCGGCCTTGGGACCGCCGCGTTTCTCGCCTTTCTCATGTCGCTCTGCGACAAGCGCTACGCCGCGACGCAGTACGCGTTTCTGTCCGCGCTGTTCGGCGCTAGCCGGTGGATCGCGGGCCGCTACTCGGGGGACATGGTGCAGGCGATGGGCTATCAGCGCTACTTCCTGCTCACCTTCGTCCTCGCCTTCCCCGCCTTCCTGTTGCTGCCGCTCGTGCGGAGGGTAAGACCTGCGGCGGACGAAGCGGCGGAGCCGGCCGCCGCGTAGCGCGGAGCGCGCTCCGCTCAGGTCGCGCGGCCGCCGCGGGCCAGCCAGCGCGCGGCCGCCTGTTGCATCGCCGATTCGCCACCCCACGCGGACACAACCGTTCGGGCGCCCGCGATCTCAGCAGCCAATCGGGGGTGACTGAACTGCACCACCACCGCCTGCCGCGCGGCCGCGCACGCGCGCTCCACGGCCGCACGAGTGTCCGCGGAGTAGCCCGGCCGCCCTTTCCAGCTCCGGATGTCGCCGAAGAGGGCGACGACCACGCTTCGGCCGTTGGAGTCCCGGGTGTCCACGGTGTCTGCGGACTCCGCGCGGCGGGCGTTGACGCCGGCCGCGGCGAGCGCGGCCAGGAACGGCTCCCGAGACGGTGGCGGATACGGACCGCCGACATCGTCGTCCACGACGATCACATCTGCGTCGACCACCGCCGGCGGCGCTTCGCCGCGCACCAGGTGGACGACACGATCCGCGAGCTGCGCGCCCCACGCCACGTCCGTCGCCGAGGGTTTGCGGTACTCGTTTGGCGGGGACGCCCACTGCGCCCACTTGAGTCGGCGGCGCACCGACTGGGCGACCCGCTCCTCCTCGAGCAGCTCGTCCGTGACCGCCCGTTCCAACGCCGCCGCCACCGCCTCGAGATCCGTCGGGTAGAGGAGCAGGTCACAGCCGGCGTTGATCGCGCGCACCGTGGCCTCGCCCTCCGTGTGCCCCACCTTGATGCCCTCCATGATGAGCGCATCGGTGACGATGAGGCCATCGAACTTGAACTGCTGGCGCAGGAGCCAGTGCAGCAGCTCGCGTGACAGTGTGGCCGGCGCGCCGCTCGGATCCAGCGCCGGGTAGGCGACGTGCGACGTCATCATCGACGCGACGCCGGCGGCGATCGCCGCGCGGAACGGGACGAGGTCCGTCGCCATCAGCTCGCGCTTCGACGCGATTACGGTGGGCAGCTCGGCGTGCGAATCCACGCGCGTGCGCCCGTGCCCGGGGAAGTGCTTGGCGCACGCCAGAACCCCTTCCGCCTGGCAGGCCGCGATCCACTCGGTCGCCAGCGCGGCGACGCGCTGCGGATCCGAGCCGAGCGAGCGCGTGCCGATGATCGGATTCTCCGGCACGATGTCGAGATCGCACACCGGCGCGTAATCCCAGTTGACGCCGAGCGTCCGCGCCTCGCGCGCGGTGAGGCGCGCCGCCTTGCGGATCGCGTCCACGTCGTTGAGCCAGGCGATGGCGGCGAGCGGCGGCAGTCCCGTGGCGCCGGCGAACTGCTGCCCGGCGCCGCGCTCGAGATCGGCGCCGATGAGAAGCGGCACGCGGGAGCGCTGCCGCAGCTCCTTCGTCAGCGCGCGCACGGCCTCCTGTTCGCCGCCGAAGAGGATGAAGCCGCCGACGCCGAGCGTGAGGCCGCGCTCGATCAGATCGCGTTGCCCCTCGTACCCGCGTGCGGAGTCCCAGCGGAGCGCGGGCACGAGGAGCTGCGCGACATCGCTCACGCGGGGCTCCACTTGCCGAGGATGCGGGGACCCGCGGCGCCTGTCGCGCCAGGTACGTTGCCGGCGCGTCGCGCGAGGTGCAGGTACCCGAGGAGAGCGAACGCGACGGCTTCCTTGGCCTCGCCATCGAAGAAGCGTTCGTCGAAGCGGAGCACGCGGCGCGGCGCCACGGCGTCGCGGATCGCACTGACGAGCGCGGGATTCTTGGCGCCACCGCCCGAGAGTACGAGCTCGTCGGCGGGCTCCGTCACGAACCGCGCGAACGCGTCCGCGATCGAGCGTGCCGTGAGCCACACCGCCGTCGCGATCATGTCGGCGGGCGACGCATCCTCGCGGCGAGTCTGGCAAGCCTGGATGAAGCGCTCGATGTACGCGACGCTGAACAGCTCGCGGCCGGTCGACTTGGGCGGGGCCGCGGCGAAGTACGGGTCCTCGAGGTGCTCGTCCACTACCTCGTGAATTGCGCGGCCGCTCCGCGCCAGCACCCCATCCACGTCGTACGGGACATCGGGGACGAGCGCGCGCGTCACGCCATCGATCACCGCGACGCCCGGTCCCGTGTCGAACGCGCGGACACCGCTCAGCGCTCCATGCGGCGGCACGATCGTGACGTTCCCGATGCCGCCCAGGTTCTGCATCGCGCGCCACCCATCCGCGCGCGCGAAGAGCAGCGCGTCGGCGATGGAGACGAGTGGCGCTCCCTGCCCACCGGCTGCGACGTCGCGCACCCTGAAATCGCTGATCGTGTCGATGCCGGTCCGCTCGGCGATCACTGCCGCCTCGCCCGTCTGCCAGGTGGAGTGACCGGGCTCGTGCCAGAGCGTCTGGCCGTGGCTCGCGATGGCGGCGATACCGGCGCGAGGGACACCGCTGCTCGCGATTGCGTCGAGCGCGGCGTCGGCAAGCCAGCCGCCAAGCTCGAAGTTGAGCCGACAGTACTCCCGCGGGTCCGCGCCATCCATCGCGCGAAGCAGCCGCGAGCGTTGCTCGGCGGTGTACGCGTGCGAGGTGAAGCTCAGGAGATCGGCGCTGACCGCGTCGCCCGCACCAGCGGTGAATCGCGCGACCGCGGCGGAGATGCCATCGAGCGACGTGCCGGACATGAGTCCGACGAGCACTCTGGCGTACGGGGCGTGGTGGCGTGCGCTCGTCACACGACGGGGGGTGGGGCTTCGCCGACGACGCGACGAATGACGCCGCCGGCGCTCTCCAGCGCGCGCTCCGCAGCGGTCGCGGTGACGGAGAGCTTCTGCATCACGAGCGCCGTCTTTACCCGCCCGCCGGCGTGCTCCAGGTATCGCCGCGCTTCCTCCCGTCCGATGCCGCAGACCTCCATCAGAATTCGCTCGCTCCGGTCCCGGAGCTTGTCATTCGTGATGCGGAGGTCCACCATGAGGTTGCCGTAGGTCTTGCCGAGGCGGATCATGGCGCCCGTCGTGACCATGTTGAGCACGAGCTTCGTCGCGGTGCCCGCCTTCATGCGCGTCGAGCCGGTAACGACTTCCGGGCCAGTGAGCGGGACGATGGCGACGTCCACCATCGCCGTCAATTCCGCGGCGGGTGGCGAGCACGCGACGATCGCGGTGCGCGCGCCGAGAGAGCGCGCGCGGCGGAGCGCGGCGGCGACGTACGGCGAGGCCCCGGCCGCCGCGATGCGCACGACGACCTCGCCGGCGCGCACGCCGCGCTCCTCGAGGTCGCGCTCCGCGCCCTGCGGCCGATCCTCCGCGCCTTCCTGCGCCCGTGTGAGCGCAGGGAGCCCACCGGCGATGATGCCCTGCACCATCTCCGGGTCCGTACCGAACGTCGGGGGGCACTCGGCGGCATCGAGTACGCCAAGGCGGCCCGACGTGCCGGCACCCACGTAGAAGAGACGGCCTCCGGCACGGAAGGTCTCCTCGGCCAGCACGATGGCGCGCGCGATCTCGGCGCGCTGGCTGGCGACGGCGTCGGGAACCGAGCGGTCCTCGGCCGCAATGAGGTCCACGATCTGTTCGGGCGACGCGAGGTCGATGTCACTCGTGCGCGGATTGCGGCGCTCGGTGAGACGTGGGTCAACGTAGGGAGCGGCCACGAGGGAGAGCGCGGATATCCGTGACATAAGTGGCGAGTGGCCGCGCTGTCCTCGACGTGCGCGCGGGGCTAAGTTACCCGGCGTCGAACGCTAACCGCAAGACATGTGAAGAGATGTGATATGCCTCGCAAACGCCGATCAGCCGTGCTCGCGATCTGCGCGCTCGCGCTGGCCGCCGCGCCGCGCGCGGCGGCGCAGATTCTGGAGGGTGCCGCCAAGCGGCCAACCGTCCGCGCATACGTCTCGGCGGGCATTGGCTATTCCGACCTCCAGTCCGTGAGCGACCCGGGCTCCGGCAGCGTCTGGGTCTTCTCGCCGGGCGCGCAGTATCGCGCGAGCCTCGAGATCCCGGCCGGGCGCGGGCTTGACGTCGGCGTGAGTGGGACCTGGGCGCGCATGCCACTGGGCTATGCGACCGGGCTGGGAGACAACGAGTCCGTCGCCTGCTGCCTCGATGCCCACGCCACCGTCTCGACGCTCATGGCGACGGTCCACTCCGGCGCGAGCGCTCGACGCGGGTTCTACTCGGTACTCGACATCGGCGTCGGCATCCTCCGCTTCGCCAACTTCTCGGCCGACGACGGCGGGGACGCGCTCCCGCCACGCTCGAACATGGATTTCATCTTCGGCATCGGCGGGGGCGCAGGCTACGCGTTCTCCTCGACGCTGTCCGCCACGGTCGTGCAGGACGTCGGCCTCTCGCTCCACGAGCGCGGCGACCTCTCGAACGAGGTCAGGACAAGCGTGCGCCATCAGACGACGCGTCTGGGTGTACGCTACGGCTTTGCCACTCGTACCCGGAGATCATCGCGGTGATCAGACTCGTTCGGACACGCATGCTGCTCGGCGCGCTCGCGCTCGCGGCACTCACCGCCGCCGGTTGCCGGCGCACGCCCGAGGTCGGCGCGCCCGCCGATCGCTCCGGGGCTCCGGCAATTCCGCCCCGGCGCATCGCCGATTTCCCCGCCGAATGGCGCTTCACGCCGGGCAGGCCCGCCACCTTCGCGCCGAGTGCGATGGTCGTGAGCAACAGCGCGATCGCCAGCGCGGCGGGGCTCGAGATTCTGCACCGCGGCGGGAACGCGGTGGACGCCGCAGTCGCGACCGGCTTCGCGCTCGCAGTGACCTACCCCGTCGCCGGCAACATCGGCGGGGGCGGCTTCATGGTGATCCGCCTCGCCGACGGGAGAGTCGCCGCAATCGACTACCGCGAGATCGCGCCGCTCGCCGCGAGCCGGAACATGTATCTCGACTCGAGCGGCCAGAAGACGAACAAGAGTCTGGTGGGCCATCTCGCCTCGGGCGTGCCGGGTGCGGTCGCCGGGCTGACGGAAGCATTGGCCAAGTACGGGACCATGCCACTGCGCGACGTCATGGCTCCTGCGATCCGCCTCGCCACCGAGGGGTTCGTGGTGGACTCGGCGATGTTCCGTTCGTTGCGCGGCGACAGCGCGCTCATCACCCGTTTCGCCGGCGGGCCCACGTTCTTTCCCACCGGCGGCACGATCCAGCCCGGCGCGCTGCTGGTGCAGCCCGACCTCGCGCGGACGCTTCGCCTCATCGCGGACCGTGGGGCGAAGGGATTCTACGAGGGCGAGACGGCGGCGCTTCTCGTGGCGGAGATGGGACGTGGCGGGGGAATCATCACGCAGGAAGATCTCGTACGCTACCGCCCGATCTGGCGCACGCCGCTCCGGTCTACCTATCGCGGATACGGCGTGATCGGGATGCCGCCGGCGTCGTCGGGGGGCACGACAATGATCGAGGCGCTCAACATCCTCGAGACGTACGATTCACTCCCGCCCTTCGCGAGCGCGGGGTACAAGCACGTGCTGGCCGAAGCGCTCCGCCGGGCCTTCGTGGACCGCAACACGAAGCTGTGCGACCCAGCGTTCTGCACCGTTCCCGTGGCCGAGCTGACGAGCAAGGAATACGCGCGCACTCAGCGTCAGTCCATCGACCTCACCCACGCGACGCGCACGCCGCGGGTGGCTGAGGCGCCAGGTGGCACGCACACGACGCACTACTCGGTGGTGGACGCGAAGGGGAACGCTGTAGCGACGACGACGACCCTGAACGGCGGCTACGGCTCCGGCGTCTACGTCACCGGCGCCGGGTTCTTTCTGAACAACGAGATGGACGATCTCGCCGTGGCGCCCGGCAAGCCGAACATGTTCGGCCTCGTGGAAGGGGAGCAGAACGCGGTGCAGCCAGGCAAGCGGCCGCTCAGCTCCATGTCGCCGACGATCGTGCTCGACCCGCGCGGCCGCGTCCTGCTGGTGACGGGTGCGGCCGGCGGCCCGACGATCATCACGGGGACGATGCAGGTGATCCTGAACGTGATCGACCATCGGATGACACTCGCCGACGCGATGGCGGCGCCGCGGATGCATCACCAGGCGTGGCCCGACTCGATCCGCTTCGAGATGAACGGATTCGCGCCGACGGTGGCCGATTCCCTGATGGCGATGGGGCACGGCCTCATGCGAACTGGCTCGCTGACGAACGTGAACTCGATCATGCGCGTGCGCGGCGGCTGGGAGGGTGTGGTCGAGCCGCGGTCGGCGGGGGGTGCGGCGGGGTACTGAGCGGGACGCGCGGATGCGAATCGCGGGGGG
>JBBJNN010000010.1:0-29476 GCA_037720885.1 Gemmatimonadaceae bacterium | reverse complement strand
CCCAGCCCCCCGCGATCGTGTCCTTTGGGGGGGGCCCCCCGAGGTAGGGGAGCCGCTTTTCCTTCTTCCCTGCTGTTAGTTGCTCTGCACCGTCGCCGGCGAGTTCAACTTGATCGCGATCCGGCCGCCGGACGGAATGCAGCCGGCGTAATCGGCCGTCCCCATGGCGACAGCCGTGCCGGCCGCCGCGCCCGTCGCCGCCCCGATTACCGTGGACTTCGTGTCCTTGCCGAGGATCTGGCCGGCAATCGCACCGATGACGGCGCCGCCGACGACCTTCTTGGTGTCGTTGCCCTTCGTGGACTCGCGCACGCGATCGACTTGCGCCGAGGCAATGGTGGCGTCCACCGGGTATGACTTGCCATTAATGCTGATGGACTGGACGACGAGACCAATCTGCGCGGCGTCGTTCGCGTTCTCGCTCCGCTTCACCGAGGTTACCTGCACGACGGCCGTGGCACCGGCCGGAATGACCGCGCCGTTCGTGCCGGTGACGGCTTCGGCCACCGTCGCCGTGAACTTGTCACCCGCCTTGTGCGTGTTGGTGCAGACGCGCGAGCCGGACGTCAGGTTGATCGTCGAGCCGGCCGCGATCGTCGCCAGCCGTCCTTCCGAGCCCGCCGTTCCGCGCTCGACTGTGTTCCCCGTCGGCGTCGTCGTCGCCACCGGGGGCGTGGTGCGCGGCGGGGTGGCTCGGGGCGGAGTCGCGCGCGGGGGCGTCGTCCGCGGGGGTGTCGTGCGGGCAGGCGCTACCGCCGCCGGCACGGGCGTCGTGGCCGGAGCCGGCACGTCCTGCAGCTGCGGCTGGGCCGCCGTGTCGCGATTCGCCATCTCCAGATCCTTCGAGAGGCCGCTGTCCGCCGCGAGTGTGTCGTCCGTCTTCTCTGCGGTACTGCACGCGGCTGCCGCGAACATCAACGACAGCGCGAGCGGCGCCGCGAGGGGACGAATATATTTCCGCATTCTCTGACCTCCCTTGAAGAGCGTGTTCCGTAACTGCTTGACGTGCAACTGCTCGATTTGTAACTGCTTGATGCTACACCGCTTGCTTCCTGGAGGGTCCAACTCGGGCCGTCCAGCATCGTGTGAAGATCGGCAAGGGGTGTGCCAAGCATGAGGTCGCTGCGGGCGCTCCTCCCTTACTTTCGGCCATACCGCTGGCAACTGGGTCTGGGCCTCGCGGCCGTCATCGTCTCCTCCGCGCTGGCCGGAGTGATCCCCTGGTTTCTGCGCAGCGCGATCGACGGTCTCACCCGTCCGAATCCGCAGGGTCATGCCTGGCGCATGGGCGCCGCGATGCTCGGCGTCGCGCTCGCCGGCGGAGCGGCGCGCTACATCATGCGCGAGCTGCTGAACGGCGTGAGCCGGCGAATCGAATACGATCTCCGCAACGATCTCTTCGCCCATCTGCAGACGCTCGACGCATCGTATTTCGCACGAACTCGCACGGGCGACATCATGGCGCGCATGACGAACGACCTGGGCGCCGTACGGATGGCGGCCGGCCCGGCGATCATGTATCTCGTCAACACGGTCACCGGCGCCCTGTTCGCGCTGGTCTTCATGATCGGGATCAGCCCGCGCCTCACGGTGCTGGCGCTTCTACCGCTCGCCGTACTCCCGGTGCTCATGGTCCGGCTGGGCAAGGCCATTCACGAGCGCTTCGAGTCTGTACAGGAGCACTTCTCCACGCTCACGACGCGCGCGCAGGAGAACATCGCGGGCGTGCGTGTCGTGCGCGCGTACCGACAGGAGGAGCCTGAGATCGCGCGGTTTCGCGGCTTGAACGAGGAATACGTGCGGCGCAACATCCGTCTCGTGAAGTTGTGGGGGATCATGAATCCGGGCTTCGCGCTGCTCGGCGGCGTTGCGGCCGTGATCGTGCTCTACGTGGGCGGACGGCTCGTGGTCCGCGGCGACATCTCCGTGGGCTCCTTCGTCGCGTTCGGCCTCTACCTCGCGATGCTCACCTGGCCCATGATCGCGCTCGGATGGGTGATCAATCTCTTCCAGCGCGCGGCCGCATCGATGAGCCGGCTGAACGAGGTGTTCGGCGCGCGACCCGCCGTCGAGGCACCCGCCGAGTCCAGGTCGCTCCCTCCGGCCGCACCGGGCGGTCGCTCGCTCGAGTTTCGCGACGTGAGCTTTCGCTACCCAACCGCCGGGGACGAACCATCCCCATGGGCGCTCCGGCACGTGTCGTTCCGCCTGTCCGCCGGCGCGACGCTCGGCGTCGTCGGCGCGACCGGCAGCGGCAAGAGCGCGCTCATGGATCTCGTCCCGCGGCTCTACGATCCGCAGGAAGGCGAGATCCTCCTGGACGGCGTGCCGGTCCGCGAACTGACGCCGGCAGCGCTCCGTGCGGAGCTGGGCTACGTGCCGCAGGATGCCTTCCTTTTCAGCGACACGATCGCCGCCAACCTCGCGTACGGCACGGCCGACAATGGCGACGCGACCTGGGCCGCGGGCGTCGCGCAGCTCGACGAAACGGTCGCCGCGTTTCCGGGTGGCTACGAGACCATGCTTGGCGAGCGAGGGATCAATCTGTCTGGCGGGCAGAAGCAACGCGTCGCCCTCGCGCGTGCGCTCGCCCGCCGTCCGAGCATCGTGCTGCTCGACGACGCCCTGTCCGCTGTGGACTCGCATACGGAGGCGGAGATCCTGCGCGCGTTGCGCGTGGTGCTCGGCGGGCGCACCGCGGTCATCGCGTCGCACCGTATCAGCGCGATCCGCGATGCGAGCTGGATCATCGTGCTCGATGATGGCGCCATCGTGGAGGAGGGCCGGCACGAAGCGCTGTTCGCCGCGGGCGGACGCTACTGGTCCCTGCTCAACCGGCAGCAGCTCGTGGAGGCGATCGAGGGCGACGAAGCATTGGCAATCGGCTCGGCGAGCGGTAGAATATCGCCATGAGTCGCGCCCTCACCGATGTCCCCTCCGAACAGCGCGTCGCCGCATTGGAGGAGAAGACCGAGGAGCAGGCGCGCGTCATCTCCGAGCTGCGGAACCAGGACGCGCTGAAGACGCAGTTCCTCTCGAACATCTCCCACGACCTCCGCACTCCGCTCACCGCGGTGATCACGCACGCGGAGATTCTTCGTGACGGCATCCTCGGCGACCTGAGCGAACGCCAGCGCGAGAGCGTCACGGGGATCATCAGTGGCGGCCGGCAACTGCTCGACATGGTGGGAGAGATTCTCACCTATGCGCGCGGCGCCGCCAATCAGCTCTCGCTGACGCGCTCCGAGTTCAACATCGAGACGGTCATCGCGCAGGTGGCGGCGCTGAGCGAGTCGCTCACGTCGCGCAAGCGGCACGAGCTGACCATCGAGGTCGAGCGCGACCTGCCGTGTGTGTACGCCGACCGCGAGAAGATCTCGCACGTGCTGGGCAACCTGCTCGGGAACGCGATCGACTTCACCCCGCCCGGTGGCAAGGTCTGGGTGTCGGCAAAGCAGGCCGCGACCGGCGAGCGGGGACCGGCGCTGCTGATCGAAGTACGGGACACGGGCATCGGCATCGCGCCGGAGCACCACGAGCTCGTATTCCGCGAGTTCGCCCAAGTGGATGCGTCGGCCTCCCGCCCCCATCACGGTACGGGGCTCGGCCTCGCGATAGCCAGAAAGTTCGTGGAGCTGCACGACGGGCGCATCTGGCTGGAGAGCGCCCTAGGCCGCGGGAGCAGCTTCTACTTCACCATCCCGCTCCGTTCACCGCACTAGCGCCGGACAGCCATGGGCGCGCACGTGCTGATCGTCGAGGACAGCGCGCTCGTCGTCGGCGCGCTCCGCATCCTGCTCGAAGACGCCGGCTACCGCGTGTCCTCCGCCGGCTCGGTGCGCGAGGCGCTCGAAACGGGCCGGGCCGAGGTGCCCGACGTCATGCTGCTCGACCTCACGCTCCCGGACGGCGACGGGCTCACCGTGCTCGAAGGACTGGCGGCGACTGGCCGCGTGCCCTCGGTAACGGTCGCGGTGACCGGGCGCGATGAGCCGAACGTGATCCAGCGGTGTCTCGAGGTCGGGTGTCGCGAGGTGCTCATCAAGCCGATGAACGCGCTTCAACTCCCTCGTCAGATCGCGCGGTGGCTCGCCGAGCCGCGGAGCGCACCGGAGCCGTAGGAGGCGAGGATACGAGCGCGAGATGGCGCGCGAGCTCAGAGCCGCCCGCGGAGCACGCCCGGGGTGAGAGCCTGGAGGAATGTGGCGAGCATCGTGAAGAAGCCTGTCACGAGCAGCAGGCCGACGACGACGAGGAGTGCGCCTCCCACCCGGTTGACCCAGACGAGGTGACGGCGGACGCGGGTGAACGCCGTGATGAAGTGGTTGATCGCGAGCGAGGAGGCGACGAACGGGATGGCGAGTCCGAGCGAGTAGCAGAGCAGCAGGAGCAGGCCGCGTTGCAGGTCGGCCGTGCTCGAGGTGTAGATCAGGATGGAGCCGAGGATCGGGCCGATGCAGGGCGTCCAGCCAGCGCCGAACGCGACTCCGACGAGCACCGACCCGAGGTAGCCTACCGGCTTATCCGCGAGGTGGACGCGTCGCTCGCGCGCGAGGATGCGAGTGTTGAAGGCGCCAAGGAGGTAGAGGCCGAAGAGGATGATGAACGCGCCGCCCGCGCGCGCGATCCACTCTCGGTAGGCGAGCAGAACTCGGCCCGCGAGCGTGGCTGTCGCACCGAGCGCGAGGAAGATGAGGGTGAACCCGGCGATGAAGAGGAGCGAGTGGATGAGGGCGGCGCGGCGCGCGGTCTGCACTTCGTCGAGACTCATCCCCGTGATGAAGGTGACGTAGCTCGGGATGAGCGGCAGCACACAGGGGGAGAGAAAGCTGAGCAGCCCGGCCGTGAAGGAAACGAACAAGCCGAATCCGGCAGCGTCATCCATGCAGTCTCCGCGACAGGAGCGGCGGCGGCGAAAGCGCATGGGGCCGCTGCTCCGGTGGTATTACGCGATCAAGTACTGGGCGTTCCGGCGCGAACGACGCCCGCGCGACGACCGGCGCGGACTGATCGTGCTCCAGATCGATGCGCTCGCATACGCCGATCTCCGCCGGGCACTCGAGCTCGGCTACTGTCCCACGATCTCCCGCCTGCTCCGCGAGGGGTTCCGCATCCGACGCTGGTTCTGCGGGCTCCCGTCCGCGACGCCGTACTGTCAGGCCGGGATCTTCCACGGGCAGAATGGCGGCATTCCGGCGTTCCGGTTCTACGATAAAGATGCGCGGCGCGTCATCACATGCAACGCGCCGGAAGGCGTGCAGTATATCCGTGATCGCATCAGCGCGCCGGGCGCGCTCGCTGGCGGCTCGAGTTACGTGAATCTGCTCGACGGCGACGCGCAGACGGTCGCCTTCACGGTCGCCACGCGCGAGCGGATGTCGGTCTACCGCCGGCTGGGCGGAACGCGGATGGGGCTCCTCATCCTCCTGCACCCGGTACGGGTCGCGCGCATGGCGCTCGAGTCGGTCGGGGAATGGCTCCGGGAGGAATGGGAGCGTGCGGCTGGGGAGCTTGCCGGGCGTGTCACGCACGCGGAGGGGATCTTTCCCTTCCTCCGCATCTTCTGCAACGTGATCGTTCGCGAGCTCCAGACGATCGCGATCACCCTCGACGTCTACCTGGGCGTGCCGGTCATCTACAGCACGTTCATGCAGTATGACGAGCTAGCGCACCACTTCGGCCCATCCAGCCGCCAGGCCTTGAGCGACCTGCGGCGCACGGATGCCCGGATCGCCGAGATCTGGCGGATGATTGGCGCGGTCAGCTCGCGCCCGTACGATCTGGCCATCCTATCGGACCACGGGATGACGCCCGCCGTGAGCTACCGCGTGCGCTTCGGCGAGTCGCTGGGCAGCAGCGTCCGGCGGATGCTCGAGACAGGCGCGGCGACGGCAGGGTCGCGCCCGCTCACCCTCCTCGCGAGCCACGCGGAGGGGAGCGAGTACGCCGACATCGGCTCACGGATCGCCGAGACGATCGCGGAGGCGTCGGACGAGCGGCATCAGGGGCTGCGGCGTACAGCCAGGCGCGCGCGCGACTGGATCCGCAGCCGCTACGGGCTACGAGAGATCATCTTCCCCGAGAAATATCACGTGAACGTCCGTGACGACGTGGTGGTGACGTACAGCTCGTGCCTCGCGCTCGTCTACTTCGCGGAGACGACCGCCCAGCTCACCCTGCGCGACCTCGCGGGGGACCGGCGTCGCGCGCGGCTCTACTCCGCGCTCCTCGCGCACCAGGGAATCGGGCTCGTCGCGACACGGATCGACGGGAACGTCCACCTCGAGAGCCGAGCGGGCCGCGCGCTGATCTCGGGAGGCGAGCTCGAAATCCTCGCCGGGACGAATCCGCTCGACGTCTACGGGACAGAGCCGTACGTCGTGCGCGCGGTGCGCGACCTCGTGCTCCAGCCCAATTCGGGCGACATCGTCCTCTTCGGCGCTTACGACGGCTACGATATCGTCTCGTTCGACGACCAGGTCGGCGCGCATGGCTCGGCTGGGGGCGATCAGACCTATCCGTTTCTCATCACGCCCCCGGGCATCGACACGGCAGGCGAGACGCTCGAGGACGCGCGCGACATCCACCGCGTGCTGATGCAACGCGCGTAGCACGACGCGCGTAGCGCGCCGCGTCGCAGGCGAGACGTGATTTCACCGTCCTCACAGGAATGGAGAGCGCCTCGGCGATCTCGGCGTGCGACAGCCCATAGCGACCAGGACGGCGTCTACTGCGTGACGCTCCTCAGCTCGGCCGCCAGCGCAGCGGCAGAGAGGCGCTCGGGCTCGCCTTCGTCGCCGGAGCGGCGGTGGACACCGCGAACGACATCGGCCACCGCTTCGAGGGGAGCCTCGGCCTCGGCGGAAACCTCGACGTGCCACTGGCCGCGCTCTGGCCCCTTTCGCGTCCAGCGGTAGTGCGCCCGGTAGATCGTCAGCCGATCGTCGTGCGTCGTCGCGGCCCGGTACGGGTCCGATTGGTGGTGGTCGTCTGGCGGTAGCGCATCATCGTGTCCTTCGGGGGGGGGGCCCCCGCGCTGCGTGTCGGACGCCCCGACTTCCTGGACCGCGGCGATGACCGCGACACCGGTTTCGTGCGGGCCCCGCCGAATCGGGGTGAACAGGTATAGCTCCCTGATGCGCGGCAGCGGGACCTGCTCGACGATCGCACGGAGAAAGCGCGCGCGCCCGTCCGCCGGCCCCACGCCTGCGGCGCCGAAGGAGCGCGTCACCCAGACGCCGTCGTGCTCACCGCGCCGGTGCTCGTCGCATCAGTGCTCACCGCGCCGCGACCGGCGCGCGGAGCGATGCTACGACCTCTTCGCCGCGCTCGTGGAGCTCGCGCTCGACGTAGAGGCGGAGGATGTGCATGAAGTCCTGCGCATTCGTCACCACGCCGAACGCCTGGTGCGTGCCACGATCCTTGAGCTTGCTCACCACGAACTCGGACGAATCCACGCAGATCGTCGGCAGCTCCCGGAGCGTCCCGTCCTCCCCCGTGACGAAGGCCGGCAGCATGTTCCCGGTCGCGATGGCATGCAGCGCGGTCGCCACCAGGATCGCCATCGTCGCACGCGTCGTGTGACCCTTCATGGCGTCTTGGGCCGCCAGCACGTCGGTGTAGACCCCCGGCAGCGGGCCGTCGTCGCGGATCGAGCCGCAGAGGACGTAGGGTACCCCGTGTGTCACCAGCGCGTGCATGATCCCGTCGGTCACGGTCCCCTGCTCGACCGCGCGCTCGATCGAGCCCGCGGCGCGGACGCGGTTGATCGCCCGCATGTGGAGCCCGTGCCCGCCGGCACTCGCCTCGCCACTGCCGGTCATCCCGAGCGTGGTGCCGAAGATGGACGCTTCGATGTCGTGCACGGCGACGGCGTTTCCCGCGAGAAACGCTCCGACGAAGTCGTTGGCGACGAACCAGGTCATGTCGGCGCGGGCCCGCGAATGGACGAGCGCCGGACCCGCCACCCAGACGGGGTAGCCGCCCCGATCGCGCTCGGCCAGCAGCAGCCGCGCCATCAAGGCGTAGTCGATCGGCTTCTCGCGCGAGACCTCGCTCGTCATGAACTTGAACTCGCCGCCCGCCGCCGCGTCACCCAGGAAAGCGGCGGCGTGGACGTAGATCCCCTGGGAGCCGTCCTCCGCCAGGCCGACGGCGACGGGGTCGCCGGCGCGGACGCGGCGGCTCTCGCGGACCCAGAGCGCGCCGTCCGCGTCGAGGACGAGCGCCGAGTCCATGCGCGGCTCGTAAGGCATTCGCCACTCACGACCGACGCGGACGTACGTGGGCAGGTTGGTGGTGGAGAAGAAGCCCTCGGGGAGCACGCCGTCGGCGGGCGCTGGCACGAAGCGCGCGTCCGGGGCGTCGGCGAAGCGGGGGGCGGCGAAATCGGGAGGGGAGAAGGCGCTCACGGCGGAAAGATGTCGCGGGCAAGCCTCGAACCGCAACGCGCGCCGGGATACGCGCGCTCAGAGCAGGCTGACAGGGTCACGATCGAAGGCGACGCGCAGCGCGTGGCGGCTGGGAATCTCGTATCGCTCGAGGAAATAGCGGGCGACGCGGGTGAGGGGTGCCGGTTGTTCCGACTTGAGGAGCAGGTGCCACCGCCACCGGCGTTGAATCCGATCGATCGGACAGGGAGCCGGGCCGATGACGGTCACGCCGAGCGCATCGCCCGAGGCGACGAGGCGCCGTAGCCACTCCGCCGCGTCGAGCGCGAGACTGGCGGTGGCCTCCTCCACGAGCCCGCTGAAGACGACGTTCGCAAGTCGCAGCGTCGGCGGGTATGCGGGCTCTACTCTGGAGGGGAGCTCTTCCGCCACGAACGCGCGATAGTCGTGCGCGACGGCGCAACGGACGGCGTGGTGCCCCGGCACCCGCGTCTGGATGATGACTTCCCCACCCTTGGGACCTCGCCCGGCGCGCCCGGCGACCTGGCTCAGAAGCTGGAAGCTCCGTTCCGACGCGCGAAAGTCGGGCAGGTTGATGCCGACATCGGCGTCAATGACGCCCACCAGGGTGACGTTCGGGAAGTCGAGTCCCTTCGCGATCATCTGCGTGCCGAGCAGGATCTCGACTTCGCCACTCGCCACCCGGTCGAGGATCTCGGCGTGCGCCCATTTGCCGCTCGTCGTATCCACGTCCATTCGCGCGATGCGGGCCGAGACGAAGCGCTCGGACAGGAGCCGCTCGACCTGCTGCGTGCCGAGTCCCCGCTGCCGCATCGTCGTCGCCCCGCAGCGTCGGCACGTCGTGGACGGCCGGTCCTCGAACAAGCAATAGTGACAGATCAGGCGCTCAGGCGCGCGATGGTAGGTGAGCGAGATCGAGCAGTTGGGACAGTCTCGCACGTCCCCGCAGTCTGGGCACTGCACGAAGCTCGCGTAGCCGCGACGGTTGAGGAGCAGGATGCTCTGCTCCCCGCGCGGCAGCCGCGCCGCGAGCGCGTTCTCCAACCGCTCGCCGATCACGCGTCGGAAGGGATCGGGCGGCGGCTCGCCGCCAGACGTGTTCGCCGGCTTCGCGAGCGGGCGCAGATCCACTACCTCCACGCGCGGGAGCTGCGCCGCGCCGGCGCGATCCGGGAGCGAGAGCAGGGTGTACTTACCCCGCTCGGCGTTCTGCCAGCTCTCGAGACTCGGCGTCGCGCTCCCGAGCACGACGACCGCGCCCGCGTGGCGCGCGCGGAGCACGGCAACCTCGCGTGCGTGATAGCGGGGGCTCTCGCCATTCTTGTAGCTGCCCTCGTGCTCCTCGTCCACGACGATCGCGCCGAGGTTCGGGATCGGGGCGAACACGGCCGAGCGCGCGCCGACGGCGATGCGTTTCTCGCCGCGCTGGAGCGCCAGCCACTCGTCGTAACGCTCGCCGTCGCTGAGTGCGGAATGGAGCACGGCAACGCGGTCGCCGAATACCGCGCGGAAGCGGTCTACCGTCTGCGGCGTGAGCGCGATCTCGGGAACAAGCACGATGGCGCCGCGTCCGCGCCGCTCCACGATGTCCCGTAAGAGCTCGATGTAGACGAGCGTCTTGCCACTCCCCGTCACGCCGTGCAGCAGGAAGACGTCGCCACCCTGCGCCGCGAGCAGAGCATCGATCGCCGTGCGTTGCGCGGCGCTCGGCTCGTGCCGCACATGCGGGGGCGCGGGGCGTGAAGCGAACGGGTCGCGACGGACGACATCTTCCGTTACCTCCACCAGCTCGCGGTCCACCAGCGCGCGCAGCACACCCGGCGAGAAGCGAAGCTGCTCGGTGAGATGCGAAACGACGGCGCGCCCGCCGACCGACTCGAGCAGCTCGTAGAGCTCGCGTTGGCGCTTCGCGCGCGCGAACAACTCCTCGCGCTCGCGGAGCGAGGGCAGCTCGCGCCGCAGGACCGCGATGCGCTGTGTCTTGACGGCCGGGCGCGGCGAGTCGGAGCCGAGGAGCGCCGCCGGGAGCATGCTGCGCAGCACGACTCCGAGCGGAACGACATAGTACTCCGACAGCCACCGGCAGAGCGCGATCATCTCCGCCGAGACGGCGGGATCGGCGTCAGGAACGTCGAGGACCGCGCGCGGTCGTGCAATGCCGGCGCCATCGGCGGGACCGAGGCAGATGCCGATCGCCCGGCTCGTCCGCACGGGCACGACCACGCGCGAGCCCTCGACGAGCGGGTTCGCGGGCTCGGTCTCGACGGAGTAGGTGAACGTGCGGAAGAGGGGGAGCGGGAGCGCGACCTCGACGAAGCGGCCGGCGCTCATGCCCGCTCGACGCCAAGCCCGGGTGCGGTGGGGATGGCGATGATGCCGCCCTCGATCGAGGGGCCGCGGAAGGGATCGTCCGCGAGGAGTGCGGCGCCGTCCAGGTCCGCGTAATCGAGGAGCGGGGCCATGTGCGCCGCGGCGGCGATACCCAGGCTCGTCTCGATCATGCAGCCCATCATCACCAGCATGCCGTGCGCTCGCGCGACGGCCGTCATGCGGAGCGCCTCACGGAGGCCACCACACTTCGCGAGCTTGATGTTGATGCCATCCACCGCACCAGCCAGGCGCGGGATGTCTGCGGCCACCAGGCACGACTCATCCGCGATGATCGGGAGCGCGGAGCGCTCCCGTACGAAGCGCAGGCCCTCGAGATCGTGCGCGGCGACCGGTTGCTCGACGAGCTCGACGCCGCACTCGGCCAGCACTTCGATCATGCCGAGTGCCTGCTTGGGCGACCACGCCGCGTTCGCGTCCACACGGAGCGTCTTGTCGGGCGCTGCGGCGCGCACGGCGCGGATGATCTTCTCGTCGCGGCCCGTACCGAGCTTCACCTTGAGGACCGGGTACGCCTCCGCTTCGTCGAGCTTGCGCTGTAGCTCGGCCTCGTTGCCGAGACCGATGGTGAAGCTGGAGCGCGGCGCGCGGCGCGGGTCGAGGCCCCAAAGCCGATAGAGCGGGACGCCAAGCCGTTTACCGGCGAGATCGTGCAGTGCGGCTGATACCGCGCTCTTCGCCGCGCCGTTGCGGCCGAGCACGAGGCTCATCTCCGCCTCGATGTCCTCGAGCGCCCAGGGATCCGCACGGTCAAGCAAGCGCGCGAACTGCGGCAGCGCGGCGACTACGCTCTCCGGCGTCTCGCCGTAGAAGCGACTCGGCGCGGCTTCGCCCCAGCCCTCCAGGCCATCTGCATCTGTGACGCGTACCCACACCACGCGCCACTCGCCCGATCCACCGCGCGCGATGAAGAACGGGTGCTTCGTGCGCAGCGTGAGAATCTCGTGCGACAGCTTCATCGCGACGACGGTCGCCGGTGGCGCGCGGCGCTCAGCGCGGCGTCGGCACGATGCCGAGGCGGCGCGCGAGACTGGCGGCGCGAAACTCGGATCCCGTGCCGGCTGTCGCCTGGCCGAGGTAAGTGAGTAATGCGTCGGCCAGCTCGTTCCCGCGCTGGAATCGCTCGGCTGGGTGCTTCGCCAGGCAACGCATAATGATCTGCGAAAGTTGCGCGGGCGTGCCCGAGTCCACGACGTCGGGTGGAGCCGGCGCCTCGTGGACGTGCTTGTACCCGATCGAGTACGAGTCGGCGCCGTCGAAGGGTGGGAAGCCGAGGAGCATCTCGTACAGCATGACACCCACCGCGTACAGATCGCTCCGGCCGTCCACGAGCTTTCCCATGGCCTGCTCGGGAGACATGTAGTGAGGCGTCCCCATCGCGCGCCCGGTCGCGGTAAGCCGGCTGTGGAAGCGCGCGGTGGCGATACCGAAATCCGTCACGAGCGCGTTGCCGTCCTCGTCGAACAGGATGTTGTCCGGCTTCACGTCGCGGTGGACGATGCCGCGACGGTGCGCGTAATCGAGCGCCGTCGCGACCTGCGCCGCGACGCTCGCCGCGCGCTCGGAGCCAACCACGCGGTCGCGGACGATGACGTCGGCCATCGAGCCGCCGGCGAGAAAGGGCATCACGAGAAACACCGACTCCTCGATCTCCCCGAAGTCCACGATCGAGCAGATGTGCGGGTGGCACAGCTGCGATGCGGCTTCTGCCTCGCGCCGGAAGCGCTCGCGCATCTCCGGCTCCCGTGCAAGGTTCGCGAGGAGCACCTTGATCACGAGTGGGCGCCCGAGTACGGCGTGCGAGGCCGCGTAGACGTGCGCCATACCGCCACTCCCGATGCGCCGCTGCACGCGGTAGCGCGCACCCGTAGCACGACGGAGATGATCCAGCTCCTCGTCCGGCCGCGAGCTCGGCGCATCCGGCAGATCGGGGAGCTCGGAGCGGCACCTCGCGCAGGTCACGGCCGATGCACGATTCCACGTACCGCAGTCAGGACAGAACACGGGCTACGCCCCCAGGTCCATGCGAACGAACGCGAACGGCGGCCACGGCCCGCTCGTCTCGACGCGCAACTCGTCGGCGCGCTTCGCCATGACCGACACCGCTTCGACGAAGTCGCGCCATTGCGTGCGCTCCACGAGAAACGCGCTGCCGCTCGACGACACCGGCTGTGCAGGCCGGAGCGGAACCGCGGCCGACACGTTCCGGCGAAGCTGACGGAAGATGTCTGCTGCCTGCGCGTTCAACTCGCCCCACCGGCGCTCATCGTCGCGCGTGTCCCGTACCTCGCTGACAGGCGGCGCACCAGCCGCGGGCGCGCTCTCCCGCCGGTGTGAGACATGGACCCGCATCTCGCAGCGGCCTTGCACGAGGTGGATGCCCTCGTTCAACGCGAGATGGTGTGCTTTCAGCCACCGCTGCACGTGGTCCGCCGAGCGGAACACGGTGCCGAAGGGCGCGGGCAGGACCGTGGTCTCCTCGAAGACGCTGTCGATCACCTGCCGGTAGTCGTCGAGCTCGCGATCGCTCATCTCGACGGCGTTGAACGGCGCCACTCGCACGACCGCCCCCAGCTCGCGCTGGACCACGAGCGTCGTCTGCGGCGCGAGGGCCTTGCCGTTGCGATCGGTGAGGGCCGCGACGCCGTACAGGCGTAGCGCCGCTACAGCCACTTGCGCCAGCGCAGGATCGCGACCAGACCCGCACCGATCCCGAGTTGAAGGGCGAGCATGAACCAGAAGCCGTGCGGATTCCCGGAGAGTGGAATGTGCGTGAAGTTCATCCCCCACATGCCGCTCACGACCACGAACGGGATGCTGAGCGTCGCGATGACCGACAGGCCCTTGGTGACGAGCCCCAGCCGGTTCGACACCTGCGTGAGATACGCGTCGAGCGTGCTGCTCAACAGGTCGCGCTGCGTGTCGAACGAGTCGTTCAGCCGCAGCACGTGGTCATAGATGTCGCGGAAGTAGATCTGGAGATCGGGCGTGAGGAACGCGCTCGGCCGGTTCGTGAGGATGTTGAACACCTCGCGCTGTGGCGAGAGATGCCGGCGAAGCGAGAGGACGAGGCGCTTGACGCTGAAGACGCTGCGGAGCGCCTCGCTGTCGAAGTTGACGAAGACGCGCTCCTCCAGGCCATCGATGAACTCGTCTACCTTCTCGATGATGGGGAAGTAGCGATCGATCGCCGCGTCCATCACGAGATACATGAGCCGCGCCGCCCCCCGGTCGAGCACGTCGGGATTGCAGACCAACCGGTGCCCGATGTCCGAACAACTCGGCGACGGGTCGAGGTGGGAGGTGACGAGGAAGTTCGGGCCGAGGAAGAAGCAGAGATTCAGCGTCTCGAAATCGTACGGATCGTTGGTGGAGTCGTTGAACCGGACACCGCGGATGATGATGAACACGTAGCCTTCGTACTCCTCGATCTTGACGCGGGAGTTCGGGCTGAGCGTGTCCTCGACGGCCAGCGGGTGGAAGTCGAATACCTTCTCGAGCACCGCGTGCTGGTGCCGGCTCGCCGCGTCAACGTCCACCCAGAGTACGCCCTTCTTGCTCCGGACGATCTCGCGCAGCTCGCGGGGCAGGAGATCCTGGCGCATCGCGCCGGAGGGATCACGGTAGAACGAGCGCGGGAGGTGCGGTTTGGCGTCCGAGATTGCGCGGGCCGCGGCAGCTTCCCGTTCGCCAGTCGTGGCCGCCTCGTCGAGCGCAGGCTGCGCAGCATCGTCCGCGGCCGTCATCGCGCGCGACGCGCTTCGCTCCGCCGTCACGTCGCTGTCGGGTGCGGCCATTGGACGCCTTTGGTGAGTTGGATTCCGTGAGCGCGGAATCTAGCGGGCGCGAAACACGCGGGGCAAGCGCGCCGAGGCGGAGCTGCCGGGCGATCAGCGCCTCTACTGCAGGGCGCGCACGTGCGTGACGCAGGCTTCCCCGAGGCGCTCGACGTTGTATCCACCCTCGAGTGCGCTCACCACCCTGCCGCCGCACCAGGCACCGGCAGCGGCCACGAGCCACCGTGTGAGCTCCGCGATGTGCTCGGGCTCGAGCGTGAAACCGCCAAGGGGATCGCCGCGGAGCGAGTCGAAGCCGGCGGACAGGAGCACGAGATCGGGCGTGAAGTCCCGCGTCGCATCGTCGACCGCGGCGCGCAGCGCGTCCACGTAGCGGCCTGGAGCGAGCCCCGCCCGCATCGGCACGTTCCACACGTTCCGGTGCTCGCCGCGATCCTCGGCTGCCCCGGTGCCCGGATACCAGGGCCACTGGTGCATCGAGACGAAACGAATGTCGCGCTCCCCTTCCACGATGGCCTGCGTCCCGTTGCCGTGGTGGACGTCCCAATCCACGATCAACACACGCTCGAGGCCGTGACGGGCGCGCGCGTACACGGCGGCGAGCGCGACGTTGGCGAACAGGCAGAACCCCATGCCCCGCGCGCGGAGCGCGTGGTGCCCAGGGGGACGGACGGCGCAGAAGCTCCGCACCGCCTCGCCAGACACCGCGAGATCGACGGCGTCGAGCAGACAACCGGCGCCCGCCGTCCCGGCGTCCCACGATCCCTCGCTCACCAGCGTGTCAGGGTCCAGCGCTCCGCCCCCGGACCCGGCGAGGGTACGCACTCGCGCGATGTAGGCCGGGTCGTGCACGAGCGCGAGCTCTTCCTCGGTCGCATGCCGCCCCTCGAGATGGCTGAGGTCTCGCATCAGATCAGCATGCTCGCGGAGTGCGCGCGGTATGGCGCGCAAGCGCCCGACGTGCTCCGGATGGCCCCAGCCTGTATCGTGGCGCCCACAATCGGAGTGGGAGAGAAAGGCTACAGTCATGCCGCACCTCGCGTGCGCCGCGACGTCCACTCGGCGAACAGACAGAGAAAGAGGAGCGCGAGCATCCAACCCGGCACGCCCCGCGACGTCGTCACCGGCGCGGCCGGCGCGGGCGCGGCGCTCTCGGCACCGAGCGCATCCACGAGCTCGGCGAGCGGCGCGGCGCCCGGTGATCTCGCGGCGAGCGGCGTCGCGGCGCGGTACGCGGCACTCCCGACGAGCGCCGACCACCACGCGCGGTGATCCGCGGGGCCGGACGGACCGCCCAGCATCCGCCAGCGCCAGCTCTCGTCGTACCCCACCTGGACCACGCGCCCCGCGCCCTCGCGCCGCGCAGCGGCCGCCGTACGGCCGTCGCTCCGCTCGAGGAGCACCGCCTCGCGCCGAAGGCTGGCGATCGGGTAATAGCCGAGCGCCCGGCGAGGCTCGGTGCCGGCGAGGGAGACCGACGCCGCTCGTACCCGCGCGCCCGGTGCGCCGGCGGCGATCGCTGCCAACGCGGGCACGCGCGCGGCGGAGCCGGCGAGCACGACGCCGCCGCCATCGCGCACGTAGCGCGCGATGCGGCCGGCGAGCGGCCCGACGGAGGAATCGAGTGCGACGACGGCGGCGTACCGCGCGGTGTCGAGCGCCGCGACGGGCGCACCCTGCGTGACCTCCACCGTGGGCGCGACGCGGAGACGCGCATCGACCAGCCAGCCACGCTCTTCTAGCGCCGCGATGGCGAACTTGGCCTCCCACCCCGCGCGCCCGACGACGAGCACCCGCCGCACGATCAGCGAGTCGCGGGGAGCCGTGCGCGCCCACTGCGAGGCGACGCGCGCCGCGGCCGGTGCCTCGAGCGCGGTCGTGGCGACACTGCCTCCGGCGGCTACGATACGCAGCGTGTCGAGCAGCCCGGCCCCGTCTCGCACTTCCACGACGCTCCCGCTGGGCGCCGCGACTAACAGCCGCTCACCGCCGCCCGGCTCGTTCACCGGCTCGACGGCGATCGCCGTCGCGGGGATCGCCGGCGCCGACCAGGTGACGGTAGCACCGGCGCGCCGGAGGCTGGCGAGCCACGCCAGGCCGCGCGCGTCGGGGGCCGAGTCGAGCACGACGTGCAGCGACTCGAGCCCGGCGGACTCGGTCCACCGCGCGAGCGCGGCATCGAGCGTGGCGGGCGACGCCGCCTCCGAGGGTACGGGCGGCAGCAGGGGCGCGAGCGAGCGCCGGAGCATCCACGCCGAGAGCACGACCGATGCCACGCGGAGCATGCACTCGACGGTGACGCGTGCGCCGCTACCGGGTGAGCGCATAGACGACGATGTTCACCGCGAAGCGGGTATTGTCAACGGAGAGGAAGCGCTTATTGTCGGGGTGGTAGCCCCACTCGGAGCTGTAGTCCTTGTTGCTGTAGAGCACCGCCACACGATCCCCGTGCATGACCGCCTGGAGATGGGCGTGGACGAGGTTGTCGCCCCATCCATTCAGCTCGTGGCTGGTGGCGGGCGGACCGTCCGGGAATCGGAAGAACGCGCGGTAGAGCGCGTGCGAGTTAGGGAGCTGTACCAGCGGACCGACCGCGGCGCGAATCTCCTCGCTTGCCGTCTTGTGGAAGGCGCCGTCGATGTCATGATTGTGATCGTCCACGAAGAGCATGCCACCGCGCTCGGTGAACGTCCGCAGGTTCGCGCGCTCTGCCGCCGTGAAGCGAACCGGGAGATGGCCGGTGGCGTAGACAAGCGGGTAGCGAAACAGGTCGCTCGAGGACAGCGGCACGATCGCTCCGGTCGGCGCGACCTCAATGCCGGTGTAGCGCGCAACCGAGTCGATGATGTTCGGCGGCACGAGGGGCGCACTGTCCCAGTCGCCGGACTCGTATTGCGCCGTCGCGAACACGAACTCGCTCACCAAGCCCCGCCCCACCGCAGGAGCTGGGACCGCGAGGCAGGCTCGCCTGCCGCCGCTCGACGCGCTGAACGAAGTGCCGCCGTGGCGTCGCGGCCGGCGCGCAACGCTTCGATCGCGTCGCCGAGCGCGCGGGCGAGCGACGGCGCACTCTCGACCGCGTCAACCCGGAGGAGCGCGAGCGAATCACTCGCGCCACGCGGATCGCCGACGAGCAATCCGATGGCGGCCACGAGTCGCGCCGCTCGCGCCGCCGCTGGTGACGACGCATCCGCGCGTGGAGTCCGCGGCTCGGCCCCCACGTTCTCGAGCTTGCCGCCGAGCCGCACCTTGTCGAGGTCCACCACGACCGCTGGCGGCCGGCCACGCAGATAGACCCGCTCCGCCGCTCGCGCCTTCTGAATCGCGGCGAGGGCCGCGCGCATGTGCGGCAGCGCGCGCCGCGGCTCGCCGACCCCCAGCTCCCGCTCCGCGTCCCACATGGCGTTGTAGGCCTCGAGGAGGGGCCGGTTGATGGCGACCACCGGTGTCTCGTCCCCCTCGAAGTCGAGCGCCTCGCCGACACCGCTCCCCGTGGCGGCCTCCGCAGCCTTGAGCAGCTCAGCGGGCGTGAGTCGCCTGCCACCGGCGCCGGAGGCAGCGTCGTCATCGCCGTGCGCGTGTTCGGCGCTCCCCTCGCCGCCGAGGCGCGCGAAGATGATCTCGCCGACGCGGCGGCGAAGGCGAGCTTGGTCGCGGGCGATACGTCCGGACTCGCCCGTCAGCGCCGTCCTCGAGAGCGACTGGCGGCGGCGCTCGAGCGCTTCGGCCAGCATGATCAGCATGCGCTGGCTCACCTCGCTCCTGTCTGCCTCTGGCGGCGGCGCGCCTTCGACGGCGACCGAGTCGTACTCGCCGAGACGGGCAATGCGCAGGGTGCGCGTCTCCGAGTACCCGACCGACACCCCACTCACCGCGTTGTTGTCGCGGACGACGGCCCTGAGGTGCACCACGTCACCCGCCTTGAGGCCGAGCGCATCGAGCGACAACGTCGCCCGCAGGTTCCCGCGCTTCGAGCCACCGAATGTCCCGCGACCGACCGTGCCGGAGCGAAAGGAGAAACTCTCCCCCTCCCCCGAACTGACGATGAACTCCAACCAGCCGGCGGAGAGACCAATGTCGTCCTGAGCATCCGCGGTGAGACCGAGGGTCCCACCGGGCGTCCGGAAGACCGTATCGCGGGGCGGGCTTGTCAGGGTCGTGACCGGTACCGAGTCGGCCCGTGGCTCGAGGACGATGATGCGCTCGAAGCGCCGGTCACGGATCCGGATCGCCGCCGCGCGGGTCGGCATGGCGAGCTCCAGGCGCCATTCGCTCCCGATCTCCGCGACAGCGGCGGCCGCATCGCCCGCGGCCGCCACGATACCGGCGGCCGAGCCGCGGCCCGTCAGCACGACGCGCGCGCCGACGAGGGCGGCGATCGTCGAGGGCTCGTGGAGTGTCTGCTCCGGTTCGCGACTGTAGGCCGGCGGCATGACGCTCGCGCGGAGCGGCGCCAGCCGGCTAGGCGCGTCTGCGGAAGTCGCGCGCGCCGGAGCGCTTCTGGCAGGTGCACCGCGCTCACCATTCCTACCCATCGCGACGCCGGGCGTGAGCACCCAGGTCAGCACCGCCGCGGCGGCGACCGCCGCGAGCGGTGGGAGCAGCGTGCGCGCGAGCGCCCGGCGGAGCGGACGTTCCCACCGTGCTGCCGCGACCGCCCGCTCGAGTGCCGGATCGGCGCCGGCGAAGCGCGCGTCCAGTGCGGTCACGAGGGCGTAGCGCAGCGCGGGCACCTGCTCCTCGAGCCAGAGCGCCACTGCCTCGAGCGACCACGCGCGTCGGCCGCGCCGGAGCACCGCGGTGGCGACGGCGACACCGGCTGCGAGGGCGACCACAGAACGCATTCCCGGTGCGTTCGCCAAGCCGCTGGCGCTGCGGCCGGCGACGCCCGCGATCGCAGACAACGCGAGCCAGGCGAGCAGTGATATGGCCAGTCCCCAGAGCGCGGCGCTCGCGACGACACTGCCGGCAAGAGCGGCGCGGGCCGCGCCGACTCGGCGCCGAGCGGGGCTCACCGGTCCCTCCGCGCCCGGCGCGCGAGCGGCTCCGCCATGGCGAGGAGAAGCACGCCACCGAGCAGCCACGGTGCGGCGCGGCTCACCGGTCTGGGGGCGGCGCGGACGGAGCGCGCGATCAGCGCAGGCCCAGCGCCGGCCAGGGTGGCGATGAGGGAATCCGATAGTGGCGCGAAGTCGGATGTCACGCCGCATGGCGCCGCGAGTCGAGCGACGACCCGGCCCGTTCCCTCCCGGAGGGCGAGGTCGCCTTCGGCCGCGAGCGGTATGGCCACGGAGCGGAGACACCCCGCACCCGAGCGGCGTTCGGTAGCGGCCGGAGCGCCATCTACCCACCGCGCCATCGCTCGTCCTGGCGCCGGATCGGCCGTGCGCACCCATGCGGCCACGGAGACTGCGCTCCCCGCGATCAGCGCGCCCACTGTATCTGCGCGCTCGCGCGCTCGAAGGGCCGCCGTGGCCGCGGGCCACCAGACGAGCGCGCCGCCGCTATCGTGCGCCCAGGCGGAATCGGCGGCCGTGGGCGAGTCGCGCACGATGCGTACGAGCGCCCCATTCCGTGCGAGGCCGAGTAGCGCAACGGTTGCGCGCAGCGGATCATCGGGGTCGGCGCGAAGTTCGACGCCGGGCTCTTCCCGCGGCGCGCGCGCCGCCGCCACGCGTGCGATGTTGATGCGGCCCCGCCACCGCGCGCGAATAGCGGCCGTCGCGTCGTCCCACTCCTCACGCACGAGCGGCGACACAACAGTGAGCTCCAGGGAGTCCGCGCGCGGCGCGAGCGCCGCCGCCGCGCGCGAAGCCACGATCAGTGCGGCCGAGAGCGATCCCGGCGCGGTCGTCACGCGGAGGGTCCGGAGCGAATCGCGTACGTTGCCGTGCACCGCGCGTGCGACACTGTCGAACGTCACAAGCGCGTCGCCATCGCGGAGGAGCGCCGCGGCGCGCGCCACCGCGTCGGCCGGATCGGCCAGCGCGCGAGAGAGATCGAGCGCGACGACGCGCCGTATCGCCTTCCGCGGCGGCGTACGCACGGGCTGCGCGAGCGCCGCGCCTGCGAGGAGCACGGTCAGCACGCGAAGCGCGAGGAGACGCAGGTCCGCCGGGCGAAGCGCGCGGCTCGGCGCCCGCGCCGGGCGGTCCGGAACAAAGCGCGCCGTCGGGAAGGCAGCATCGCGCGGGCGCTGGCGCGCGAGCAGGTGCAGCGCAACGACGCCCGCCGCGACGGCCGCTGCGGCGGCGAGGAACAACGGCGCGAGCAACGTCATCGCGCGGATCGCTCCGCGGTCGGCGGCTCGGTCACACGTCGCACCGCATGCGCCGCGGCCTCGCCGGTCACGACGGCAGTGTAGTTGGCGGCGGCCGCGCGCCACGCGCGCGCCTGCTCCGAGCGCCACGCGGAGAACGCAGCCAGATATTCGGCTCGCGTCGCGTCCACCAGCGGGCGGCGGATGTCGTCGTGCTCGGGGTCGCGCGCGAGGATGGCAGCAGCGGGCGGATCGGCCTCTTCCCGCGCGACTACGTGGATCACGTGCACCTCGCCGCCGGCGATGACATGCGCACGCGCGGCGATCAGCATGGCATCCGCATCGCCCAGTAGATCGGAGACAATCGCCATGCGCGGCGTCCGGTACGCAGCAGCGATCGCCTGCGCCAGCGGCGCCTGCCCTGCAGGCCGGACGCCGTCGAGCAGGCGGCCGATCTCACCAATCACGCCGCGGCGCGTCCGCGGTGGAAGCCCGACTCGGCGCGCATCGACGACGGCGGTGGCGCCAACTGGATCGCCACCCGCATGAGCGACGGCGGCAAGCCCCACCGCCAACTCGCGCGCGAGTACCCACTTGCCCCACGTATCGCTCGGGAA
The DNA here is from genome assembly GCA_037720885.1 of Gemmatimonadaceae bacterium. Taxonomy (GTDB): domain Bacteria; phylum Gemmatimonadota; class Gemmatimonadetes; order Gemmatimonadales; family Gemmatimonadaceae; genus JACMME01. The sequence goes on along the minus strand of JBBJNN010000010.1, from coordinate 8,004 downwards.
CGCCATCGAGACGGACGCATCCACGATGATCGTGGTCCCGAGCGTGGCACGGTCGTTCGTGATGCGGAGGTAGGCACGATCCGTCCGCGCGAGCAGCTTCCAGTCGAGCCGGCGCGGATCGTCTCCCTGCCGGTAGGGGCGGTACTCCGTGAACTCGGGCGAGACGCCAACCAGGCGGGAACGGTGCGTACCCGGCGTGGATCCGCGCACGGCCAGCCGGGCGGGCCACCCCACCCCGCGCAGGGCGTCGAGCAGCGCGCCATAACCCGCGGCCGCGGGAGCGCTCGTCACCGCCGTCCTGTGTCCATGCCGGCGCCCGTCAGAGCCGGATGTCGCTCCGCGGCGGAGCCACGCGCGACAGCACTTCTTCGATCACGCGCTCCGCGGTGATGCCCTCGGCCTCCGCCGCGAAGTTGGGGAGCACCCGGTGGCGGAGCACGGGCGCGGCGACGCGTCGGATGTCCTCCGGAGCGACGGTGAAACGTCCGGCGAGGAGCGCATGCGCCTTGGCACCGAGGATGAGCGCCTGGCCCGCGCGCGGGCCTGCGCCCCACCGCACGTAGCGTTTGACGAGGTCAGGCGCAGCCGGATTGTCCGGACGCGTGGCGCGCACGAGCGAGGCCGCGTAGCGGAGCGCGGGGTCGGCGGCAGGCACCTCGCGCGTGAGGCGTTGCAGGGCGAGCGTCTGCTCAGCGTCGAGCACGGCGGTCAGTGAGACATCGCCCGCGCCGGTCGTCGCGCGCAGGATCGCGATCTCCTCGTCTTCCGCCGGGTAGCCGATCCGCACGTCGAACAGGAAGCGATCGAGCTGCGCTTCGGGCAGCGGGTACGTCCCCTCCTGCTCGATCGGGTTCTGCGTGGCGAGCACGAAGAAAGGCTCGGGCAGGCGCATCGTCGTGCCGGCAGCGGTCACCGCGTGCTCCTGCATCGCCTCGAGGAGCGCCGCCTGGGTGCGAGGCGGCGTGCGGTTGATCTCGTCCGCGAGCAAGATGTTCGCGAAGACGGGGCCGCGCACGAATCGGAAGGAGCGCGCACCGGTCGCGGTGTCTTCCTCCATGATCTCGGTACCAGTGATGTCGCTCGGCACGAGATCGGGTGTGAACTGGATGCGGCGAAAATCGAGCCGCATCGCCTCGCTGATCGAGCGGATCATGAGCGTCTTCGCGAGGCCCGGTACACCGACGAGCAGCACATGCCCGCCGGCGAGGACCGCCATGAGAATCTCCTCGACCACCGCCGCCTGCCCCACGACGCGCCGGCCCACCTCCGCCCGCAGGCGAGCAGCCGCCGAGAGCAGCTCGTCGCGGCGCTCGGCAACGCCGGCAACGCCGCGCGCCGGGGCGGTCACGCTCACCGGACGGGACGACGTCGCCGGTGCGTGAGCAGAAAGATCGAGCCGTCCAGCGCTCCGGCGTCGGAGAGTGACTTCGCCTCGTCGAGCACCTCGTACCCGCGCAGCTTGATCACGTACCGCGAAACGTCGGCGCCGGGCACGAGGACGTCGAGTGCGGCGCGCTTGACCTCGAGCACCGACGCGCTCGGCTCCGCGGCGACGCGCACGACGTCCCACACTTCGGGCACCTCGACGCGCACGTTCATCGCCGCACCGTTCGCCGCGCCCACGCGCACGATCTCATTCCGGCTGCGAACGTTCCAGACGAACGGGGGAGCCGTCATCCGGTCACCACCTCGGCCTTCGCCACGAGCGGCGGAAGCGTCGCGAAGAAGCGCGCGATCTGCTGGTCGAACAGATAGGTAGAGCCACGCACCGCCGTCCCGCCACCCTCGGCGTCCGCTACGCCGATGACGAGCTCCTCGCCCCCTTGCCCGCGGAAGGACGCGAAGGTCGGACCCTCCTTCTCGAGGAACGCCGCGTAGATCGGATTTCGCCGGGCGAAGAAACCTTTCGCCGCGGCCAGCACCGCTGCCGCCGGCATGGACGTCGTCGTTTCCTGGAGCATGTCGTCACGAAGGGTGGTCGGAGTCAGCCGGCGCCGCGCCGGCGCGCCCGCGCGAGCGTGTCGCGAAGTGCCCGCGCGGAGCGGTGAAAGGTATCCGGCCGGCGCGCCGCGCGGCTAGCCGTCGGCACCTTCGCCGACAGTGCCCCCGCCAGTGGCTGCACGATCATCGCGCCACCCGTAGGATCGCACCGTAGATGAGACGCGTGCCGAAGTGCAGCGATTCGAGCGGGATGCGTTCGTCGTTGCCGTGCATGCGATCCTCGTCATCCTGCGCCAACGGAAAGGGCAGAATCCCGTATGCCTGCATTCCCCATTCGCGGAGTCGCGCGCTGTCCGTGGCACCCGTACTGAGATACGGCACGACTACCATGGTCGGGTCGAGCTCGGCCACGGCGTCTCGAATGGCGGCGAACATCGGCGACGCGAACGACGATGCCGGCGCGTCCACCGTCTCGCGGTCCACGATCTCCAACGAGACGAGCGAATCCTTCACCGCGCGCTTGAGGCGCGCGAGCACACCGTCGAGCGATTCACCGGGAAGTGTGCGGACGTTGAGCGTCGCCGACACTTCCGCCGGGATGACGTTGCTCCGGATGCCGCCAGCCAGGATGACGGGCGACACGCCGTTCCGGAGCACGGCGTCGAAGACCGGGATCGCCGCGAGCACGCGCGCGCCGCGTTCGGTGCGCGCCGAGTCGCGCGAGGCGACGTCGGCCATCGCGCGGCGTTCTCTGAGGTCTGGCCACACCTTGCTCAGCTCCGCGAAGAACACGCGGGTCGTCGGGTTCACGCGGAGCGGTTCGCGGTGCCCGCCAATCGCCACCAACGCGCGCCCGAGGCGGACGACGGCGTTGTCCGCGAGCGGCACCGATGCGTGGCCGCCCGGCCCCTTCGCCACCACCTTGACGACGTGGGACACCTTCTCGGTGTTCTGCACCGCGACGTAGAGCGGCTTGCCTCGCACGACGCGCGTGCGCCCACCCTCGTTCAGCGCGAACTCGGCGCGGATCAGCTCGGGGTGATTGGCGATGAGCCATCCCATGCCCCAGTCACCGCCCGCCTCCTCGTCCGAGTTGGCGATGAAGATGACGTCACGCGAGAGGGAGCCGCCCTTGTCGAGGATCTGCCGCTTGAGGAGCAGCATGGTCTCGAGGTTCGCGGCCAGCATCCCCTTGTCATCAATGGCGCCGCGTCCATAGAGGTAGCCGTCCCTGATCATCGCGGCGAACGGGTCCACCGACCACCGGTCGCGCTCGACGCCGACGACGTCCATGTGCCCCATCAGTACGACCGGTTGCTTCGCGCCGGTGCCCTTGAGACGCGCGACGAACGCGGCGCGCCCCGGCGACGGCTCGAAGAGATGGGTCTCGATTCCCGCCGCCTTGAGCGTGCTGTCGAAGTAGCGTGCGACCGCAATCTCGTTGCCCGGCGGGTTGACGGTGTTCATCCGGATGAGACGCTGCAGGTGCTCGACCGTCTCCGAGCGAGCGGCGCCCCAGTCGGGCTCCTGAGCGCGAACGTGCCTGGGCATGGCGGCAGCCGTGAGGGCGAGCAGGGAGAGAAGGAGAACCGAGCGGCGCATGGCGTTGGCGGGAGGTTGGCGGCGCAGGTCAGCTCGACAGCAGCCGTTCCACGCTCCGTACGAGCGGTGCGAACGACATCGGCTGCCCGGCGACACGGCTCGCCAGCTCGTCGCCGAGCTCACGCTGCCCTTCGCCGAACAGCTCGCTCACCATCCACGGGCCGGCTCGCGGGTTCCGGTACCAGTCGGCGTCGAACCGCTCGACGAGTGCCTCGGCCAGCACCGCCTGAAGCTGCCACGCTCGCAGATAGCGCGCCGCGTAGAAGCGCGGGTCCACATCGACGAACGCGTCAGACGGATCGTAGCGGAACGACGTGGCACCGGCCAGCGTCTCGGCGTACATGTCAGGGAGCGCATCCCACGGCACGTCGCCCCCGTACAGGGACTCCTCGTAGATGAGCTTCGCGCAGTAGCGCCGGAGGAATTGTAGCTCCTCGAAGCCCACGCTCCGGAGGTAGCGCGGGACATCGAGCTTCCCAAGCTCCGTGTAGCGCCGCAACCAACCTTCCTGGTGCAGCAGGTGATCGAAGAGCATCGCGTACGCCTCGGTGACGGAATTGTCGCCGAGCCATCGGAACTCGAACAGGTGATCCGGCCGCGTGTAGCCGAAATGGAGCGCGTGCCCCAGCTCGTGGAGCAGCGTGCGGTAATCCGTCTGCCCGCCGTGTGGCCGCAGCACGAGGTAGACCTCCTCCGGCACACGGACCGGTGCGCAGAAGGCGCGCGCGCGCTTCCCTTCGCGCTCGCCCGTGTCGAAGCGAATGCGACCATCCGCGTCGGGGTCGATGCCCATCTCGCCGACCTGGCGCCGCACGCTCGGCTCCATGGCGCCGCGCGGAAAGTAGGCATCGAACTCGCGAGCCCGCATCAGCGCGAGCGCGTCGGCGCGCGTCGCTTCGCCGAGGGGCACCCCGAGCCGCGTGCGCACGAGCTCGCGCACGACATCGTCCCACATCGGCGCCGTGTCGCTGAGAAACTGTCGGCATTCGGCGACGAGCGAGGGAAGGGCGATACCGCTCAGGGCCGTGAAGGTGGCGTTGTAGCCGGGTGCGATCTCGAGCGACTCGATGACGTCCTTCTCGCGCTCGAATCGCTCGCGGCGCAACGGCGCCAGCTCACGCGCCACGAGCGTCGCGCGCCCGCGCTCGATCAGCAGCCGCTCGGGCCGGTCTTCCGTGTTTGCCATCTCGATCGCCGCCCGCTGATACTCGAGGCGGCGCCCGCCGGGGAGGGTGAGCATCGCGGAAGCCTCCCACGCGATCTCGCGCTCATCATGCTCGGCCAACGCGCGTTGTGCTCGCAAGTCAGCCAGCCAATCCAACAGCAGCCGTGCCGAGCGGCGCTCCTCGCTCCCGTCGGCGGAGCCAAGAAAGGCCTCGCGCACCATCGCGAGCGCGTCGTCGCCCAGTATGCTCGTGTGCCGCGCGTAGATCGCCTGCAGCTCGGCGGTCGCCTTGAAGCCCGCCTGCGCCACGTACATCTCGCGCGACAGCTCCTCGAGGAGGAGTTCGCCGTCGGCGCGCAGCCGCGCGAGCGTGATCGTTCCGGCGGCGCTCACGGCGCGAGTCGTTCAGCGAGCGCCGCGCGGAGCTGGTCCGCCGCGACGCGATCCTGCACGAGCGTGTCGCGGTCGCGGATGGTGACGGTGCCATCGGCCGTGGACTGCCCGTCGATCGTGATGCAGCACGGCGTGCCGATCTCATCCTGCCGGCGGTAGCGCCGGCCGATCGCGCCGGACTCATCGTAGAACACGGGAAAGTGACGACGCAGGTCGGCGGCGACCCGATGCGCCATCTCGGGCATGCCATCCTTCTTGACGAGTGGAAAGATTCCCGCCTTGATCGGCGCGAGGGCGGGGTGCAGCGCGAGTAGCGTACGGCCCTCGTCTTCGCCCTGCACCGATTCCTCGCGGTAGCTGTTGACGAGCACCGCCAGGGTCGTGCGGTCCGCGCCGGCCGACGTCTCGACGACGTATGGGACGAAGCGTCGGTTGTTCGGCTGATCGAAGTACTCGAGCTTCTTGCCGGAGAACTGCTGATGCTGTGTGAGGTCGAAATCGCCGCGGTGATGGACTCCCTCGATCTCCTGAAAGCCGAGCGTGCCACCGAAATCGAACTTGACGTCGTACGCGTCGCGGGCATAGTGAGCGCGCTCCTCGGGCTGGTGCTGGTAGAACTCGAGCCGGTCCGCGGCCAGGCCGAGCCCGCGGTGCCACTCCATGCGCTGGGCCTTCCAGTACTCGAACCACTCCATGTCCGTGCCCGGCTCGACGAAGAACTGCATCTCCATCTGCTCGAACTCGCGGGTACGGAAGATGAAGTTGCCGGGGGTGATCTCGTTGCGGAAAGCCTTCCCGATCTGCGCGATGCCGAAGGGCACCTTCTGCCGCGTGCTCCCCTGCACGTTGAGGAAGTTGACGTAGATCCCCTGCGCCGTTTCCGGCCGGAGGTAAACGACCGAGGCGCTCTCCTCGACCGGACCCATGAATGTCCGGAACATGAGATTGAACTGGCGCGCGGCGGAGAGCGTGCCCTTCATCCCGCATGACGGGCACTGTGCGTCCGGCGTCCCCGGCGTCCCCTTGATGCTCGCGTCGTCGGCCCGGAAGCGACGCTTGCAGTTGCGACACTCCACGAGCGGATCGGCGAACCCGGCGACGTGGCCGCTCGCTTCCCACACGCGCGGATGCATCAGGATGGCGGCATCCAACCCTTCGATGTCGTCGCGGGCGCGAACCATCGCGTGCCACCAGCGGTCCTTGAGGTTTTTCTTGAGCTCGACGCCGAGGGGGCCGTAGTCCCACACGGAGCCCGTGCCGCCGTAGATCTCGGAGGACTGGAAGATGAATCCGCGCCGCTTGCACAGCGACACGAGCTTGTCCATCACGTCAGCGTGGGCCATGGGGAGTACGTGGAGAAGTACGGAGAGAAGTACGAAGAGAGGAACGAAGAAACTATGACGAGACGAACGCGACTGAATTGGCACCGGGCGCCGGCGTGCGGCCGGGCGTGGACGCGCTCCGGGCCGTGCACCTCATCGCGATGCTGCGAGCACCGCGTCCGCGATCAGATCCCCGTGAAATCGGCCGTTCTCGATGAAGGTCTTGTTCGCATCGTAGCCCGACGCGATCACGCCGGCGATGAACACGCCGGGCTGGCTCGTCTCCATCGTCGCGCGGTCATGTTCGGGAATGCCGGTCTCCGGACTGATACGGACGCCGAGGTCGGCGAGCAGTGTGGTTTCCGGCAGGTAGCCGACGAGCAGGAAAACGTGGTCTGCCGGAATGCGCTCGTCGCCACGTGGCGTGCCGAGCACAACCTCGGTTGGGGTGATCTCGCGCACGCGCGAATCCCACCGCGCGCCCAGGCTGCCGTCCGCCACGCGGTTCGTGACGTCGGGCAGGAGCCAGGGCTTGATGTTGCGATCGAAGGTCGGCCCGAAGTGCACGAGCGTGACATGGGCGCCTGACCGTTGCATGTCGAGCGCGGCATCCACGGCCGAGTTGCCGCCGCCCACCACCACAGCGCGGCGCCTGAAGGCGAAGTGTCCTTCGCGGTATTCGTGGCTCACGTGCGGGAGATTCTCTCCCGGGACGCCGAGCCGGTTCGGCACGCCGAAGTATCCGGTGGCGATGACGACCGCGCCAGCTGACGTCACCTGTTCGGCGCCCGCGCGGGTGCGCGAGTGGATGCGGAACCTGGCGCCGGAGCGCGGCAGATCGATGGCACGCGCCGAGCGGGCCAGAGGCATCGTCTCAGTGGGGGGGGCCCCCCGCGCGCTGCCGCCCGCCTCGCTCCCGGCCCGCTCGAGCCGCTCCACCCGCTCGACGGCTTCATACTGCCGCACCTGCAGGTCGAAGTGGTCCACGACCGCGCGGTAGTAGGCAAGCGCGTCGCGCCGGGTCGGCTTCTCACCGGCGACCACAAACGGTACCCCTCCGATGGAGAGCCGCTCGGCGGTCGAGAAGAAGGTCATGTACGTTGGATAGCCGGCGATGCCGCTCACCACGCACGACCGGTCGAACACGATCGCGGCGAGACCTGCTCGCTTCGCGGCGATCGCGGCGGCCAGCCCGCAGGGACCCGCACCGACGATCGCGATGTCCACGCCCCCGTCGGCCGCGGCGCCCGTCGAATCCGCGGCGACGGGGACGGTCGCCGCGCTCATCCGACGGCGGCCCGCGGCGCCGGTCCGATGATCTGATCGCGCCGCGTGCCCACGCTCACGTAGGCAATCGGCGTCTCGGCCAGCTCTTCGACGCGCTCCAAGTAGCGCCGGGCCGCCGGCGGCAAATCCTCGAGCGCGCGTGCCTCGGAGGTGGACTCGCGCCACCCATCGAACCACTCGTACCGCGGCACGGCGCGCTCCAGCACGACGAGATCGCCCGGAAATTCGTCGTGCACGTCGCCGTCGGCGACGTAGCCGGTGCACACGGCCACACGATCCAGTGTATCGAGCACA
>JBBJNN010000097.1:0-19787 GCA_037720885.1 Gemmatimonadaceae bacterium | reverse complement strand
GCACGTCGAGCTACGCGTTCAAGGGGAAGGCCGTCGCGGCCCAGGAGATCGGCCGCGTGCTCGACGTCGGCGCCCTGGTCGGCGGCACGGTGCGCCGGGCGGGCGACCGGCTGCGCGTGACCACGCAGCTCGTGAGCGCGGCCGACGGAAAGGTGCTCTGGGACAGCGTCTACGAGAGCGGCGCGGGCGATGTCTTCGCCGTGCAGGACGAGTTCACGCGCGCCATCGTCGCCGCCCTCGCGCCGGCGCTCGGCGGCCGCGGCGGGGGCGCGGCAGTGGCGGACGCGGAACGCGGCACGACGGACCAGGAGGCGTACGATCTCTACCTGAAAGGCCGGTACTACTGGCTCGCGCGCGGCCGAGCCAACGTCATCCGTTCCATCGCGTACTACCGGCAGGCGGTCGCACGAGACCCAAGGTTCGCCCGCGCACACGCCGGTCTGGCAATGGCCTACGAGGTCCTATCAGTCTGGTCTCCGGACCCGACCGACTCGGCGACAGCGCTGGTCGAGGCGAGCGCGCAGCGTGCTTTCGCGCTCGACTCCACGCTCGCCGACGCGCAACTCGCGCTCGGCCTGGCGCTCGAGCGCCAGATGCGGTCGCGCGACGCGCAGGCGCGCTACCGCGCGGCGCTCGCCCTGGAGCCGTCGAACGTCTTCGGACACCATGTGCTCGGTGCCTCGCTGCTCGCCGTCGGGCACACCGACGAGGCGCTTGCCGAGCTGCGCCGGGCGACGCAGCTCGACCCATTGGCCAAGTCGGCGGGAAGCTTGTTCGCGCACGCGCTCTTCACCGCGCGACGGTTCCCCGAGGCCGAGGCCGCGTCGCGCCGCGTGCTGGCACTCGACTCCACCTACCTGCTCTCCATCTCGGCGCTGGGGCTCGTGCAGGCGTTCGGCGGCCAGCCCGACAGTGCGGTGCGCACCCTCGAACGTGGGACGCGGTGGCACCCCGACAACCTAAGGCTGCGTCCGGCCCTGCTCTTCGTCTACGCCGCGGCGGGTCGCTGGGCCGACGCGGAGCGCGTGCGGGCGCAGCTCCGCCGTCCGGGGGGGGACCTCTCCGGCGGCACCGATGCCGCGTTCGCGGAGCTGGTCTTCGGCGACCGCGAGCCGCTCGTGCGGCTGCTGATGACCGGGGAGGGTCAGCGCCGGTGGTACAACTCCACCACCGGGTTCGGCTGCAACCCCTTCCTCGACCCGCTCTGGGCCGACGCGCGCTTCCGCGCCGCGATGCGCGCCCTTGCGGTGGAGGCGTGCCCGCTCGCGCGGCCGTGGCCGCTTCCGCCGCGCCCCGGCTCGTGAGGCGACGACGGACGCGCCGTCCGCCCAGCGCCTCGCCACGCCGACGCGGCGGCCCCGCACCGCGCGCGAGCCGCGGCACGTCTCGACTGTCGGAGGGGCGTTTACACACAGTTTGCTCTGTTGAAACCCTGATCTGCTGGCGCGCCGTCTGCGGCATCTCGGCAGTGAGGTAATCAGAGGTGGCCCGTGCGTGCCATGACGAAGTCGGCGGTGCGGCTGGCGCGGGAAGCCCTCGCGGCCGGCCGGTCCGCCCTCCCGGCATACTCCAGCCGGCTCTCCCGGCACGACTACACGCAGCCGCAGCTCTTCGCGCTCCTGGCGCTCAAGCAGTTCCTCAAGACGGACTATCGGGGTGTCGTCGCCCTGGTCGCCGAGTGGACGGAGCTGCGCCGCGCGCTCGGGCTGCGGACGGTCCCGCACTACTCGACCCTCTGCTACACCGAGCCATCTCATTGCCGGCGCCGTCGTGACCCGCGGGCCGAGCCAGGACTCGCCGCAGTTCCCGTCCGCGATCCGTCAGGCCGCGCGACTCCTCGCGCCACGCTGCCTGCTCGGCGACGCGGGCTACGACGCGGAGCACAACCACCGGCTCTGTCGTGACCTGCTCGGCATCCGCGACACGCTGATCGCGCTCAACCGCCGCAACATGGGCCGACGCTGGCCGCTGACGCCGTACAGGCAAGAGATGAAGCGCCACTTCCCGCGGGCACTCTACCGCCAGCGGTGGCAGGCGGAGAGCATCTTCTCGCGTCTGAAGCGTCGACTCGGCGCCGCCCTCACCTGCCGCGGCGCGCGGGCGCAGCGTCGCGAGATCCTGTCTCGCGTCCTCACGTACAACCTGATGATCCTCGGGCGTGGTCGGAGGGTTTCAACAGCGCAATACAGTTTCTGAAGCGATTCCGTGGAGATCTTCGCCGAGTTCAGCTTCGAGGCCGCGCACCTGTTGCCGAGTGTGCCGGAGGGGCACAAGTGCCGGCGCCTGCACGGGCACTCGTTCCGCGTGGAGGTGCGCGTGGAGGGCGCCGTGGGGAGCGACACGGGCTGGGTGATGGACTTCGCGGACATCAAGGCGGCGTTCCGGCCGCTCCACGAGCAGCTCGACCATCGCTACCTCAATGAGATTACCGGGCTCGAGAACCCCACGAGCGAGCATCTCGCCCGCTGGATCTGGGAGCGGCTCGCGCCTCGCCTCGCGGGCCTCTCGCGGATCACGGTGCGCGAGACGTGCACGAGCGGCTGCGAGTACCGGGGGGAAGCGCGCGGGAGCCCCAGCGGGAGCAGCACATGATCGCGAGCCGCTCACACACGCCAGGCGCCTACACGCCCCGGCCGGAGCACCACTTCACCTTCGGCCTGTGGACCGTGGGGAACCCGGGGCGGGATCCGTTCGGCGAGGCGGTGCGCGCCCCCCTCCCCCCCGCGCACATTGTTCGCACGCTCGCCGAGCTCGGCGCCTACGGCGTGAACCTGCACGATGACGATCTCATCCCGCGCGATGCGTCTGCCGCGGAGCGCGACCGGATCGTTGCGGCGTTCCGCTCGGTGCTGCGCGAGACAGGGATGACGGTGCCGATGGCGACGACGAACCTCTTCTCCGATCCCGCCTTCCGCGACGGCGCGTTCACGAGCAACGACCGGCGCGTGCGCGCCTACGCGTTGGGGAAGACGATGCGCTCCATCGACCTGGGCGTGGAGCTCGGCGCCGAGACGTACGTGTTCTGGGGCGGGCGCGAGGGGGTGGAGACGAACGCGGCGAAGGATCCGCGGGAGGCGCTCGCCTGGTTCCGCGATGCGCTCGACTTCCTCTGTGAGTACTGCCGCTCGCAGCGCTATGACCTGCGGCTCGCGCTGGAGCCCAAGCCAAACGAGCCACGTGGCGACATCTACCTGCCGACGATCGGGCACGCGCTCGCGTTCATCCACACGCTCGCGCACCCGGAGATGGTAGGGCTCAACCCCGAGGTCGCGCACGACACGATGGCGGGGCTCGACTTCGTGCACGGCGTGGCGCAGGCGCTCGACGCGGGAAAGCTCTTTCACATCGACCTCAACTCGCAGAAGCCGGGTCGCTACGATCAGGACCACCGCTTCGGCAGCGAGGACCCCAAGGCGGCGTTCTTCCTCGTGAAGCTGCTCGAGGACGCGAAGTACGACGGCATGCGACACTTCGACAGCCACGCGTACCGCACGGAGGATGAAGCGGGCGTGTGGGACTTCGCGGCCGGCTCCATGCGCACCTATCTCATCCTCAAGGAGAAGGCCGAGCGCTTCAATGCGGACGCGGAGATTCAGCAGCTCCTCGCGGAGTTGCGCGGCCGTGGTGGCACTGGCACGAGCGGCACGGATGACGACGCTGGCGGGCGCATCGGCTTCACCCCGCGGCGCGCCGAAGCGCTCAAGGGGCAGACGCTCGACCTGCCAGCCATCAGGGCGCAGGGCTTCGCGTATGAGCGCCTCGACCAGCTCACGGTCGAGCTCCTGCTCGGGGTGCGGTAACGTGGCCGGGGTGGCGACAGTGGTGGGTGACCTCTTCCTCGGTCTCGATATCGGTACGAGCGGAGTGAAGGCCATCCTCGTGAGCCCCGGCGGCGAGGTGGAGGCCACCGCCACCACGCCGCTCTCCCTCGCCACGCCGCGCCCCGGGTGGGCGGAGCAGGATCCGGAAGCCTGGTGGGAGGCGAGCGTCGCGGCTATCTCCGCCGTACGCTCCCGGTGCCCCGCGGCGCGCGTGGCCGCCATGGGGATCTCGGGGCAGATGCACTCGTCCGTCTTCCTCGACCGGAGCGGGGCGGTGATACGGCCCGCGCTCCTCTGGTGCGATGGCCGGACGACGGCCGAGTGCGTGGAGATCACCCGGCGGGCGGGCGGGGAGGAGCGGCTGCGGGAGTGGGTGCGCAACCCGGCGATCGAGGGCTTCACTCTCCCCAAGGTGCTCTGGCTCCGGACCCACGAGCCGCAGGCCTATGCCCGCCTCGCCACGGTGCTCCTCGCGAAGGATTTCATCCGCTTCCGGCTCACTGGCACCCTCGCGACCGAGCCCTCGGATGCGAGCGGCACGCTCATGTACGACCCGGCGCGCCTCTGCTGGAGCGAGGAGCTGCTCGAGCTGGTGGATGTGCCGCTCTCCCTCCTGCCGAGTGTCGGCGGGTCGGCCGAGGTCCTCGGCCGCGTCACGCCGGAGGGCGCGGCGGCGACGGGTCTGCCCGAGGGGACGCCGGTGGTGGGAGGGGGCTCGGACAACGCGTGCGGCGCCGCGGGCGTGGGGGTGATCTCGCCCGGCGAAGCCGCGGCGAGCTGGGGGACGTCGGGGACGGTGCTGGCGCCGACGGCGCACCCGCTCGTGGACCCGGGGCTGCGGGCGCACACCTTCTGCCACGTGGCGCCCGGCATCTGGTATCTGATCGGCGTGGTGCTCTCGGCGGGCGGCGCGTTCGGGTGGTACCGTGACCAGTTTGCCCGCGAGCTCACGGACACGGGGGACAAGGCGGAGGCGGATCGCCGCCTGGATGAGGAAGCGTCGCGCATTCCGCCGGGCGCGGATGGTGTGACCTTCCTTCCCTACCTCCAGGGGGAGCGTACGCCGCACCGGGATGCCGCCGCGCGCGCCGCGTTTCTCGGCCTGAGCCTCGCGCACACGCGCGCCCACCTCACGCGGGCCGTGCTCGAAGGCGTATGCTTCGCGCTGCGTGATTCCCTCTCGATTCTTCGCGAGCTCGGACTGTCGCCGAGCCATCTGCTCCTCACCGGCGGGGGCGCGCGCAGCCCGCTCGTGCGGCGGCTGCAGGCGGAAGTGTTCGGCCTCCCCGTGAGCACCGTGAACCGCGAGGAAGGGCCCGCCTACGGTGCGGCGCTCCTCGCCGCCGTCGGCGCGGGCGCGTTCGCGGATCTCGCGGCCGCGGCACGGGTCACGCTCACGCGGGCGCCGCCGGAGTACCCGAGCGCACGCGCGCACCGGGCATACGAGCAACCGTACGCGCGCTTCCGGGCATCGTACGCCGCGGCCCGTCCGGCGCTCGCGGCCGCGGACTGACCCCTCCCCTCCTCAACGGGCTCGATTCGGCATGCACGGATTCCTCAGACGACTGGTCGGCTCGCAGGAGACGGGACTCGTCCTCGTGGTCGTCCTCGTCACGCTCGTGCTGACCCTGCTCGCCGGCACGCACGCCGACCGCCGCACCGGCGAGATCGTGAACAACTTCTGGAACTCGTTCACGCTCATCCAGACGGCCACCGACGCCAGCTTCTTCGCGATCATGGCGATCGGCGCCACCGTCGTGATCATCTCGGGTGGCATCGACCTCTCGGTCGGGTCGATCTACGCCCTGGCCGGCGTCACCATGGCGCTCGTGCTCCGCGGTGCGGGGCCGATGAGCGACGGCACGACCGTGCTCCTCGGCCTCGCCACGTGCGTCGGGGTTGGGCTCCTCTGCGGACTCCTCAACGGCGCGCTCGTCGTCGGCCTCCGCGTGCACCCGTTCATCATCACGCTCGGCACCATGTGGATGCTGCGCGGCATCGCCTTCGTCGCCACGAAAGCGGAGAGCATCCTCGTGCCGCCATCCCTCACCGCGGTGGCGAAGGCCTCGCTGGGGTTGGGCGGCGGGCTCTATCCGGTGCCCATGCTCTGCATGCTCGTCCTGGCCATCCTCGGGACCATCTACCTCACGCGGACGGTGATGGGGCGGCACATCTTCGCCTTCGGCGGGAACCTCGAGGCGAGCCGTTTCGCCGGGCTCTCGCTCGCGCGCATCCAGCTCGGCGTGTTCGCCGTCTCGGGGCTCATGGCTGGCATTGCGGCGTTCCTCGGGGCCAGCTTCTACGGGTCCACCTCCTCGGGCGATGCGCAGGGCTACGAGCTGTACGTGATCGCCTCGGCGGTGGTGGGTGGAGCGAGCCTGATCGGCGGGAAGGGGAGCGCGCTGGGCGCGATGCTGGGGGCGCTACTCATCGTGCTCATCCGGCAGTCCATCCGCACGCTCCACTTCGACGCGAACTACGAGTGGATCGTGATCGGGTGCGCGATCATCATTGCCGTGGTGGTGGACCAGTGGAGCACCCGCGTCACCGCAAAGCGCCTCAGCCGCGCGGCCGATGCGCCTCGGGCGGCCGCGTGAGCGGGGCCAGGCATCCAGAACCGCGGTGGCAACGAAGCCGAACGTCCGATAGACGACACGCCGGACCTTATCCAAGAGGAGAGAGCATGAGCATTCGTATCGCGCGAGGACTGATCGCGCTGGCCGCGCTCGGCGCGGGGGTGGCCGCCTGCAGCCGCGGGTCGGACACTCGCCCCGATACGCAGGCCGGCGCACCGTCGGCGGCGGCGAAGGATGACAAGATCACCATCGCGGTCATCGCCAAGAGCTCCACCAACCCTGTGTTCCTCGCCGCACGGACGGGGGCGGAGGCGGCGGCGAAGGACCTCTCCGCGAAGCACAACATCACGGTCGAGGTGCTCTGGCTCACGCCGCCGCAGGAAGACGGCCAGGTGCAGGCACAGCGCATCCAGCAGGCGGTGAACGACGGCGCGGACGCCATCCTCATCTCCTGCTCCGACGCCGGGAAGGTGAACGGCGCGATCAACGACGCGGTGGACCGCGGCGTGGCCGTCATGACCTTCGACAGCGACGCGCCACAGTCGAAGCGCTTCGCCTACTACGGCGTGGACGACCTCAAGACCGGCCAGAGCACGATGGCCGAGCTGGCGAAGCTGATGAACGGCAAGGGGAAGGTGGCGATCCTGGCCGGCAATCAGAACGCGCCCAATCTCCAGCGGCGCGTGCAGGGCGCGAAGGACGAGGCGGCGAAATACCCCGGCATCCAGGTCGTCGGCGCCTTCAACCACATCGAGACGCCGCAGGATGCGGCGGCGGAGGTGGTCCGCGTCAACAACGCGTACCCCGACGTCCGGGGGTGGGCGATGATCGGCGGCTGGGCGCTCTTCACGCAGACCTTGCTCACCGACCTCGACCCCGCGCGGATCAAGGTGGTGGCGGTGGACGCGCTCCCGGCCGAGCTGGCGTACATCGAGAAGGGGATCACACCGGTGCTGCTCGCGCAGCCGGTCTATCAGTGGGGCTACGTGGGCGTGCAGACGATCGTGGACAAGCTCCACTTCAAGAAGGACGTGCCGCAGATCATCCCGATGGAGCTAGTCCGCGTGAGCAAGGAAAACCTCGGCGAGTGGGCGCGGCAGCTCAAGGCGTGGGGCTTCAACGACGTCGCCGCGTCGTATCTGAAGATGTAATCGGGCGTCCATGAGCGAGCCCGCCGTCCGGTACGAGCAGGTCACCAAGCGCTTCCCCGGTGTGCAGGCGCTGAGCGACGTCTCGCTGGAGATCGCCGCCGGCTCCTGCCACGCGCTCTGCGGCGAGAACGGAGCGGGGAAGAGCACGCTCGGGAAGCTGCTCGCCGGCATCTACGTTCCGGACGGGGGGCGGCTTTTCGTGCACGGCCGCGAGGTCCATTTCACCGGCCCGCGCGACGCGCTGGCGGCGGGTGTCGGCATGGTGCACCAGGAGCTCGCCTTCTGCGAGAACATGTCCGTGGCCGAGAACCTGTGCCTCGGGATAATGCCGACGCGGCGGGGCCTCGTGTGGCGCGAGGAGACGGAGCGCCGCGCTAGCGCGATGCTCGCCGAGATCGGCACGACGCTCGACGTGCGCCGCCCGCTCGGCGAGCTGACCATCGGCCAGCAGCAGATGGTGCAGATCGCCTCGGCCGTGGGCGGGGGCGCGCGGATCATCGTCTTCGATGAGCCGACGAGCAGCCTCGGGCAGGCGGAAGCGGATCGCCTGTATGAATTGATTGACCGCCTCAAGGCGCAGGGGGTGACCTGCATCTACGTCTCCCACCGGATGCCGGAGATCTTCCGCCTCTGCGACGCGGTGAGCGTGCTGCGCGATGGGAAGCACGTCGCCACGCGTTCCACCGCGGGGCTGACAACGGCGGAGCTCGTGCAGATGATGATCGGGCGCCCCCTGTCGGAGTACTTCCCGAATCACGCCGCTGCCGCGCCCGGCGACGAGCTGCTCCGCGTGGAGGGGATCACGGTTCCCGGGAAGTTCGAGGACGTCTCCTTCACGCTGCGCGCGGGTGAGGTGGTAGGGCTCGCCGGACTCGTCGGCGCGGGCCGCTCGGAGGTGGCGCAGGCCGTCTTCGGCCTGGAGCCGTCGCTGCGCGGGCGCCTCTACGTCGGCGGCCAGCCGGTCAGTATCCGGAGTCCCGCTGAAGCGATCCGGCTCGGGATCGGCCTGGTGCCGGAGGACCGCAAGCGCCAGGGTTTGGTGCTGTCGGGAAGCGGGCTGCACAACACGTCGCTCCCCATCCTCCGGCGGCTCTCACGCTTCACCTGGCTGCGCCGCGTGCAGGAGCGCGTCGTGGCGAGCGAATTCTTCAAGCGCCTCCGCGTGCGCGCGCCGAGTGTGGACACCGTGGTCGCGGGCCTGTCGGGAGGGAATCAGCAGAAGATCGTGCTCGCGCGGTGGCTGGCGGCTCGCTCGCGCGTGCTCCTCCTCGACGAGCCGACGCGCGGCGTGGACGTCGGCGCGAAGGCCGAGATCCACGGGCTGATCGACGAGCTGGCCGTGCAGGGCGCGGCGGTGCTGGTCATCTCGAGCGAGCTGCCCGAAGTGTTGAGCCTCTCCGGGCGCATCCTGGTGCTGCGCGCGGGGCGCCTCGTGGGCGAGGTGCGGCGCGAGCACGCGACGCAGGACGGCCTCCTCCGGATGATGGCCGGGCTGGGGGACGGACCGACGACATCCGATGCGGTCCCGTCACCGGCCGGCGCGTCGGCATCAAGGACGTAGATGCCAGCCCACCGCTCACAGGCGATCTGCCGTCGAGAACCGGTACACCGTTCTCGACGCGTACTCGCTACCCGGCCGCAGGATGGTCGAGGGGAAGTCGGGCTGGTTCGGTGAGTCGGGGAAGTGCTGCGTCTCGAGCGCGAGCCCCTCGCGCCGCCGGTAGACGTGCCCGCCTTTCCCCACCGGCCCACCCTCCAGCACGTTCCCCGAGTAGAGCTGGATACCGGGCTCCGTGGTGTGGATCTCGAGCACACGCCCGCTCCGCGGCTCGTACAGTCGGGCGACGGGCGCGGTGGCGCTCCCCTCGGGCCTGCTCTCAGCGCGATCGAGCACGAAGTTGTGATCGTATCCCCGGCCGTGGCGGAGCTGGTCGTCGTCCGCGTCGATCCGCGCGCCGATCGCGGTGGGCGTCGTGAAGTCGAACGGGGTGCCGCGCACGCCCCGCAGCTCGCCGGTCGGGATCAGTGTGTGATCCGCCGGCGTGAAGCGCCGCGCGGCGAGCGTGAGCTCGTGCTCCATGATGTCGCCGGCGTCGTGGCCCGCGAGGTTGACGTACGCGTGCTGCGTCAGATTCACCGGCGTCGCCCGGCTCGCCGTGGCGCGGTAGTCCACGATCAGCGCATTGGCGCCGGTGAGCGTGTAGGTGACGCGCACATCGAGCGCGCCCGGATACCCCTCCTCCCCATCCGCGCTCCGGTACCGGAGCACCGCGCCCACGCCCGCGCTCCCCTCGAATGGCTCGACGGTCCACATCACCGCGTTGAACCCGCGCCGCCCGCCGTGCAGGTGGTTCGGGCCGTTGTTCGTGGCGAGCGGGTAGTCGCGGCCATCGAGCGCGAAACGGCCCCCGGCGATCCGGTTGGCGTAGCGCCCGATCAGCGCGCCGAAGTACCGGGTGTCCGCGGCGTACCCCTCCATCGAGTCGTAGCCGAGCGTCACGTCGGCGAGCGCGCCATTGCGGTCTGGTACCGCCACGGAGAGAATGATCCCACCGTAGTCGGTGAACCGCACCGCCATCCCCCTCGCGTTCGTGAGCGTGAAGACCTCGGCCCGCCCGCCGCCAGGCGCCGTGCCGAATGGCGCCCGCGTGATGCCGGCGCCGCGCGCGGAACCAGGCGTAGATGGTGTGCTCATGGCTCGAAGGTAGTAGAGTATCCGGATTCCGTGGATGCGCCGCCTCCACGGATGGACAATTGCGCAGCCAGCCCCTCGATCTCACCCAGCGATCTCCCCGCAAGGAGCAAAGGACCAGCATCGTGCCACCCGCCAACTTCGAGCCGAGCGAGATGGATGCGCTGTGCGTCAACACCATCCGCACCCTGTCCATGGACGCGGTCCAGAAGGCCAACTCCGGTCACCCGGGCACCCCGATGGCGCTCGCCCCGCTGGCCTACCTGCTCTGGACGCGGCATCTCGAGCACAACCCCGCCGACCCGCATTGGAGCGATCGTGATCGCTTCATCCTCTCGGCCGGGCACGCGTCCATGCTCCTCTACTCGCTGCTCTACCTCACGGGCTACGAGCTCACGCTCGATGACCTCAAGAACTTCCGCCAGTGGGAGAGCCGGACGCCCGGTCACCCCGAGTACGGGATGACGCCGGGTGTCGAGACGACCACCGGCCCGCTCGGGCAGGGCCTCTCGAACGGCGTGGGGATGGCGATGGCCGAGGCGCACCTCGCCGCACTCTTCAACCGCCCGGGGCACGAGATCGTGGACCATCACGTCTACGCCATCTGCTCGGACGGCGATCTCATGGAGGGCGTGGCGAGCGAGGCGGCATCGCTCGCCGGCCACCTGAAGCTCGGCAAGCTCATCTACTTCTGGGACAACAACTCGATCACCATCGAGGGCTCCACCGATCTCGCGTTCACCGAGGATGTGCTCGCACGCTTCGCGGCCTACGGCTGGCACACGGTGCACGTGGACGACGGCAACGACCTCGCCGCGCTCGACGCCGCGATCCGCGAGGCGAAGGACGATCCGCGCCCCTCGATGATCGGGGTGCGCACGGTGATCGGCTTCGGCTCGCCGAACAAGGCCGGCTCCGAGAAAGCGCACGGAGCGCCCCTCGGCGAGGAAGAAGTACGGCTCACCAAGGGGAACCTGGGCTGGCCATCGCTCGAGCCGTTTTTCGTTCCCGAGGGCGTACTGCCCTTCATGCGGCGGCAGGTGGACGAGGGACGCGAGCGCCAGCGCGGGTGGCAGGTGCGCTTCGATGCCTACGCTACCGCGCACCCCGATGCCGCCGATGGGCTCCGCGCGGCGATGGAACGCCGCCTTCCTGATGGCTGGGACGCGGACGTCCCACGCTGGACGAAGGCGGACAAGGCGATCGCCACACGCGCCGCCTCGGCCAAGGCGCTCAACTCGATCGCCAAGCGTGTTCCCTGGCTCATTGGCGGCTCGGCCGACCTCGCGGAATCCAACCTCACGCACCTCGATGGCGAGGGCGAGTTCCAGGCGGGGAGCTACGGCGGGCGCAACCTGCACTTCGGGGTGCGCGAGCACGCCATGGGCTCCGTGATGAACGGCATGGCGGTGCACGGCGGCGTGCGGCCGTACGGCGCCACCTTTCTCATCTTCTCCGACTACATGCGCCCGCCGATCCGGCTCGCGGCGCTCATGAAGCAGCCCACGATCTACGTCTACACGCACGACAGCGTCGGCTTGGGCGAGGACGGCCCCACGCACCAGCCGGTGGAGCAGTTGGCCGCGCTGCGCGCCATTCCCGGCCTCGTGGACCTGCGCCCCTGCGATGCGAACGAGACGGCGGAGGCGTGGCGCTTCGCGCTGGAGTACACGGAGGGCCCCGTCTTCATGGCGCTCACCCGCCAGGCGGTGCCGCATCTGGATCGCGGCATGAGCGCCGGCGCGGACACCCTCCGCCGCGGCGCCTACGTGCTTGCGGACGCCGAGGGTGGCGACCCGCAGGCGATCATCATCGCGACGGGTTCCGAGGTGTCGCTTGCGCTGGAGGCGCGCGCCACGCTGCTCGCGCAGGGCGTCCGCGCCCGCGTCGTGAGCATGCCGAGCTGGCAACTGTTCGGGCGCCAGCCGCGCGAGTACCGCGACCAGGTGCTGCCACCTGCGGTGCGGGCGCGCGTCTCCGTGGAAGCCGCCGGCCCCATGGGGTGGCACCAGTGGGTGGGCGCGGATGGCGAGGTCATCGCCCTCACGCGCTTCGGCGAATCGGCGCCGGCCACCCGACTCTTTCAGGAGCTGGGCTTCTCGGCCGAGAACGTGGCGAACAAGGTGCGCCGCACGCTCGGGCTGGGCGAGGTGGCGACGAAGGCGGAGGGTGGCGAGGAGTCCGCCGGCCCCGCGCGGCTCGGCACGGATGAGTCGCACGCGTCCGCCGCGGCCGCCCGGTAGGCGCGGCGCCGCCGGCCCGGCTCAGGGGCGCGACGAGACGTAGATCACGCCCTGGCCGTGGTCGAGGCCCCAGCGCGCGGCGGCGCTCACGCCGTCGAAGTGCTGGATGAACGCGACCCCGGGAATCGCGATCGAGCGGAGGGACTCGACGCCGCCCAGGCGGCTGTTGTCGAGGTAGACCCAGATCCGGGTCGGCGAGACAATGCTGTCGGGGCCCCGCGTCTGCAACCAGCCGTTGCGGAGGGCCTGGACTGCCTCGTACGCGTTCCCGAAGCGGTGGCCGCCGAGCTGCCCCTCCGTGATCAGGTTCCAGTCCGTGCGAGGGGACGTGCTCGCGGACTGGTTCCTCGCGCACGCGGTAGCGATGACGAGCAGGGTGAGGCCAGCGAGGCGTCGGATGGCGTGATGCATGGGAGGTCATGGCCGAGGGTGAGTGGGCTATCTTCCCACCCGGAATCGTGCGGCTCTCCCTGAACGACCGCAAGCCCGACGGCGTTCGATCTGTAGGTAGCGCGCGAGGGCGAGCGTAAGGAGAGGGCGAGGACGACATGGACCTGACCGGCATCCACCACCTGACCGCTGTTTCCGCGAAGATCCGCGACAACCACCACTTCTACACGCGGTCGCTCGGCATGCGGCTGGTGAAGCGCTCCGTGAATCAGGATGACGTGAGCGCCTACCACCTCTTCTACGCCGACGCGAAGGGGAGCCCGGGGAGCGATCTCACCTTCTTCGACTTTCCGGTGGGGCGCGAGCGGCGCGGGACGCACGCCATCACGCGCACGCACCTGCGCGTCGCCGGGCTCCCCGCGCTCGAGTGGTGGACGGCGCATTTACGTGAACTCGGCGTCCAGGCCGGCGAGGTAGCGGAGCGCGACGGCCGCCTCACTCTCGACCTCGAGGACGCGGAGGGGCAGCGCCTCTCCCTCGTGGACGACGGCGGCACTGGCGAGGCGCACCCGTGGGACCGGAGCCCCGTGCCGGCCGAGCATCAGGTGCGCGGGCTCGGGCCCATCGTGATGAGCGTGCCGAGTCTGAGCGCCACCGATGCCATTCTCCAGAAGGCACTCAACATGCGCCCGGTGCGCGAGTACCCGCACCCCGAGAACCCGGCGCACACGGTCCACGTGTACGAGATGGGGCCTGGTGGCGCCGCCGCCGAGCTTCACGTCGCCGTGCAACCCGACCTGCCGGTGACGCGCTCGGGCGCGGGCGGCGTGTATCACGTGGCCTTCCGGACGCCGACCTACGCGGAGCATGCGGGGTGGGTGGAGCGGCTGAGGGAGCTGCGGATCCCAAACAGCGGGCTCGTGGATCGCTTCTACTTCCGGAGCCTCTACTTCCGCGAGCCGAACGGCATCCTCTTCGAGATCGCCTCGGACGTGCCCGGCTTCGCCGTGGATGAGAGCGAGGCAACGCTCGGCGAGCGGGTGGCGCTGCCGCCCTTCCTCGAGCCGAGGCGCTCGGAGATCGAGGCCAACCTCAAGCCGATAGACTGAGAGCGTGCGCATGACGACCGATCTTCGTGAGCCAGGCGACACGTCGTACGGAGGCGGACGATGAGCGACGTCGTGGAACCCCCGGGGGGTATAGGCGGTGGTGCGAGTGGCGGCGACGATCCGCACGCCGGGCAGCCCGTGCGCACGGTGGGGGCGCCACTCCGGGGCGCGCGCGCGGCGGTGGTGATGGTGCACGGGCGGGGCGCGTCGGCCGAGGATATTCTCTCGCTCGCGCCGGGGCTGACACTGGCGACCGGAGGCGTGGCGTTCCTCGCGCCGCAGGCGGCCGGCGGCACGTGGTACCCGTTCGGCTTCATGTCGCCCATCGCACGGAACGAGCCCGGCATCAGCTCAGGCGTGCGCGCCATCGCGCGCGTGCTGTCGCAGGTAGCCGCGGCCGGCATCCCCCCCGAGCGCACGATGCTCCTCGGCTTCTCCCAGGGCGCGTGCCTCGCCACCGAGTACGCGGCGCGCCACGCGCGGCGGTATGGCGGCGTCGCGGGATTGAGCGGGGGGCTCATCGGTCCGGACGATACGCCGCGCGACTACACCGGCTCGCTCGCGGGCACGCCGGTCTTCCTCGGCTGCAGCGACGTGGACGGGCACATTCCGGCCGCGCGCGTTCGAGAGAGCGCGGAGGTCCTCCGCCGCCTGGGGGGCGAGGTGGACATGCGGCTCTACCCCGGGATGGGGCACCTCGTGAACGAGGACGAAGTGGCCGCCGTGCGCGCGATGCTCGCGGGGATGCTTGCGGGCATGCTGGGCGGTGACTGACGCAGCACGTTACCGGATCGCCGCGCGCGCGCTGTTCGCGCCGTTCGGCGGGCTAGCCCGGCTTCGGCGCCGCGCGGTAGAGGCGCTCCACCTGCATCGCGGTGCCCGCGTGTTGGAGCTGGGATGCGGGCCAGGCGACGTGACCGCGGCGCTTCTCGAGTGTGGAGCGAACGTCGAAGCGGTCGATGCGTCGGCGGAGATGCTCCGCGCGGCCGCCGTGCGGGCACCCGGCGCGCGCTACGTCCACGCCGACATCCGCACCTACCGCTCGACGACGAGCGTCGATGCGGTGCTGCTCCTGTTCGTCCTGCACGAGATCCCGGTCGCCGACATGCCGGAGATGCTCCGCACCGTGGCCGGCTGTCTCGCTCCCGGTGGCCGGCTCGTCGTCGCCGACCACGCGGTTCCCCGTGACATGTGGGGAGGTGTCTGGCGACGCGTGCTGCACGCGGTAGAATCGCGCGCCGTGGATTCGTGGCTTGCCCTGGAGCCCGCGAGCCTGCTGCGGCAGGCCGGGCTCGTCGTCGAGCTCGAGGAGGAGGTTGCGGGAGGGCGCGCGCGTCTCGTTGCCGCGCGGCGTGCTCGTAGCTCGCCGTGATCTCGCCGTGATGGGATTCGTGAAGCGCTCTGCGATGAGGCCAACTGCCGATGCGCCCACGCCATAGGGCTCTTACGGCTCTTACGGCTCGACGACGAGAAACCCGATAGCGCCCTTCTGCGAATGCCCGAACCCATGGTTCACGAAGGGGAATTCACCCGGGATGTCGCACACCAGCTCGAAGCACATCCCGCCACCGGGGGGCACGTCCCACGTCTGTACGCCACGGATGGGAGTGCCGGGAGGTGCGCCCAGATACATGGTATCGAACTGCTCGCCGACGACGTGAAACGCGGAAGGATGAGTGGGGCCGCAATTCACGACCCAGAATCGAACGCGGTCGCCGACCTTCACGTGGATCGGGTTGTCGATGTACTGGTTCGGGCGGCCGTTGAATGCCATGTAGTCGGGCAGCGTCGAGAGCATCTTGGTGTAGTCGAAGGGACGCACACCGTTCACGGCATCTGCGAGGTAGAACTCGCTCTGGACCAGCACGAACTCCTTCGCCGGTGGCAGCGGCTCGCGCGGCGAGACGATGATCGCCCCGTACATCCCGGAGCCGATGTGCATGAGCACGGGCGCGGTCCCGCAGTGGTACATGAACGCGCCGGCCCACTTGGGCCTGAAGGTAAAGCTCACGGACTGGCCCTTGGCCGCCGAGCGAAAGGCGACCTTGGGATCGATCTGCGCAGCGTGAAAGTCCATCGAGTGCGGAACGGCCACGTCGTTGGTCAGGGTGAACTCCACGGAGTCACCCACTCGACAGTGGACAATGGGACCGGGAATGTCTCCCTCGAATGTCCACGCCGCGACGACGGTGTCCTGGCGGATCCGGATTGGCACCTCCATGGCGCGCCAGTTGAGCCGGAGCGTCCGGTCCGCCGAGAGTGCCGGGAGCGCCGGATCATACCGGCGGAACGTGGCGGCTCCGGCGGTCGAGGTGGCGCCCGTCGCCGATGATGCCCCGTGTCCGGGGTTTTTCAGCAGCGTGCTATCGAGTCGGCTATTCGAGTTGTGGAGTTGCAGCGAGTCCTGGCCAGCCCCCGCGGGTGTCCCCTGGTTGGCCGACTGGCCACTGTCGCGGCGACCACTCGCTCCATCGGGCGAGCACCCTGCGAGGGCAGCGCCCAGACTGGGAAGCGCGAGCGACAGTGTCGAGGCGCGGGCGAGAAAGGCCCGGCGGGTGCTCGGAGCTGTGATCCCGTCTCGCGATGTATCGATGCCCGGATCGCCGAGGACGAGCACAGGACGGTTCTCGCTGTCGTCACTGCCGTCACCGCGCTCCGTCTGTGCCGCCGTGCGCTGGGCGGTCATCCTGGCGGCAAGGTCCGAGAGACGAGGGGGAGGCGAGTCGCGCATCAGTTTCTCCAGTTATTCGCGATTGCACGTACGCGCTCCATGGGCGACGACGCCATGGTTCGCGGGAACGAGATGGTCATGCGGTGTGGAACGATCGCTCGTGAGGTTCATTCCAGAGGAGACAGCGCTGACCGTCACCGTATTCGAGTCTGCCGCGCAGCCGGGAGCAGGATCGAGCATTCTCCTGAATCCTGTGAATGGATGAGAGAAGCATCGTTCGCGTGAAGGCGAGCGGATGTGACGGTTGTCGCACGCCATGCCGGCCTCCCAACCTCGCACGCGGGAAGCGAGGGACGACACGGCGGCCTGCTCTCAGCTTCGCGCCCGCGCTCCCGGCGCGGCAAGGGTGCGCAGCTTCGCGAGGTCCGGGATGAGGATGCGTTCCCGATCGATGGCCAGAACCAGGCGCTTCGCCTGAAGCTGCTTGAAGGCGCGCGACACAGACTCCCGCGCGGCTCCGATCTCGAGCGCAATCTCTTCCTGGGTTCGCCTCAGTGTCAGCTCGATGCCGTCCGGGGTCGGCCGTCCCGCCTGCTCCGCGTAGCCCGCGAGTAATACGGCGAGCCTCGAGGCGACATCCCGAAAGGCCAGGGTCTCGGTCACGTGCACGAAATGCCTCAACCGCTGACCCAACGCCTGAATGATCGCGTGCGCGAAGTCCGGGTTGGCACGATACGCCTGCTCGAACTCGGCACGCGGAAGAAATACCAGACGGGACGCCTCGAGCGTGATCGCTGAAGCCGGGTATGGGCCGCCATCGAACAGAGGCAGCTCGGCGACAGTACGACCTGCTCCCTCGAGGTGAAGTACCTGCTCCCGGCCATCGCTGCTGATCCGATAGACGCGTACCCGCCCGGCCTCGATCATGTACAGCCCCCGGCACGGCTCGCCGGCGGTGAACAGAACGACACCGGAGCCGACGGCACGACGGACGCAGCGCTCTGCCAGCCGGCTCAGCACCGTATCATCGAGCTTGGAGAAGAGCGCGATCTGGTGGAGGAAGGCGATGAGATCCATCCTGGAGAGATATGCGGTCCGTCGACTGACGGCTACGCATCTTGTGCAGCCTGTGACAACAGTCACGCTTCCCTGAGGAGATCTCGGGCAGTCTTCTGCTGGAGCAGGCGCTCCTGCCCGCTCATGGTGTCCTCGACATCACTCGATGAGACCCGACGGAGCTCGCATGCACACACGCGCTCCGGCGCACGCCGACCGCATGAAGACCTATTCGCCACACGCAGTCGCACTGGCCGCGACCGCTGCGCACTCCGATCGCCCCACGACCACGATCATCCACGACGGTCCGGATGCCCGGCTCGTCGTCTTCCGGATCGAGCCCGGCCAGCGCGTTCCTCCGCACACCAGCACTTCGACCGTGATGCTCACCGTGTTCTCCGGGTCTGGCTCGGTCACGGGCGGCGATCACGAGCGCGGAGTCGGACCTGGTGATGTCATCGCCTACGAGCCGGGCGAGCTCCATGGGATGGAGGCCACGGAAGAGACCTTGATCATCGTCGCGACCATCGCACCGCGTCCTGGAAGCCGCTGATGGACTGGTTCGTCAAGCGCTTCGTGAAGGCGAGCCTCGTCTGGTTCGGCCTCGGGATCACCCTGGGCGCGCTGATGACGGTGCGACCGGCCCTGGTCATGAGCAGCTCCCGGCCTGGGCCGCTGACTACAGCCAGGTGGCGCCACACTCGGTGCTCGGGTATCTGGCGCCGGCTGCGTACCGGGAGACAGTCAGGGTAGTCTAGGGCAGTGAGTGTCCCCCGAATCGGGGGTCAGAGCAAACGCCCTCCGGCCGGTAAGGCCGGAGGGCGTTCGCGTTATCGGCGGGCCTCCGCGCGCCGACGCCGGCGCTAGCGGTGCAAGCAGCGTCAGGCGAGCACGCCCAGCCCGTGCTTCTGCACGACGGTCAGCAGCTTGAGTGCGAGACCGCTTGGCCGCTTGGCACCGGTCTCCCACTTTTCCACTGTGCTCTCGCTGGTGTTGAGGTGACGCGCGAACACCGGCTGGCTCACGTGGGCGCTCTCCCGGATCTGCTTGATCTGCCGTGGTTCGAGCGGCGCGGGCACGCTCAGGCACGACGCGTCGAAGCTGCGCATCGTCTCCTTACTGATCGCACCGACCTTGTGCAGCGCCGCGGCCGACGAGTGGATGGCCCCGAACGCGTCACTCCGAAACTTCTGCTTGGTCGCCATGGCAAATCTCCGTGAGGTCGTTGTCCTTGAGCAGTTGGGCGAGCTGCGGAGTCGTGAGCTTTTCGTACCCCTTGGCGAGCTTCCGGAACCCCTGCAGCTCGGCGTCGTCGATGTTGGCGCGATCCTTCTTCGCGAACACGTACTCATACACCCAGTGCCGACCGCCCTTCGCGAGGATGATGCTGCGGTACAGGTTGTTGCTCACACGCTTCTTGAAGACCCCGCCCCCGAGGTCGTCACACTTTCCGTCGATCACCTGCTTGATGGCCCGACAGAGTTCGACGTCCTTGATGCCGGCCTTGCGCGCGGCCTTGGCGAACCACGCCGTCTTGAAGATCCGCTCGGCCGCCCGGGGTGATGGTGCGCTCATGCGCACAAATGATAGCACTGGGTGCTACACTTCGCAAGCGCGACTCCCGGAAGCCGACCCAGCCGAGTCAATCGCCTTGCTCTCGTCGCTCTCCGCCATCAGGCGGCATTCGAACTCGTCCGAGATCGAAGTCCTGGTCGCTCGACGCGGTAAGCGAGGAGAGGAGCAGTTCACCGTTTGGGAGCTGGCACAATTGATGGGCGCAGTCGGGGTAACGGAACACACAACCTCACACGCACCTGCGCCAGAGCGGGTAGCCCGAATCGTTCCAGCACTGGCAGAGACGCTTCGGAAATACGGGGATGCGGCATTGAGGAACGACCCGGGTCTCTTTCAACGCGTCCGCCGTCTCCAAGCAGACGAATCACAAGAGTTCGTCCGGACGGGGCACTTCGGGTGGATTCGCGAACAGGCCGCACAAGCAGCGAATCGCGAACCCGGTGAGTGCTGCTAGTGGTGTGAAGCAATAATAACGTGCATAATTAGGCGTGGGGTGCTACCTT
>JBBJNN010000096.1:0-20364 GCA_037720885.1 Gemmatimonadaceae bacterium | reverse complement strand
TTACCTATGCTCCCGGACTATGCTGTTACCCATGTACCCGGGCTATACCGGCTGCTGGCTAACGAACGCTGAAGCTGACGAGCGATCTGTGGATTGCGAGCGCTTCGCGCTCGCTCTTGTGTGATTCGCTCGCAGCTTAGCTGGGGCGTTGAGGCTGTAGAAAAACTACTTCAGCTGTCTGCGATGTCGCGGGGCGGAGATTCCGACCTCTCTAGATCGCCCAGGATCGTCGATCGGCATGCGGCGAGGGGTTCAGGCACCCCGCTGACGACGTGATCTCCGCGTCTCGAAGGGTTTTCCTACAGCCTCGTTAGCCGGCGACATGCATGAGCGTGAGCCGGCCGCTGCGGAGCGGCCTGCCATGACGCCACGGAGGTGGGATGCACGAGCCAGAGTGGGCTGAGCACGGAATGCATTCGCGTGCCGAGAACGATTCGTACGCGGCCTGGCTGATCAGCGAGGCGAGCAAGCCGCCACTCCCAGCCACGGCGATTAGTCAATTCACTGGGCGGGTGCTCCGGCGTGTCGCCGAGGGTTTGCAGACAGGCGACCGGGATAACTCGTTACAGGCCGATCTCCAGTTCCTGGAAGCCGAGTTGCTGGACCGCCTGGTCGATCCGGCGACGGGCAATCTGTATCACCAAACACTTCCCGACGCCGCGAACTCCGTCAAATCGCCGCCGCTGTTCGCACCGAAGCCTAAAGCGGGCTGGCCGCTCTCTCCGTTCCACGTATCGGTGGCGGCGGAGGCGTTCGCGGCCGGGCTCCTCGCGCAGGCAGGGTGCGACGTGTCCGTCCAATACGGCGCCAATCAGCCGCGGTACGACCTGATCGCGGCGAAGGGCGACCGGATGCTCCAACTCTCGGTCAAAGGCAGCCAGGACGGCGGCTGGGGCCTCGTGCAGGGGCACAAGTCCAAGGACGTTGACTACGCCACCGCGATCGATCTGTGGGCGACTACCCACAGTCCGCGTCTCGTGTTCTGTTTCGTCCAGTTCCAAGGTGTTGCGCTGGGTGAGTGCCCGCGCGTGTACCTCGCGACGACGGGCGAGGTCGCGGGAGCCATGAAGGCGTCGCGAAATGGACACGGTAACACGACCCTTCGGGAGCACTACGTGTTCAAGAAGGGAGTCGCGGCCGGCTATGTCGATCGGATCGCGCTCCAGTGGACGTTCTCCGCCAGCCGTATCGACGAGTTGCTGCGCGCAGCCGGCTAACGTGACGTTGGAGCTGACGAAGCCGCGCCGTGTCCCGCGCCGGCAGCATGGCTCCAGCCCTGCGGCTTCGCAGCTCAACTTGAGCGTTCGGCGGACGACGGGGTCCGAAGGAAGGTTGGATGATCTGGCTGATCGGCCCCGGCGGCGCGGGGAAGACTACCACGGGTCCCCTGCTCACACAGCGCCTGGGCCTTCCGTTCCGCGACCTGGACGTTGAGTTCGTCGCGCGCTTCAGGGGCATCGACGAGTTTATTGCCGCCCACGGATACCAGACCTATGCGCGCGCCAACGTCGAGGCGTATGAGGCCGTTGTCCGGGCCGGGGCCCAGGGGATCCTGGCGCTGTCGTCGGGGTTCATGACGTACCCGCGCGAGATCCGCCCCGGCTACGCGGCGACGCGGCACGCCATCGCGCGGAGCCCCACGACGTTCGTCCTGCTCCCCTCGCTCGACCTCGAGGCGTGCGTCGCCGAGACGGTGCGGCGGCAGATGGCGCGCCCGCTCCCCCAGCGTCCGGCATCGCGGGAGGAGTCGGTCATCCGCGAGCGCTTCGCGATCTACGTCTCCCTTCCGGCGCAGAAGGTCGAGACGATGCGACCGCCGCCGGACGTGGCGGCCGAGATCGTCGTCAGGCTCCGGGCGGCACCGGCACCGGCGTACTCGACGGGGGCTGGCGCTTGAGCGGCGGGGCTCCCGGCGTGGCGCCGCCGAACGACGCGTTGCAGCCGACGGCGGCGCTATTGTGCGCGGCGGCTGCGCCGCCGCATCGTGAGAGCCGCCGCAGCTAAACGCTGGGCGTTCGCCGACCCACAGGGCATCCGCTAGACTGCGAGTACGACCAACCCCGAGAGGGTCGAGCGCGACGTCGCCGCCCTGTCCGATGCGGAACTCGGCGCGTTCCGCCGCTGGGACGCGGCATCCGACGCGGCGGTGTGGGATGTCGCGCGCCCCGTGAAGGACGTGGACGATCTCCACGCCATCGCGCGTGGGCAGGTAGAAAATCAGCCAGCTCTCGAACCCCTTCACGGGCCTCGAGGATGTCCTGCCGTGCCCGGCGTCGCTGAATGACGACCGGCACTACCGGACGGCTGCCTTGCGCGCCTTGACCCGTCTCAGGGCCTCCCGGCGCAGTTCGTCCCAGTATTCGGGCGTCACTGCCTCCTGAGGAGTTCTGAGGGCTACGAGCAGCTCGAGCTCGAGGCGTTCTGTCGCCTGGCGCTTCTGCTCTGCACGCACCAGTTCCCGCACATACTCGCTCGCGCTGCTGTAGCCACCGCCGCTTACCTGCTCGTCCACGAACCGCTTCATCTCGTCGGGCAGGGAAATGTTCATCGTCGTCATGCGCCGCTCATTCGCAGGGCGGACGGTGGCGCACGGCCGACCCCGTGGGGAACAACCGTGCGCCTCACCGCGCCGACTGCTGGCGCGGCGTCGTAGCTTCGGTAGCCCTCAGTAGCCCGGGTTCTGCTTCAATCCCGGCGCGACGACGATCTCGCGCGACGGGATCGGGTAGAGGAGCTGGAACGCGCGGTCGGCGGGGAGCGCAAGCACGCTCATCGCCTGCCCCGTACGCACCAGATCGGGCCAGCGGTCGCCCTCGAGTGCCAGCTCGAGGCGGCGCTCCTTCGCGATCGCGGCGAGCACCTCGGCCTGGGTGCGGACGGTGGTGCCGAAGACGTGCGCCACCAGCTTCGCCCGCAGGCGGAGCTTGTTGTACTCGGTCACCGCTTCGGGAAGCTGATTGAGGCGCGCGAGCGCTTCCGCCTTGATCAGAATCACTTCGGCGAGCCGGATCACGTGGAGGTCCTCGCCGCCGATCGTCGTCGGGAACTTCGTCCCCTGGAACTCGCTCCCGCTCGGCGCCACCGTCTGCGTCTTCCGCGTGTCCCCCGTCTCGTAGGACGAGTTGAGGTTCGGGGTCACACCCACCTCGCGCCGGCCAGCGCGCAGGTAGTAGTACCCTAGCTCGTTGTACTCCTGCGGCGTGAATGTGATGCGGAGGATGTCCTCGCCGGTGTTCGTGCCGTCCGCCGTGAACAGGTCGCTGTAATTGGTCGCCAGTGTGTAGCCGAGCGCCAGCACCTTGTTCGCCGCGTCGAGCGCTCCCGCGTAGTCGCCCTTGTAGAGGAGCACGCGCGCGCGCAGCGCCAGCACCGCGCCCGGGGATGCCTGGCGCGTCTGCTTCACCGTGACGAGCGTCGCCGCCTTGTCGAGGTCGGAGAGAATCTGGTCGTACACCTGCGCCTGCGGCGTGCGGGTGAACGCCGCCGCCTCGCTCGCGTTCGTCACGGGCGCGAGCGGAGTCGGGATGTCGCCCCAGAACTTGACGAGGTTGTGGAAGTGGAGCGCGCGCAGAAAGTACGCTTCCCCGAGGATCTCGTTCCGGTCGGTGTCGGTGAGGCCCTCGACGCCCGGCACCAGCGCGAGAATCGTGTTCACGCGCGAGAGGGCGGTGTAGATCGACCCCCAAACGTTCGTGACCGCCGTGTTGTCCGCCTGTACCTGGTTGCGGTCCACGTCGCCCAGGTACTGGAAGGTGCCGCGGTGCCGGGCGTTGTCCGCCGACAGGTCGCCGAGCACGAGGAAGGTGCGGCCGTAATAGCTGAGGCTCTGGAGCGCGTCGTACGCGCCGATGAGCGCCGCGCGGGCCGTCTGCGGGCTGACGATCTCCCGGTCGCTCGGGACGCGGTCAACCGGCTCGGTCTCCAGGACACTGTCGCAGGCCGTGAAGGCCGCGAGGATGAGCGCCGGCAGCGCGAGCCGCAGGCGGGTGGTCATGGGAGTGCGATGATGGCTATGTATGCTGGACATGGGTGCTGATGCTCCTCGCTCGTGAGTGGCGGTGGTGGCCATGATCGTGGTCACCAGCCGGCGCTGATGCCGATGGTGTAGGTGCGGGGGATCGGGTAGGCGTAGTAATCCGTTCCCATCACCACGTTCGCGTCCGAGCCGGCGCTGTTCACGTCGGGGTTGTAGCCGCTGTAATTCGTGAAGGTGTGGAGGTTGCGCCCCGAGACGTAGAGCCGGGCGCTCTCCATCCGCAGCGCCGCCGACCAGCGGGCGGGCAGGCGGTAGCCGAGTGTTACCTCGCCGATCCGCAAGTACGAGCCGTCCTCGATGAACCGGCTCGAGATCAGGTTCGCGCCGGACTTGCAGTCGTAGCTCATGCGCGGCATGTCGGTGACGTCGCCCGGCTTCTGCCACCGCCGCAGCACGTTGCTCGTCTTGTTGTCGTAGGAGCACGCGCCGTCATCGGTGAAGATGCGCATCATGTTGAAGATCCCGTTCCCCTTCGAGAACTGCGCGAACGCGCGCACGTCGAAGCTCCGGAAGGAGAACGTATTGGTGAGCCCGCCGAAGTACTTGGGGTGCGGGCTGCCGACCACCATGCGGTCGGCGGCGGTCGTCTTGCCATCGCCGTCGATGTCGCGGATGATCGCGTTCCCCGTCTGCGGGTCCACGCCGTCGAACTGGTACATGTAGAAGGCGCCGAGTGGCTCGTCTTCCCGCACGATGCTGGTCTCGCGGCCGTTGATCCCGGTGGTGAACTGCTGGCCCCCGTAGAGGCTCGTTACCCGGTTGCGGTTCCAGGTGATGTTCAGGTCGGTGGTCCAGCCGAGCTCGCGCGGCGAGTCCGCGCGGAGGTTCACCGTCTGGAAGCCCAGGTCCACACCGCGGTTCTCGATGCTCCCGACGTTGTCCCAGACCGTGCTGAAACCACTGAGCAGCGGGATGGGGCGCTGGACGAGGAGATCGGAGGTCTTCCGGCGGTAGAAATCGGCCACGACGCCGGCACGTCCGCCGAAGAAGAAGAGGTCCACGCCGCCATCCACCTCGCGCGTATTCTCCCAGCGGAGCGACGCGTTGCCGAGCGTGGAGGGCGCGATGCCGGGGGTGCCGCTGTACGGTGCGCCCGACGCGAGGCTGAGCGCGGCGAAGTCGCCGATCCCCTGGTTGCCGGTGACCCCGTAGCTCGCGCGGAGCTTGAGTGTCGCGACGCGGCCGAGCGCGCGCGCGAAGCCCTCGTCGCTCACGACCCAGCCGACGGACGCGGCGGGGAAGTAACCGTAGCGGTTCTCCTTGCCGAAGCGCGAGGAGCCGTCGGCGCGGAAGCTCGCCGAGAAGAGATACCGATCGCGGAGCGAGTAGTTCGCGCGCGAGAAGAAGGAGACGATGTTGTGCTCCGTGGCGCTGCCATCGTACGACGTCACGTTGGCGGCGTTGCGCACGTACTTCGTGAACCCGCTGGTGAAGCCCTCGCCGCGGATGAAGTTCAGGTCGCTGTGGTTGTACTCGACGCTCGCGCCCCCGACCAGGGAGAGCCGGCTCGTTTCGCGCCGGATCGGCTCGACGGTGAGGAAGCTCTGGAGCAGATACTTGTTCGCCGTCGTGTGATCGGTCTTGCCCACACCGTTCGCGCTTGCGGCGTACGTGCGGTCCACGAGCGGCGACTGCCACTGCGTCTCATCGAGGCTGAGCACGTCCATGCCGACCAGGCCGCTCAGCCATACACGATCGGTGAAGAGGAAGCGCGCCTCGACATTGCCCAGTGCGCGGAGCGTCCGCAGGTTGGTGGAGTTGAGCGAGGCGAGCGCGACGGGGTTCGAGTAGCGGAGCCCCTCCCTGCTCCCCCCGAAGCCGCTGCTCGCGCCGCGGATGGGACGCATGGGCTGCATGCCGATCGCGTTCGTCACGATCCCGTCGAGGCTGCCGTCGCCCTCGATGCGATCGTTGTCCTCGCGCGTGAGGCCGATGGAGCTGCGAAGGAAGAGCTTGTCGCTGGCGCCGAAGTCGAGGTTCACGCGTGCGGCCTGGCGCTGGTAGCCGGAGCCGATGACCACGCCCTCCTGGTCGAAGGCGGAGCCGGACACGTAGTACTGCACGCGATCGCTCCCGCCGCTCACGCCGAGCTGGAAGTCGCGGATGGGCGCGTTGCGGAACACCGCGTTCTGCCAGTTGAAGCTGGCCGAGTCGTCCTTCCCGGGCGTGAAGTCGTAGTCCTCGGGATCGTAGCCATCGTTCTTCGCGCTCTCGTTGAAGATCTCGACGTACTGTTGGGCGTTGAGCAGGCTCAGGCGCCGCGTCGCCTCCTGCGTTCCCAGGTATGAGTTGAAGCTGATGCGCGACGTGCCCGACCGGCCCCGCTTTGTGGTCACGAGCACCACGCCGTTCGACGCGCGCGAGCCGTAGATGGCCGCCGCGGCGGCGTCCTTGAGGACGTCGATCGTTGCGATCTCACCCGGGTTGAGCCCCGTGACCGCGGTGATGTCCTGCCCGCCCAGCCCGAGCTGCGTGAAGTTCTCCTGGAGGATGGGCACGCCGTCCACCACGTAGAGCGGCTGGTTGCCGGCGTTGAGGGACGCGGGGCCGCGCACGCGCACGGAGATGCCATTGCCGGGGTTGCCCGCGTTCTGCACCACCTGCACGCCTGGCATCTTCCCCTGGATCGCGGCATCCAGGCCGGCCACCGGCGTGCCCGCGATCTCCTCGGCGCTCACCGAGGAGATCGCACTGCTCACGTCCTGGCGGCTACTCGTGCCGTATCCGAGCGACACGACCTCCGACAGCCGGACGGCGATCGGCCGGAGCGCGATGTCGGCGACGGCCGTGTCGCCCGCCGCCACGATCACCCGCCGGTCCGCGGGCGCGAAACCGATGCGCTGCACCCGCACGGTCACCGCACCGGCAGGCACGCCGCGCAGCGTGAACTGGCCGGCATCGTTCGTCACGGCGCCGCGCGTCGAGCCCACCACCACGACCTGTGCGGCGGCGATGGCGAGCGAGGTACTCGAATCGCGGACGGTGCCGCGCACGGTGCCGCCGGTCTCCTGTGCCGCGAGGGGAGGTGTGGGCGCGGCGAGCGCCGGGAGCGCGAGCGCCACGAGGGCGACGAACGCGGCGGCGCGGCCGATGGCGTGGCGCCACGCATGCCCGGTACGACGGACTTCTCTCATTGGTGAACCTCCGGAAGCGAAACGGTGGGGGTGGTCACTCTCGCGGGAGCCGGGCGCGGCCGGTGCGCGGGTCGAATGTACTACCGGCGGGCAGCACGTGGATGCGGACATCCGCCGCGCCGAGGGCCGGGGCGCCCGCCGCGGTGACGCGGGCAGCGCGCGCGTCGTAGACGACCGCGGCGCTCGCGCCCTCGATCGCCCACATGCCATTGGGATCCACGCGCAGCGCGGTCCCCTCGTCAATGCCGACGCCGAGCATCGCGGGGCGCTCGAGCACCACCGCGAGCAGCCGGTTGTGGCGCTCGCGGCGGATGAAATGCTGATCCACGATCGCGCCGGGAAGCAGCCCGAATCCCGGCACGACGATGATGGCGCGCCGCGCCACCCGTGGGTACTCGTCGCCGAAGTAGCCGCTCGTGTCCTCGCCGGCGCGGATCTGATCGCCCGTGATCATTGAATCACTCATGATCGCGGCACCCGCCGACGTGCCGCCGACGATCGCGCCTGCGCGGTAGCGCGCGAGGATCGCGCGGAGCGCGGCCGTGCCACGAAGCACGGTGGTGAGGCGCGCCTGGTCGCCTCCCGGGAACCAGATGGCCGAGGCCCCCTCGAGGAGCCGCGTTACGGAGTCCGACTCCGCCTCGGCGCGCGTGAGGTTGAGCGCGAAGGCGTCGGCCCCGAGCCCCTGGAGCTCCTGCACCTTGCCGCGTCCGGACTCCTCGGCCTCCGCGCTCGCCATGGGGAGGACGGCGATCCGCGCGTGTCCCGCCCCGCCGGCGAGCGCCACGAACCGCGCGACGAGCTCCCGCGGCTGCGCGCCCCCGCCGACGATGAAGAGCGTACCGCGCGCGGCACTCCCGGACGCGACCACGGACGACGGCCGGGTAGGTGCTGCGCCCGGTGCGCCATGCGCGGGCGAGCAGGCAACGCTCGCGGCAGCGAGCATCCAGAGCGGAACCGGTGTTTTCATCGTGGCCCATACTTGAGCGCGGCACTCGCGGCGTCAATGCCGGATGCTTGTCGTCGCCGTCGGGGGCGGCCCCACGTAACCGGTATGCTCGAACCGGTCTGGTCTGGCTCGGGTCCGCGGCCCGGCCTATACTTGCCGCCCCACGCACGGCCGTATGGCCCTCCCACCCGGAGCATGGAGCCCCCCCGCGCGATGCTCGATTTGCGGGACCGGTTACAAGCGACGCTCGGTACCACGTACACCCTCGAGCGCGAGCTTGGTGGCGGCGGCATGTCGCGCGTCTTCATCGCGCTGGACACTGCGCTCGAGCGGCGGGTGGTCGTCAAGGTGCTCGCGCCGGAGCTCGCCGCCGGGATCAACGTCGAGCGGTTCAAGCGCGAGATCCTCGTCGCGGCGCAGCTCCAGCACCCGCACATCGTCCCCGTCTTCTCCGCCGGGGAGCTCACCGACCCGTCGGCGGGTACCCCCCTCCCGTACTTCACGATGCCCTTCGTGGACGGGGAGTCGCTCCGCGCCCGCCTCGAGCGCGCCGGCGCGCCGTCGATCCCCACCGTCGTCAACATCCTGTGGGACGTCGCGCGCGCTCTGGACTACGCGCACCGGCGCGGCGTCGTCCACCGCGACATCAAGCCGGACAACGTGCTTCTGGCCGGCCGCTCGGCCACGGTGACGGACTTCGGCATCGCGAAGGCGCTCACCTCCGCCCGCACCGGCGGCGACGGCGGCGACCGCGGCGCGCTCACCCAGCTCGGCACCGCGCTCGGCACCCCCGCCTACATGGCGCCGGAGCAGGTAGCCGGCGATCCGTCGCTCGACCACCGCGCCGATCTGTACGCCCTCGGCATCCTGACGTACGAGATGCTCACCGGGCGCACACCGTTCGCCGGCGCATCGGCGCAGGCAATGCTCGTCGCGCATCTCATGGATGCGCCGGAGCCGGTGGCGGCGCGCCGGCCGGACACGCCGCCGGCGCTCGCCGAGCTCGTGATGCGCTGCTTGCGGAAGCGGCCGCAGCGCGCCGCCGATGTGCTCGCGGTGCTCGACGAGCTGGCGCACCCGAGCGGCCCACAGGCCCCGGTGAGCGCCCCGAGGCTCGGCGCGCCACCGGCCGTGCTCCCCTCCATCGCGGTGCTCCCATTCGCGAATATGAGCGCCGACCCGGAGAACGAGTACCTCTCCGACGGGATCGCCGAGGAGATCCTGAACTCGCTCGCGCAGCTCCGGTCGGTGCGCGTGGTGGCGCGCACATCGTCGTTCGCGTTCAAGGGGGCGCGTGCGGACATCGAGGAAGTGGGGCGCAAGCTCCGCGTGTCGTGGGTGCTCGAGGGGAGCGTCCGGCGCTCGGGTGACCGGCTGCGCATCACGACGCAGCTCGTGGATGCCTCGGATGGATCCCAGCTCTGGAGCGAGCGCTACGACCGCCAACTCGCCGACGTGTTCGAGGTGCAGGATGACATTGCCGGACGCGTGGTGAAGGCGCTCAAGGGGACGCTCCTCACGCGTCCGCTGACGCCGCCGCGCGGTGGCGTGCCGGCCGGCGATGCGGCGGCGGGTAGCGCGGAGAGCACACCGTCCGGCGCGTCCGTGAGCGGCCCGGTTCCGCGGCGGCAGAGCACCGATCCCGAGACGTACGAGCTCTACCTCAAGGCGCGCTACTTCGTGAACCTGCGTGTGGACGGCGCGGTGAAGGGGATGGAGTACTTCCGGCGCGCGGTGGAGCGGGACCCGGCGTTCGCGCTCGCGCACGCCGGCGTCGCCCAGGCGTACCAGGTGCTCACCCTGTACGCCTTCCTCCCCTCCTCGGACGGCTTCCCCGCGTCGCGGGATGCTGCGATGCGCGCCCTCGAGCTCGACCCGAATCTGGCCGAAGGGCATCTCGCCCTGGCGGCCGTGAGTCTGTTCTACGACTGGGACTGGCCCGAGGCCCGGCGGCGCTTCGAGCGGACGTGCGCGCTCAACCCCAACGATCCGATCTGTTACTCGCTATTCGCGTACTACCACGTCATGCTCGGCGACCTGGACGCGGCGGTCGAGCTCGCGAAGAAGGGCGTCGAGCTCGACCCCCTCGGACCCTCCACGCACACGAGCCTCGCGCAGGTCCTCTACCTCGCCCGGCGGTACGACGAGGCGATCGAGCGCTGCCGCCTCGTCAACGAGCTGAGCCCGGCGTTCAGCGAATCGCACCGGTGGCAGGCGATCTGCCACATCGCGCTGGGGGAGTGGGACGCCGCAGTCGAGGAGGCGGAGCAGGTCATCGCGATCTCGGGGCGCTACCCGTGGGCGGTCTTCACCCTCGGCGTGGCACTCGCCGCGAGCGGCCGCTTCGACGAGGCGCGCGCGCTGCTGGCGGAGCTCGAGGCGCGCGCGGTGCGCGAGCTCATCCCGCCGATCTCGTTCGCCTTCCTGCACGCGGCCGTCGGCGACACCGAGATGGCATTCCACTGGATGGAGCGGTCGTACGAGGCGCGCGACTTCTGGCTGGTCATGCTCGCCGTGGAGCCGCGGATGGACCCGCTTCGGGGCGACCCCCGCTTCGAGGATCTGGTCCAGCGCATCGGACTGGGCGAGGCGGCGCGGCATTCGTAGGGCTGGGGGCGCGGAGCCGGTACGCGACTGACCGCGGCCGGCGACGCGCGACCCGGAGCGGCTGATTGGGAGGCACCACCGTATTGCGCTGCATGGGACGACCGTATTGCGCTGCGTGGGACGGTGGAAGGCGTAGCGTCGCGACTGAAAGATGTCTTTCTGTTGGGAAAGAACACTTTGCTCGCGTTCCCTGTGACGGGCGACTTCGCTTGGGATCGACAACGCTCACTCCACGCCCTGCCAAGACGTTCCTCCTCTGCTTCCAACCCGGTGGAAAGTGCGTTTCTGAGAGCTGGGTAGTAACTTCGAAATTGATGGCGTGACGAATGCTGAAACTCCGCGTGATAATGTTTCCACGTGCGCGATCACGGTTACACCAGCCCTGCTGGGCCGAGCTATCCAAAGGAGGACGAAGATCCTGAGTCCCTTTCCTTGGAACGATGGAGAAATAGCTCGCCGCGTCAGGGTGGCGGTACAGAGCTATTGGACTGGGCGCAGCGGCGCGGCAACCAAGCAGAAGGCCACTGGCATACAGGACGCCGGCAGCCGGAGCGAGGTGACAGGGGGCCAGCACCTGAATGCGTTTCGCGATGCGCTGTGCGAGCTGATCACCGGAGCGGGGTTTAGCGCCGACGAGGTGCGATTCCGCTCCGGCGTCGAGTTGCCAGGGTTCTACAGACCGGCAAAGAAGTGGGACATCGTCGTGGCGCGGAAGGGCCGGCTCTGCGCCGCCATCGAGTTCAAGAGCCAGGTAGGCCCGAGCTTCGGCAACAACGTGAACAACCGGACAGAGGAGGCGGTGGGCAGCTCCGTGGACCTCTGGAAAGCGTACGAGAGGGGCGTGCTCGGCACGCACCAGCCGTGGCTCGGCTACTTCTTCTTCCTCGAGGACGCAGCGGGCTCGACGAGACCCGTGAAGGTGGCGGAGAAGATCGTTTTCCCGCCCGACTCGGTCTTCGCGAAGACGTCCTACGCGGACCGCTATGAGATCCTCTGCCGCCGGATGGTGCTGGAGCGCAACTACACCGCCGCCTGTGTGTTGCTCTCCCCGCGCGGGACAGCAGGGGCATACAGAGAGCGGGAGAAGGAGCTTGGCTTCGGGCACTTCGCGCGGTCGCTTTATGGCCACCTGATCGGCTGCACGGGGTGACGGAGCACGCTGATGCTTGACCTGTTCGAGACGAGCTGGCGCGACCTGTGGGGCGACGCGGCGGAGGCGGAGCCGGTCGGGGCGGTCTTCACCCGGCCCGAGATCGTCGCCCTCATCCTCGACCTCGCCGGCTACGCGCCCAGCGCGGGGCGCCTCGCGGCCAAGCGCGTGCTCGAGCCGAGCTGCGGCGACGGCGCGTTCGTCGCCGAGGTGGTCGCGCGGCTTGTCGAGTCGGAGCGCCAGTACTGTCAGCTGGACGGATGGGACGACGCAGTACTGGACGACGCACTCCGCGCGGCCGACATCAGCGAGTCCGCGCTCGTCGCGGCGCGGCGCATCATTCGCGAGCGGTTGGTCGCTGGGGGCTGTCCCGTGCACCGCGCCAAGGAGCTGTCGGACAGGTGGACGGTGCACACTGACTTCCTGGTGGCCAACTGGCCCGACCGTTTCGACCTGATCGCGGGTAACCCCCCGTACGTCCGCATCGAGGCACTGCCGAGGCGCGTTCTGCAGCGGTACCGCGCGCGCTACCGCACGCTTACCGACCGCGCCGACATTTATGTCGCATTCTTCGAACGTGGGCTGGAGCTGCTCGCCCCGGACGGCGTGCTTGCCTTCATCTGCGCAAACCGGTTCACGAAGAATCAGTACGGCGCCGCGCTCCGAAGCCTGATCGCTGAAGGCTACCGTGTCCGGTACTACGTTAACCTGGAGCACACGCAGCCGTTCCTGACCGAGGTGTCTGCGTATCCGGCGATCCTCGTCATCGACCGCCATCGCGGCGGCCCGACCCTCGCGGTCACCCTCGGTGACATCGAGCCGGCGACCCTCGGACAGCTGCACGCAGACGCAGAGAAGAATGGGCGCGCCCGGCACTCAGGGCCCCACGCCATCCTCTCTCGGTTTGACAGATGGTACCCGGAGGGTGGCCCTTGGACCACGACGCGCGATGACGAGCATGCCGCGATCGCGCGGATCAACGCCCGCTACCCCACGCTCGAGGAATCGGCTCCAGGGACGAAGGTCGGCATTGGCGTGGCCACAGGGGCCGACCGCGTGTTCATCCTGAAGGGCAAACACCCCGACATCGAAGAGGATCGCCAGCTCCCGATGCTGATGGCGTCGAATGTGTCCAACCAGGAAATCGATTGGTCAGGGCGCTACCTCATCAACCCGTTCGATGAAGCAGACGACGGGTCATTGGTGGACCTCAAGGAGTACCCTGGTCTGGCACTATACCTGGAGGCGCACGCGGCGCAGCTCCGCAGCCGCCACGTGGCGAAGTCTCGGCCCAGGGCGTGGTACCGCACCATTGACCGCGTCTGGCCCGCACTCCGACACACTCCCAAGCTCGTGATCCCGGACATTCAGGCGAGCACTGTCATTGGGTACGATGAGGGTCGCTACTATCCGCACCACAACCTGTACTGGATCACATCCAACACGTGGGACCTGCTGGCCCTCAAGACGCTCCTCCGTAGCACTGTCGTGTTCGATCAGGTGCGCGCCTACTCGGTGCAGATGCGCGGCGGCAGCCTCCGCTACCAGGCGCAGACCCTGCGGCGCGTCCGCGTGCCGCCGCTCTCCTCCCTTAGTGCGGATCTCGTCCAGCGTCTTGCGGCTGCGCATGCCCACGACGATCAGGCCGTGATAGACGCGACCGCCACGGAGGCGTTCAATCGCTAGGGCCGAACCTCGCTCGTCACCGTCGGCTTGAGCGCTGGCTCGTCCTCCAGCGTCTTGAGCACGTCGCGCCAGGCGAACTTCCGCCCAGTCCCGCGCACCCAGTAGTCCATCCACGCCATCTCGGCCACCGACTTCACGAGCTGGTTCCGCGGGTCGGGGATGCCGTGGCTCTCGCCGGGGTACACGTACAGCTCCGTCGGCACGCCGATCCGCTTGAGCGCCATGTGCAGCTCCTCACTCTGGGGGCTCGGCACCCGCGGGTCGCCCTTTACCACGTGGATCATCGTCGGCGTCTTCGCGTTCCGGATGTACTTGAGCGGGCTCTGATTCCAGTAGGCGTCGTAGTCGTCGTACGGGAGCTTGTTGCCCAGGTAGAACTGGCGGTTCCGCTGCACGTCGCTCTGCGCGTACATCGAGACCCAGTTCGACGTCCCGGCGCCCGAGGAGATCGCCTTGAAGCGGTCCGTGTGCGTGAGGATCCAGTTCGACCAGTGGCCGCCGGCGCTCCAGCCGAGCACGCCCATCTTCGTGGAGTCCACCACCCCCTGCGCGATCAGGTGGTCCACGCCCGTCATGATGTCCTCGTAGCCCTTCTTGAAGTAGTCGCCGACGATGTCCGTCTTGTGCGCCTCGCCGTAGTTCGTGGAGCCGCGGTAGTTCGGCTTGAGCACGGCGTAGCCGGCGCCCGCGTACACCTGCGCGCCGTAGCCGCCGTTGAATCCCAGCACGTCCGCCCCCGCCGGCCCGCCGTGGATGGCGACGATGAGCGGGTAGCGCGTCCCCGGCCGGTAGCCTGCCGGCTTCACCAGGATCCCGCCCACGGTCTTCCCGTCGGCGCTCTTCCAGGTGATCTCCTCCTCCTGCCCGAGCGCGAAGTCGCGTGCGCGCGGGTTGGCGTCGGTGAGCTGCTTCCACGCCGCGCGCGTCGCGACCTGCTCCACCGAGGGGACGGTGAAGAGCGTCGTGGGCGTCTTCGGGTCGGCGTAGGTGATGAGGATGCGCCCGGAGTCGTCGTCGCGGCTCACCGAGACGGACGCCTTCTCGTTCGTCACCTGGCGCACGGTGCCGCGGGCGACGTCGAGCGCCATGAGCTGGTTCGTGGCCCGCACGCCCTCGTTGAAGTAGATCGTCTTCCCATCCTTCGACCAGAAGCCCACCGAGGCATCGCCGTCGAAGCCCTCGCCCAGCTTCCGCCACTGCCCGCCACGGTCCGCGGTGCGGCGGAGGTAAACGCGCCCATTCTTCATGGAGTACTGCGTGAGGTCGTCCGACGCGGAGAAGGCGATCCACTGGCCATCGGGGGAGAAGCTCACCTCGCTCTCGCCCACCTCCGCATTGTTCGTGAGGCGCTCGATCTGCCCGCTTGCCGCATCGAGGAGATAGACGTCCGAGTTGATCGTCTGCTCGGTGATGTTCCGCTTGTAGCGGTCGGCCGAGATCCCGCGGAAGCCCACCCACTTCCCATCGTCTGAGACGGTGAGGCCGGTGACCGTGATGCTCGAGTCCCGCGTCAGGCGCTTCGCCTGCTTGGCGTCCACGTCGAGCGCCCAGAGGCTGGAGACCGGGGTGTCCGGATTACGGACGGCGACGTTGAAGCGCTTCTCCATGCGGAGCTTCTCGTCCTTGTCGAGCGTGTCCGCCGTGATGAAGTAGATGCGCTTCCCATCCGGCGCCCACTGCCACAATCCCACGCCGGCTTGCTGCCTGGTGAGCTGCACCGCCTTCGCCGAGTCGATGCCGGCGATCGGCAGGAGATAGAGCTGCTCCTCGTCCGCCTTCCCGCTCCGGTAGGCGAGCCACTTCCCGTCGCGGCTGAACTCGAAGGTGGAGACGCCATCCTTCGCATCGGTGATCCGGCGCGCCTCGCCGCCGTCCGGCCGCATCACGAAGAGCTGGTTTCGCGAGCCGCCGCCCGCCGCGCCGCCCGCTGCCGGAGCACCGCCCGCCGGCGCCGCACCGGCCGCCGCGCCGCCCACCACGTCCCGATCGGAGAGGAAGACAAAGAACGTCCCGTCGCGCGACCAGCGCGGCGATGTCTCGTTCTTGTCCTTCGTGAAGGTGAGCTGCTTCGTGGACGCGATCCCCTGCTCGGCCGACACGACGTAGATGTCCGATTGCCGCCGCGCTTCCTTCCAGTCCGGCGTCGAGAGCGTGTAGAGCAGCCAGCGGCCATCCGGGCTCGGCGCCGCCGCACCCATCTGCCGCATCTGCTGCACGTCGAGAAAGCTCATCGGACGCGGGGCGGCGGACGCGGTGCGTGCCATCGCCGACGGTGGCGCGGCCGGTGTCGCGCCTGGCCGCTGCGCCGGGAGGGGGAGGGGGAGGAGCGGGGCGGCCGTGAGCACGGCCGTGAGGGCGGCCGCGCTCGCGACGGACGTCGGAATCCGCAGGCGGGTCTGCATGGGCACCTCGTGCGTGTCGAAGCTGGAGAGTGTGCGGTAGCGCCCGGTACGGGGCGCGGCACCCCGACAATATAGACGGCGACGGCCCG
Source organism: Gemmatimonadaceae bacterium (assembly GCA_037720885.1). Lineage (GTDB taxonomy): Bacteria > Gemmatimonadota > Gemmatimonadetes > Gemmatimonadales > Gemmatimonadaceae > JACMME01. The sequence goes on along the minus strand of JBBJNN010000096.1, from coordinate 4,311 downwards.
CTCACGCAGGTACTCCGCACTCGCCCCCCCCCTCCGAGGTTGCCACTCGTGCGAGTGGGGCTGACATCGGCTGGCGTCAGGGACCGAAGGTTGATACGGATGCTCCGGAAACTACGGAGGACACCGGATCGCCCCGCGTGGCGCGAGAGGCCCGCTCGCCACACCCACAAAGAACGATTTGTGGGCGTGGCGGAAGAGACTTGCGCGCCAGTAGAAGCGATCCGGTGTCCTCCGTCCCTTCCGGAGCATCCGTATAACCCCTGCGACCTTGATGCCGGCTGGCGCTCGGGGCCGCTCCCGCGGGATGGCGACACGATCGCATCGTCTCATACCTTGACTATCGAGGCGTGCGGGCCTATATACCCCGAACATCGAGGTATACCGATCATGGCCGACTCCACCGAGCTCCTGCACGGCACGCTCGACACGCTCATTCTCCGGACCCTGTCGTGGGGCCCGCGGCACGGGTATGCCGTCGCGCGCTGGATCCAGGAGATCAGCAGCGATGCGCTCCAGATCGGCGAGGGCTCGCTCTATCCCGCGCTCTACCGCCTCGAGCGGAAGGGATGGGTCGAGACCGAGTGGGGCCTTTCCGAGACCAACCGCGAAGTGAAGCTCTATCGCCTCACCGCGGCGGGCCGGGCGCGGCTCAAGGTGGAGCTCGCCCAGTGGCGCGAGTTCTCCTCGGCGGTCGCCAAAGTTCTCTACGGCACCTGAGCGGGAGACGCACGCCGTGCCCCCGCTTGGCCGCTTCGCGCGTCCGCTCCGTCGCCTGTGGAAGATTCCCGTGGCGCGCGAGGTGGATGCCGAGCTCGCCTTTCACCTCGAGATGCGCACGCGCGAGTACATCGCGGGGGGGATGGACCCCGCCGCGGCGCGGGCGGAGGCGACGCGCCGCTTCGGCGACGTCGCGGAGATCAACGCGACCTGCCAGGACCTTGGCCGTAGGAGGGACGACGAGATGCGACGCGCCCAGTGGATCTCAGAGCTCGGGCAGGATGTGCGCTACGCCCTGCGCCAGCTCCGCGCGAACCCCGGCTTCGCCGCGGTCGCCGTGCTCACTCTCGCGCTCGGGATCGGCGCGTCCACCACCATCTTCGGCGTCGCGAACGCCGTGCTCCTCCGCCCGCTCCCCTTCGGCGAGCCCGCGCGTCTCGTCCGCCTCTTCGGCGTCACCGCGACCACCGATCAGTTCTCTGCATCGGAGCCGGACTACCTCGACTGGCGCGCGCAGAACCGCACGTTCGCCGACATGGGCGCCTTCATGATGCGGAACGTGAGTCTCGTCGGCGGGGGCGAGCCGGAACAGCTCCCCGCGCTCGGCGTCACGCCGTCCTTCTTCCGGGTTCTCGGCGTCCGGCCGCTGGCTGGCCGCGTATTCGCCGAGGAGGAGGGCCGGCCGGGTGGAGGCGACGGTGTGGTGGTGCTCTCGCACGGCTTCTGGCTTCGCCGCTTCGGTGGAAACCACCGCGCCCTGGGGCAGACGCTCTCGCTGAGCGGCGCGTCGTACGAGGTGGTGGGCGTCATGCCGCCGGGATTCGAGTCGGTGTGGGGCGCCGACGTCTGGCTCCCGCTCGCGCCAGCGCCTACCTCCGTGCGCGCCGATCACGGCCTCGGCGTCATCGGGCGGCTGCGGCCGGGCGCCACCGCCGCCCGCGCGGCGAGCGACATGCGGGACGTCGCGGCGCAGCTCACCGCGCAGTACCCGGAGAGCAACAAGGACTACAGCGTGCGCGTCGTGACCTTCGCCGACTGGCTGATCGGCGCCGAACTGCGGGCTCGCGTCATCGTGCTGCTCGTCGCCGTCGGGCTGCTGCTCCTCATGGCCTGCGCGAACGTCGCCAACCTCCTCCTCGCGCGTGCCGGCGCGCGCTCGCGCGAGATCAGCCTCCGTGCCGCCCTCGGCGCCGGTCGTGGGCGCATCGTCCGGCAACTGCTCACGGAGAGTGTCGTCCTCTCGCTCGTGGGGGCAGCGTTCGGGGTCGCCTTCGCGGTGGCGGCCGTGCCCGTGCTGCGCGAGGCCGGCGCGGATTCCGTCGCCCGCATCAACGAGCTGACGGTGGATTGGCGCGTGCTCACGTTCGGGATCGCGGCATCGCTCCTCACCGGGCTCCTCTTCGGCCTGGCGCCGGTGGGGGCCTTGATGACGGGAAGCGGCGGCGGCGGCTTGCACGGCCGGCTCCGGAGTGGCGCACGGATCGTGGGGGCGGGGCGGCTCCGCGCGGCGCTCATCGTGGCGTCCGTGGCGATGGCCGTGCTGCTGCTCGTCGGCGCGGGGCTCGTCGGCGGGAGCTGGATGAAGCTCACCCGCGTGGACCCGGGCTTCCGCGCCGGCGGCGTGCTCACCGCGCAGCTCACGCTCCCGCGCGTGCGCTACCCCGAGGTCGAGCGCCAGGAAGCGTTCTATACGGAGGCGCTGCGCCGCATCGCCGCGGTGCCCGGCGTGCGCAGTGCGGGCGCGACGAACATCGCGCCCTTCAGCGGTGGCGACACGGGGATCCCGTTCACGGTGGTGGGGCGTGCGCCCACGGGTGAGGGCGAAGCGCTCGAGGCGAGCTGGCGCAGCGTGACGCCCGGCTACTTCGCGGCGCTCGGCGTCCCACTCCGGCGCGGCCGCGTGATCGCCGAGGCGGATGGGCGGCGGGCGCCCAAGGTGGTCGTCATCTCCGAGACGATGGCGCGGCGTGTGTGGCCGGGCGTGGACCCGGTGGGGCAGGCGATCCGCGTGCCGCGGGACACGACGCCATGGATGGTCGTCGGCGTGGTGGGCGACATCCGCGATCAGGCGCTCCAGGACGAACCGGTGGCGCTCATGTACCTGTCGTTCGCGCAGGTGACGTGGCCGTCCATGTGGCTCGTGGTGCGGACGGCCGGGGAGCCGGGCGCGGCGGCCGGCGCGGTGCGGCGCGAGATCTGGTCGCTCGACCCCACGCTCCCGGTGGCGGAGGTGCAGCCGCTCTCGCGACTGGTGTCGGCGGCCGCGGCGGAGCCTCGCTTCACCATGCTCATCTTCGCGCTCTTCGCCGCCGCGGCGCTCGCGCTCGCGGTGGTCGGCGTGTACGGGATCGTCGCCTACGGCGTCACGCAGCGCCGGCGCGAGATCGGGGGGCGCCTCGCGCTCGGCGCACGGCCGCGGCAGATCGTCAGCGATACGCTGCGGCACGGCGTGGGCCTCGCCGCGCTCGGCGCGGTGCTCGGGCTCGGCGTGGCGTACGCGCTCTCGCGCTTCCTCGCGACGATCCTCTACGGGGTGGCACCCACGAACGCCGCGACGTACGTGGGCGTCGCCGTGGTCATCGTGAGCTGCGCGGCGCTCGCGAGCCTCGCGCCGGCGCGCCGGGCGTCGCGTCTCGACCCGGTGCAGGCGCTGCGATCGGAGTAGGAGCGGGAAGCGGGAAGCGAGGAGCGGGAAGCGAGGAGCGGGGAGCGGGGAGCGGTGGTACGGGTCGCGGCGGACTGGTGATGAGGAATCGCCGGTCCGCCGCGATCGTGCTATTCGGGGGGGCCCCCCAAGGTATACACACTTGCTCTTCGCTACCCACTACCCGCCCTTGCTCCGGGGCGCGCGGAGGCCTATTCAGGCTGGATACCCTGACGAGGCACCGTATGGACTGGCTCACCGACCCTCACGCTCGGGTGGCTTTGCACTGGCCTCCGCCTCCTCGTAGCTCGTCGCACGCATCATGTCCAAGACACCCGCGACATCACGAGCAGCCTTGGCGACGATGTGTTCCCCCAGTCTCAGTCTCTCGCGCAGCTCGAGCAACTCGAGCGCTGCAGCCCTCGCCCGTTCCTCCCGCTCCGTGACACTTTCGCCTCCGCGAATTGCCGCGAGCAGGTCGTTTCGTGAGGCCGCCACGAGCGCTGCGAGCGACAGCAGTCGACGCAGCCAGTCGAGGTTCGTGTCGTCGATGGAGCTGAGATACTGCGAGTTCTCGAACTCCCGTCGCTTCGGTTCGAGTACCGAGCGAAGAAAGTCCATGTCGCCCCACAGCCTCTTGAGCATTGCTTCTTCCGTCAACATGACAACACCTCCGTTTCTGACAACGGCAGCTTCAGGTGCCAGACCGCCGGCTGCGCTCGCCTGCTTGTCGGCTGCAACGAGTCGCTAGGCGCCAGGTCGCGGCGGCAGCCGGCGCCGCCGGACGCGGTCACGGTCCATGACGGTGAAGTGCCCGGCGAACTCGACCCCGGGCTCTGTGGCGAGCGCCGCGAGGAGTCGTGCCGGCTCCTCGGGCGAGCGGGGCGCGAACCGGCAGTAGATCACGCCCGGCGGGCTCGGCTCGCCCGCGCGGAAGATCAGCTCCCCGA
>JBBJNN010000095.1:0-20374 GCA_037720885.1 Gemmatimonadaceae bacterium | reverse complement strand
GAAGGTAGCACCCCACGCCTAGTTATGCACGTTATTATTGCTTCACACCACTAGGGCCGTGCTCCCGCAAGCGGGCCCCCGCCGAGTCCCGATGACAGCTCCGCGACCGGCGCGTACTCCAGCTCGCGCTCCTCGCGCACGCAGCGGAAGAGGAGCGCGCCACGATCGAGCTGGCCGCGGCCGAGCATCTCGCGAGGGAAGAGAAGCCGCCGGCCGAACACCGGGAGCAGCACGTCGGTGTACTTCCCCGTCGCCAGGGAGCCGAGCAGGATCACATCGCAGCGTGAGCCGAGCGCGCCGGCCAGCTCGCGCGCGCTCCGCTCGAGTGCGGTACGCCCCGCATCGCTCCCCTGCTCGGCGGCGGCGAAGCGGCGGAGGTCGTTCGCGCGCGTCGGCGTCTCCGGCACGCGAAGGCCATCGGTCATCGTGATGATCTGGATGCCCGCGCCCCGCAGCCTGGCCGGCGGACGCGCGAAGGTCGTGGCGTAGGCGAGCTTCCCATTGAAGTAGAGCCCGCTCAGGTACCGGAAGACGGCGCCGAGCGGCATCCCGTCCGGGGAATGGAGCCGCAGGGCTGAAGGCGTGCGCGCATCCGGCGCGGTGAGCGCACGTCCGCGCGCGCCATGCGCCGTCGCCGGGGAGATGAGGAAGATCCGCGAGCGCGCCACGCGCCGGCTGGCGGCAAGAACGGTGCGCGGCACGGGGCGGGCCCACGCCTTGCGCGTGGTACGCACGCGCCGCAGCATTGGCCGCTCATAGCACTCCGGAGATCTCTATGCCCGCCTTTCGTTCCAGCCGTCTCGCGACGCTCGCGGTTCTCGCTGCGGCCGCGCTCCTCCCGGCGTGCGCCAGCCGCGGCGGCTCCGCGACGGACGATCACGCCGATCATGACACCGGCGCGGCGGCGCCCGCATCCGCATCCGCGAGCACGCCGGCGGGCTCGGGCGCCGCGGCGCAGGCAACCGGCCTCCCTGCAGGCGCCGATGATGCCAACGCGCGCCTGGCCGCCTCTCCGCGCCACGGCGAATGGGCGATGATCCGCGCCGGCTCGTCCGACAGCGTGCGCGCCTGGGTCGTCTACCCGGAGCGTCGCGACAAGGCGCCGGTCGTCCTCGTGGTGCACGAGATTTTCGGGCTCTCCAACTGGATTCGCGCCGTCGCCGACCAGTTCGCGGCCGAGGGATTCATCGCCATCGCGCCGGACCTGCTCACCGGCAAGGGCGTCCCCGATGGGCCCGACGGCGTGAACGGCGACTCCGCGCGCGTCGCCATCCGCACGCTCGACCAGGCCGACGTGCAGCGCCGCCTCGATGCCGTCGCGCGATACGGTATGGTGCTTCCGGCGGCGCTCCCACGCTACGGGATCGTCGGCTTCTGCTGGGGCGGCAGCGTCTCCTTCGCGCACGCGGTTCACGCCCCGTCGCTCGGTGCCTCCGTCGTCTACTACGGAACCTCGCCAGCCACTCCACAGCTCGCGTCGGTACGCGCCCCCGTGCTCGGCCTCTACGGGGAGAACGATGCGCGCGTCAACAGCACCATCGCGCCCGCCGACTCCGCGCTCAAGGCGCAGGGCAAGACGTACGAGCCCGTGATCTTCCCCGGCGCGGGCCACGGATTCCTGCGCGCACAGACCGGTGCGAGCGGCCCCGCGAACACCGAGGCGACGAAGGGCGCCTGGCCACGCACAGTGGCGTGGTTCCACAAGTATCTGCGCGGGTAGCGCCCGCCGCCGCTTCATGCAACGGATCCTGCTCGTCTCGCCATATATCATTGCGCTCGTGCTCGGCCTGGCGCTCGGCGTGGCTGCGATGCTGCGCGGCATCGACCGCCACCTGCAGCGTCGGGGGCGCGTCGCGGTCCTCAACATGCCGACGATCGCCGCCTTCGCCACGATCGCCGGCGCGGTCGGCTACCCGCTCGCGCGCTACTCGTCCCTCGGTCCGGTCGCCGTCACCTCCATCGCCGCCGGGAGCGGGCTCGCCGCGGCGATCGGAGCGTTCGGGCTCCTCGCCGGCCTCATCGTGCCGAGCGCGGCAAAGGATGTGGAGGACCCGCGCTTCGTGCTGCAGGGCCACTTCGGCCGGGTGACGGAGCGCATCCCCACCGGCGGGCTGGGCGAGATCGTGTACGAGCACGATGGTCGCGCGCACACCGTGCCCGCGCGCACACTCGAGGGCCGCCCCGCGGATGAAGGCACCGAGGTCGTGATCGAGCGAATCGAGGATGGCGTGGCGCACGTCGAGCTCTGGAGCACAATCGAGAAGGAGCTGGAGCTGCCGGCGTAACACCCGGCGTAACGCCCGGCGCTTCTCTTGCTCCCGCCCGTCCCGCGCACTATGCTGCGCGCACGAGGTGAGCCGTATGTCGGATGGCGTGATCTTCGTCCTGGTGTTCGTCGGGTTCTTCGTACTCAGGGCGATCGTGGCGACGTTGTTCTTCTACTGTCTCCTCCCCGCGGGAGACAGATGCCCCTGCTGCGACACACCGACCATCCGCGTGGAGTCGAAGGGCTGGAATACGCTCATGCCGTGGTTCCGCACCAGCTGGTGCTACGAGTGCGGATGGGACGGCATGCTCCGCCACGGTGCACTCACCCCTGAGCCGCCAGCCGACGCGCGGAGACGGGCCGCTACCCGCACCCCGCGCCGCGGTAGCCGGCGCGAGGCCCCATCAGCGGAAGACGGCACGCTCTAGCACCACGCGCGGCGCGCCCGTGATCGCTCCATCGCCCTCCACCGCGCTCAGCCGCGAACCCGGAGCTTCGTCCGCAACCACTCCCGCATCGCGCCCAGCAGATCGGCGCCGAGTGTCTGCGTGGTGAGCGAAGAATACTCAGCCACCGCGCCCGTGGTGCTCGGGAGAAAGAGGTGGTTGAGCGTGGGGAAGACGCGGGTCGTCACATCGCGGTTGCCGCTCTCGCGCGCCGCGCGGTCGAGGAGCCGGGCATTGTCCGGCGGCACCTGCTGGTCGCGCTCCCCCTGCAGGATCAGGATCGGCTGACGCACCGTCCGGATCGTAGGCAGGGGCTCGTAGGTGAAGTACTCGCGCATCCACGGCACCACCGGCTGCCCGGCCACCGTGTCCTTCCCCGCGCGCACATCGCGAATCGCCTCCTCCTGCAGTGCGCGCATAGCCGCCTTCCGCTCGACGGTCATCATGGTGTCGGCATCGAGGAGCGCGCGCTGCTGGTCGAGGCTCGTCTCGGCGCCTGACTTGCCGGTGCCCGCCAGGAGCACGATCGCCGCAATGCGTGGGTCCGTCGCCGCGACCATCGGCGCGATGATGCCGCCCTCCGAGTGCCCCACGAGCGCGATGCGATCCGGCGCGATGTCCGGTCGCGCGCGTAGGAAGGCGACCTGCGCGCGCACGTCGTCGGCAAAGCTCGACGTGGTCGCGGTACGCAGCGTCTCGCGGCCCGTGGAGCCGCCCACGCCGCGGTCGTCCACGCGCAGCACCGCGATCCCGCTCGACGCCAGCTCCTCGGCGATCTGCCGCATCGGGCGGTAGCCCGCGAGGCCGGCGATCGGCAACGGCTCGTCGCGCGTCTGCTGTCCGGAGCCAGTGATGGTGATGACCGCGGGGACGCGGGCGCTGGCGCCCTGGGTGCCCTTGGCGCGCTGTGGGATGAGCAGCGTGCCGGCGAGCGTGTAGCCGTTTGCCGGGACCGTCACTTCTTCCGCCGTATAGGGCGCACCCGCGGGCGCGCCGTAGTCGGGTGGACTCAGCATCGCGCCGGTACGCGCCGACGGGCGCGCGGACGCGGCCCGCAGCGCCGCTTCCATTGCCGCGAACTCCTCGCGTACCGCCACGAAGTTGGCGGCCGGGACAACGATGGTCGCCACACGCCCGTCCGCGTCGGTCCACACCGTCGCCAGCGTCGGCCCGAGCTGCACCGCGATGCGGTTGAGGGAGAGTGGCGGGATGGACGAGCCCGCCGACATCGGGATCGCCTCGCTCCCGAGGGCCTCGATGCTCGCCGACAGGTTGGGGAAGACCGGGAAGGTCTGCACACCACCCCGCGCCACGTCGTAGAGCGCGAGCAACGGCATCAGGGAGAAGTTGACGTTGTTGCCCACGTATGCCGAGCCCGCGGCGACCGGAACCTCCTGCGTGCCGGCGAGCTGCCTGAGCGTTGCCCGCGAGCCGGCGAACGTGAGTGTGTCGTTCATCGGGCTGCCGTTGGATGTCCCGATCACAGTCACCCGGCGCGGCCGCAGATCCTTGGCGAGCTCGATCGTGGTCGTGAAATCACCGGTGAGGCCGGGGACGCCGAGGACCGTGTGTCCGGTCCCGGTCGCGCTTCCGTCCGGGGCGCAGCGGATGTCGAAGTCCTCGCGTCCGATCGTCGCAGTGCCGACCTTGAGCGTGAACGTGCCCTTGTCGCAGAGGAGAATTGCGGGCTTTTTCTCTACTCTGTTGGGTGACTGTCCGGACACCATGGCGACAGGAAGGCTGAAAGTCAGGGCGGCGAGACCGGCGGTGACGAGCGAAAGAGCGGACGACCTACGCATGGTGACAGCTCCGGAAAATTACTTAGCCGAGTGGCTAAGTATTATCTCGGGTTGCGGGGAGCGCGTCAAGTCCGCCCTGTCGGGGTATCTTTCGCCACCGCGCTCGTCCCGTGCCGGCGTCAGCCGCTGGCTGTCGGACACCGGCGTCATCCACCGGCTATTTGGAGCGCGGACGTCCCGACTTCCACTCCTCGAATGTCTCTCCCCGAGCTCGAGCTCGACGTCATCGTCGTCGGCGCAGGTCACGCTGGTACCGAAGCCGCGGTCGCCGCCGCACGACTCGGCGCGCGGGTGGCGATCGTCACGAGCGCCCTCGAGACCATCGGGCAGATGTCGTGCAACCCCGCCATCGGCGGTGTGGCCAAGGGCACGGTCGCACGCGAGGTGGACGCGCTCGGCGGGATCATGGGCCGGGCGACGGATCTCGCCACCATCCAGTTTCGGATGCTCAACCGGAGCAAGGGGCCCGCGGTGTGGGCACCGCGCGCCCAGTGCGACCGCGGCCTGTATCGCCGAGCGGTGCGATCGCTCCTGGAGCAGCACCGGACGCTCCTCACGATTCAGGGGACCGTCGCGCGTCTCGTGATCGATCGCGAGGCCGGGCGCGTCACCGGCGTCGAAACGCTCGAGGGGCGCCATCTCGCCGCGCGCACGGTCGTCATCACCACGGGGACCTTCCTCCGCGGCCGCATCCACATCGGCACGGACCGGCAGCTCGCCGGTGGCCGGGCGGGAGACGCGCCCGCCACGCACCTGGCGGAGCAGCTCGAGCAGCTCGGCCTCACCGTCGCGCGCTTCAAGACGGGCACACCGCCCCGCATCGACGGACGGTCGGTGGACTTCTCGAAGGTGGAGCGGCAGGAGAGCGAGCTGGAGCAGTTCGCGTTCTCATGGTCGCATTTCTGGATAGCGGGCGACGGGGCGCTCTCCGACGATCCACGACCCTACCTTGGGGGGCCCCCCCCAACAGACGAAGCTACTCGGCACCCCGGCTGGAGCGCCATCGATCGACGGCCGGCACCATCGTCGCGTCCCCCGTGGCGTCCCCAGCTCCCGTGCTGGATCACCTACGCGGGCGCCGAGGTCAAGCGCATCATCAGGGAGAACATTGGACGGAGCGCGATGTACGGCGGAGCGATCGCGTCACGGGGGCCGCGCTACTGTCCATCGGTCGAAGACAAGATCGTCAAGTTTCCCGATGCCGAGCGGCATCAGCTCTTTCTGGAGCCGGAGGGGCTCGAGACGACGGAGCTCTACGTCAACGGCCTCTCGACGTCGCTGCCGGCGCCCGTGCAGCTCGAGTTCCTGCGCGCGGTGCCGGGACTCGAGGCGGTACGGATGACGCGCGCCGGCTACGCGATCGAGTACGACTACTATCCGCCGACCCAGCTCGACGCGACGCTCCAGGTGAAGGCGCTCGGCGGGCTCTACTTCGCCGGGCAGATCAACGGGACGACGGGCTACGAGGAGGCGGCGGGGCAGGGAGCCGTCGCCGGCATCAACGCGGCACTCGCCGCGCTCGACCGCCCCGCGCTCATCCTCGGCCGGCAGAGCTCGTACGTCGGCGTGCTGGTTGACGACCTCGTGACGCGGGGCGTGGATGAGCCGTACCGACTCTTCACCTCGCGCTCGGAGTTCCGCCTCACGATTCGGCAGGACAACGCGCTTCGCCGTCTCGCGCCCATCGCCCTCGAGCTCGGCATGTTCGGCGAAGGAGAGGAGCACCTGATCCACGTGCGCCTGGGGGCCGAGGACCGCGCGCTGAGTCTGGCGGCACGGACGAGCATTCGTCCGGAGCAGGCCCGCGGTGTGCTCGGAGACACGGACGGCTCGCCGCTCCCGCACGCGATGAAGATCCTCGACGTCGCCAAGCGCCAAGGTGTCTCGCTTGGAGCCCTCTTCGCGGCGGCCGGTGTGGGCGAGGATATCCCGGCCGAGGCGCTGGTCACCGCGGAGTTGGAGATCAAGTACGCCGGCTATTTCGAGCGGGAACGGGTGCAGGCGGACCGCCTCAAGCGCCTCGGCGATTTCGCCCTCGCCACCGATCTTCCTTATGGCGACATGCATTCCCTGTCGTTCGAGGCTCGGCAGAAGCTGGCCGCTATTCGGCCACTCACGCTCGCGCAGGCATCGCGCATCCCGGGCGTGAACCCGAACGACCTCCAGAATCTGGTGGTGGAGGTGGAGCGGGCCAAGCGATTGGCATCGGCATGAGTTGACACCATTGAGCATGTTGAGCGACATATGTGCGACATAACCACGTTCGAACGCGAGTGCTGCTCTTCAGTTGTCTACTCGGAGTCTACTCGGGTACCGTCGGAATACTCTTCCCCTAAATCTCGACACAATCACGGAGGCACGCGGACATGAAGTTGGCATACAGGCTCCTGGCGGTGCTCGCGTCGGCCTTCGTCACGCTCCAAGCATCCGCGCAGCAGCCAGCCAGCCCGCCGACCGTTCCGATCCAACAGATCGTGACCTCGGCGCAGGGTGAAGCCCGGACGACCCCTGATCGTGCCACGATCTTCATTGGCGTGGAGACGCGCTCCCCGACCGCCGCCCAGGCGAGCGGCGAGAATGCGCGCAAGCAGCGGGCGGTGATCGACACGATTCGGGCGTTGGGGATCACGAACGATCAGTTCAGCACCGTGGATTACAGCGTCTCCCCGGAGCAGGTCTACAACCCGGAGCGCGGCGACAAGGCGCCACGGATCATCAACTACATCGTGCGCAACACGATCCGTGTGGAAGTGCGGAAGCTCGAGCAGATCGGGACGCTGCTCGATGCGTCACTGGCGAAGGGCGCGAACGGGATCAACTCGCTCAACTTCTACGCATCGAACGCCGATGACGCGCGCCGGACGGCACTCGCGACCGCGGTCACGCGTGCTCGCGCCGACGCCGACGCGATCGCGAAAGCCATGGGTCGCTGCGTGGGTGAGCCGCTCGAGCTGAGCACCGGGCCGGTCGCTCGCCCCTTCGCCCCGGAGGCCATGATGGCCCGCGGCGTGGCCCAGGATGCGACACCCATCAATCCGGGGGAGCAGACAGTCACCGCGTACGTGACCGGGCGCTGGCAAATCGCCGCAGTTTGCCGTTGAGGTGTGCGAGCTCTATAGTGGCTCTTATATGTCACTGATACGTCGCCATCAATTGCTCTGCAGGTCACGAGAGGGACGCGTCTCCACGTTCGCACATGCATGGGCATCACTTTACTTGTGGCAGCGGTGAGGCCGACGCGAGGTGTTGGCGCGACTGGGCTGCCCGGGTGTATCGTGCTTCGATGCAGCTATTCAAGCCTGGTTCGATGGGCGAGTTCCTCGCGCTCGCCACGCCGTTCCTCCTTCGGCACGAGATCGAGCACGCGCTCCTGATCGGTATCGCGACGGCCGCCGCCGCGGACACGACGTCGGACGCCTACTACGCGTTGTCCATGGATGGCGCGAACGTCGTTGGCGCGGCCCTCCGGACATCGGTGAAGCTGCTTCTCTCTCGCGAAGGCCAATCTGGTTCGATGACGCCATTTATCCGCGACGCCGTCCGGCCCGGCGAGAACATCGTGCTCGGTCCCGCGGGATCGGTGCAGACGTTCGCCGATGTGGTGTCGAGCACCTTTGGCGCGACGGTGCGGGAGGGAACGCCTCAGCGCATATACGATATCCGCCGGGTGAACCCACCGGTCGGAGTGCCCGGAGCGCGACGCATCGCAGGGCGGTCGGATCTCGATCTGCTCGCCTGCTGGCACCACGCGTTCATGGAGGCGGCGGGGGACACTCAAGTCGACCCTCGCGCCGTGCGGGTCGGGGTAGATCGTCGGATCTCGGCCGGCGCCCTCCACGCGTGGGACGTGGATGGCGCGACAGTGGCGACTGCGGCCGCGATCGCCCCGGTCGGACGTGGCATCCGGATCGGCGCCGTATACACCCCGCCAGAGCTTCGCCGCCAGGGCTATGCGAGCGCACTCGTCGCATCCCTGAGTGAACACCTTCTGGGTTCGGGATACGAGTATGTCTACCTCTATACCGACCTCCGGAACCGCACGTCGAACCACATCTACCAGGCGATCGGCTATCGTGCGGTCGCCGATCCGCGAGAGATTCGCTTCGAGCATGCGGCGTGAGCGTCGAACCTGAAGGCACCGGGGTGGCGGTCGCGTACGATCGCTGGGCTGCGAGCTACGATACGGACTCCAATGCCACGCGTGACCTCGACGCTGAGGTCCTGCGACGTGCCCCGCTCGCCATCGGCGGCCGGGACGTACTCGAGATCGGGTGCGGCACGGGAAAGCATACCGCGTGGCTAGCCGAGCACGCGCGGACCGTCGTAGGGCTGGACGTCTCGGCTGGCATGCTCGCCCGGGCGCGCCAGCGTGTGGACAACCACCTGAGGAATCGCGCAGGCGTGAGTCCTCTTGGGGGCCAGACCGGTTCGCCAGGCGAGTCGCACGCTCCGCACGGAGCGCACGTCCGGCTAGTTCGCCACGACGTACGGGGTCGGTGGCCGGTGCCGGATTTGTCGACGGATGTGGTGATCGGCACCTTGGTCCTCGAGCATGTCGAAGCACTGGCGCCCGTATTCGCCGAGGCAGCGCGCGTGCTGCGGACGGGCGGGCAGCTCTTCCTCTGCGAGCTGCACCCGTTCCGGCAGTGGCTCGGCGGGCAAGCCCGCTTTACCGACTCGGCGACAGGGGAGACGGTGCGCGTGCGTGCGCACGTGCACACAGTGGGGGATTACGTCAACGGTGGACTCGCCGAGGGGTTCGTCCTTCGCCAACTGGGCGAGTGGCTGGAGTCACCAGCCACGCTGGCCGCACCGGCCGCGTCCGCGCCGCTGGCTGCGCCGCCGCGTCTGCTCTCGCTGCTCTTCGACCGGTCGCTCGGGGCCCCGGCGGCACCAGCGGACGAGGAAGTACCGCATGACTGTCGTGCGTGAGCCCCGATTCCCGCGCCGCCATGAGGCTGCGCACGGTCACAGGGGGTCGGTGCTCGTCGGTGATCGTAGGTGGCGTCGGACCGTGCATCCGCGCTTCCCCACGCGGGAGTGGGAAGTCCCCGCGGCGGCCGGCCAGGTCCCGGACGGGGTCATGTGCGTGCGAATGATGTTTCACGTGCTACATCGCTGGCCCCGGTCCGCCGGCACTGTCTATATTGCCGCCTCACCAGCGACGGGAGTCACGTGGGACGAGTCATCGCGATCGCCAACCAGAAGGGTGGGGTAGGGAAGACGACGACCGCGGTCAACCTGGCCGCGAGCCTTGCGGTGGCCGAGCAGCGCACCCTGCTGATCGATGGGGATCCGCAGGGAAATGCGACGAGTGGGGTGGGGGTCGACCGGGGCACCATGGGGAGTACGGTCTATGACGCCCTCATCGGGGACACGCCATTCAGCGATGTGATCGTGAAGGCGGTGCAGTTCAAGCACCTTGACGTCGCTCCGACGACGCCCGACCTGGCTGGCGCGGAGATCGAGCTCGTGGATCACCCGCGGCGTCAGCTCGCGATGCGCGATGCGATCGCGAGCGTTCGTGACGCGTATGCCTACGTCCTCATCGACTGCCCGCCGTCGCTCGGTCTCTTGACGCTGAACATGCTCGCCGCGGCCGACGCGATCCTGATCCCCGTACAATGTGAATACTATGCACTCGAGGGGCTGTCGCAGCTGTTGAACACCGTACAGCTCCTCCAGCGCAGCGTGAACACCGGGTTGGAGATCGACGGCGTGTTGCTGACGATGTATGACGCTCGCCTCAATCTGTCGCGTCAGGTCGCCGCGGACGCACGGGAATACTTTGGAGGTAAGGTGTTCGACAGCGTGGTGCCGAGGAACGTGCGGCTCGCCGAGGCGCCGAGCTTTGGCAAGCCGATCATCCTGTACGATGTCACCTCGGTCGGTGCCCAAGCATACATGAACGTCGCACAGGAAATCATCCGGCGACGACAGGCGCACACTGTGGAGGGACACCGTTCCGCGAACGCGGCTCGTACGGATCGAGCCGTGCCCCTGGAGGCAGTGGCGGAGCCGCGCTCAGCCGAAGCCGTGACTGAACACCGCTCCGCATCGCCATCCGTCACCCCCTCTTCGACCATACCGGACGATCTCGCCGCGCTCCCAGCCGAGATCAGGTCCACGCAATCGGAGAAGCCCCCCGTACTGTCCCCCACGATGTTCCCCGTGTCGAACGGCGTAGAGGCCGACGCGCGGTGAGGGCGCACGCCGACCCGCCAGGTCGGCTCCAGCCGCGCCGGCGTCGGACGCTTCGACGAGCGGCGCGGGGAGCTCTCGTTCGCACCGACCCCCCCAGCGGCTAACGCGACGGCCGCGGTCGCTGTATGAGCTGCGGGTCGCCTCCGCCTCCATTCCGGTCCACCGGTCCATCGGAGCGGCTGGTCGGGTGAGGCGCTACACCGCTTGAGGCACTACGCCGCTTCATGATCGCGGCGTGCCGCTCACTCCGACGATACCTTGCCCTTCCGTCTTTCCTCACTCATTCCTCCGCTCTCATGGCCACCGACAAACCCAGGCGCCTCGGGCGCGGACTCGAAGCCCTCATCTCGCAGGCACCGGCGGGTAGCGCGGCGACATCGCCCCGATCCGGCACCTCGGCTGCCCCAGGCTCGGGCGTCCCAGCGACCGCGGCCGCCGAGGAGTCCGCCCTCCGCGAGATCGCCCTCGCTCGGATCCTCCCAAATCCCTTCCAACCTCGGCGCGAATTCGATGCAGCGGATCTCGCCGATCTCGAGGCGAGCCTCAAAGCGGGAGGCCTCCTGCAGCCGGTTACCGTCCGGCCATCACCGACCGGCTCGGGGTTCGAGCTGATCGCCGGAGAGCGCCGGCTTCGCGCGGCGACCGCGCTCGGATGGACGACGATTCCGGCAGTCGTAAAGGAGATCGACGACCGGGGACTGCTCACGCTCGCGCTCGTCGAGAATCTCCAACGGGCAGACCTCAATCCGCTCGAGGAGGCTGAGGGCTACCGCCGGCTGATCGACGAGTTCAGCCTGACGCAACAGCAGGTGGCCGATGCTGTGGGGAAGGATCGCGTGACGATCAGCAACCTGCTGCGCACACTACAACTTCCGCAGGCGGTACAGGAGATGCTCCGTCGCGGACAGCTCACACTGGGGCACGCCCGCCCGCTGCTGGCGCTCAAGGACGAAAAGCGGATCTCCGAACTGGCGAAGGTAGCTGTGGCCGACCAGTTGAGCGTACGCGAGGTGGAGCGGCGCGTCTCCGAGGCCGTGCCCGAACGGCGCCGGCCCCGAGGAGAAGACTCCCACACAGCTCGTCACGGTGACAGCGCGGAAGCTCGGCGCATCGAAGATGGACTGCGCCGCCACCTGCAGACCGACGTGCGCATCTCGCTGAGCGATGTAGCACGTGGAACCATCCAGATCTCGTTCTACTCTGCGGAAGATCTCGAGCGCATCCTCGAGATCATTCTCGGTCAACGGTCCGGGAGCTGAATCGCAACCGCTGGTCGACCACCCATGCGGCTGGGGCGGCCATCACGGACCGAGAGGTCATTCGGATGCTTCGGAAACAACGGATCACGGCGGATCGCTCCGCATGGTAGAGAGGCTCCGCTCGCCACGCCCACAAAGAACTTTGGGGCTTGGCAGTAGGGATTCCTGCGCCACACGGAGCGATCCGTTGTTATCCAGCTCCATCCGGAGCATCCGCATACCCCCTCGTCCGTGATGCTGGCCACGCCCTCGCTGCCGAGCGTTGAATGATGAAAGGAGATCGAATGTCACTTGTCTACATTCCCATATATGGCTGTGCGCCTGAGCGTTGAATGGACACCGCGCAGCGGGCGACGCACGCTATCCACACTTGTCCACACCGCGCTGTTGACAACAGCGCTCGCTTGTGCGCAGGAGCAGGCCCGGACGCCGAAGGAGAGAGCATCGCATGACGAATTCCGCGTTGCGCTGCTCACACCAGGGTCTATATCGGATCAATCCTGGAACAGTGGCGCGTACAATGGCCTAACGAGAATTCGCGACAGTTTAGGGGCACAAATAAGCCATATTCAGACCAGAACACCGGCAGATTTCGAGGAGAACTTCCGTCAGTATGGCGCTAAAGGATTCGATCTCGTCTTTGGGCACGGGTTCGAGTTTCAGGACGCCGCAGACCGGGTAGGGCCAGAGTTTCCACGCACGATCTACATCACCACGTCCGGCAACCGCGTCTCGCGGAACGTCGCCCCGATGGTCTTTGGCTTCGAGGATGCCTCCTATCTTGCCGGAATGCTCGCCGGCGCGCTCACACAGAGCGGCGTCATCGGAACGATCGGCGGGACGGAGCTCCCACCGGTCAAGAGCAGCTTCATTGCCTTCCAGGCCGGCGCACGCGCGCTCAACCCATCCGTCCGGATACTCTCGTCCTATGTCGGTAACTGGGACGACGCGAGCGCGGGGAAGGAGCAAGCCCTGGCGCAGATCCGGAGGGGCGCGGATTTCATCTTCCAGAACGCCGACGCGGCCGGCCTCGGCATCTTCCAGGCTGCCAGGGAATCGAAGCGCGTCTACGTCTTCGGCACGAACAGCAACCAGAACGACGTCGCGCCCGACGTCGTCATTGCCAGCGCCGTCATCGACATCCCACACGCCTTTCTCGCCGTCGCACGCGAGGTGCGCGACGGTCGCTTCACCGCTCGCGTCATCACCCTTGGCGCCCGGAGCGAGGTCGTGAAACTCGTCATCAACCCACGCCTCGCCACGGTGATCCCCCCGGCGCTCCGCGCGCGCATGGATTCGGTGCAGCGACTGCTCGACGCCGGCACCTTCACCCCACCGCGCCTCGAGTTCGTGGATACGACTGCCGCGAAGCCCGCCGCCGCCCGCGGCGCCGCCCGCTGACGTGCCCACCTTTGACGACATCGCCCACGATCTGGACACGCTCCTTCGCATTGGCGAGATCGCGGACTACCCCAACGCGCTCAACGGCGTTCAGGTGCACACCGACCGGGAGATCACGCGCGTCGCCGCGGCCGTGGACGCGCGTGAGCGAACGATCCGCGCCGCCGTGGACGCGGAGGCCCAGCTGCTCATCGTGCACCACGGGCTCTTCTGGGGCGGAGTGCGTCCGCTCCGCGGCCCGCATCTGCGCCGCGTGCGCGCACTCCTCGATGGCGACCTCGCGCTCTACTCCGCCCACCTCCCGCTCGATGCCCATCCCGGGATCGGGAACAACGTGCTGCTGGCGCGCACCCTCGGCCTCGAGCCGACCGGCGCGTTCGCCCATGCCCGGGGCACGGACATCGGTGTGACCGGCAGCGCCACCCTTCCCATGGCAGCGCTCATCGAGCGCGCCCGCACGTTCGCAGCTGGATACGGTGGGGGGGTACGGGTATCCCACGATCCGGGCGACCGCATGACAGGGCGCTGGGGCGTGTGTACGGGCGCCGGCGCATCGAGCGAGAACCTCGCCGAGTCGGCGGAGCTGGGATTGAACACGCTGATCACGGGGGAGGGACCGCACCACACCGCGATCGAGGCGGAGGAGCTGGACATCATCGTCATCTACGCCGGCCACTACGCGACGGAGACGCTCGGCGTCCAGGCACTCGCGCGACACGTGTCGGAAACGTTCGGCGTGCCCTGGTGCTTTCTCGATGCGCCCACGACGCTCTGACTGACGGGCGCCACCGCCATCCCCGCTGCACCACCACCCCACCGGCACCTGAGCGCGCCGCCGGCTCATAGAAGCGACGCGCCGGCGGCGCTCGACCTTCGACACGTCGCGAAGCGCTTCGGCGACGTGGACGCGCTGCTCGATGCCTCGATCACGGTGTCGCGCGGGACGGTGCACGCCCTCCTCGGCGAGAACGGCGCCGGCAAGAGCACGCTCATGCGCGTCGCGTTCGGCATGGTCCAGCCGGATGCGGGCACGATCGCGATCGATGGCGCGCCCGCGCGGCTCTCGTCCGCGGCCGACGCCATCGCGCGCGGCGTGGGGATGGTGCACCAGCACTTCACGGTCGTTCCCGCGATGACCGTGGCGGAGAACGTGTCCCTCGGCGGGCGCGGACGATACGACTCGCGTACCGCGGCGGAGCGGGTGCGCGCGATCGGCCGCGAGACGGGACTCGAGCTCGACCCCGGCGCGATGGCGGGGTCGCTCCCGGTGAGCGCGCAGCAGCGGCTCGAGACGGTGAAAGCGCTGGCGCGCGGCGCGCGGACGTTGATCATGGACGAGCCGACCGCGGTGCTGGCACCCGGCGAAGCGAGCGAGCTGATGGCGTTCCTGCGACGCTACGTGGCTGGCGGCGGGGCAGTGGTGCTGATCACCCACAAGCTGCGGGAGGCGCTGCAGGTGGCGGACGAGGTGACGGTGCTCCGGCGCGGACGCACGGCGATGACGGTCGCGTCGTCTGCAGCGACGGTGGAATCCCTGGCCGACGCCATGATCGGTGACTCGGCGAGCGTCGCAGCGACGGCCCCCCCCCGATCGGACGATACCAGCAATTCGCCTGCGTCACGCAACCCGACCATCGCGCACGCCATCGATGCCGCGCCAAGCCCCGCGCCAACCATTCCGTTCGATGCACGCGTCATCGCCCGCGCGGAGCGACTCGCCGTCCCCGACGAACGTGGGGCACTCGCGGTTCGCGAGGCCACGCTCGATGTCCGTGCTGGCGAGATCGTCGGCATCGTAGGAGTGGAGGGGTCGGGTCACCGGGAGCTGCTGCGCGCGTTCGCGGGGCTTGCCGCCCCCGCTGGTGGGAGCATCTCGCTGCCAGCACGCATTGCGTTCATTCCGGAGGATCGCCACCGCGATGCGCTCGCCCTCGACCTCACGGTCGCCGAGAATGTCGCGATGCGCGGGGTGGCCCGTGCGCACGGGGTGATGGGGTGGCGCGAGATCGCCGCGCGGACCCAGGCCCTCCTCACGCGCTTCGACGTGCGCGGCGGGCGCGCGGACTCGACCATGCGCGCGCTCTCTGGTGGCAACCAGCAGAAGCTCGTGCTGGCGCGTGAGCTCCACACGGAGCCGGAGGGAGCGCCCGAGCTTGTCATCGCGGAGAATCCGACGCGCGGGCTCGATATTGCCGCGACGGTGGCTGTACACCGGCAGATCCTGGCCGTCCGTGATCGCGGTGGTGGCGTGGTGGTCTACTCGAGCGACGTCGACGAGGTACTCGCGCTCGCGGATCGCGTGGTGGCCATGTTCGCTGGCGGGTTGCGCGAGGTGCCGCGCGATCGTGCCGAAGCCGGACGCGCCATGCTCGGCGTCTAGCTGGTGGCGCCGGGGGGGGTATCGATCCCCCCTCCACCTCCTCCCGCGCGGACACGCGAGGCATCGCCAACCGCGCGCTCGATTCGCGAGTCTAAGTCCTGGAGACGGATCGTGCGCCAGGCAGGCGCGACTGTCCCGATGCGCGGCCTTCCGCCCTCCGCCCTCCGCGCTCCTTCGACCCGCACGAGGTCCCGATGACCACACAGCGTACGACCAGCGACGAGGCCAACGACACGACTGGTGGCGACCGCACTGGCCGGTTCACTCGGGCTAGCCGTTGGGAGCCGCTGTGGCAAGACATCCGGTACGCCGCCCGCGGCCTCCGCCGAAGCCCCGGATTCACCGCCGCGGTCGTGCTCACCCTCGGCCTCGGTCTGGGCGCCAACGCGACGATGTTCGGCGTCGTGGACCGGCTCCTCTTCCGGGCGCCCGCATATCTGAGCGAGCCGGGGCGCGTGCACCGCGTCTACCTCGCGCGCACCTTCGAGCGCGACGGGGAGCAGAGCTCGAGCAACATCAGCTACAAGCGCTACCTCGAGCTGACCACCGGCGCGACGACGCTCGACCGGACCGCCGCCTTCTTCGGCGCGGAGATGGCGATCGGCACGGGCGACGCGGCGCGCGAGGTGCGCGTCGGCACGGTGAGCGCGAGCTTCTGGTCGCTCTTCGACGCGCGTCCGGTCATCGGCCGCTTCTTCACCCCGGCCGAGGACCAGACGCCCGACGGCACGCCGGTCGCAGTCCTCGGCTACGCATACTGGCGGGCGAACTACGGTGGCCGGGCGGATGTGCTCGGGAAGCCGGTGACCATCGGCGCGAAGATCTACACGATCATCGGCGTCGCGCCGGAGGGGTTCAACGGCATCGCCCCGCAGCAGCCGGCCGCCTTCATCCCGATCACCGCGTCAACCGGCGACCTCTTCGGCGGGCGCGAGAGGGGTGGCGCGGACCGTCCCACCTACTACGGCTCGCACAACACGAGCTGGATGGAGATGCTCGTGCGCCGGAAGCTCGGCGTGAGCGTGGAAGCCGCGACAGCTGATCTCACCTCCGTCTACCGCCGCAGCTACCTCGACCAGCTCACCACGAACACTGGCATGCGCCCGATCGACCTCGCGCGCCCGCACGCGGTCGTCGCCCCGGTGCTCCGCGAGCGCGGGCCGAACCGCGGGCAGGATACGAAGGTCGCCACCTGGCTCGTGGGGGTCGCGGCGATCGTCCTGCTCATCGCCTGCGCGAACGTCGGGAACCTGCTCCTCGCGCGTGCCTTCGGCCGGCGGCGCGAGATCGCCGTACGCCTCGCCCTCGGCGTGAGCCGCGGCCAGCTGCTGCGCCAGCTCGTCACCGAGAGCCTGCTCCTCGCCGCGCTCGGCGGGCTGGCGGGGCTCGCCATCGCGCAGTGGGGTGGCGGCCTTCTTCAGGCGCTGCTCCTCCAGAACGTGGACCGGCCGAGTGCGTTCGGCGATGCGCACGTGCTCGTGTTCACGACGGCGGCCGCGCTCCTGGCGGGGCTGCTCACCGGGCTCGCGCCCGCGCTCTTCGCCGGCCGCGGGGACGTCGCCGCCACGCTCAGGTCGGGCGCGCGGGGAGGCACGTACCACCGCTCGCGCACGCGCACCGCGCTCCTCATCGTGCAGGCGGCGCTCTCCGTGGTGCTGCTCGTCGGCGCGGGGCTCTTCGTCCGCAGCCTGCGCAACGTCCGGACGCTCGACCTGGGCTACGACAGCGACCGCGTGCTCTTCGTGACCCTCGAGATGCGAGGCGTCACGCTCCAGGGAGCGGGCGGTGGCCAACTGCGCCGGCGTCTCCTCGAGCGCGCCGAGGCGCTTCCGTTCGTGGAGCACGCGACGCGGACGGTGTCCGTGCCGTTCTACATGAACATCAACCAGACGCTCATCGTCCCCGGCATCGACTCGGTGAACCGGCTTGGCGACTTCTACTATCACGCGGTGTCGCCGGGCTACTTCGCGACGATGGGAACGCCCATCCGCCGGGGACGCGGCATCGCCGACGGCGACCGGCAGGGTGGGGAGCCGGTGATGGTCGTGAGCGAGTCGATGGCGCGAAAGCTCTGGCCCGGACGGGAGGCACTCGGCCAGTGCGTGAAGGTCGGCGCGGACTCCATGCCGTGCAGCACCGTCGTGGGGATCGCGGGAGACATCAAGCGCGGCAGCCTCACGCAGGAGGAGGGATTGCAGTACTACGTGGCGATCGAGCAGACCACGCGGAACGGTGGGGGCCTCTTCATCCGCACGCGCGGTGACGCGCCGCGCCGCGCCGAAGCGCTGCGGCGGGAGCTGCAGAAGGAGATGCCGGGCGTCTCGTACGTGACGATCACGCCACTCGCGGAGATCCTGGGCTCGCAGACGCGCGCCTGGTCGCTTGGGGCGACGATGTTCACGGTGTTCGGCGCGATCGCGCTCCTGCTGGCAGCGGTGGGGTTGTACGGCGTGATCGCCTACACGGTCGCTCAGCGCGGCCACGAGATGGGCGTCCGCGTCGCGCTCGGCGCGCAGGAGCGGGACGTCGTGCGGCTGGTGCTCGGGGAGGGGCTGCGTCTCACGGGCGTCGGCGTGGCGATCGGCCTCCTCATCGCCTTCGCGGCGGGGCGCTACGTGGGCCCGCTTCTGTTCGACGTGTCGCCGAAGGACCCAGGGACGTTCGCGCTGGTGACGGCGACCCTGCTCGTGGTCGCGCTATTGGCGAGCG
The DNA here is from genome assembly GCA_037720885.1 of Gemmatimonadaceae bacterium. Classification (GTDB taxonomy): domain Bacteria; phylum Gemmatimonadota; class Gemmatimonadetes; order Gemmatimonadales; family Gemmatimonadaceae; genus JACMME01. Next base: position 1,910 of record JBBJNN010000095.1, on the reverse strand, counting down.
GTCTCCCGGCGCGCCGGGCGGCGCGGGTGAATCCGAACGTGGCGCTGCGAGCGGAGTGAGCGGGCGAGCGCTGTATCGGCACCACTCGAGACGAATGTCTACCCACGCGCGCCCAGCCTCCTGATCGCCGCGATCCCGAGCGCCGGCCCCACGGCCAGCATCGGGAACGCGAAGCGCCAGCCGACCAGTGCGACCACCGGCGGGACGAGCTGGATGGAGAGCATCGTCAGCAGGAAGCCGATGGATGTCTGCAGCGTGAGCGCGGTGCCGACCGCGTGCGGCGGCACTACCCTCGTCACGAGGGTCGAGAACTGTGCACTGTCGGCGACGACCGTAACGCCCCAGAGGAGCACGACCGGGACGAGCAGGACCAGGGAGCGGCCGAAGACGAGCGGCGTGAGGAGTGCACACCCTCCGCTGATCGCCATGGCAATGACCGTGAGGCGTGCGTAGCCGATGCGGTCGGCAACGAGGCCGCCCCACACGCACCCCGCGGCCCCGATGGCGATGACGGCGAAGGCGAGGACAGACACGGCGGATGCGGAGACGTGCCCCCCGTCGTGCTGCGCCGCGACGCTCGCGGCGAGGAAGGCCGGGATCCACACCCAGTAGCCGTAGAGCTCCAGCATGTGCCCGCCGTAGCCGCCGAGGACGAGGCGGTAGTCGCGCTCGCGGAGGACGGCGCCGGCGAGGGTCCAGGAGAAGGGGCGCCGAGGGAAGGGGAATGGACCATCGTGGTAGCCCGCGCCGACGAGGAGCGCGGCAAGGAGTGCGCCCACGGACGCCGCGAGGACGACGGGCGTGATGCCGGCGCCGGGGATGGCGTGCACGAGATACGGCGTCGCCTTGCCGACGGTGAGCGCGCCGACGACCGTGCCGATGGCGAGCCCGCGGCGCGAGGCGAACCAGGTGGCGATCATCTTCATCGCCGGCGGGTAGACGCCGGCGAGGCAGGCGCCGGTGAGGAAGCGGCAGGCGAGGGCGCCCTCGTAGCTCGGCGCCGCGAGGAGCGCGGCGTTCGCGAGCGCGCCCGCGACGGCGGCGCCCGCGAAGTAGAGCCGCGAGGGGAGGACGTCGGCGAGGTTGAGGAGCGCTGCCGCGGCGGTACCGGCAACGAAGCCGAGCTGCACGGCGCTACTCAGCCACCCGGTCTGGCTACTGGTGAGCGCCCAGCGCTCGGCGAGCTGTGGGGCGACCGCGCTCGCCGCGAACCAGAGCGACATACCGAGGAGCTCGGCGGCGGCGAGGAGGGCGAGGACGCGCCAGCGGCGCGACGCGGTGTCGTTGCGCGCATGCGAGCTACCATCCTCACCCTTCTCACCCCTGGGTTCCATGCGCACCGCTACCACGTGGGAGGGTCGTCGGACATGAGCCTAGTCTAGCTCCAGGCGGCGAAAGGGCCGAGGGGCACTGATGCATGCCTTGACATCTCACATCGCGAATTGCACGTTGTTGTCGGATGTCTAGGTATGGCGCTCCGGAGCGCATCTGCCCGGCGGCCGAGCCACGACCTACTGTGCACGGGAGGTCCATGCACTGGTTCGGGAGAGTGCTCCGCCGCGCCCGGCTCCTCACCCGGAAGGCCGCCGTCGAGCGGGAGATGGACGAGGAGATGCGCTTCCACCTCGCCATGGAGGCCGAGGAGATCGGGCGCCGAGGGGTGACGGCGGACGAGGCACGGCGCGCGGCGCTCCTCTACTTCGGCGGGGTGGAGCGGTTCAAGGAAGACGCACGCGATGGCCGCGGCGGGCGGTGGCTCGACGACGCCTGGCAGGACGCGCGCTACGCCGCCCGCGTGCTGCGCAAGAACCCCGGCTTCGCCACGGTCGCCGTGCTCACGCTCGCGCTCGGGATCGGCGCGAACACGGCGATCTTCTCGGTGGTGGATGGGGTGCTCCTCCGGCCGCTCC
>JBBJNN010000009.1:39022-82262 GCA_037720885.1 Gemmatimonadaceae bacterium | reverse complement strand
CCGAGTGCCGAGTGCCGAGTGCCGAGTGCCGAGTGCCGAGTGCCGAGTGCCGATGCTACACCGCCCGCACGAACTGCTGCGCCTCCGTCGAGCCGTGCATCGCGCCGGTGGCCGCCTGGCCGCCGGTCACGGCCATCAGCACCTGGTCGAAGTAGCCGGTGCCGGCCTCACGCTGGTGCTTCGTGGCCGTGTAGCCGTCCGCCTCACGCGCGAACTCCTGCTCCTGAATCCGCACGTAGGCTGGCATGCCCTCCTCGGCGTACGCCTGAGCGAGCTCGAAGGTGTGCAGGTTGATGAGATGCCAGCCTGCGAGCGTGATGAACTGGAACTTGTAGCCCATTGCCCCGAGCTCGCGCTGGAAGCGCGCCGTCGTGTGCGCATCGATGTTCCGGCGCCAGTTGAACGATGGCGAGCAGTTGTACGCCATCATCTTCCCCGGGTAGCGCGCGTGCAGCGCCTCGGCAAACTCGCGCGCCTGGTCGAGGTCCGGTGACGACGTCTCGAACCAGACCAGATCGGCATACGGCGCGTAGGCGAGCCCGCGGGAGATCGCCGCGTCCATCCCCCCGCGCACCTGGCAGTATCCCTCGGCCGTACGCTCGCCGGTACAGAACTCCCGGTCGTAGGGGTCCACGTCACTCGTCAGGAGGGTGGCCGAGTCGGCATCCGTACGCGCAATGATGAGGGAAGGCACGTCGAGCACGTCGGACGCGAGGCGGGCCGCGTTCAGCGTGCGCACGAACTGCGATGTCGGCACGAGCACCTTGCCGCCCATGTGCCCGCACTTCTTCTCCGCCGCGAGCTGATCCTCGAAGTGCACGCCGCTGGCGCCGGCCTCGATCATCGACTTCATCAGCTCGAAGGCGTGGATCGGTCCGCCGAAGCCGGCTTCCGCATCGGCGACGATCGGCACCATCCACTGGCGCTCGCGCCGCCCCTCGCTCCAATCGATCTGGTCGGCGCGCATGAGCGCGTTGTTCAGCCGCCGCACGAGTGCCGGGACGGAATTGCTCGGGTAGATGCTCTGGTCCGGGTAGGTCTGCGCGGCGAGATTGCCGTCCGCCGCCACCTGCCAGCCGCTCAGGTAGAGCGCCTTGAGGCCGGCGCGCACCATCTGCACCGCCTGCGCGCCGGTGAGCGCGCCGAAGGTGTGCACGTAGTCCTCGCCGCGGAGGAGGTCCCAGAGTCTGGCGGCGCCCTGCCGCGCGAGCGAGTGCTCGACGCGGACCGTTCCGCGCAGCCGCACGACTTCATCCGCCGTATAGCTGCGCCGGATTCCGCGCCACCGCGGGTCCGTGCTCCATCGGTGCCGCAGCGCGCCAGCCTGCGCCGCCAGATCGCTTCTCGCCATCGCCGTCTCCTCGCGCACGCGGCGCGTGGGTTGGGGTACTCGGTACCGGGGATCGTCGTGCAGGAGCTGTGGTGCAGGAGCTGTGGTGCAGGAACGTCGGTGCAAGATCTTCAGTCAGTGCAGCAGGGTTGCTACGAGCGCCTCAGTGCGGAGCCCTGGTGCGGGTGCCCCGGTGCGCGTGCCCGCCGGCGACCGCGCGCTCGGTGCCGCCACTCAGCGGAGGTAGGCGTAGCCCGGGATCGTCAGGAACTCCGTGAAGACATCGTTGAGCACGAGCGAGTCGAGGAGTGCGGCCGCATCGTCCAACCGGTGCGCCCCGCCGCCCACCGCCACGCGTAGCGCATCGGTTTCCGTCCGCCGCCACTGGCGATAGAGCTCGCGCGTGACCGCCGTCCCATCCTCCAGCACCGCGCCGTGGCGAATCCACTGCCAGAGTTGCGCACGGGCGATCTCCGCTGTCGCGGTGTCTTCCATCAGGTCGGCGATCGCTACTGCCCCCGAGCCGCGAAGCCATGCATCCAGATACTGGAGCGCGATGCTGATGTTGCTTCGCACGCCCGCGTGCGTGACGCGTCCGTTCGGAACCATCAGGTCGAGGAGAGACGCGGCGTCAGGCGCGACATCTTCACGCAGCCGTGATTTCTGATGCGGGCGCGGCGTGCCATCTGGGCCCATGAGGACGGCGCCGAACACCTCCGATGCGACCGGCACGAGGTCCGGATGCGCGACCCACGTCCCGTCGAAGCCATCGCGCGACTCGCGCTCCTTGTCCTCGCGCACGTTCCGGAGCGCGACGTCGTTCACGGCGGCGTCCCGGCGGCTGGGAATGAACGCGGCCATGCCGCCGATCGCGTGCGCGCCACGCCGGTGGCAGACTCGGACGAGCTGCTCGGTGTACGCGCGCATGAAGGGGACCGTCATCGTCATCTGGGAGCGATCGGGGAAGAGCACGTCCCGGCGACCGCGAAATTTCTTGATCGCGCTGAAGATGTAGTCCCACCGGCCGGCGTTGAGCCCACTCGCGTGCTCGCGCAGCTCGTAGAGAATCTCCTCCATCTCGAACGCCGCCAAGATGGTCTCGATCAACACTGTCGCGCGGATCGTCCCACGAGGCAGTCCGAGCGCCACCTGCGCCGCGACGAAGACGTCGTTCCAGAGCCGGGCCTCACGATGGCTCTCGAGCTTCGGGAGATAGAAGTACGGTCCGCTCCCCCGCGCGAGGAGCTCGCGCGCGTTGTGAAACAGGTAGAGTCCGAGATCGCAGAGGCTGGCGGAGATGGCCTCGCCATCCACACGAACGTGCCGCTCCGTGAGATGCCAGCCGCGCGGTCGAATGACGAGAGTCGCCGTGCGTTCAGCCAGCCGGTATTCGCGCCCCTCGGGCGTCGAGAGCGCGAGCGTGCGGCGCACCGCGTCCATCGCGTTCCCCTGCCCGGCGACGACGTTCTCCCAGGTCGGGGAGAGCGCATCCTCGAAGTCGGCCATGAAAACCTTCGCGCCCGAGTTGAGCGCGTTGATCATCATCTTCCGCTCCGGTGGGCCCGTGATCTCGACCCGGCGGTCGTCGAGGTCCGCCGGGGCCGGCGCCACCACCCACGCACTCTCGCGCACGTGCGCCGTCTCGGCGAGAAAATCGGGAAGCTCGCCGCGGTCGAGCGATCGCTGGCGCTCGGTGCGGCGCGCGAGCAACGCCAGGCGCGTTGGGTTGAACTGCCGGTGGAGCCGCGCGATGAAGTCGAGCGCCGGTGCCGTGAGGACGCGAGCCGCGTCTGGCACCGGAAGTGACCCGTGCTCTACCCGCACCGTCGCTGCTGCCGTCACCGCTGTACCCCCACGCCCGCACCACGCCGAGACGGCGCCGAACGCGTCCACGCGTGACACGAAAGTTGACAGGGGTGCGACATGCAGGATATGGGCGCGATGCAGCTGGAAGGAGCGAGCGGGGTTGGCGGCGGGGAAGGCAAGAACAACGCCGCACGCTGTGCACTTCACCGCCGGCCTGCACCGCGTCCAATTCCACTCCGCGGGAGACCGTACAACTCCGCGTGCTCGTTGCAGATGCGCACGCTGACCGCGCGGCACGCCTGACGCGCTCGCTCTAGCGAAGGGCTCGACGCGACGTCGCGATTCGCGCGGCAGTGGCGCACGATCGCTACGCCGGTTCGCTGCCAACCCGCCGCACGGGCCACGCCGGTGTAACATGTCGTGCCCTCCGCCCCCTGCGAGCGAGGGGCGGCGAGATCTGGTAGTCTCGCCGCCCCCCGGTGGTACTACGTAGCCGGATTCCCGATCCGGCCAGGCCGGCGCTACACCTCGCCGTCCGCCGCGTCAACGTCGCGCTGGGTCTTCCCGAAGGCGTTCTGTACCTTGCCCTTCAGCTCCTGCGCCTTCCCCTTGATCTGCTCGCTCTCGTTGTCCGTCGCGTCGCCCACGGCGCCGCGAACCTTTCCCTCGGCTTCCTTCGCCTTACCCTTCACCTGATTCTCCGCACCGCGCGTATTGAGATCCTTGTCCTTGTCCATGACAACCTCCCGCGTTGAAAGCGATCTGGCCGACCTCTCGGTCGCGAGCAGCTCTTCCATGGGCAAGCGACGTGCCGCGCGGCCGAGCCCGTTTCCAGCGCCTCGGCGGCTCGACCACGCGCCGTTGCGCCCCAAGTGACCGCGGCGCACCTTAGCCCCCTCCCAACGCCTTCCCCGGGGATGGACAACGATACGCCTCTCGCCCTCGCCCGCGCCGCGCTCCCCACGGTCGCCATGGCGCGATTCATCGTGAATGGCGAGCCGCGCACAGTCGCCTTTCCACAGCACCACACGCTGCTCGAGGTGCTGCGCGAGGAGATGGGGCTCACGGGCACGAAGCACGGATGCGAGCTCGGGGAGTGCGGCACGTGCACTGTGCTCGCCGATGGGATCCCGATTCTTTCGTGCCTCGCGCTCGCGATCTCCTACGCCGAACGCTCGATCTCGACCGTCGAAGGGATGGCGCGTGGCGCCGAACTTCACCCGTTACAGGACGCGTTCGCCGAGGTGGGCGCCGCGCAGTGCGGCTACTGCACGCCGGGCTTTCTCCTTACCGCGAAGGCGCTCTTGCGGGTCACGCCGCGCCCCACGCGTGATGAGATCAAGGACGCCCTCAGCGGCAACCTCTGCCGCTGCACTGGCTACCTCAAGATCTACGAGGCGATCGAGCTGGCCGCCGGGCGGATGAGCTCCTTCAATGGGGCGAGCGATGGCTGACCCGCGCGCCCCACGTGCGATCATCGGGTCGGCCGGACGCAAGGTCGATGCGACGAGCAAGGTGACGGGCGAGCTGCGCTTCGCGGACGATCTCTCGCTCCCGCGCATGCTCCACTGCAAGCTCTTGCGGTCGCCGCACCCGCACGCGCGCATCGTGCGCATGGATGCGGCGCGCGCCGAGCAGCATGCCGGCGTGGTCGCGGTGATGACGGGGCGTGAGCTGCCCGTTCCGTTCGGCATCCTCCCCGTCTCGCAGGATGAGCACGCGCTCTGTGTGGATCGCGTCCGGTTCGTCGGCGACCCGGTCGCCGCCGTCGCCGCGACCTCGGAGGAGTCAGCCGCCGAGGCCTGCGAGCTGATCGGCGTCGAGTACGAGCCGCTTCCTGTTGTATCCAACATCGAAGAAGGGCTCGCGTTCACGAGCGCGCCAATCCACGACTACGGCGATGCCGCGAACGTCCACAAGCACGTCGCGCTCGAGTTTGGCGACGTGGATGGGGCGATGGCCGAGGCGGATGTCGTACGGAGCGATGTGTTCTTCTACGAGGGGAACACGCACCTCCCGATGGAGCAACACTCGGCCCTCGCGGTGTGGAGTGCGGACGGCCGGGTGACCGTCTGGAGCTGCACGCAAACGCCCCACTATCTCCACCGTGCGCTGGCCAGGGTGCTCGAGATGCCGGCCGCGCACGTGCGCGTCATCGCCACGCCGAACGGCGGCGGCTTCGGCGGCAAGTCCGATCCGTTCAGCCACGAGATCGTGGCCGCGGCGCTCGCGCGGAAGACGGGGCGCCCCGTGAAAGCGACGCTCACGCGTGAGGAGGTCTTCTACTGTCACCGCGGCCGCCACCCCACGCTCATGCGCATCCGGACGGGCGTGCGGCGCGACGGCTCCATCGTCGCCATGGACTTCACGTCCTTCCTCGACGGCGGCGCGTACGGGTCGTACGGCGTGGCGAGCACGTACTACACGGGCGCGCTGCAGACAGTGACGTACGAGGTGCCGCACTACCGGTTCCGCGGGGCGCGCGTGTTCACGAACAAGCCACCCTGCGGTCCGAAGCGCGGGCACGGCACGCCGCAGCCGCGGTTCGCGCTCGAGGTCCACCTCGACAAGCTCGCCGAGCAGCTCGCGCACGACCCGGCGGAGATGCGGCGGCGCATCCTGCAACCGGCCAACTCCGTCACGGCCAACTGGCTCCGCATCGGCACCATGGGGTTGGGCGCTTGCATCGACGCGGCCGTCGACCGCAGCGGGTGGACAGGCAAGTTCCGCAAGCTCCCCTTCGGTCGCGGGGTGGGGATCGCGTGCTCGTCGTACATCACCGGCGCGGGGTTACCGATCTACTGGAACCAGATGCCACACTCGGGCGTGCAGCTCAAGCTCGACCGCTCGGGTGGCGTCGCCGCGTTTTGCGGCTCCACGGACATCGGCCAGGGCTCCGACACCGTGCTCGCCTACTGCGTCGCGGAGGTCCTCGGCCTCCAGCCGCTCGACGTGCGCGTGCTGACGGGCGATACGGACCTCACGCCGGTGGACCTGGGCTCGTACTCGTCGCGCGTCACGCTCATGACGGGGAACGCCGCCATTCAGGCGGCGGAGCGCGCACGCGAGATCCTCGCTGGCGCCGTCGCGCGAAAGCTCGGCATCGCCGCCGACCGGCTCACGTTCGCCGACCGTCGCGTGTTCGACCCGAGCGATCCCACGCGCGGCGTGAGCTTCGCCGAGGCCGTGCAGCTCGCCGAGGCGGCGAGTGGAACCGTCGGGACGACTGGTTCGTACTCGCCACCGCGATCACCCGGGCGGTACAAGGGCGCGGGCGTGGGCCCATCGGCCGCGTACTCGTACTCGTGCGCGGTGGCCGAGGTGGACGTGGACGCCGAGACGGGGGTCGTGCGCGTGCCGAAGGTGTGGATCGCGCACGACGTGGGGCAGGCGATCAATCGCGCACTCGTGATCGGCCAGGTGGAGGGCTCGGTCTACATGGGCCTCGGCGAAGCGCTGATGGAGGAGATGACCTATCGCGATCGGCTGCGGAACGTCGTCCATCACCATCCGAGCATGTTGGAGTACAAGAGCCCAACGACGCTCGAGATGTGCGACGTCGAGACCATCCTCGTCGGCGAGCCAGACCCCAACGGCCCATTCGGCGCCAAGGAGGCGGGCCAGGGACCGCTCCTGCCGATCATGCCTGCCGTCGCCAACGCGATCTACGATGCCGTGGGTGTGCGTGTGGACGAGGTGCCGTGCTCGCCGCACAAGGTGCTGCGGGCCCTCCGGGCCAAGGCGAAGGGGAAGGAGCCGCGGTTCGGACCGGCGGCGGTACCGGACTATGCCTTCCCGGAGCCGGCGCGCGTCCTCACCCCGGCGCAGGGTGGCACGGGGCGCGAGGTGGACGACCGCGCGCACAGCGAGGTTGGGGGCGCGGGGGGGGCCGCTCCGTAGTGCTCCGCCTTCCACGCTTCACGTTTCTCGAGGCACACTCCCTCGCCGACGCGCTCCGCCAACGTAGCGACGCGGGCGACGGCGCCATGTTCGTCGCGGGCGGCACGGATCTCTACCCGAACATGAAGCGCCGGCAGCAGACGCCGCACACGGTCATCTCCCTCGCCCGGGTGCGCGAGCTGTGCCAGATCAGCGGCACGCCGGCGTCGGGCGTCACCATTGGCGCCGGCGTCACGCTCGCCGCACTCGCCGCGCACCGCACCGTGGCCGAGCACTACCCCGCCGTCGCGCACGCCGCGCGGGTCGTGTCGACGCCACTCCTCCGCAACATGGGGACGATCGGTGGCAACCTGTTGCTCGACACGCGCTGCAACTACTACGACCAGACGTACGAGTGGCGGAAGGCCATCAACTTCTGCATGAAGCGCGACGGCGAGATCTGCTGGGTCGCGCCGTCGAGCCCGCGCTGCTGGGCAGTTCAGTCCTCCGACGGTGTCCCGGTCGCGGTGGCCCTGGGTGCCGAGGTGACGGTGGCGAGTGGGCGCGGCGAGCGGCGCATCCCCGCGGCCGCGCTCTACCGGGACGATGGGATCGCCTACCTGACCAAGGCGCCGGACGAGCTCCTCGTCGCATACCACCTGCCGCCGGCCGATGCCTCCTGGCGCGCGAGCTACCTCAAGCTCCGTCGCCGCGACGCGTTCGACTTCCCCGTGCTGGGCGTCGCGGCGCGGGTGGATCTGGCCGCCGATGGTACCGTCGCCAGCGCGCGCATCATCCTCGGCGCCGTCGCGTCGTACCCGTTGGAGATTCCGGAGGCGGCGGCGGCGATCGTCGGAACGCGGCTCGAACGCGGCTCGATCGCCGCCGCGGCCGACGCCGCGTACCGTCCGGCGAAGCCGATGGACAACACGGACCTTACCCTCGCCTGGCGAAAGGAGATGGTCCGGGTGTACGTGCGGCGGGCACTGGAGGCGCTAGCACATTAGGTGGTCAGTCCCTGGGTAGGTTAATCTGCTTCAGCCTCTTCGAAGGATACGCCACCACTCTCGGGGACGACACGTCTAGGCCACTGCGCCGCAGCACCCAGTTTCTCATCAACCCCGCTGCCGGCCGCGGGAGAATCGCCGCGCGGCTCCAGCGGCTCCTCCGTCACGCACCAACGCTCGGGGGGGGCTATGAGATCGTGCCCGTGCGTACGATCGCGGACGCGGGCGTGGCTCTGCGCCGGCTCGCGCCGGGCGGCATTCCGGTCGCCGCAGGCGGGGACGGCACAGTTGGCCTCCTCGTGGCCGCACTCCACCGCAACGGGATGCAGGACTCTGCGATTGCGATCCTGCCGTTCGGCACCGGGAATATCCTCGCCCGCGCGCTTGGAGTCGGCGACCCCCGCCAGGCGATCCGTGCACTCGAGCATGGAACGGTTCGACACATCGATGTGATGCGGACCTCGCACCCCGCGGCACCGTTCGCACTGGTCTCCATCAGCACCGGGTTCGAGGGACGCTTCCTGTCCCGCTACGCGTGCTTGCGCCGCTTCGGACGTCCGGTGGGTGCGCTGGCCGCGCTCTCGGTGGCATTCGGGAACGGCGGACCCATCGCGCTCGAGCTCGACGGCGACGCCGTGCTTCGGCCCGACGACGGTGTGTTCAGTGCGGGGCTCTACAACACGCGGTGCTACGCGGCCGGCCTGGTCATGTCGCCCGGGGCCGATATCTCGGACGGCTGGGGCGAATGCAACGTTTATCGGACGGCGCGCACGTACTGGGCGACCGTAGGTGCAGCGCTCCGTGGAGCGTCACGCTACCCCCATGCCGGCGTGTTCCGGCGTCGCTGGCGCACCGCGCACATCGAGAGCCAAGGACCGATCCAGCTCGACGGCGAGCCCGTCTCCGGTAGTGCAATATCCGTGTGTATGGAGCCGGGCGCGCTGGCAGTAATCGTCCCGACCAGCGACTAGCGCTCATCGCGTCGGGCGCTCCCCGGCCAGAGGCGTGCGAGCCATCAAGGCGGCGACGGTCCGGCACGGCGGCCGACGCGCAGACGGCGCTGCCTGGCACGCGCGGCACGATTGCGCCAACACATCGGGCGCTTCTATGTTCGCCTCCGCACGCCGGCCGACGCGCCTCCACCGACACAGACATGGACCACGGCGGAGTACTCCTCGTCGCACGAGTAAGCGCGGCCCGTGAAAGGAGCGGGCGGTGAGCCCGCGCGCGCGCGTGCGTTGCGCGTGGGCGCTGATCGGGCTCGGTTCGCTCCGCATGCTCGCGCACGTCATAGGCGCGGACGCGCTGGGCGGGATCGCCGCTGCGACCGCGGCCGCTCCTCTGCCGCTCGTGTTCACACACTTCCGTGGCTTCGAGCCATTCGCGTCGCGCTTCGAGGTCGAGTTCCAGCTTGATGGTGGCCGCGTGTACCGGGCGCCGCTGACGCCGAAAGTCTACGCGAAGCTCGGCGGTCCCCACAGCCGCCGGAACGTTTACGGTTTGGCGATCGCCTTCGGGCCGGGACTCACCGCCGACAAAGAGCGCGCGCTCTGGCAGAGCGTACTCCGGTACGGCTTCTGCGACGACGGCCCACTCATCCGAGCGTTCGAGATTCCCGGGCGCGTGGAACGCGCGGTCGTGCTCGTATCGACGAAGACGGCCGGACGACATGAGCGGTGGCAGCTCGAGGTCGTGTGCGGCGCGTGAGCCCGTTCTCCCCACAGCGCTTCGCTCTCTTTCGTATAGCGCTCGGCAGCTACCTCGCCACACACTTCGCGCTCCTGGTGCCGTACGCACCTGAGCTGTTCGGTAGGACCGGGATGCTTCCGGATCCGGTGCTCGATCCTACGCGCCAGATCTTCCCCAACCTACTCGATGTACTCGGCTCGCCGTTGGGTACACGAGTCTTCACAGTCACGGCCGCCGCGCTCGCCGTAGCGCTCGCGGCCGGCGTCGCGCGTCCGTTGGTATGCGGACTCCTCTGGTACGCGTGGGCGTGCATGCTCAATCGGAACCTCTTCATCGTCAATCCGGGGATCGCCTTCGTGGGTTGGCTGCTCCTCGCGTCGGCAATCGTCCCACGTGGCGAGCCACGGCTGCCGTGGCGCAGCGCCGAAGCAGAGTGGCGCGTTCCCCCAGTGCTCTACGTCGGAGCGTGGGTCGTGATGGCCGGCGGGTACACCCTGAGCGGGATCGACAAGCTTGCGAGCCCGAGTTGGGTGGATGGGAGCGCGTTCCGATACGTGCTGGAGAATCCCATCGCGCGTGACACGTGGCTCCGCGAGTGGCTGCTGTCCCTACCGGCGATGTGGTTGCGGCTGCTGACGTGGGGGGGGCTGGCGATGGAGATCCTGTTCGCACCGCTCTGCCTCGGGTCGCGAACGCGCGTGCTGGCGTGGCTGGGGGCGGTGGGCATGCACCTCGTGCTCATGATGACGGCCGCGTTCACCGACCTCACACTCGGCGTGCTCATGATTCACCTCTTCACCCTGGACGAGCGCTGGCTGACGAAGGAGGCCTGGGGCTCGTTTCGTCGGCCGCCCGGGTCGCCGAGTCACACCCGTCTCTCACCCGCCACCGCTCCGGATCCACCGATGCTCGGCGCGCCCCTTCTATGAGGCGATGGGAGCGACGCCGAGCGACAGCAGCAGCGCCTCCCTCACGCGTGCCTGGAGCCGATTCTCAGGAGCCACCTCGGCGTGCTCCGGTGGTACGCCGCGTACGCCGCGCCGTGCGTCGTCGTCAAGTACTCCTCCTCGACTCGGATGCGAACCTCCAAGAGCAGAAACGTCAGGTTGGCGAGGGCGAATGACACGGCGTTCGGCAGCGCGAGGAGCAGCCCTACCCCCGTGATGGTCATCCCGAGGTAGATGGGATTTCTCGACCGCGCGTACACCCCCGTCGTGATCAGCTCCGTCGGCACGCCGGCCCGATCGAGACCGATCCGCCACGAGCTCTTGAGTTGATGCTGGGAGAGCCGAACGAGAACGAGTGAGCCCAACAGGGTGACCGCCCCGGCCAGGTGTACCATCGGCGCGTCCAGGAACGGGATGACCCCCAGGTGAGTGTGCAGCGCCGGGTGGATGGCACAGGAAAACACCATCAGCAGGATCACCGCGAAGATGATGTTGCGGTACTTCTCTCCCAACTCCATGATCGGATCGGACTTCGCCACCACGCGAGGGTCGATCCCGTACTTCTTCCTGAACGACGCCACGTTGAACGTGTACAGGATCAGGATGTACGCGACGAAGAAGCAGGGGAGGAAAATCCGCAACGCGAAATCTCCGTCGCGCATCACTGGATCTCCGAGTGTGTGACGAGCACGTCGGTCAGACGAGTCCCCGCTCCCCCACCCCTGAACACCGACACGCGGGGCGTCTCCACCTCCGGGAAGAGGAGTCTACCAAAACGCGCGAGCGCCCGATGCGTGCGGGGGCCCCGCATCCGGATGAACGTCTCCAGGCGCTGCGGCTGCGCCCCGACGGAGCACTTGGCATAGCCGGAGGTCTGTCCCAGCCGCACCGCCGTGAATCTGCCGCGAACGCCATAGAGGACAATGCACTGCAGGAGGACCGTGTACAGCGCATCATCGTAATGGGCTCGGTCCTTGGCGACGAGCGCGAAGCTCAGGACGTCGCCGCTCGGAATCAACAGTGCCGTCAGGGACTGCCCCGTTGCGCCGTTGACGAGGCGAAGCGTCCGCACGTCGAGACTGCTGCGGGCGAGACCGCGGAAGAAGGCCTCCGGATAAGTCTCTAGCCGAACTCTCGTGCGCTCCATGACCTTCCGGTAGCCGCGGAAGAACTCATCGGCAGCGTCGGCAGTGAAGGGACTCTCCTCCAGGCGGAGCGATCCGGCCGTCGAGACTGGTCGCGGACCGCGCATCAATGCCGCGGCCGCCCTGTATTTCCTCCGGTAGGGGGACCGCATCATGCCGACGAACTCCTCGATGGTTCCGGGGAGGCGCGGCACCGTGTGATCGGGCAGGGTCGGCAGGGCTACATAGCCCTCCGCTCGTACGAGCTCGCGTACTCCCTGTGCCGCGCTCCACTCCTTCCACAGCAGCATGCCGCAGCGGGTCTCGTCGGCCCAAGCATCCATGCAGCGGTGCACCCGGTGGACCGCTGCCCGTCTCAGCTCCGGTCGAATCACGTGGAGATGGTGCTGCCCGAAGGATGCCGGGATTCCACAACAGATCATCGGGACGTCCAGCAGCCCGGGTAGCCACCGCCTCATGCGCCGGATCCACGGGTCGCCGGACAACAGATCCAGCTTCAGCGTGAAGCCGCTCAAGACCGCGAGCCCTACCGGAGCGTCGCTGGCGAGTAGCATCACGTATCGGTAGGTGGCGTCTTCGACCCCGGACTCCTCCATCACTCGGAGGAAGGCTCGCTGGAAGAAGAAGTCGGCTGGCGCGATCGAATCCCACAACGTGTCGGGGACGTCGTCGATCCTCGCATATATCGCTTCGTGCATCGCTACTCAGTGTAGGAGCTCGGCGGCGCTCGGCTGCACGTGCATTCGCTCGAACGCGTACGGCAGGTCTATGGCGGGCCCTCGGTCCATGGCCACGCGGAGCTGGCGTGGCGAGTGGTGGCGGTGGGCGGAGATGAACTGCAACCCAATCTTCGCTGCTCCCACGAGGAGCCGCGCGTAGTTCCACGACCAGATGCTCGGGAGGGTGCGATGCGTCACGCGCCGCGCGCGACGCAGATTGAAGATCACGCTGGCGTACGTGATCAGTAGTTGACGATAGTGCTCCTTGAGCGGAAGTCGCGTCTCGACCACCGCGTGGGAGAGGTCCCAGAGCCCGTGCGCTTCCCGGGGGACGATCAGCCGGTCCTGGTACACGACGTGCTCCGAGGTGCCGGGCAGCGGCACCAGCGGGGAAATGTTCAGATAGTACAGGCCGGAGTCTCTGATGAACGCGCGCAGTCGCCGCCAATCCTCCACAGAGTAGTCAGGCTGGGGAATTAGCGACCCATAGACGTCGACGCCGTGGCGTTGGAGCACCCGGATCGCCTCCAGATTGTGGTCGACGGTGCACCGCTTGTTCATCCCGTCCAGTTCACGGTTGGTGACGGCTTCGAGGCCGACGAACACCGCCTTCAGCCCCAGCTCCGCCCACTCCGCGATGATTGGCTCATTCGTCGAGATGAAGTCGGCGCGGGCGTACACCAGGTAGTTCTTGTGGATCTTTTCCTGTCGCAGAAGGCCCGCCAGCTTCTCGAGCCGTCTCGGGTTGATCAGGAAGATGTCGTCGACGATGTAGATCTCCTTGGCCTCGATCCGCTTGAGCTCTTCGACGATCGACTCCGGGCTTCTTGAGTAGGGCGTCCCCTGGGTGATGCGCCACGTGTAGCAGAAGTTGCAGTCATACCAGCACCCCCACGTGGTCTTCATCGTGGCCACGGGGCGGTGCATGAGGTAGTAGTACCGCTGCTTCAGGTGACGGACGACCGAGCGGTCTGGTAAGGGGAGCTCGTCGGCTTTGGGCATGTACGGCGCCGTCGGGCTGTGGTAGAGCGTCTGCCCGTCCTTGGGGATGGCGACCCCCGGAATGGTGCGCAGGTCGCCGCCCTCCTGTAGGGCCCGGACGATCGCCGGCATCGTCGTGGCGCCGTCGCCTCGGACGATCAAGTCCACGCTGTTGTCCAAGAAATCCTCCGGGACGCGGGCCGCCTGCACTCCTCCGACGACCGTGAGGCACGCCGAATTCCACCGCTTGGTCTCTCGGCACACCTTGATGACTTCGTTCACGCCGCTGATGTAGGATGACGTGCCTACGACGTCCGGCCGGAAGCGATGCAGGCGATGTCGGAGCCCCTTCTCGACGATGAGATCGAGCACCTCTACCTCGTGCCCCTGTAGCCCCGCAGCCACGTACTCCAGCTCCAGGGGCTCGCAGATCATGATGTGTTTGAGGCCGATGGTGTGCCGTGGAACGGCCGGCCTGACCAAGAGAATTCTCATGACGCTCCCCACCTAGACGATGCCAGGGGTGATCCGCTGGCGGACGTGCCGGCGGTAATGCAGGTTCGTGCCGAGAATGAACGTGCGCAGCGGCAGCTCCATGGTCCGGGGTACGCCCGTCATCCGGCGCGCGATGGCCGGGAGCGAGTACACGCGGTCGTACAACGTCCAGTAGTTTCGCTGCAGGGTGTCGGCATCCATTTGCCGAGGGTAGAACACGCACTTCCCGCCGCTGTAGTCGGCCAGATCGTGATTGAAGATCTTGCCGGCCGCCTCGAAGGTTCGATACATCGGGGTACCGGGGACCGGCGTGAGGATGTAGAGCCTGGGCAGCGGGACGCTATTCTCCATCAGGAAGCGGTACGTGTGCTCGAACGTCGCCTCCGTGTCGCCCTCCATGCCCACGATCATCTCGGTCGATGCAGCGATGCCGTGGTCGCGGACGCAGCGGAGCTGCGCCGAGTACCGTTCCGGATGGTTGAACGTCTTTTTGACGGAAGTGACGCTGGCCGGGTTTACGGATTCGAGACCGAACGAGAGGATACGGCAGCCGCTCCGGTAGGCCAGTGCGAGCATGTCGGGCTTGTCGGCGATGTGGAGACTGCACTGACTTGCCCAGTAGATGCGCTCCGGGATGAGCGCCTCCATCAGCTGTGCGAAAAATTTCCAGTCGACCCCGATGTTGTCGTCGATGAAGCTGATATAGTTGCTGCCGGTCGCCTTTGCGGCGCGAACATCCCTGATGATCTGAGGGATGGGCCGCTTCCGGTATGTTCGCTCGAAGTACGATTGGATCGAGCAGAACTCGCACGGGAACGGGCATCCGCGGGTCGCCTGAACCGGCCTCCAAAGTCCCTTCTCGCCCCAGGACAGGAGGTCGTAGCGGGCGGGCGGCAGGGCCTCGATGTCGGGGCGCTGCGTCATGGGATACAGTTCCCTGAGCCTCCCGGCCAGGAAGTCCTCGATGAGGCGAGGCCATGTGTGCTCGGCCTCGCCGGTGACGAGACTGTCGGCGTGCTCCAAGGACCATTCCTGCGGGGCCAGGCTCGCGGCGATGCCACCAATCACGACCGTGCTCCCGCGCGCCCGAAACTCGTCGCCGAGTTGCCAGGCGCGTTTCAGGCCGGACCCCATTCCGGTAAGGCCGACGAGATCCCAATGTTTATCGAAGGGGAGGGGCTCGATCGGCTCACTCACCAAGGTCAGGTTGACGGAGTCGGGCGTCACCGCCGCCAGGGAGAGGAGGGTGAGACCGGGCAGATACAGGCGCTTCTTCTTGATCGGCTCTCCGTGGTAGTCCAGCGCGGTTGGCGAGACGAGGAGCACGTTAGGCTTCATCATTCCGAGCCGCCTCCGGCGAGTTCGGGTTCGACCAGCCCTGTCTGCTGCCGACTTCGTAGTGCCTGATCCCACGATCGCTCGCGGCTGCACGGTCATCGAGCTGTTCCCGGCTCGGCGCCGAGACCGGAAGCGCTTCGTCGACCTCCCGTTTTCCTTGGCGAAGTCGATCGAGCCGTGGCACCCCGGCCTGCGACTCTTCTTCGAGGCACTGATCGATCCGGCACGAAACCCATTCTGGGAGGGGCGCGAGGCGTGGTACTTCGCCGCCATCCGGGACGGCAGGATCGTTGGGCGGATGGGGCTGCTCGACGTGGGCAACTTCCCTCCTCGGCCGGCAGCCGCCGTCATGCTCATGCCCGACTTTGTGGACGACGCGAGCGTGGTGGCCTGCCTTCTCGACGCGGTGGAGTCGCGCGCCCTCGAGCGCGGTGCCCGGGAGCTCGTCGGGCCCATGAACCCAAACATCCATCACGACATCGGCGTTCAGGTGAGCGGGTTCGAGCGCCGCAACACGATCTTCATGGGGTATCAGCCCCCGTACTACGCTCGGCGCCTGGAGGCGAGCGGCTTCCGGCCGCTCGCCGAGCTCCAGGCATGGGAGCTGTACCAGGAGTCCTTCCTGCAGGAGGGCCGCCTCCGACGACTCGTCGACCGCGTCGAACGTCAGCCGTCGCTGCGCATCCGCAGTGTCGAGTTGCGCCGGTTCGACCGCGATCTCGCGATCTTCTTTCACCTGTACTGCGGCGCCTTCTCCGACCACTGGGGGTTCGTCCCCCCCACTTGGGAGGAGTTCAAGTTCATCGCCGGCGACATCCGTCACATCCTGAGAGCCAACATGGCCCTCGTCGCGGAATGGGATGGCCAGCCCGTGGGCTTCGTCTTGGGCGTGCCGGACCTGTACGGCATCATCCCGAAGGCGTCCCGCGGGCGGCTGACCCCGAAGCTCGTCCTCGACGTGCTGCGAAAGTGGCGTCGCGTGGACGAGGTACGTGTCATGATCGCCGGCGTCCTGCCAACGCACAGGAGATACGGAGTTCATCTCTCGCTCTTCTATCGCATCACATGCGCGATCTTCGATCTCGGATTCCGGGGTGGAGAGATCTCCTGGGTCATGAAGGACAACGCCCCCATGGCCAAGGTGCTGCCCCTTCTGGGCGCCCGGCCCACCAAGACCTACCGACTCTTTCACAAGACGCTCGGCTGAATCAGTTCGATCAGTAGCTGCTCTCGATCTTGCCCCGGACCGCCGTAAAGCCGTGCTTCCGCGCCATTCCCATCGTCTGCAGCACGCGCTCAGGGGTAAGCGTGCCGAAGCTTCCGTGACTCCGGTGGCCCTCGAGGCCCATCAGCGCCGTCTCGGCCATGCAGGCGAACATCTCGCCGGGCTGCAGCGGAATGCCTGGGACGTACCAGTCCGGGTTCCCAGGCGCCCGCACCACGCCACCGCGGACGACCCGCGCGTGCGGCCGATCCCTGGCCACCGATTCGTGCACGTCGCCGGGGACGGAGAGATCGCAGATGACGATCGGTCCCTCGCCGAGATGCTCCGGGAAGACGATCGCGTTCGGCTGATTCGAGGCGGACGCGATCAGCTGCACGCCGCGGCACCTCGACGGATCGGCGCCGACGTCGATCGGGGAGTCATCCCCGAGGACGCACTTGACCCGGCGATACAGGGCTGCTGGCTCCTCGAGCTCGGGCGACACAATACAGCCGAAGCCGGAATCCGCGAGCGCTCGGGCGATCGGAGCATCCGGCTCGTGCGTGACGAGTGAATAGAGGAGCTGGCCGGCTGCCGCTTCTAGCTCGGCCGTCCGTGAGGCCCTGCCGACAAGGACGAGCGAGGCGACCTCGCTGGCCAGCAACCGCGCGAGCACGGCGCCGATGTTTCCCGTGGCGCCGATCACCGCAGCGTGGGCACGCGGCCAGGCAATGCCCTGTTCGCGCGCCATCGTCTTCATGGCCAGGAGGCCGGCGCCCACGGTGTACCCGTTGCCAGTCGTCACGGCGATCCCGTTCGGCCGCAGTTCCTTGCCGTTCCGGGTCAGGATCGAGCAGAAACCTCCGAGGCCAACCACGGTGCATCCCTCATCGCCGGCCAGTTCCACCGCGCGCTGCACCAATTCCCGGAGTGCTGCCCGCTCGGGGCTTCGCAGGGCGCCGTAGCACTGCTCAGACGAGAACGGGAGGCCGATGAACGACAGCGTCGTTGACCCGCCGGTGGCCGAATGTACGTGGTCGCGATGGTAGACCAGCGGTTCCGACAAGGGGTGGATTCGGTCGAGGAAGCACCGGCAGCCGTCGGTCCCAATGCGCGAAAAAGTGGGGTCCCACAGGGCGACGCCGTCCGGCTCGATGAAGTGACCGATGAACGCGACGTGCGAGGCGACTGGGTGGCGCCGGACGGTGAGAGGAGGTGCGCCTTCCTCGGCGCGCGAAAGGTGGATCCCGACGCAGGGTCCGAGGATGCCCCCCGCATCCTGGCACTCCAGCAGGGTACACAACTCCTCCAACGCGGACAGGAGTCGGCGCACGGCCTCGTCGGGCACGTCGTACGGGGGTTCGAGGCGGAGCGTGGCGCCTCTCGAGAGGGTAGGGGCGACACGAACGCCGTGGGCCCTGAGCAGGTATCCCGAAAGGGCGTACCCGAGCCAGCCGTAGTGCTGCAGCAGCCGTAGGGCGTTGGACCGATCGAAAGGCAACGCCCGCCACTCCAGCCCGAGCATCAGGCCGCGGCCCCTGACGTCCCCAATCACGGTGGGGTGCCGCTCAGCGAGGGCGCGCAGTTCCTGGAACAGACGCTCACCCGTTGTCGCCGCCTTGGCAAGCGCAGCCTCCGCGTCGAGCAACTCCAGAGCCTGGAGCGCGACATGGGAGGAAAAGTCGTCTTCGGCGAATGTCGAGCAGTGCTGCATCGAGAACCCCTGCAGGTACAGCTCGCGTGCGATCGCGACCGCGCTGATCTTCGACAGCCCACCGCCCAGACTCTTGCCCAGAAGGACATAGTCCGGCCGGACATGTACCTGCTCGCAGTAGATAAACGACCCCGTTCGCCCCATACCCGATTGGATTTCGTCGGCAATGAGCGGAACGTCGCAGGCCGCGCAGGCGTCTCTCCACGCCGCGGCGAGGGCGGACGACACGGGATGGATGCCACCCTCGCCCTGGATCGGCTCCATGAAAAAGCCGAAGACGGAGGTCCAGTTCATCGACTCCAGATCCCACGCGTTGAGCCGACGACGCACTCGCACTAACGAGCGCGTAAGCGCCAGGAGCGCGTCACGCAGGCCGGCGGAGTCGGGCGCAACGAACATCACCCGAGATGGCCCGGGCTGGCCTCCGAAGCGCCCATCGGCGTCGTGCGTCAGATCCAGGGCGCGCGCGGTCATTCCGTGGAAGCTCCGCTCGACGGCGATCAGCATTGGCGCCGCCGCCAACACTCGTCGGTTGTGCTCGCGCAGCTCGGCGGTGGCCTCGCATCCTTCGCTGATCCCGAGGCGGCCGAGCGCCTCGCGCGCAGCAGGCGTCCAGATGGGGGCAGCATCCGGCTCTTGCGTGTCGCTCACCCAACGCGCGGCCGCGCTCCTCTTCTGGGCATACGCGAGCTCGGCGTGCCTCGCCGCGATCTCCACAGCCTCGGCACCGGTGTTGGCAAGGACGACGTGGTAGGACCGTCCAATCGCGGCGCGGAGTCGCTCAGAGAGCGTCGCGCACAAGCGTTCCGACGTTGAGCGGACGCTGCCTTGGCCGTGCACCACCCCAGCCCGTTGGAGAAATTCGACGATTGCCCCCGCGAGGGCCGGATGGTTGTGCCCGAAGAAGGTCGATCCGTACCCGCCCAGGAAGTCCCAGACCGGAATCTCACTGCCGCCATCCTCGTAATAGAGGCGGCTCCCCTCCCCGCGCAGATAGCTCACGTCCAGACCCAAGGCCCTCAATGCGTGGGACCTGGAGTAGCCCGGTTGCCACCCGGAACGCGGAGAGGCAGTCATCGTCGCCGGCTCAGCTTCGGTGCGTCAGCGTGGCCCTGAACGCGCCAGATGGCTTCAGGCTGGACGGAGCCACCGGCCGAATGTCGGGATCTGAAAACGTCCAATCGAAGCGTTGGGCGAACTGCGCTATTGCCAGGGTCATGCAGGGCAGCGCCATGTGCTGCCCGATGCAGACGTGCGCCCCAGCGCCGAAGGGGAGGTACTGGTACTTCCCGATGGCGGAAGCCCGGTCCGGCTGGAACCGATCCGGTAGGAAGCGGTCGGGTTCGCTCCAGAGTCTCGGGTTTCGGTGCAGCCCGCAGACGCTGATGACGAAGACCTGGCCTCTACTAGCGCGGAATCCTCGCAGCTCCACGGGCTGCACGCAGTCCCTCACGATCGCGTAGCTGGGGGGGTAGAGCCGCAGCGCCTCCTGGAGCACCTGCTTCGTATACGTCATCGTCGCGACGTGTTGGACCGATACGCGAGACTCGCCGGCCACGCGCGAGACCTCGTCCCTGAGTTGCTCGAGCACCTCGGGGTGTCGCCACAGCAGGTATAGGGTCCAACCTTCGGCGACCGCCTGTGTCTCGGTGCTTGCCCCAAGATGGAATGTGAGCTCGTTCCGAAGGAGCGAGACTGGGAATCCTGGAGCATCGGGGTCGTCCCGAACCTGCATTAACGCGTGCAGGAGCCTCCGCGGGCTAGAGGATGTCTCCGACCGTTCGAGCCGACTGGCGTACTCGCTGAAGAACGTCTTATGCCGGTCAGCCCGTGAGTTCGCGCCAGTGAACCACCCCGTAACCGGGCGCCACGGGAACTTGCTTCTCCACGCGACGATCGCTTGTCCGTCCGCGATGCGGTGCGCCACTTCCAGGGAACCCGACTCGCCGTCCTGGCCGAACAGCACAGAGAGCACGATCCGCGCGTTCAGATCCGCGAAGACATCTAGGACGGCTACTTCGGACTGCGTCCCGAGACGTTCGGCGAGGCGCTGGAAGTGGAGCGTCGTCAAGGCTTCCACGGCAGGCAGATAGCCCCCGACGGCCCTGGGCGTGAAGAACGGCCGCTGCAAGCGGTGCAGATACTCCCAGCGCTGGCCATCCAACGAACCCATGGAGTCGCCGATGATTCGTCGGAGCTCCCGCCAGTAGACGCGGCTCTTCTCGAAGTGCGGGGCCTCGTTGACCAGGATCTGCTCCGCCACCGCTGGGGCCGTTACGACGTAGAGACGGTATCCCGGAACGCGCACGCGATAGAAGTCCCCCAACCGGATGCCTGGGCCCGCAGTGAACAGAGCCGGGTCTCGAAGGAACGCCAACGTCTCGCGTAGGTTGCACACCGGCACGGAGGGCAAGGGCGGACCACCAGGGGAGAGAACCATTCGTTTGCCGCGCGATCGGCCAACGTAGGTTGCACGATAATTCGCGTCAATCATTTAATCGCGACTGGAGCGTCGAGTCGGGACAGGCGTCGAAGCGCGAAGCGCTCCAAGGGGAATCGTGGTGGCTGTCCGCGAGTCGGACTGATGGCCGCCAACGGCGCTCGACGTCCGAGGCCGCCGCGAGATGCGCGCCGACGTGCAATGTCCACATGGCGGTACCCTCCTCGGCGTGCGCGCGGGCCACGCGGGACGCGTGACGATGCACTATCATGCCCGCCGCTGCATGACGCCATACGTCACGTGACGTAGCGGGTCCTGAGGGAAGCGCTTGCCACCGCTCACGAGCCGTACTATCTCGCAGGTCGACGACCTGGGAGCCGCTACCGCCCACGGCTCCTCAGACCGACGGCCGGTTTCCACCCTCTCTCGCACCAGTGCCTTGCAGCACGGAGCTTCCCCGATGCACGCCCCTCCGAACCCTTTGCGCGTGTTGTCAACAGCCGCACTCGCGACACTCTCGCTGCTCGCGTGCGAGGCCAGTTCCCGGGCGGCGACGCGAGGCTCGCCAGCGCGGGGCGGCGCTGGCGCCGCGGTCGCGGCAGGCGCCTCGAGCGCGCCTGCCCCGCGCGCGACGGTCGAGGCACAGGTCTCCGACATCTTCGAGCAGCAGCGGCTCATCAAGCGGTACTCCGACCAGATGCTCTTTGCGCAGCTTGGGCCGGAGGCGATCGCTCGGAAGATCGAGTATCCGGCGGCCGATGGCATGACGATCCCAGCATACCTGTTCGCGCCAGGTGACACCGCCGTGCGGCGGCCCGTGATCGTGATGGTCCACGGCGGCGTACACTCCGACTTCAACGCCGGCTACGCGACGGAGGTAGGCGCGCTCGTCCGGCTCGGCTACCTCGTCATCGCGCCGGAGTACCGAGGCTCCACCGGGTATGGGCGGGCGTTCTACGACGCGATCGATTACGGCGGCAGGGAGGTCGAGGACTGCATCTCGGCGCTCGACTATCTGGCGGCGTCCGTTCCCTTCGCCGACACCAGCCGCGTCGGGATGCTCGGGTGGAGCCACGGCGGATTCATCGCGCTCCACGCGCTCTTCCGCCGGCCAGAGCGCTTCCGGGTGGCGGTCGCTCACGTGCCGGTCGCCGACCTTCCGACGCGCATCCGCACGCACCCCGAAGCGTATCACGAGATCTTCGCGGCGCAGACGGGGTTCGGCGGGCGCCTGGAGCAGAACCCGCGGCCGTACATCGACCGGTCGCCGATCGCGCATGCACGGGAGCTCCGGACGCCCGTGCTCGTTCACACAGCGGACAACGACGAGGACGTCTTCATCGTCGAGAACCACCATCTTCGGGATTCGATGGTCGCCGCGGGCATGGACCGGAAGGGACTCTACATCTACCGGGAATTCCACGACCCGCCGGGCGGCCATTCGTTCACGCGCGCCGACACGCCGCAGGCCCGCGAGAGCTGGGCGGAGACGACCGCGTTCCTGGCGCGCTACCTCGGCCCCGCCGCGCGCCGGCAAGCGGAGAGCGGGAAGGATTGACCCGTCTCTCGGCGGAATGGTGATGGCGTTTCACCGCTCTGCCGCGATCATGTCGTTCGGGGGGGGCCCCCCAAGGTATTGCGTCGGACGCGGGACTCCTGCCTCGACACTCCGGATTGGCGGGAGAGACGATCGCAGTCTCGCGGCGCTCCACCCGGGTGCCGAGTGCCGAGTACCGCCATTGCGCCGATATATCGCCCGTTATATCTTCTCAACCAAGATATATCTTCGTCATATCTCAACGGAGGTCATATGTTCGGAGCTTGGGGGAAGTGTGGGCCCGCTTGGCAGGGCGCCCACGGCGACGCACACGGCGCGGGGCGCGCCGGCTGGGACTTCGGCCCGGCGTTCATGGGAGCGATCTGGGGCGGACCGGGACGCAGGCGCGGTGGGCCGCGCGGCGGCCGCATGTTCGAGCAGGGAGACCTCAAGTACGTGATTCTCCAGCTGCTCGACGAGAAGCCCCGGCACGGCTACGAGATCATCAAGGAGCTGGAGGACCGCTTCTCCGGCACATACTCGCCGAGCCCGGGCACGGTCTACCCGACGCTGACGATGCTCGAGGATCTCGGCTATGCGCGGGCGCGCACGGAGGATGGGGGCCGGAAGATCTACGAGATCACCGCCGAGGGCAAAGGCTACCTCGGTGAGAACCGCCGCACGGTTGATGACATCTTCGAGCGGATCGCGCAGTTTGGCACCGGCTTCTTCTCCGGCCCGATGATGGACGTGAACGTCGCCTTCAAGCATCTCGGCTGGGCGACATACGGCTCGGCGCCGCGGTTCATGAACGATCCGGAGCGGCTGCGGAAGATCAAGGAGATCATCGACCGTGCCACCCGTGAAGTAGAAGAGCTCGGCAAGGCAGCGGGGCAGACTGCGCAGGGCGGATAGACGCGCGGCAACCACTCGATAGATTTATTCCGGGTCGCGGCCACTCTCGGCCGCGACCCGTTTTTGCTTGGGTAGTACCAGACGGCCGCGCGCCGCCGACAACTCGACTGCTCCATCAGGGCGAGTCCCTGATTCATATGTCCATAGAACCACCACGAACGGAGGGTGGGGCGCAGCCGCCGCCGGTTCGCTCGGGCGACGAGCTGGGCGTCGTCCCGCCGCCTCGCGCCGACGCCGGTACCCCGGCAAGTAGCTCGGCGCGCCACCATCCGCCGGAGCATCCCACTGGCAAGCGGCTCGCGCTCCTCTCGCTCACCGCGCTCGGTGTGGTTTACGGCGACATCGGCACGAGCCCGCTCTACGCCCTCCAGGCGTGCTTCGGCAAGACGTTCGGGGTCGCGCCCTCCGTGCCGAACGTTTACGGCGTGCTCTCGCTCATCGTCTGGTCGCTCACCGTCATCGTCAGCATCAAATACATCGGCTTCATCATGCGGGCCGACAACCGGGGCGAGGGCGGCATCCTCGCGCTCCTCGCCCTGATCCAGCAGCGCCTGCATCGCACGGAGGACCGCCGCTACTACGCGCCACTCGTCGCGCTCGGGCTGGTCGGCGCGGCCCTCCTCTACGGCGACGGCATCATCACGCCGGCCGTGTCGGTCTTGAGCGCGATCGAGGGGCTCACCGTGGCGACGCCGGTCTTCGAGCGCTGGCTGGTCCCGATCGCGGTCGTGATCCTGTTCTCGCTCTTCCGCGTCCAGCGGAACGGCACGGCGCGCGTCGGCGTGATCTTCGGGCCGATCACGTTCTTCTGGTTCACGAGCATCGCGATCCTGGGCATCCGGGAGATCGCGCGCGAGCCGCAGATCCTGCGCGCGGTCTACCCCGGGTACGCAGTGCAGTTCTTTGTACACAACGGCACCGCGGGCTTCCTCATCCTCGGGTCCGTGGTGCTCGCCGTCACGGGCGCCGAGGCATTGTACGCGGACATGGGACACTTCGGGCGGCGCCCGATCCGGCTCGCCTGGTTCACGATGGTCTTCCCCGCGCTGCTCCTCAACTACTTCGGCCAGGGCGCACTCCTCCTCCGCGACCCCGGCGCATCGGACAACCCGTTCTACCGGCTCGTCCCGGCGCCACTGCTCTACCCAATGGTCATCCTGGCCACCATGGCGGCGGTCATCGCCTCGCAAGCGCTCATCTCGGGCGCGTTCTCGCTCACCCGGCAGGCAATGCAGCTCGGCTATTCACCGCGCATGACGGTGACGCATACGTCGCGGCAGGAGGCGGGGCAGATCTTTATCCCGGAGATCAACCTGGCGCTCATGATCGGGTGCATCTGGCTGGTCATCCAGTTCCGCTCGTCCACCGCGCTCGCGGCCGCCTACGGGATCGCGGTCACCGGTACGATGGTGATCACGACAGCGCTCTTCTACGTCGTCGCGCGGCAGCGGTGGGGCTGGTCGCGGCTGCACGCGGCCGGGCTGGCCGGCGTGTTTCTGGCGGTGGACCTCGCCTTCCTCGCCGCCAACGCGGTGAAGATCGAGCACGGCGGCTGGGTGCCGATCGTCATCGCCGCCGCCATCTACCTGATGATGACCACCTGGAAGCGGGGACGCGACATCCTGCGGAAGATCACGCGTGAAACCGGCCTCCCGCTCGACCTGCTCCTGGAGGATGTGGCGCGCACGCGGCCCGCGCGCGTGCCCGGGACGGCGGTCTTCCTGACCCCTGACACTCAGGGGGCGCCAGTGGTGCTGCTCCACCACTTGAAGCACAACAAGGTGCTGCACGAGCAGGTAATCCTGCTCTCCGTGGTCGCGGCGGACGTGCCGGAGGTGCCGGCCTCCGAGCGTGTGCAGGTGGAAACCCTCGGCCAGGGGTTCTACCGCATCATCGCGCGCTACGGCTTCATCGAGACCCCGAACGTGCCCGACGTCATGGGCTGCTGCGAGACCGCCGGCATCCGGGCACGCGCCATGGACACCCACTACTACCTCGGTCGCGAGCGGCTCATTCCCATCGGGAAGTCCACGATGTGGCGCTGGCGCAAGAAGCTGTTCGCCTTCATGTCGCACAACGCGCGCTCCGCGACCCAATATTTCGGCATCCCGCCGAATCGCGTGGTCGAGCTGGACGCCCTCACCGATCGCCCGACGTCCATGACCGACGACGCAGTCCGCGCCTCCGACCCGCCCGGCGCGGACCCGCCGCCGCGCGAGGAGCCAACCACCCCGGCGGCTCCGGCGGCGGCGCATCACCCGACGGCGCATCCCACAGGCAAGCGGCTCGCGCTCCTCTCGGTCACCGCGCTCGGCGTCGTCTACGGTGACATCGGCACGAGCCCCCTCTACGCCCTCAAGGAGTGCTTCCACCCGGTAACGGGCGTGCCGCCGACGCTGCCCAACGTCTACGGTGTCCTGTCGCTGATGGTCTGGGCGCTCATTCTCATCGTCAGCGTCAAGTACATCGTCTTCATCATGAGGGCGGACAACCGTGGCGAGGGTGGCATCCTGGCGCTCCTCGCCCTGGTTCAGCAGCGCCTGCACCGCACCGACGACCGGCGACGCTACGCGATCCTCGTCGGGCTGGGGCTGTTCGGCGCCTCGCTCCTCTTTGGCGAAGGCGTCATCACCCCGGCGATCTCGACGCTGGGCGCACTGGAGGGGCTCGAGGTCGCAACGCCCCTCTTCCGCCGCTTCGTCTGGCCAGCAGCGATCGTGATTCTGTTCGGGCTGTTCATGATCCAGAAGCATGGCACCGGCCGTATGGGCGTCATCTTCGGTCCGGTCATGGTCGTCTGGTTCTCGAGCATCGCCCTGTTCGGCGGCATGGAGATCACCCGCCACCCCGACATCCTGTACGCGGTGAACCCGCTGCACGCCGCACGGTTCTTCGCGCACAACGGCGCGCATGGCTTTTTCATCCTGGGTTCCGTCGTGCTCGCCGTCACGGGCGCCGAAGCGCTCTACGCGGACATGGGACACTTCGGGCGGCGGCCGATCCGCCTCGCGTGGTTCGCGCTCGCCTTCCCCGCGCTCTTGATCAACTACTTCGGTCAGGGCGCGCTCCTCCTCCGCGATGCCAGCGCCGCCGAGAACCCGTTCTACCGCCTGATACCGGAGACGCTGCTCTACCCGATGGTGGCGCTTGCGCTGAGCGCGGCGGTCGTCGCGTCGCAGGCGCTCATCTCGGGCGCGTTCTCGCTCACCCGCCAGGCGACGCAGCTCGGCTACAGCCCGCGCGTCACCATCACGCACACCTCGCGGCAGGAAGCGGGGCAGATCTACGTGAAGGAGATCAACAAGGCGCTGATGCTCGGGTGCATCGTCCTCGTCATTGGCTTTCGGTCGTCCACCGCGCTCGCCGCCGCCTACGGGATCGCGGTCACGGGTACGATGGTCATCTCAACGATCCTCTTCTTCACCGTCGCGCGCACCCGGTGGAACTGGCCGCTGCCGCGGGCGCTCGCGTTCCTCGTCTTCTTCCTCATCATCGACATCTCGTTTTTCGCCGCGAACATAGTGAAGATCGGGAACGGCGGCTGGGTGCCACTGCTCATCGCGCTGGTGCTCTATCTCATGATGACGACCTGGAATCGGGGCCGCCAAATTCTGCGCGCCTTGATGGAACAGCAGAGCCTCCCGCTCGATCTGTTCCTCCAGGATGTCGAGCGTCGGAAGCCACCGCGTGTGCCGGGCACTGCCGTGTTCATGACGTCCGACCCCAAGGGGACGCCGGTGGTGCTGCTGCACCATCTCAAGCACAACAAGATGTTACACGAGCAGGTGATCTTGCTCTCCGTGCTCACGGCGGAGGTTCCGAACGTTCCAGCCGCCGAGCGGCTGGAGGCGCAACCGCTCGGCAACGGCTTCTACCGGGTGGTGGCACGCTACGGCTTCATGGAGACGCCCGACGTGCCCGAGACGATCCGCGGCTGCGAGAGCGCGGGCGTCTGCACGCGACTCCTGGACACCTCGTACTACCTCGGCCGCGAGCGGCTCATCCCGCGCAAGAACGTGCGCCTGCCGAAGGGGAGCGCCGGTACCGTCGGCGCGCTGGGCGCCGGCACCCCGCCGACGCGCATGTTCGTCTGGCGCAAGATGCTCTTCGTCTTCATGGCGCGGAACGCGCGCTCGGCCACCGAGTACTTCGGCATCCCGCCCGGCCGCGTGGTCGAGCTGGGTACGCAGATCGAGTTCTAGGGAAGCGGGAAGCGGGAACATCGTCACAGGGTCAGTGGATCCGTCCCGTGCTCCGGCCCGCGCTTCCCTCTTCCCCCGTCCCTCTTCCCTCTTCCCTTGTCTCCATGCAATCTGTCCGTCCGCTCGTTCGCGCCATCGCCGTTCTCTCCTTCGCCGCCCCTGCTCTCCACGCGCAGCTCGTTGCCGCGCGCGCCGACTCCCTGCGCGACGACCGGAGCTTCACCTTCTACGACCGCGGCCCCTACCGCGCGAGCGTACCGCGTCCCGAGAGCATCCTCGGCTACGAAGTGGGTGAGATGAACACGCAGTTCGCGGCGCAGGAGCGCACCCTGCTGGCGATCGCGGACGCCGCGAAGGATCGCGTGCGCGTGGAGGAGATCGGCTCGACCTACGAGCGGCGCACGATGCGCCTCTACATCATCTCGGCGCCGGAGAACATCGCGCGGCTCGATGCCATCCGCGCCGACCTCGACCGGATCGCCGACCCACGCAACGTACCGCCGGCGGAGCTCGATGCGCTCGTCAAGCGCACGCCGGCCGTCGTCTGGATCAACGAGTCGGTGCATGGGAACGAGTCGCCCGGCTTCGAGACCGCGATGCAGACGCTCTATCAGCTCGCGGCGAGCGAGGAGCCGGCGACGACCGCCGCGCTCCGGAATACGATTGTCGTCCTCAATCCGAGCACCAATCCGGACGGGCACGAGCGCTTCACCGTCTGGTACAACTCGATCGCCGTCCGCGACCCCGAGCCCGGCGCCATGGAGCACCGCGAGCCCTGGAGCATCCAGGGGCGCTACAATCACTACCGGTTCGACATGAACCGGGACGTGATGTCGTCCACCCAGCGCGAGGTGCAGACGCTCCTGCGCGGAATGCTGCGCTGGCACCCGATGGTCGCGATAGACCAGCACGGGCAGGTGAATACGTACTTCTTCCCGCCCGCGGCGCGGCCGGTGAACCTGAACCTCGGCGAAGCGGCCGCGAAGTGGCTCGACCTGATCGGGCGCGGCAACGCCGCCGCCTTCGACCGGTACGGCTGGATGTACTTCGTGCGTGACACGTACGACCTCTACGGGCCCTTCTACTGGGACACCTGGCCCGGCCTCACCGGCGCGACGGGGATGACGTACGAGACGGACGGCGGCGGCTGGAAGGGTATCCTCTGGCGGCGGGAGGACGGCTCGCTCGTCTCGTTCCGCGACGGCATCGCGAAGCACTACGTATCCGCCATCGCGACGATCGAGACCACCGCGGGCCGGCGCGAGGAGCGCGTGCGCGACTACCTGCGCTTCCGCCAGGGCGCGGTGGCGGAGGGGCGCTCCGGCGCGATGAAGCAGATCGTACTGCTACCGGGGTCGGACCCGGGCCGGGCCGCCGAGCTGGTCTCGACCGCGCTCCGCTCCGGGATCGAGGTACGGCGCACGACCGCGCCCTTCGCATCCGCGCGCGCGCACGCCTACGCCGACGACGCCACCGGCGCCAGGCGATTCGACGCCGGCGCCTACGTGATCGACCTGGCGCAGCCGCAGGGGAAGCTCGCGAAGGCGCTCTTCGAGCCAACCCCGACGCTCGATCCCGTGTTCGCGAAGGCGCAGGAGGACAAATTCCGCCGTAACCTCCGGCGCGGAGGGAGCGGCGCTCAGGAGGGCTACGAGTTCTACGATATCACGGCGTGGTCGCTCCCGGTCGCCTTCGGTGTCGAAACGTACTGGACGGAGGACGCGCCCGCGGTCGCCGGCGCGCTCCTCGCGCTGCCGGCTGGGGAGCCGGCCCTCCCGCAAGCGCAGCAGGCCCCCGCGCCGGCGGCACCTGCGGTGCAGTCAGACGCGAACGCGCGGGCGCGGGCTGGTGCTCGCGTGCGATCCGACGGCGGTGAGCCTCTGGCCGTTGAGATCCCGAGCGGCATCGTCGCTGGCGCCGGGGCGCGGACGGCCTATCTCTTCCGGCCCGATCGCAACGGCGCATCACGCCTCGCCTACCATCTGCTCGACGAGGGGTTTCGCCTCTCCGTCGCGGCCGAGCCGATCGAGGCGGGTGAGCGCACCTGGCCGCGCGGCTCGTACGTCGTGCGCGTCGCGCGAAACGACAGCACCCTCGCCGCGCGGCTCGATGCGCTCGCGCGGGAGAGCGGCGTCGAGGTGACGGGCGTGAACAGCGCCTACACTGGCGAGGGGCAATTCGGCGTCGGCTCGGGCCCCATCGTCCCGCTCGTCGCTCCGCGGATCGCCATGCTCGGCGACGAAGGCGTGAGCCAGACGTCGTACGGCGCGATGTGGTGGGTCTTCGAGCGGCGCTACGGGATCCGCTTCACCCCCATCACCTACGCGTACCTCACGGGCGGCGACCTCTCGAAGTTCAACGTCATCATCTTCCCCGACGCCTCGGCGGGCGGCCTCACGAGCCGGCTCGGCCGGAGCGGCGCTGACCGGCTCCGGAGCTGGATGCAGAGCGGCGGCACCCTCGTGACGATGGGCGGCGCGTCGGCGTGGGCGGCATCGGAGGGAGTGAACTTCACGAGCGCGCGCGCGGTGGGCGCCACAGACTCGAGCAAGACGGCCGGTCCTGCCACGGCGGCCGGGAACGTGGCGGCCGCGAACCCTACGCGAGACAGCGCCAGCGCGGCCAGCCGGCGGCGGGGCGAGATCCCCGACAAGGCGCAGCGGGGCGAGGACGAGGAGCTCATCCCGGTCGCGAGCCCGTCAGCGAGCCCCGGGACGCCCGCGCCCGTGCCGGGGAGCAACTTCGACGTGGTGCTCGATCGCACCCACTGGCTCACCTTCGGCTACGAGCGCCCGCGACTCACCGTTCTCTTCGAGGGGAACACGTTCTACAAGCTGTCGAAGGACGGCGCGAACGTCGCGATCTTTCCCTCGAGCGGGAAGCTGGTACGTGCGGGCTTCGTCTGGCCGGACAACACGGCGCGACTCCTGCGCGGCACGGCGTTCCTGATCCAGGAATCGGTGGGCGGCGGCCACCTCGTGGCGTTCGCGAACGAGCCGATGTTCCGCGGCTGGTGGCGCTCGCTCGACCGCCTCGTGCTGAACGCCGTGACGCTCGGGCCGGCTTTCTAGGCGCGAGCTAGCTATCGCACCACGACGCGTTTCCCCTTCCGCAGCACCTCGATGCTCGCGTCGCGTACGCCGGCGAACGTGACCGAGCCCGTCTCGGCATCGCGCACATCGCGGCCGTTCACGGCGAGGATCACATCGCCGGCCCGAAGGTTGGACCAACCTGGCGCCGACTCGAGCACCAGCAACCCGTTCTCGCTCCCCTCGCCGAAGTAGCGCGCCAACTCCCGCGTTACCGGAGCGAGACGGAGGCCATCCACGCTCATCTCGCCGCTGCCGGCCGTACCGTAGACGTACGAGGTGCGATACGGCGCGGAACCGATCGTCTCCGCGCCGATCGCGCTGGTCGTTCGCGTGGCTGTACCGCGCACCCGCCGCTCGACCTCGCTCCGGTAGTCGTGCAGTGCGCGCCGCGCCCGCTCGACGGCTTCGCGCGAGCGCGCCACGTCGGCGTCCTTGTCGCGATCAATGTCGCGATCGATGTCGCGATCGATGTCGCGGTCCAACTGCTCCTCCAGCATCCGCCGGCCCTCATCCATGCGGA
Organism: Gemmatimonadaceae bacterium; assembly: GCA_037720885.1. Lineage (GTDB taxonomy): Bacteria > Gemmatimonadota > Gemmatimonadetes > Gemmatimonadales > Gemmatimonadaceae > JACMME01. The sequence goes on along the minus strand of JBBJNN010000009.1, from coordinate 51,302 downwards.
AGATGCGGGGCATTGCCTCGGCGCGCGACGGCACGCGCACCCACGGCTCGGCCATCGGCGTCGGAGGCGTCGGAGGCATTGGCGGGCGGGGCGCGAACAGCCCCCCGAAGGGCCCTGCCCCGCCCTCCTGGTACCGGTCGCCGAAGAAGATGGTCATCCCGCGGCCCTCGTCCTTGTACAGATCGCCGGCGCGCGCCGCGCGAATGCGGACCGTCTTGAACTGCCCGCTGCCGTACACCCGGAGCTCCACGTCGTCGCCCGACTTCACCTTGCCCATCTCGCGGGAGAAGCGGCTCTGCTTGATGCCACCCATCCAGCTGTCGCCCGCATCCTCGCCCGCGACGCGGAGGTTCACACCGTTCACCGCCGCCACGCGGTCGCCTTCCACGAGCCCGGCCTTCTCGGCGGGACCGTCAGGCGCGACGCGAATGATGAGCACGCCGAGCGAGTCGCGCCGCGTGCCGCTCGAGCCGAGGTTGAGGCCGAGCACCGCGCGATCCTCCATGTCTTCGCGCGTCGTCGTCCGCATCCGCTGTTGACCCGGCAGGTCCTCCAGCGCTACCGTGCGGACGCGCACGGTGCGCGTCTGCCCGCCCGACCAGAGTTGCAGCTCGACGTCGGCGCCCGCCTTTACCTTCTGCAGCTCGCGAATGAGGCGGCGGTTCGCCATTCCCTGCATGTCGGACTCGCCGGCGTCGGCCGCCGAGAGGCGTAGATTCACGCCATTCACCGCTGCGATGCGGCTCCCTTCCTCGATCCCGGCCTTCTCGGCGGGACCGCCGGGGGTCACCTCTGTGACGAGAAGGCCGAGCGAATCCCGCTTGCCGCCTGAGGCAGTCGAGACGCCGAGCGCGGCGCGCTCCGCGTCGTCCGTGCTGGAGAGTGAGAACGCGCGGGCGCGCGTCGGCTCGCGAGTGATGATGCGGTCCTGCGCCGGCACGGCGGCAGCCATCACGGCCGCGGCCGCGGTGCCACAGAAAAGGAGGGGAATGCGCATAGTGTCTCGGGTTCCGGTTGGGGGTCTACCGGGTAAGACCCGAATGTCGCATGCAGGGTTGCCGTGAGCATATTTCACCCATGACGAAGACCACAGCCCCACCCGACGCTCCGGCGGACCGCGCGGCCCCCCCCGAGCCGCCGGATCTTCACGCGTTCGAGCATCACTGGCAGGATGAAGCCGACGCCGCCTTCCTCTACCGTGTCCTTGCGGACGCCGAGCCCGACGCGAAGAAGCAGAGCATCTACCGGCGTCTCGCGGACGTGGAGGACCGGCACGTCGCGATCTGGGGGAAGCTCCTCTCCGCGAACGGACGGCCCCCGAAGCCGTTCGCGCCAACGGTCCGGGCTCGTATCCTCGCCGGCCTCGGGAGCGCCTTCGGGCCGCGCTTTCTCCTCCCCATGCTCCTGGCCGAGGAGGGGCGTGAGGTCAAAGCCTACCTCTCGATGCACCGGCAGACGCCCGTGGGCGTGGCCGGCGGACGCGAGGCGCTTCTCCTCGCCCGCGAGTCCGCCGAGCACGCCACGACGCTGGGCGAGGTGGCCGGTCACGAGGGCGAGCCATGGCATCGGACGGGGTCCGGTGGGTTTCTCCGGAACGTCGTCTATGGCTTCAATGATGGCCTGACCGCGAACTTCGGCCTCGTTGCCGGCGTGATCGGCGGCACCGCCGCGCAGCAGCACCACATGGTGATCGTCGCCGGCGTCGCGGGCGCGATCGCCGACGCGTTTTCCATGGGGTCGAGCGGCTACCTCGCCTCGAAGAGCGAGCAGGAGGTCTACCAGCACGAGATCGCGATGGAGCGGCAGGAGATCGAGCTCATGCCGGAAGTGGAGCGTGACGAACTGGCGCTCATCTACGAGGCGAAGGGAATGGAGGCCGGTGCGGCGCACGCGCTCGCAACGACGGTGATGGCCGATCCGGCGCGCATGCTCGACGAGCAGGTGCAGGAGGAGCTCAAGATCGGTGAGCAGACCAGCTCGCCGTTCCGCGAAGGCTGGATCACCGGGCTCGCGACCGCGCTCGGCGCGGTGATCCCGGTGTTCCCCTTCTTCATCCTCGAGGGGCGCCCGGCGATCCTCCTGGCGTTCGCGCTCGCCATGCTGTCGCATTTCGTGGTGGGTGCGGCGCGATCGTTCTTCACCGGGCGCGGTCTCTTTCGCTCCGGCTTCGACATGTTCGTTGTCGGTCTCGGCGTCGCCCTCATTGGGTATTTCGTCGGGGAGTGGATCTCGAAGGCAGTGTGAGTGTGAGGTGTCGTGAGCGATAGCGGGGTGACCTCCGATCTGTTCGAGAGCCTCCAGGCCGCGGTCGGCGAGGCGTATCGACTCACGCGCGAGATCACCGGCGGCGGGATGAGCCGCCTCTTCCTCGCGGTCGAGTCGTCGCTCGAGCGGCAGGTGGTGATCAAGGTCCTCCCGCCGGACTTCACCTCCTCGGTGAGCTCCGCGCGCTTCAAGCGCGAGATGGAACTCACGGCGCACCTGCAGCACCCGCACATCCTGCCGGTGCTCTCCGCCGGCGCCAAGAACGACCTGCTGTACTACGTGATGCCGTACATTTCGGGCGAGTCGCTGCGCCACCGGCTCGAGCGCGACGGGCCGCTCCCCATCTCCGATGCCTGCCGCATTCTCCGCGAGGTGACCGACGCGCTGTCGTGCGCGCACGCCGAAGGGATCGTCCACCGCGACATCAAGCCGGAGAACATTCTTCTGCAGGGGAGCCACGCGCTCCTCGCCGACTTCGGAATCGCCGGCGCGCTGGCGGCCGCGCGTGGTGGCACGGCGGACCTCCCCGTCCCGACCGAGCGCCTCACCGGCACGGGCATGTCCGTGGGGACGCCGGGCTACATGGCGCCGGAGCAGCTTGCCGGCGAGCGCGACGTGGACGCCCGCGCCGACATCTACTCGCTCGGCATGGTGGGCTACGAGATGCTGGCCGGCGAGCGGCCGTTCGCCGGGTTATCCGGATCGGCGCTCCTTGTGGCGCGCCTTACCGAGACGCCGCCGCCTATTCTCGAGGTCCGCCCCGACACGCCCCCCGATTTCGCCCTGGCAATCACGATCGCGCTGTCGACGCAGCCGGAAGCGCGCTTCCAGTGGGCCTCCGAGCTGCACGACCTGCTCGAGAGCGTCGGCCCGATCGCCCGATCGGCGCGCGAGACCGCGGCTCGTACCTCGGCGGCTGGCTCCACGGGAATTCCGGTCGTGCGGACGCCGGGCATCGGCATACGGACGGCGACCGTGTCCGGCGCGGCGCGGGCTGCGCGGCGACGGATCGGCCCGCGTGCGCTCGCTATCGGCGGACTGACTCTGGCACTCGCGGCCGCGGGCGTGATCGTGCGGGTCTGGAAGGGCGGCGGCGCGCTCACGCCGAACCTTGTGGCGGTCGCTCCGTTCAACGTCCCCGACACGGACCTCGAGCTGTGGAAGGAAGGGCTCGTGGACATCCTGTCGCGCAACTTCGACGGTGCCGGCGACTTTCGCTCGGTCTCGCCGACCGTGATCGTCGGCTCCTGGTCCGGCCGTGCCGACAAGGACAACGCCCGCAAGCTGGGGCGCAAGTCCGGGGCGAGCTACGTGATCTACGGGAGCCTATTCGCCAAGCGCGGAGACTCGGTCCAGATCCGCGCCGACCTCGTGGACGTGGCGACGGGCGTCAACGTCGGCGACGGCGTCACGCTGTTCGAGGCCATCGACCGGCTGGATGTCCTCGCCGACGCGGTCACCGTGCAGTTGTTGACCGCCCTCGGGCAGCAGCGCGCGGTCGCCGCGTTCCGGGGTACGACGCTCGGGTCCTCGTCGTTGCCGGCGCTCAAGGCGTTCCTGCAGGGCGAGCAGTCCTACCGGCGTACGGCGTGGGATTCGGCCATTACCTACTACGAGCGTGCGGTGTCGCTCGACTCTACCTTCGCGCTCGCACTCCGCCGCTACGGCCTCGCCGTGAGCTGGCAGCGCGCCGGCGCGGACTCGCTCTCGCTCGCCCTACGCCTGCGGGCCGGCGCCTTCAACCGGCGCCTCTCCCCGCGCGACAGTCTTCTCACGCTCGCCGACTCCATCGGCGCCTCGCTCGGCGCGCTCGCGCGGGCCCGCGACACCACGGAGGGCGCGTACACGCGCCGCATGTTCGCCACGCTGCGCACCACCACGCAGCGCTACCCGGGTGACCCGGAGGCGTGGTATGCGCTCGCCGACGCGCACATGCATTATTTCGCACCCGGAGAGCCCGTCACGGACGAATACGTGATGCGCGCCTTCGACCGCGCGATCGCGCTCGACCCGTCGTTCGCGCCGGCCTACATTCACGCCGTGGAGCTCCGGCTCTCGCTGAGCGGTGCGGACAGCGCGCTCAAGTACGCGCGCACCTACCTCGCGCTCAACCCCACGGATGTCGAGGCGGAAGGGATACGGCTCGTCGCCCGCCTCATCGACCGCAAGACCGCGCGCACGGCGGCGACGAGCGCGATTCTCGATACCATCTCGGAAGGCGCCATCGCCACCGCATGGAACGCCCTCAAGCGCTGGCCCGACTCGGCCGAGACGGCGGTGCGCCTAGCGCGCATTCTCGCCGGTGAGAATCCCGGCGGGCGCGAGATCCTCGGCGATACCGCGACCTGGCGGCGCCGTCTGGCTACCCAACTCGCTTACCGCGGGCACGTCCGCGAAGCGTACAAGCTGATCGGCTCCGCGCCGACCCGGCTCTTCTCCGAGCTGGCGGTGTTCGGCGCGGTGCCCGCGGATACCGCGCGAGCGGTATTCGCGCGGTCGCTGGGCGGCGGTGCCGGTGACCCGCGTGCCGCAACACCCTGGTGGTCGGCACAGCGGGACACGGCCTCGCTCTCGGCCTTCGGGCGGCGCGCGGACTCGCTTGGCACATCCGGGACGCCGGCACAGCGTCGTGAGGGTCGCTACGGACGCGCCACGGCGCGCGCCTACCTGGCGCTCGTGCGGGGCGATACGACCGTCGCGCTCGTAGCCTTCGCCACCATGCCGGACACGCTCTGCTGGGGGTGCTACGCCGACCGGCTGATGGAGGCCCGCCTCCTCCTGGCCCGTGGGCAGGCGAAGGCTGCGCTCGTCATGGTGCAGGGCCGCCTGCCTGTTCTGCTCAGCCCGAGCGAGGTACTGTTCGCGCTCCAACGCGGGCGCTCCGCCGAGAAGGATTCACGAAAGAAGGAGGCGATCGCGGCGTATCGGTCAGTCCGCGACACCTGGTTGAACGCCGATCCCGAGCTGCGCCCGCAGCTCGAGGAAGCGCGCGGCGCACTCCGCCGGCTCGAACGGGGTGGGTAGGTGGCGCGGACGGCGGTGTATCGAATCGCTACAGGGGGGGTTGCCCAAATGAGCGGGAGCTAACACTTTGCGAGTCCCACCGCTCCAACCCGGCGCGCCTGCGCCAGCCCGCCACGCTTCTCCGGAGAAAACATGCGCCGTCTCACCCTCGTCCCGTTAGCCGCCCTGCTCGCCATCGCGGCATGCACGGACATCGCGACCTCGCCACAGGATTCGTTCAGCCGCCCGCAGCTCGCCGAGTCCAATCCGCCACCACCAGAAGTGGATGCCGAGATCGGGCTGGGCGCGGATGGTACCTTCTTCTCGATCAGCGCCAGCTACTTCCTCAATAAGCCGGGCAACAACGCGACGCTCACGGATTTCTCGGGTGAGGGCGTGACCGCCAGCCCGAACGCGCGCATCCATTCAACCAAGAAGGGGACGACGGGTAAGGGAACGCTTCAGGTGGAGCAGGGCCTGAATGTGCTCATCGTTGATCTGTCGTCCGTGCAGGGCACGCTGCTCGACGGGCGGGACGGCACTTTCAGTCTCACCTTCCTCAGCGCCACGTTGAACGGCATTGCCGTGACGTCGCCCGTCACACTGTTCGGCTCGTACGGCGAGCGTGGCCCGAGCACGTCGGCGAGCGAGTGATGCTCGTGGGCCTCGACATTGATGCATGATGCGGGACGCGCCCGGGTCCGCGAGGACACTGGACGCGTCGAGCGGTAAAGACCACTAGCCTCCCCGCTTTCATCCATTTACTTTCGCTGCTGGTCCCGCCGCCACGCCGAGGCGCCGACCTTCCTTCCCCGCCGATGGAGCTCCCACTGATGATGCGCTCTTCCTGGCTTCCGCTGGTCGCGGTAGCGTTCGCCGCGGCTTGCTCCGATCGTGTCGCAACCGCTCCCGCGTCCGCGAACGGCCCGAGCTATGATGTGAGTCTCGGCTCGAATCCGCCGCCGCCCGAGCTGGACGGCACTATCGTCGGTGATTTCGGTGTCGGCGCTTCGGCGTCGGCCGCCCGCGCATCGACGACGACGGGCCTGTCGCTGAAGAAGGACAATGGCGTCGGCGCCGCGGCGATCGTGACGGCGAACCACACCTTCCACATCTACCCGGTAGAGTTCAACGACAACTCCGCCACCGGGATCGCCACCAAGACGTGGATGCACTTCCCGATGAACCAGGTGACGCCCCCGAACGCGCTCGCCATCGGTCCGATCTCGCAGGGGCGCATCATCTACGAGAACGGTGTGACGACGGCGACCGGGCGAGTCTTCGAGTTCGACGCCGTGAACAACGGCTACTGGGTGATTGACCTCGGGCAGATCAATGGCTACCAGGGGCCGCAGTTCCTGCCATGCACGCCCGTGCGACCGAATTGCGTGCAGATCGCGCCCGCGGTGGTCTCGCAGTTCTACCACATCATCGGCACCGCTGGCAACGGCCAGTACATCTTCGAGGTCTTCAACTCGGCGCCGAGCCCGCTCAAATTCGTGACCTGAGCGGCTCGAGATCCGAGCGGCTCGCCATTGGAGCCGCGAAGGGCGCCCGGATTCGTTCGCGATTCCGGGCGCCCTTCGCATTCCCTGCCCCGACCGCCCGATCCGCGGCGCTATACGACGATGTTGAGCAGCCGCCCCGGCACGAAGATCACTTTTTTCGGCGGACCGGTGACGAGTCTGGCGATCGTCTGATCGGCGAGCGCCGCCGCGAGCGCGTCCTCCTGCGTCACGTCGCGCGGGACGGCGATCCGGCCGCGGACCTTGCCGTTCACCTGCACCACCAGCTCGAACCGTTCTTCGGCCGCCAGGGCCGCGTCGTACGCCGGCCAGCCGGCATCGAAGACACTCCCCTCCCCACCAAGTCGCTCCCAGAGCTCCTCGGCCACGTGCGGCGCGTAGGGCGCCACGAGCGGGACGAGCGGCGCCACCTCGGCGCGATTCGGCGTCCGCTCGCCCGAGCGCAGCACGTTCATGTACTCCATCATCGCCGCGATCGCGGTGTTGAAGCTCAAGCGAGGCGTGTCGTCGCCGACCTTCTTGATCGTCTGGTGCAGCTTGCGCATCACCGCGGGCGACGGCTCGCCCTCCCCGTCGCACTCGAGCGCTGACTTCCAGAGGCGGTCGAGGAAGCGCCGGACGCCGGAGATTCCGCTGTCGCGGAAATCGCCACCCTCCTCGAAGGGACCGAGGAACATGAGGTACATCCGGAACGCGTCCGCCCCCCACTGCTCCATGTAGACGTCGGGGTTCACGACGTTCCCCTTCGTCTTCGACATCTTCGCACCGTCGCGGACAATGTGCCCGTGGGCGCGGAAACGCGTGAACGGCTCCTCGAACGGGAGGTAGCCCATGTCGTGGAGCACCATCGTCACGAAGCGCGTGTACAGCAGGTGCAGCACGGCGTGCTCGTTCCCTCCGATGTACGAGTCCACCGGCAACCACTTCCGCGTGAGCTCCGGGTCGAATGGCTGGTCGTCCAGATCCGTGCTCGTGTAGCGCAGGAAGTACCACGCGCTGTCGAGGAACGTGTCGGAGACGTCGGTCTCGCGCCGGCCGTCGCGACCGCACGCGGGGCACGGCACGCGGTACCACTCGGCGTGCCGCGCGAGCGGCGACACGCCGGAGTCGTCCGGCCGGAAGTCGGCGATGTCGGGCAGCAGGACCGGCAGGTCGCGCTCCGGCACCGGCTGGACGCCGCACGCGTCGCAGTAGATGACGGGAATCGGCGGCCCCCAGTACCGCTGGCGGGAGATGCACCAGTCGTGCAGCCGGTAGTTGACCACCGGCGTCGCGGCGCCGCGGTCCGCCAGCCACGCGGTCACCGCGCGCTTCGCCTCGTCCACCGGCATGCCATCGAACCGGCCCGAACCTACCAGGCTCCCGTCACCCGTGTACGGGGCGGCAAGCGGCTCCTCGGTGGACTCCGCCTGCCCCGCGACGACGCGCACGATGGGCAAGCCGAACTTCGCCGCGAACTCCCAATCTCGCTCGTCGTGCCCGGGCACCGCCATGATCGCGCCCGTGCCGTACTCCATGAGCACGTAGTCCGCGATCCAGATCGGGATCGGCTCGCCAGTCGCCGGGTTTTCCGCGTATGCCCCGGTAAACACGCCCGTCTTCTCGCGATCGGTGACGACCTTCCGTGAGACGACGTCCTGCTTGCTCGCGCGCTCGCGATACGCGGTCACCTCCGCGCGGTGGTCGGCGGGGGTGAGCGCGTCCACGAGCGGATGCTCGGGCGCGAGCACCAGATACGTGGCGCCGAAGATGGTGTCCGGGCGGGTCGTGAAGACGCGAATCCGGGACTCGGCGCTCGATGCGGGCACCGCGAACACCACCTCGGCCCCGTCGCTCTCCCCGATCCAGTTGCGCTGCGCCGTCTTCGTCGAGTCCGACCAGTCGATCCACTCGAGGTTGCCGAGCAGGCGGGGGGCATAGTCGGTGATCCGGAAGAACCACTGCTCGAGCTGCCGCTGTTCCACGGTCGTGCCGCAGCGCTCACACCTGCCATCGATCACTTGCTCGTTGGCGAGCACGGTCTTGTCGAGCGGGCACCAGTTCACCGCCGCCTTCTTCTTATAGGCGAGCCCGCGCTCCAACAGCTTCAGGAAGACCCACTGCGTCCACTTGTAGAAGGCAGGATCCGTCGTGGACAGCTCGCGCGACCAGTCGAGCATGAGCCCCGCCCGTCGGAGCTGGCGCCGGAAGTTCTCGATGTTCCGCGGGATCAGCTCGTTCGGGTGGATCCCCTGCTTGAGCGCGTAGTTCTCGGAGTGGATGCCGAAGGCATCGAATCCCATCGGCTCGAAGACGGTACGGCCCAGCAGGCGCTGAAAGCGGCCATGGATGTCGTTTCCCGTGAACGCGTAGAGATTGCCGACGTGCAGCCCCTCGGCCGACGGGTACGGGAACATCATGAGCTGATAGAACGGACGGTCTGCCCCACGCAGGTCCGGGGTGTTCGTGCCGTCGCTGCGCCAGCGCGACTGCCATTTTCCCTCGATGGCGGCAGGGTCGTAGGCGGGCGTGCCTGGTGAGGCAGGGTCCGGCACAGGGAGTGTGGACAGCGTCATGGTCGTGCGCTCCGCGAACGCGCGGCGAACGGGGCCCGCCGGGCGTCCGGAAGTCGGGAAATGGTTGACTGGATGGGCTTTAGCGCAATCTAGCGTCCGATGCTTCGCGGACAACCTCCACGGCGCGCCACCCTCCGCCCGCGGGGGCCGCCGTGGTGTCCTTTCGTTCCACGCTGTCGCGGCGGTGCACATCCGTGCCGGCAATCTGTAAGCGCGGGACAACGAACGCGGCACCAGCCCCTCGCCGCGTTCGCACGCAACGCGTCACGTGACAATGGCTTGCGTTGCGTCACGCTCCGGTATGGCGAGTGCATTTGCCCGGGCGCCGATCCGCACGTCGCGCGATTCCGGCTCACCGTGCCCTCGTTTCGCTCCTACCGGTACTCAGCCATGCCTTCGTGTCGTCCTTCTCGTACCATCCTCACGACCCTGTTCCTCGGCAGCGCCTCGCTCCTCGGTGCGTGCATCGAGACGCCGCCGCTCGCGCCGGTCGGTACCACGCCGCAGGCTGTCGTCGTCGACAACCCCGCCTCGGGCGATGCCAATACCATCGCGTTCGAGACGCTACAGATCTGCAAGGTCGGCTCGAGCGCTGACATCTTCGTCCAGGCCGTCCAGCCGGCGCCGCTCGGCACCACGGCGAACACCTTCCGCTTGACGAGCGGCCAGTGCCGCGAGGCCGCGTGGTTCGATGGCAGCCGGCCGGCCGATCTCACCGCGAGCGAGACGTACGCCGACCTTGGCTACAAGCTCGATTCCATCCGGGTCTACACTCGCACGCGGAGCGCCCCCACTGCACCAACGTCTCGGATCTACACGGGCACGCCAACCGTGAGCCTCTATGGGACGCGCGGCTACGCCTTCGTGGTTCAGTTCTTCAACTCGCCGAAGGCGATCACCGGGTGCACGCGGACGCAGGGCTACTACAAGAATCACGAGGATGTGGTCGAGGCGCTCGTCGAGCTCATGGGGGGTACGCTGTTCGTCGGCGGCTTGCAGCTGAGCCCGGGCCAGCTCGACGCGATTCTCGGGACGCCGCCGAAGGGTGGGAACGCGTCGCTCATCCTCCAGCACCAGCTCATCGCGACGAAGCTCAATCTCCTGCGCGGAGTGTCCGCGCCCCAGGGCGTACTCGACGCGGCCGTCGAATCGGACCTGACCCTGGTGAACGGCGTATCGTCTGGGGAGCGGGCGAGGGCGATCCAGTTGGCGGACGCGCTCGACGCCTACAACAATGGCAAGGCCGCCGGCGGACCGGGCCACTGCGGCTGAGTTCGGGGCGCACCGCCCTGGTGTAAACTTTCGTTACACCTTGCTCGCGAATTAGTAATATGTTGCGCCGATACCGCGGAATGGGCGCACATGCGCCGCCCCCACGCAACGCATGAAGGGACTGGCGAATTCGTAAACCTTTGCTAATATTGACGCCCGCGCCAGCAATCGTCCGCTGCGCGCGGGCACGTAGAGTGCGTACGTCGCTAGAGTTACCTCTGCCCAGCAACGCTCCTCCGACAAAGGCACCCCGGCCGCGAGGCCGGTCCGCAATGCCAAGGGTCTCCCCGAGACAGCCTGGCCGCCGAAGCGAGGTCGCGCCCCGCGACCACACCGCCCGCTTCCCAGCCACCCGGAGATCTGCCTATCGAATGATGCGCTTCTCGCCGCGGCCGCATCGCGTTCCTGCCGCGTAGCTGGGGCAGCGAATACTACGCGGTGGCCGACGGCCCCTACCCCTAACACTCCTTCATCTCTTCTGGTCACGCGTACGAGCCGCCGCAGTCCGGTGCGCCACGCGCGACCATGCCGCCTGACACGCCGGAAACGGTGCCCTGCACTCCGAAAAGACCGGACAGAGCCGAGCGCACCGCGGTACCGTACGATGGTCCGTCCCACCTTGGTGTTGGTAGTACGCAGTCCGTAGTTCTCACCGTACACAGAGGAACCCATATGATCGCAACTCGCAATTTCCGCCATTCGGCGAGCGCAGCCGTGCTGCTCGGCCTCGTCGCGTTGGCGGCCTGCTCCGATCGCACGACCGGCCCGACCGGCGGCCCGCAGCTGCGCGTCCGTCCGTTCAATCCCGGCACCGGCACGATCAACCCGGCGCCCGGCACGGGGAACATTGCCCAGACCCCGAAGGAGACGCTCGAGATCTGCAAGTACGGCTCGAGCGCGACGATCAACGTCAACGAGGTGCAGCCGAGCTTCACCACGAGCGGCAGCTTCGCGCTGACCAGCGGCCAGTGCATGATCGTCGCCGATTTCGACGGCACGCAGCCCGCCAACTTCACGATCAACGAGTCGGCAATCCAGGCTGGATTCAAGTTCGACTCGGCCGTCGTGCGCCGGCGCGCCCCGAACGGCACCGTCACCTCCACGAAGTTCGCCGCGAACAACGTGACGATCACCGGCGCCACGAAGGACGAGGCGTACCTCGTCGCGTTCTACAACAGCGCGAGCCCGCCGCCGCCGCCGCCAGTCCGCGGCTGCACGTTCACGCAGGGGTACTACAAGAATCATGAGGAAGTCGTCGTCAGCCTGCTGAACGGGGGCACGCTCCCGGTCGGTGGGAGCACCATCGGCGGCACCCAGCTCACGGCCGCGGAGATCGACCAGATCTACGGCACGCCCCCGAAGGGCGGAAACGCCGAGCTGATCCTGCTCCACCAGCTCATCACCGCGAAGCTGAACATCATCGGCGGCGCGTCGGCACCTGGGGGCATCCAGGCCGACATCACCCGTGCTGACCAGCTCCTCGTGGGCGGCATCAGCGCGAGCGAGCGGGCCGAGGCGATCGCGATCTCCGAGCGGCTCGACGCTTACAACAACGGGAACGCCCCTGGCGGCCCCGGTCACTGCAGCTGAGCACGGCATGGTAGGAACCGTCGCCGGTTGACGGTTCTACCAGAGTGGGAAGGGGCTCTCGCGCGAGAG
>JBBJNN010000009.1:5131-39012 GCA_037720885.1 Gemmatimonadaceae bacterium | reverse complement strand
CATGACCTCACCTCCACCTCCCTTCGGCATCTTCTGCCGCCACGCTTCTCGAACACGCGGGAGGCGACGTGTTCGCTCGGGCGCTCGCCCTAGCGCCTCGGCGTGGCGGCCGCCGTTGGCCGCGTGGGGCGCTCGGCGCGCTTGAAGAGGAAGGCGCTCTCCACGTGCCGCGCCCCCTGCGCGTCCGCCACCGCGTACCTGGAGCCCTCGTACGCGGAGACACCGGCGAAGCGGCCGTCCTTGCTCACGGCGTAGAAGTCCAGGTCGAAGTAGGGACGCCCCCTGTCGTCGAGGAGCCGCTTCTCGGTCATCGCGACCGTACGCTCGATGACCTTCATCAGCGCCTGCTCCGGCGCCATGCCCTGCCGCATGAACTCTACCGCGAGGAAGGCGCCGCATACCTTGATGTTCGCCTCGCCGCGTCCGGTCGAGCCCGCGGCGCCCACCGTGTTGTCGCAGTACTGGCCCGCCCCGATGATCGGCGAGTCTCCCACCCGCCCGGGGATCTTCCAGGACATCCCGCTCGTCGTCGTGACAGACGCGATGTCGCCCGCGGCGGTGACGGCGTTCATGTTGATGGTGCCGTAGGTGTAGGCGATACCCTGCCGGTCATAGCGCAGCTTCTCGCGTCCGGCGCCGTCGTACGGCTCACCGAGGGCGCCGACCCGCGAGGTCTTCCCGTCATCATCCTGATCGAGCCAGTTGTCGCTCGCGTTCAGCTTGGCCTTCCAGCGCAGCCACATCTGCCGGCTCTTCTCCGTGAGCAGGGGCTGCTCCTTGAACCCCATGTCCATCGCGAAGCGCTTGGCGTCCTTCCCCACGAGCAGGATGTGGTCGGTATGGTCCATCACGGCCTTCGCCACGAGCGAAGGTGTCGCGATGTCCTCCAGGCAGGCGACCGCTCCCGCGCGCCGCGTCGGCCCGTGCATGCACGACGCGTCGAGCTGCACGACGCCCTCCGCGTTCGGGAGGCCGCCCAGCCCGACGCTCTGGTCGTCCGGGTCGAGCTCCTGGATGTTGACACCCGCGATGATCGCGTCGAGCGGATCCGCGCCCTTGGCGATCATCTCGTAGGCCCGGGCCACGCCGCGGATGCCGTTGTCGGATGCGATGACGACCGGGCGACCGGCTGTCACGCCTGCCGCGCTCGCGGCCATTCCAGCCGGGGGCGATTCGGCGCCGGCGGCGCGCGTGAGAGTGAGGCCGGCGGCGGCGGCCGCGGCGGCGGCGCTCGTTCGCAGGAACTCGCGGCGGTCGAAGGGCATGATCACCTCGCGAAGGACGTGGACGTGACGGCCCTGTAAGCTTCCGACCGGTCCGTGCCGCGTCAATGACAACCTGTGCCGACCCGGTACGCGGGCGCCGGCGCGGTTGCCGCGCGCCAGCCGCGCAGTAGCTTCTCCCGCATGACGACGACTCCCGCCAGCAGCACCATCGCCGTCGGCGACCTGCGTGCGTTTCCGTTCTTCGCGGGGTTCCCCGACGAGAATCTCTGGCACCTCGCTCGGAGGATGCGCATCGCGTCCCACGGCGGCGACCACGTCCTGTTCCACGACGGCGACGTGCGCCAGCTCTTCGCGATCGTGCTGGCGGGCAGCGTCGCGATCGAGAAGGGGCTCGACGGCCGCCCCGAGCGGCTGGCCACGTTGGGCGCGGGCGAGGCGCTTGGCGAAGGGATCCTGCTCGATGACTCGCCGCACGGCACGTCGGCGCGCACGCTGGAGCCGACGACGTTCGCGTACCTCCTGGCCGACGACCTGAAGGCGATCGTGCGCGAGCGGCCAACGCTCTACGCGGCGCTCGTCGCGCGGGCCGCGCGCGCGATCTCGCAGCGCCTGCGCGAGGCGGACGCCACCCTCGTGGGGCGCGGCCGCACGCTCGGCTTCGGCGGCGGCGGGAAGCGCTCCGAGCACGATCTCCTCGGCGAGCGCGAGGTGCCAGCGGCGGCGCTGTACGGCATCCAGACGCTCCGCGCGCTCGAGAACTTTCCCATCACGGGCATCGCGCTGCGCGAGTTCCCGACCCTGGTCAATGCGCTCGCGGCGGTGAAGGAGGCCGCCGCGCTCGCGAACGCGGAGCTCGGATTGCTCGAGCGAGGCGTGGCAGACGTGGTGGTGCGTGCGGCGCAGGAGATCCATTCCGGCCGGCACCACGAGCACTTTCTGGTGGACATGATTCAGGGCGGCGCCGGCACCTCGACGAACATGAACGCGAACGAGGTGATCGCCAACCGCGCGCTCGAGCTGCTCGGCCGAAAGCGGGGAGAGTACGAGCTCGTCCACCCGAACAACCATGTCAATCTTTCGCAGTCCACGAACGACGTCTACCCGACCGCGGTGAAGCTCGCCCTCCATACGGGGATCGATTCACTCAAGGAGGCGATGACCGCGCTGGCGCACGCGTTCCTCGCGAAGGGCGAGGAGTTCGCCGGCTTCCTCAAGATGGGCCGCACGCAGCTGCAGGACGCCGTCCCGATGACGCTGGGGCAGGAGTTCGCCGCGTTCGGCCACACGATCCTCGAGGACGTGGACCGCCTGGGCGAGACGCAGGCGCTCATCCGCGAGATCAACATGGGCGCGACGGCGATCGGCACCGGGATCAACGCGCCGGCGGGGTACGCGGAGACGGTACGGCGGCATCTCTCGGTGGTCACGGGGCTCGAGCTCATCACCGCACCGGACCTCGTGGAGGCGACCGCGGACACCGGGGTGTTCGTGCAGCTCTCGGGCGTGCTCAAGCGATGCGCGGTGAAGATGAGCAAGGTGTGTAACGACCTCCGGCTCCTCTCCTCCGGCCCTCGCGCGGGACTCGCCGAGATCAACCTGCCGGCGATGCAGCCGGGAAGCTCGATCATGCCGGGGAAGGTGAACCCCGTGATCCCCGAGGTCGTCAACCAGGTCTGCTTCGACGTGATCGGCGGCGACGTGACCGTGACCCTGGCCGCGGAGGCCGGGCAGCTCCAGCTCAACGTGTTCGAGCCCGTGATCGCGTTCCGTCTCCTGTCGAACATTCAGGCGCTGTACAACGCGTGCAGCGTGCTCAAGACGCGCTGCGTGGATGGCATCACGGCGAATCCCGACCGCATGCGCTGGTTCGTGGAGCATTCGATCGGGGTGGTGACCGCACTCGTTCCGGTGCTCGGATACGAGCAGTCCAGCAAGGTCGCGAAGGCCGCGCTCGAGTCCGGGCGCAGCGTGTACGAGGTGGTTGGGGACATGGGGCTCATGACGCGGGAGCAGCTCGATCAGATCCTCAACCCCGCGGCGATGACCGCGCCGAAGTAGCCGGCGGCCGCGGGGCGAGATGACGGCGGCGGACGGAACCGCGAGCGGCCGGCGGGTGGCGTAACGTGGCACGTCCCCAGGTATCCGGCGCGGGCGCGCAGCGGCTCAAGACGCTCGAGGAAGCAGGGCTCCTGCTACAGGGGTTGCACTCGATCGTCGAGCGCATGGCGCTCGCGGCGAAGGTGCAGCAACCGATCCAACCGTACGTTGGCCAGTTCCGCCGCGCGGCCGTCCCGGTCGCCGACCTGCTCAAGGGACACTTCGGCCCCATCGCGGATCAGGTGACCGCGCTCAACCTCCTCGCGACGCGCAGCGGGCGAGACCGGTTGCGCGTGAACGGCCTGCGCGAGGGAATTGCGGCGATCAGGAACTCACTCGACGTCGCGGGGCGTAAAGTCTACGAGCAGTTCGCGGTGGAGGAGGAAGGAGCGCCCTCGCGTCGTGCTCGCACGAGGCCCGACGATCTGCCTGACGTGGTGGAGGGCCTCCCGGACGTGGTGGATCTCGAGCGTGGCGGCGGCCGCTGACGAGCGCGCGGCGCGTGCTCGGGCCGTGCGCGGCACGTGTGCGGCGAGGCCTCCGAAACCGCGAGTCGCGAGGCGTGACAGCCCCTCGCGCGGTGAGGGAGTTTTTTACCTTGCCTCGCCACTCGCATGCCGGTAGCTTCCACCTGCTTTTTTTCGCCCCTGGCCGGCCCGTCGGTTGCCGGCTCGCACTTCTGATGCGCAAAGGAATCGGGATGTTCCGTCACCCCCGCTCGCGCCGGATCGCCAGCGCTGCCCTCGGGGCTGCACTCTGCGTCGCGTCGGCCTGTACGCGCGGCGCGCCGAACACCACCCTGACACCGCATAGCGAGTTCGGGCGGGACATCGACAGGCTCTGGGACATCCTGTTGATCGGCGGGGCGACGGTGTTCGTCCTCGTCGAGCTCGGGCTGCTCTACACGGTCTTTCGCTATCGGCATCGGGAAGGGAACCCGGAGCCCAAGCAGGTGCACGGCAACACGACGCTCGAGATCACGTGGACGCTGATCCCGGCGGTCGTACTCGCCTTCATCGCGGTGCCCACGATTCGCACGATCTTCAACACGCAGGCCAAGGCGGCGGCGAACGCGCTGGAGGTCGAGGTGGTCGGGCACCAGTGGTGGTGGGAGTTCCGCTACCCGCAGCTCGGTGTGACGACGGCGAATGAGCTGTACTTGCCGGTCGGGCGCACGGCGAGCTTCGCGCTCAAGACGAAGGACGTGCTGCACTCGTTCTGGATCCCGCAGCTCGCTGGCAAGCGCGATCTGATCTCGAACCACACCAACTACCTGTGGTTCACGCCCGAGTCTACGTTCGTGTGGAACGGGTTCTGTGCCGAGTACTGCGGACCGTCACACGCGAACATGCGCTTCAAGGTGTTCACGGTGACGCAGCCGGAGTTCGACGCCTGGGTCGCGCACCAGAAGACGGGGCCGGCGTTCGGCGGCACGACCGCCGCGGTCTCGGATACGGCCGCTGCCAGGCCGAGCGCGGTGGCGGCGGTGGCGACCTCGACGAACACGACGTCGCCGGCGCGCGGGAGCGCGGGCCCGATCACGGCGACACCGGTGTTCGCGGCCGACCTCGCGGCCTTCCCGCGTGCCCGACTGCCACGGCACGTGATTCCGGCGACGCCGACCCCGATCACGCTCGGTCTCGCGCCGGTGACCGGCAACCCGACGCGCGGGGCGCAGCTCTATCGTACGGGTGCCTGCATCGGCTGCCACGTGGTCGAGGGCGTGTCGGCCTCTCCGATCGGGCCGAACCTGACGCACGTGGGGAGCCGCACCTCGATCGCGGCCGGCCTCTACCCGAACGACCCGCGGCACCTGGCGCTCTGGATCAAGAACGCGCCGCTGATGAAGCCCGGAAGCCTCATGCCGGCGCTCGGCAAGAGCGCGCAGGTCCCGGGTGGCTACACCGATCAGCAGATCGTTGACATCGCGGCATACCTGCTGTCGCTGAAGTGAGGCCCGTCCCGGCGGCCTCGATCCTCCCGTCACCCGGCAGCAATCGGAGAGCTTGATGGCTACATCGACCATTGCGGCACCAGTCCACGCGCACGCCCCCGCGACGTACGAGGGTGGGGTGTGGAGCTGGCTCACCACGGTGGACCACAAGAAGATCGGGCAGCTCTATCTCTACACCGCCCTCTTCTGGTTCCTCATTGGAGGGATCGAGGCCGGCGTGATCCGCGCGCAGCTCGCCGGACCGAACGGGCGGGTCGTCTCGGCCGAGACCTACAACCAGCTGTTCACGATGCACGGCACGACCATGATCTTCATGGCGATCATGCCGTTGTCGGCGGCGTTCTTCAACTACCTGATCCCGCTGCAGATCGGCGCGCGTGACGTCGCGTTTCCGCGCCTCAACGCGTTCAGCTACTGGGTCTTCCTGCTCGGCTCGCTCTTCATGAACGCGTCGTGGCTCGTGGGCGCGGCACCGGATGGTGGCTGGTTCGGGTACGCGCCGCTCACGACGCGCGCCTACTCGCCTGGGCTCAACGTGGACTTCTGGGTGCTCGGCCTCCAGATCCTTGGCGTCTCGTCGCTCGCCGCGGGGTTCAACTTCGTCACGACGATCATCAACATGCGCGCGCCGGGCATGCACTTCATGCGCATGCCGATCTTCACCTGGGCGTCGTTCATCACCCAGTTCCTGCTCATCCTCGCCTTCCCGATCATCACGGTCGCACTCGTCTTCCTCCAGCTCGACCGCTTCTTCGGCACGAACTTCTTCACGATCGCCGCCGGCGCCGACCCACTCCTCTGGCAGCACCTGTTCTGGCTGTTCGGGCACCCGGAGGTCTACATCCTCATTCTCCCGGCCTTCGGCCTGGTGTCCGAGGTACTGCCAACCTTCTCGCGGAAGCCGCTCTTCGGCTACCCGGTGATGGTGTACTCGATCATCCTGATCGCCTTCCTCGGGTTCGGCGTGTGGGCGCATCACATGTTCGCGGTCGGAATGGGTCCGATCGCGGACTCCGTCTTCGGCGTGACGACGATGCTGATCGCCATCCCGACGGGGGTGAAGATCTTCAACTGGATGGGGACGATGTGGGGCGGCTCGATCCGCTTCACGACGGCGATGCTCTTCGCGATCGGGCTCGTCGGACTGTTCACGATCGGCGGCATCTCGGGGATCATGCACTCGTCGCCGCCGGCCGACCTGCAGCAGACGGACTCCTACTTCATCGTCGCGCACTTCCACTACGTGCTGTTTGGCGGCTCGATGATGGGGCTCTTCGCCGGCACGTACTACTACTATCCGAAGATCATCGGGCGCCTCATGAACGAGACGCTCGGGAAGTGGCACTTCTGGCTCACCTTCATCGGGATGAACCTCACGTTCTTCCCCATGCACTCGGTGGGGCTGCACGGGATGTCGCGGCGCATCTACCAGTACGACGCGAACCAGGGCTTCGAGCTGGAGAACCGGATCATCTCGATGATCGGCTATCCGATCCTCGCGCTCGGGATGCTGATCTTCTTCATCAATCTGATTCGGAGCCGGACGCGCGGCGCGCGTGCGGGGAACGACCCGTGGGGCGCGCCGACGATCGAGTGGACGATCCCCTCGCCGCCCCCTGAGTACAACTACGCGACGATCCCGACGATCACCTCGCGCTACCCGCTCTGGGACCGGAAGTCGCCCGAGCTCACGCGCGAGGTGCCGCACACGAAGGAGGGGGATCGGAAGATCTCCGTCAACGTCGGCGGGCAGACGACCGACGCCGTGATCTCCGCGCCCTCGGACACCGAGCTGAACGCCGAGGATGCGCACCCGACCGCGCAGCAACTCGGGATCCACATGCCGAGCCCGACGATCAAGCCGTTGCTCGCGGCGATCGGCATGACGATCCCGTTCGTGGGGCTGATCTATCACAAGAACCTGCCGATCATGCTCTTCGGTGCCGCGTTCTTCGTGGCATCCCTGTACTCGTGGCTGCTCACGCCGCTCGAGCCTGAACACTAGAACTCGCAAGAACTCGCATCCATGGCTACCGCATCCGTCGCCGACGTCTCGCCAGCCGCGCACCACTACACGAGCACGGGGCTCGACAACAAGAAGATCGCCGTGTGGGCCTTCATCGGCTCCGAGTGCCTCTTCTTCATGTCGCTGATCTCGACCTATCTCATCTACAAGGGGCGGAGTCTCGTCGGGCCATACCCGCACGAGGTCTACACCGACGCGAGCGGCAAGGTGTGGAAGGAGATCCTCAACATCCCGGTCACCTCCGCCTCGACGTTCGTGCTGCTCATGTCGTCGCTGTTCATGGTGCTGGCGCACAGCGCGGTCTCGCGCGGCGACCGGAAGTACTCGAAGATCTGGCTCGCGGCCACGGCGCTGCTCGGCTCGGTCTTCCTCGGCTTCCAGGCGTACGAGTTCACGTCGTTCGTGCACGAGGGGCTGACGCTCAAGACGAACCTGTTCGGCTCGTCGTTCTTCACCCTCACGGGATTTCACGGCGCGCACGTCACGGCTGGCGTGATCTGGCTCGTGACGCTCCTCTTCATTGACATCAAGCGCGGGCTCGGGCCGCGCGACGCGGTGAACGTGGACATCTGTGCGCTCTACTGGCACTTCGTGGACGTCGTCTGGATCGCGATCTTTACGCTCATCTACCTGATCAAATAGCGAGGACGCGCATGGCCGCTGATCACGTCCACACCGACGAGCACGACGGGCCGCAGTACGATGCGCAGGGCGACGCGCACGCGCACGAGCATCACCACCCCGACTGGAAGACGTACAAGTGGGTGGCCCTCATCCTGCTCGTGATCACCGTCGTCGAGGTGTGGGTGTATTACACGCCATTCAAGGAGAGCCGGCTGTTCGTGCCGGCGCTCCTCATCATGTCGGCGGCCAAATTCGTCATCGTCGTCATGTTCTACATGCATCTCAAGTACGACGCCAAGCTGTTCCGCGCCCTCTTCACCGGGCCGCTCCTCATCGCGGTCACCTCGGTCATCGCGCTGCTCTTCCTGTTCGGGCACCTGGCAATCCGCGTCTGATGGCACTCCACCCGCCGGCCGCGCTCGTCGCCGCGATGCTGCACCCGCTCGACGGCGGCGGACTCCGCGGGTGGACCGTGCACCCGAGCACAGTGATCGGCATCGCCGCGCTCGGGGGGCTGTACTGGTGGCGGGTGCACCAGGACGCGAGAAGTCCCAGCGCCGCGCAACGGCTCTCGTTTGTCGCCGGGCTCGCGGTCCTCTTTCTCTCGTTGAACGGGCCGCTGCACGATCTGAGCGACACCTACCTGTTCAGCGCACACATGGTGCAGCATCTGCTGCTCACCATGGCGGTGATCCCGCTCCTCATCGCCGGCACGCCGGGGTGGATGCTGCGCCCCGCGCTCCGTGTACCCGCGGTCGCGACCATCGCGCGCGCGGCCACGCGG
This sequence comes from Gemmatimonadaceae bacterium, assembly GCA_037720885.1. Classification (GTDB taxonomy): domain Bacteria; phylum Gemmatimonadota; class Gemmatimonadetes; order Gemmatimonadales; family Gemmatimonadaceae; genus JACMME01. Next base: position 30,301 of record JBBJNN010000009.1, on the reverse strand, counting down.
CCAGTCGCGTGCTTCACCACGTTCACCGCGACGCTGGCCATCTGGCACATCCCCGCCGTCTACGACCTCGCGATGCGCCACCACGCGGTGCACATCGCGCAGCATCTCTGCTTTCTCGTGAGCGCGACGCTCATGTGGTGGCCGATCATGAGCCCCCTGCCCGAGCTACCGCGGCTCTCCTTCCCCAAGCAGATGCTGTACACGTTCCTCCTCACACTCCCGATGGCGCTCATCGGTGTGATCATCACCTACGCCAGCGACGTGCTCTACCCCGCATATCAGACGGCGCCGCGCGTGTGGGGGTTGTCGCCGATGGCCGACCAGCTCGTGGGAGGGTTGATCATGTGGGTGCCTGGAGGCTTCGTCTTCCTCGCCGTGCTCACCGTCGTCTTCTTCCGCTGGGCACAGCGAGGAACCGACGACACCGCGGGCGCGCAGGTAGACTGGCAGCCGACCGCGTAGCTGACCGCGGGCTGGCATCAGGGTCGCAAGGTTCATACGGATGCTCCGGAAACAACGGATAACGGCGGACCGTTCCGTGTGGTGCAAGAAGCTCTACCGCCGAGCCCCAAAAGAATTCTTTGTGGGTGTCGCGAGCGGGCCTGTCGCGCCACGAGGCGCGATCGGATGTGATCCGTAGTTTCCGGAGCATCCGTATGAACCTTGCGACCCTGATGCCAGCCGCCGCGCTTACTCCTCGCCGCCCAGCGCGTGCGCGAACTCCTGGCGCAGTGCCGGGTGCCGCCGGTACATGTAGGTACCCATGAGCGCCGCGGCGATGAGGTTCGCGAGCCCGATCTGGTACCACGCCAGCTCGCCGAGAATGCCCGAATTCGAGAGAATCGCGGTGAGCCCGTAGAACCCCATCTCGATCACGACGAAGAGCACGAGCAGAAGCGCGAGGATCGCCGGCTGATCCTCCGCCCGGTGCACGATCAGCGCGACCACGACTCCGACGGCCGAGAACATCAGGAAGTGGAAGATGGTGTAGATCGCGACGTGTGCGATGGAGCCCTCCATTCCCCGCGGGCCGAGGACGTCGAGGAGCGCGGCACCGAGGACCGCTGGCGTGTGCAGCGGCTGACCGGCAACCGTATCGACGATGAGGAACCAGACTGCAACCGCGGTCGCGCCGATGAAACCCGCGATGAGTCCTTCGCGCGTGACGTTGTGACGTTCCGCCATGGCAGCGTTCTCCGGGCCGAAGTTTCGCGCGCACGCCAGGATCGTCCGCACCCAGGATCGTCGGCACCGGGTGTTGGCGTCGCCATACCCTGGCTCGTGCGGCAAAAAGTGAGCGCGACTGCCCGATTCAGCCGTAGCCTCGACAAATCCGGTTGCCGGTGCAAGGTTGCATGCATGCGATCACCCAAGCATGGCCGTACGGTCACCATCCTGCTGCTGCTCACCGCCACCGTCGCATGCGGCGGCAAGCCGGCCGGCTCGGCGAGCTCCGGATCCGCGGCCGGCGCAGCCGGAAGCGTGTGCGCCCTGCCTCCCGGCGACAGCGCATACGCCGTCGCCGCGAGGCAATACGTGACGGGAATCCTGCCCACGCCGCGTCGCTTCCTCACGGCGTACGGCACCGATTCCGCGCTTCCACCTGCCGTCTTCGCCGGTATACAAGGCAAGGGCCCCACGTACATGTACGCGGGGGACTCCTCCGCGCGGACGAAGCTTCTGCAGAAGCTCGACTCGGTAGGGCCGTGGCCGACGCTGCTCGTGACCTGGCGCGGCATGGAGCAGCCGGATAGCACGACTGCCATCATCCGGATGGGCGGCCACTACCTCGGCGGCGAGTTCCACGGCAAGCCTGCGCCGAAGCGCGCGATGCGCTTCGTCTACGACACGGCGGGGTGGTCCTTCGCCAGAACGGACGAGGAAGGCACCACGTGAGCGCGACGGTCGCGCCCGACGTCCGAGCCGCCGAGCGGGCCGACGCGGCCTCGATCTCCTCCCCCGTGGCGCCGAACGCGCCGGCGCGCGAGCGGCTGCTCTCGCTCGACGTCTTCCGGGGGATGACCGTCGCCAGCATGCTCCTTGTCAACAACCCCGGCTCGTGGGGAGCGATCTACGCGCCGCTCGAGCACGCGGAGTGGCACGGGTGGACGCCGACGGACCTCATCTTCCCCTTCTTCCTCTTCATCGTCGGGATCACCACGCACCTCTCGCTGTCCGCGCGGCGGTCGCGCGGCGACCCGGACGGCGCGCTGGCGCGGCAGGTCTTGAAGCGGGGCGCGATCATCTACCTCCTGGGGCTCGCACTCAACGGCTTCCCGTACTTCGACCCGCAGCCCGGGCATGCCTGGGCCAGCATCACATCCAACTTCGGCATCAGCCCGGTCACCCATCAGCCGCTCGTCGAGACGATCCGGCTCCTCGGTGTGCTCCAGCGGATCGCGATCGCGTACGTGTGCGGCGCGCTGCTCACGCTCCGGACGACCGCGCGGCAACAGGCGCTGCTCGCTGTCGGTATCCTCGTGGGCTACTGGATGCTCATGACTCTCGTTCCGGTGCCGGGCGAGGGCCAGACCGGTGCGCTCCTCCTGGGCGATCCGGCGCGTACGCTCGCGGCGTACGTGGATCGCGCGGCACTGGGCCACCATATCTACAACGGGACCAAGCTCTGGGACCCCGAGGGGATTCTCTCCACCATCCCCGCGATCGGCACGGTGCTCCTCGGCGTGTTCGCTGGACGGTGGATCGGCGCACCGCGACCACTCATCGAGCGCGTGGCGGGACTCTTTGCCGCCGGATCGCTGGCGATGGTCCTCGGCTCGATCTGGGGGTGGGCGTTCCCGATCAACAAGCAACTCTGGACGAGCTCCTACGTCCTCTTCACGGCGGGGATGGCGTCGGTCACGATCGCCACGTGCATGTGGCTGATCGACGTGCACGGCGTGAAGCGGTGGAGCGCTCCGTTCATCCCATTCGGCGTCAACCCGATGATCGCCTTCGTGGGTTCCGGGCTCATGGCGCGCCTCATCTACACGCTCTGGAAGGTGCAGAACGAGGAAGGGAGGTACATCCCCGTCCAGAGCTGGATCTACCGCACAGGCTATGCGTCGTGGCTGGCCGAGCCGAAAACCGCATCCCTGCTCTTCGCGATCACCTTCGTCGTGTTCTGGTATGCCGTCCTGTCGTACCTCAATCGGCGGAGGATCTTCTTCAAGGTATGAGGAAGTCATGAACGGCCCGCCTTCGCTGTGTGAGGGATAACCTGCGTCGCGGCTTGCACTCGGCGGCGCGCAGTCGAATAATCGGTCTCCCACGCTCGGTCACGACCGATCGGACGGTGACGGTAGTGCGCCCTCCCTCGTCCCTTCCAGGAGGCGGGCCCCCAACGCCGCCGGAATACCCCGCACGGAACCTCCTCCCCGCAGAATCGTAGTAAACTGGTCCGCCCCACCATCTTACGGTGATTGGCGGCACGCCGGTTGCCCCCCTTCTCGCCATCGACATGGTCCCCGACCGCTTTCGGTCCCTCCGGCATCGCGCTGCCCGCGCGGCGCTCGTCTGCCTCGCGAGCGCGCTGCTCACCGCGCCCGCGGCGGCGAGCCCCGCGGCACGCGTCTCGATAACCGGTACGGCCAGAGGTTCGGCGACCACCGAGCCGCAGCAGGGCCGTACGTCGCGCAAGCCGACCGGTCAGCGGTCGCGACCCACCCGGCGGCGCACGACGCGGACGGCTGCGGCGCCCGCTCCGGCTCCGCGCTGGACGACGCCGCGCGGGCTCACCGCGCTGTCCAGCGACCTGGGCGCGATGCTCGGCAGCCGGGTGCACGCGGGCACGTGGGGGGTGCTCGTCGTCTCGCTCACGCGTGGCGATACGCTCTACTCGTTCAACGCCGACGCCGGGCTGCAGCCGGCGTCGAACATGAAGCTGTTCACCGCCGCGCTCGCGCTCGACCAGCTCGGCCCCTCGCATCGGTTCTCGACGGACGTGTTGCGTGACGGAGCACTTGGCGGCGACGGGACCATCCTGGGGAATCTGATTCTGCGCGGTGACGGCGACCCGGGGCTGTCAGGGCGCTTCCTGAATGGCGGCGCCAGCGCGCCGATGGACACGCTGGCCGAGCGCGTGGCCGCCGCCGGCGTGCGGCAGGTGCGCGGTGATCTCATCGCCGACGCCACAGCCTTCGACGCGCAGCGAATTCCGGATGGGTGGCAGAGCCGCTACCTGCAGGCCAGCTACGCCGCGCGCGTGTCCGCGCTCTCGCTCAACGAGAATCTCGCGTGGGTGGTCGTGGCGCCGGGCGCGTCCAAGTCATCGGCCCTCGTGAGCATGGACCCGCCGTCGGACATCCCGGTCGCGAACAAGGCCCGCACGGTCGCCGGCCGGAGCGCGCGCATCGTCGTTCTCCCCACGGCGGGCGGCTACGAGGTGCGCGGGTGGATCGGCGCGAGCGCCGGGACGCAGCGCTATCAGGTGGTGGTCGAGGATCCGGCGGCGTTCGCGGCGAGCGCCTTCCGCCGCGCGCTCGCCCGGCGCGGGGTAACGGTCAACGGAGCCATTCGCTTCGACTCGACGCCCGCCTCCGCCCTCAAGGTCGCGACGCTCGAGTCTCCGCCGCTCTCCCGTCTCCTCTCGGTGATGAATCGCGAGAGCATCAACCACTACGCCGAGCTGCTCTTCCGCGGCGCTGGCCGGCACGGCTCGCCTTCGCACATTGGCTCGCGCGACACGGGGAGCGATCTCCTCCAGCGACTGATGACGGACAAGGTTGGTGCGGCGCCCGACGCCGTATACGCGGCGGATGGCAGCGGGCTCTCGGTGAACGATCGCGTCACCCCACGGTCGCTGGTGCAGCTCCTCGATTACGCGCACAAGGCGCCGTGGGCGGATGCCTTTCACGCATCCCTCCCGGTGGCGGGCGAGAGCGAGCTGCTACGCTACCGGATGCGCGCGACGCCGGCGCAGGGCAATCTCCACGCGAAGACGGGCACGACGAATTCCGTGATCTCGCTCGGCGGCTACGTGACCGCCGAGGATGGTGAGCTGATCGCGTTCGCCTTCATCTACAACGGTAGCGACCGCTGGAACGCGAAGACGACGATTGACCAGATGGGGGCGACGCTGGCGGGGTTCGGGCGGTAGGCGGGAAGCGGGAAGCGGGAAGCGGGAAGCGAGATTCCATACCTTGGGGGGCCCCCCCCGAACGACACGATCGCGGCGGACGTGGGAATCGCCACCATCATTCCGCCGCGACCCGTACCAGCGCATCCACGACCCTACGCCATCTCCCTGATCCGCACGCCCCGCTTCTCGAGCTCCGCGATGTATGCCCGCGCCGGAATGCATTCGTCCGGCGTATGGACGCCGGACGGCGTGATCTCGCCGCGCGCCTGCATCTGCCCCGTGATCGAGAGCGAGTAGCCGGTCGTTCGCATCATCGCGCTGATCCCTCTCGTTTCGTCGAAGTAGTCGAGCAGCTCCCATCCGAGACGCGTGTCGGCGCCATCCTTCGTTCCCTCCACCAGCACGCGGAGCGCGACGAGATCGCGCCCACGCGGCTTCGTCAGCCGCGGCGCGGCGGCGGCCACGAACACGTCGCGGGGCACGACCTTCTGCCCTTTCACGTCCACCGGGTGCAGCTCGAGCAGCCCCAGCTCGCGGATCGCTTCCATCGTCTGCGCGTGCCCCGGGTAGCGCAACGTCTTGTACTCCATCGCGGGGATATCGCCCTCGTAGCGAAACGCCATCGTCGACAGCCCACCCGCGGTATGGAACGCCTCGAGCTCGCCCACCGGACGCGGGAAGGTCACGCTCTCCCGCTCTGAGAGTGCTTTCACCTGCGTGCGCCGGCCGTCGCGCAGCACCCACGACAGCGTCGTGTAGTAGTCGAGCACGCCCTCCAGCGAGTAGACGATCTGGTAGTTGAGCGGCGGCTCGGGCTGCTGCGGAAGTCCGCCCACGTAGATCCGCACCGAGCGTACCGTATCGAACTGCGAGATGCCGAGCTGCGCGAGAACATTTACCATTCCCGGCGCCAGCCCGCAGTCGGGGATCACGGTGACGCCCTGCTCGCGCGCCGCGGCGTCGAGGTGCTTCTGCTGGAACACGATGTCGGTGTTCCCACCCAGGTCGCAGAAGTGCGCGCCGGCCTCCACCGCGTAGCGCGCCATCTCCGCATTGTAGTAGTAGGGGATGGCGCTCATGACGGCGTGGCTCTCCCGCATGAGTGCCAGCACGGCGTCGCGGTCGCGCGCGTCGAGCGGCGTCGGGATGAGGCGATTGCCCGAATACGGCGCGAGGAACTCCGGCAGATGGTCGATCCGAACGTCAGCGAGGCGTACCTCGGAGACGTCCGGGTTCTGCAACAGATCATAGGCGCACGCCGAGCCCTGGAGCCCGGCGCCGAGTACGAGCATACGCATGCGTGATTTCTCCCTGGTGACGCGCCAGCCGGCGAGCGCGCGGCGGTGCGGAAAGGTAACGCGCCCGGCGAGAGGCAGGCAGACGTCGCACGCCGGCCTCGCACGTTCCTCGCAGTAGGCTCACGACATGAGCGAACACCCCGCCGCGGGCGAGCACGCCGCCACCGCCGACTGGCGCACGCATCTGGTCGAGCATCGCCCGGACATCCGCCGCATCCTCGAGCGTACGCGCCGGATCGCAGTGCTCGGCATCAAGACGGCGGAGTCCGGACAGCCAGCGTACTACGTGCCGCACTATGCCGCCGCCGCCGGCTTCGAGATCGTGCCCGTGCCCGTCTACTACCCAGACGTGACCGAGATCCTGGGCGCGCCCGTTTATCGCAGCGTCGTGGAGATCCCGGGCGAGGTAGACATGGTCAACGTCTTCCGCCGCGCCGGCGACATTCCGCCACACGTCGGCGACATCCTCGCCAAGCAGCCGAAAGTGGTCTGGTTCCAGTCCGGCATCCGGAACGAACGCGCCGCCGAGCAGTTCGCACGCGCAGGCATCGACGTGGTGCAGGACAAATGTCTCATGGTCGAGCTGCGCATGATGGGGCGCTGATCGCCCCCACGCGCGAGGCGAAGACGTTCAGCGCCGCGCGCGTGACGTGAACGTCGCGAGTACGCTCACGTCCGGATCGAACGTGACCGCGCTTGGCGCCGCACGGAGCGCGAGCGGCACGGCGATCTGCTGTCTCCGCTCGGCGCGCACCTCCACGGTCGCGCGCTGCACGGCACCGGCCGCATCACGAACCTCGACGGTGAGCGGGAACGTGTAGGGCGCCCAACGCGTGCCCTGCTCGATGTCGAGGGTGACACGGCCGGCACGCGGGTCAAATCGCCACGCGGTCGTGAGCTCCGGCCACCCGGGTCGCTGGAGCCACTGATCGAAGAAGGCGCCGAGTGATGTGCCGGATGCGCGCTCCAGCTCGGCGCGAAGGTCGTCGGACAGCGCGGTGGCGTGGCGGTGCTTCTCGTAGTACGCCCGCACGCCGCGGAAGAACGCGGAGTCACCGAGTTGCGTGCGCAGCATGTGCAGCACCAACCCACCCTTCTGGTAGGAGTTGGTGTTGAGCAGCTCCAGGTAGTTCGTCTGGGCCGTATCGATCACCGGGCGCGACGCGGACACCGGCGACTTGACGACCTGGTCGCGCACGCGCGCCATCTCCGCACGGAATGCGCTGTCCCCCGCCGAGTGCCGGGTCCAGAGCGCGGCGAAGTACGTCGCGAAGCCTTCGCTCAACCAGAGGTGCGACCATTCGCGCTCGGTCACCGCGTCGCCGAACCACTGGTGCGCCGTTTCGTGCGCGATAAGCCCCACGCCCATGGTGCGGCGGCGGAAGCCGGCGTCGCTGTAGAAGATCGCGCTCGCGTTCTCCATGCCGCCGAAGCGCGTGGCGCTTTGCAGGTGCGCGAGCTTCTCGTACGGAAACGGACCGACGAGCGCGCTGAACAATTCCACGATCCGCCCCGCCTCCGCGAACGGCCCAGGGAGAAAATCGCGGACCTCGGGCGCCACGTACACCGACTGCGCCACGCAGCCGCCGAGCTCCGCACGCCCGCAGGCGCTCGGGCCCAGGTCGTAATACGCGAGCGGAGCCGCGGCGATCACCATGAGGTAGACGGGGATCGGACGCGATTCGCGCCAGACAGTGCGCGTGCGTGGCTTCGCCTCCGGCGAGCCCGAACGCGGGAGCGGCGTCTCCTCGACGAGCGAGCCGTTCGCCACGACGCGCCGATCGCTCGGCGCCTCGACGGTCCAGGTGACCGTCGCCTTGTCGCTCGGGTGATCCACGCTCGGGATCCAGTGGCGTGCGCGATCCGGCCAGTTGTCGCCGAAGCCGGTCCAGCGGCCCATGCTGTCGGTGCGGACGATGAGGCCGTCGGTCACAGGCCCGCCGTAGCGTACGGCGACACGCAGGGTGTCGCCCGAGCCGCGCGGCAGCGGAACGCGAATCGTCGCGCCGTCGCGCGTGTCCCCCGGCATGCCGACGTCCGTACCGTTCACCGCGACGCCGTCCACGCGGAGCGCGATCAGATCGAGCACGAGCGTGTCCACGGGCGCGGTGCGGCGCACGGTGAGCGTGGCGAGGCCGCGGATCAGGTTCCCGGTGTCGGGGAGCGAGAGGGACAGATCGTAGTGCAGGACATCCACACCGCGCCGATACGTGGGCGCGTCGCCCTGCGAAGCGCCCTGGGCGCCAAGTGGATCCATCGGAGCGACGAGCGCCGTGACCGCCGCGAGCGCGGCGGCACCGAGCGCCGATCGCGCGCGACGACGTGCGTTATGGGAGGAGCGAGAGGACAACGAGGTGCACCTTGGGTTCGAACTCCCGGGCATCGGGATTTGGGACGAGAGCGAGGATGTGCCGGCCGGAGCGGGTCGAGGCGAGCGCCGTGCCGGGCGCGACGATGCGGCCGTTCCGGCGAATCCAGCCGCCGCCGCTCTCGATCCGGCCGCCGCGCGTGACGAGCGCGGAGCGCGCGGCGGTGTCGAGTGTGGTCGTCGCATCCACGGCGGGCCCGTCTGTCCAACGGAGCGGTGCCAGGCGCGCACCGTCCGGCAGCTCGCCACGCAGCGCGCCGTTCGCAGGGTCGAGCGCGATCCAGCGCTCGGCGGGCGCGTCGTCGGCGATCCGTTCACCCGGCTTCGCGCCAGCCGCGAGCTGCGAGCCGTCCGCGCTCCAGCTCACGCGCCACCCGGCAGCGAGGGGGAAGAGCGTCGGGGTCGCACGCGCGCGCGTGCCGATCACGCCGGGCCGCGAGAAGCCCCAGATCGACGCCATGCCACTCGCGGGGAAAGCGCCCGCGCGCACATCGCGCGCGGGGAGGCCTACACGCGCCGTGAGCGTTGCCCAGTGGGCGGACGTGAGGCTGTCCCCGCCACCGCCGCTGATCAGGTAGGCGCGGCCGAACGCCACCCGCCGCCAGTCGGGCGACGGAGCCACGTCCCACACGCTGTCCATCTGGACGCAGCACTCCGGGTTCGCATCGAGCGCCAGCGCAAAGCCGTTCGGCACCGGATCGTTCTCGACCGCGGTCGGATCCTCGACCGCGAGGAGCGCGGCCGAATCGGCCGACATCGTCCACCGGACGCGCGCGGTCATCCCATGGGACCCGCGGTTCACGGGCGTCACGGTACTGACCATCCCGGAGAGCACCGCGGGTGGAACGCTGTCGGGGAGTACCACGCCCCACAACCTCGGGTAACGTTCCTTCAGCGCGACAAGCACGAGGCGCGGCAGCATGGAGTCCGCCGCGGGCGTGATTCGCACGCGCCAGACGGCTTTGCCGCCGGCCATCATGCGGGTCACGAACGCTGGCCATCCCTGTCGCACGAGCGAGTCGCGCATGCGCTCCGCGCCCTCCACCGACGACATCGCCGCGAGCTGAAGCGCGTAGAACCGGAGCGGAATGTCGTCGCGCGGCGCGGCGGCCGTGGACGGCGCCACCCCGCCAGGCTCCGGCGCTGAGCGGGTACGCGCGGCCGCGTCATCGCCCGGCGCGCACGCCGAGGCGGCCCAGATGCCGGCGGCGAGCGCGGCGAGCAGGCCGATGCCCGCGACGGGAGCGCGCGAGGCGCCCTGCCGCACGCCCCGTCGCGCGCATCGCTCAGTGCGAGACTCGATAGATCGCTCCGCCCGCGTCATCCGAAATCAGTACGCTCCCATCCTTGTGCACGAGCACGTCCACCGGCCGGCCCCACCGGCGCCCGTCGGCGCCCTGCCACCCGGTCACGAAATCCTCGTACGACGCCGGCTTGCCATCCTTCACGCGAACGCGGACGATCTTCGCGCCCGTCGGCGTGCTGCGGTTCCACGAACCGTGGAAGGCGAGCAGCACATCGCCGCGATACTCCCGCGGGAATTGCGAGGCACCCTTCAGGAACGCGAGCCCCATCGGCGCCGAGTGCGCTTGCATCTCCAATGCCGCGGTGACCGTGCGCGAGCAGCGGGCGGGGTCGTTGTACTCGGGGTTGGCGACGGGCCGACCGCCACTCGAGTAGCAATACGGCCAGCCGAAGTCGCCCCCATCGCGCAGGATGTCGATCTCCTCCGGCGGCAGGTCCTCGTGCTCCGGCCGGAGGTTGTCACGCTCGTGCGTGGAGACCCAGATCTGCCGCGTGTCCGGGTGCACCGCGAGCCCGACCGCGTTGCGGAGCCCGCGCGCGTAGAGGCGGCCGTTCTCCCCGTCCTCGTCATAGCGCATCACGGCCGCGCGATCTCCCTTCTCCTCCACGCAGAGGTTGCACGACGACCCGATGGACACGTACATGGCGCCATCGGCTCCGAAGACGATCGTCCGCGTGAAATGGCCGCCGCCGGCCGAATACGAGTTGAGCTTCTCGGGCTCGCCGGCCGCCCGTCCATCGGCGCCCAGCCGCATGCGTACGACGCCGTCGGTATTGGCGACGTAGAGGTAGCCCTTGTGGAACGCGAGCCCGTGCGGCGAGCGGAGCCCGCGAGCGACGATGACAACGCTGTCCGCCATCCCGTCGCGGTTGTCGTCTGGCAGGCGCACCACCTGGCCGGGCCCGGTCCGCGTCGCGTAGACCACGCCCTCGGGGGAGAGCGCCATGAAGCGAACGCCTCCGACACCTCGCGCGAAGTAGTCCACCTTGAACCCCGCCGGCACGGTGAGCCGGCTATCGAGCGGTACGGCGGGCGCCGCGGCCCCGGCGCCTTCCTGCGCACCGACCGGTCCGGCGCGGAGCGCGACGCCTGGCGCGGCGGCGAGGACACACGCGAGCGCGAGGCGCCTCGCGCGACGAGCCGCGTCGCGCCTCGCGCAGCGAACATTAGTCATCTGCATCTGGTTCTCACTCCCGTCCGTCAGCGTACACACCGGCGATCGCGCTCTCCGCCCCCGGCATCTGCGCGTGCCGGCTGGCGATCGCGTCCTCCTCCGCGCGCTCTACCTCCGCGCGGACCTCCCCTTCGATGCCGCTCAGCGTCTCTCGGCTTACATCCTCCCCGAGCAGATACTCCTCGTACAGCGCGACCGGGTCGCGCGTCCCCCACTCGGTGAACTGCTCGGCGGCGAAGGTGCGGCGGGCCTCCGCCTCGTCGTGCGTCGCGTGCCCGGCCATCCGGAAGGTTTCCGCGACGAGAAGCGCCGGGCCATCGCCACGGCGGCACCGTTCGACCGCAAGGGAGGTGAGGGCGTAAGCGTCGAGCACGTTGTTGCCGTCGAACACGCCACCCCACATGCCGTACGCGCGCGGCCAGTCGGCGAAGTTGCGCCCACCGGCCGCCAGGTGATGCTGCTCGAGCCGTGTGCCGAGGGCGACCTGATTGTTCTGGATGATGAAGATAGCCGGCACGCGCTGGACTGCCGCGAAGTTGAGCCCTTCGTGCGCGACGCCGGCCTTCGTGCTCCCGTCGCCGATCCAGGTGAGCGCGACGGAATCGAGGCCGCGCATCCGGAAGGAGAGCGCGATGCCCGTGATGACGGGGACGATGTCTCCGACGTGGCTGATCGGCGGGAGGACGCCCGTGCCGAGTGCGCCGTAATGCCCGTCGCGGCCGCCGTTGGGGCCGTCCCCGGTCGCCATGTAGGCGCGGAGGATGTCGGCCACCGGCATTCCCATCTCGTGGCAGGCGCCGGCGTTCCGGATCATCGGGCCGACGACGTCGCCCCCCGCATTGCCCGCTGGGCCGCCGGGCGCGCGCGCGCGGCGCAGGGCGTGGACGGGGCCGATCGTCGTCGCCTCCTCGCCGGTGCCGAGCCAGGCCTTCGAGATCACGCCCTGCCGTACCAGGCGCGTGAGGGCGATGTCCGTAAGTCGGTTGCGGACGAGCCCACGATAGAGCTCGAGCAGTCGTTCGCGCGGGAGCGCGCGGATTGCGGCGGTGCGCGCGGGGTCGGCCTCGAGCGTGGCGCGGGAGGCACGGACGGTGTCCTCGTTTCGCGACCAACCGACATATTCCCGGGGCTCGAACGCGGCGTAGCGCTGCATGCGAGCAATGTCGCGCCCGGGGGACCTGGAGGCCAGGGAGGGCGCGCGCCGACGACCGCCTTCCGCTACCGGCCCAGGAGCCGATCCAGCCAGCTCCCCGCCGGCTTCTCGCTCGCGCTGCCCGGACCGCGAGCCGGTTCGTCGGCCGCTGCGTCACCGGTGGCGCCTTCGGAGAGCGCGGCGGCGAACTCGGGCGCGGTGCGGTAGCGGTCGGCACGGTCGCGCGCCATCCCCTTGTTCAGCGCGCGCTCCACCCCGAGCGGGAAGTGCAGCTCCGGCCGCATCTGCGTCAGCGGCGTCGGCTCCGACTTGAGGCGCGCGATCATCATGTCCTGCTTCGTGCGTCCGGTGAACGGGAGGAAGCCGGTGAGCATCTCGACCGCCATCAGCGCGAGCGAGTAGATGTCGGTGCGCGCGTCGAGCGGCTTCCCCCGGAGCTGCTCGGGGCTCATGAACTCGGGTGTGCCGAGCACGATGCCCGTCGCGGTGAGCTTCTCCAGCTCGGAGCCCGCCTGATGCTGCTTCGCGAGCCCGAAATCCATCACCACGGCGCGCTCCGCCCCGTCCGGCCCGGCCGTCATCATCACGTTCTCTGGCTTGAGGTCGCGGTGAATGATCCCGAGCGCGTGCGCGACCTGGAGCCCGGCGGCGATCTCCCGGACGATCGTGACCGTGCGTGGGAGCGGGAGCGTGCCGAGCGTGGCGCGCCGCTCGGAGAGCAGCGTCCCCTCGAGGAAGGGCATCACCAGGTAGACGAAGCCCTGCGGTGTCTCTCCGAACTCCAGGATGTGGCAGACGTTCGGGTGCTTGAGACCCTTGCCGAGCGTCGCCTCCCGCCGCAGCCGCGCCATCGCCTTGGCGTCCGCGGAGAGCGCGGGGGAGAGTGCCTTCACCGCGACGTGGCTGCCATCGGTGGTGTCGACCGCGAGATAGACGAAGGACATCCCACCCTCGCCCACCTTCCGCTCGACGCGGTAGCGTCCCGCGAGGATCTGCCCCGTCATCGCCGCGATCGCGGCGTCGCGCGGGGTGGCCGGCCGCGCGCGGGGAGTTGGAGCGGGCGCGGGCACGACCGCAGCGACGAGGCGGTCGCCGTCGTTCGCGCAGTAGCGTACATCGTCGCCGAAGGTCGCGCCGCAGCGCGGGCATCGCATGCTCATCCCGCCCCTCCTGGCGCGCGAGCGCTCACGAGCGAACCGTGTTACGCCCCGACGCCTTCGCCCGATAGAGGGCCTCGTCCGCGCGCGCGATGAGGTCGTCTGTCGAGTCCACGTACGCAGACGGGAAGCTGGCGATCCCCACGCTCACCGTCATGCAGAGCACGTTGTTTCCATTGTGGCGGATCTCGTGGCCCGAGATCCGGAGCCGGACGCGCTCCGCGAACACGAGCGCGCCTTCCTCACCCTGCTCCGGGAGCACTACCACGAATTCTTCCCCGCCGTATCGCGCGACAATGTCTACCGTACGCACTTCCCGCAACAGGGTGTCGGCTATCTCCCGCAACACCTGATCCCCCACCGGGTGGCCGTAGGTGTCGTTCACCTGCTTGAAGTGATCGAGGTCCACCATGAGGAGCGCCAGCGCATGATTGTATCGCCGGGCGCGGTCCAACTCCCCTGCCAACCGCTCGGTGAGCGCCCGGCGGTTGAGCAGCTGCGTCAACGGGTCGGTGCTGGCGAGCTGCTCGAGTCGCGCCTTGTCGGCCATCGTCGTCTCGATCACCTGCGCCTTCCGGATCGCCGCCACGGCCGCCCTGATCACGGCCTCGGCGAACTCCACGTCCTCCTGCGTCAGCGGCAACTCGTCCCGCGTCGTCCGGAGAAAGAACACCCCGGCCTGCCGGCGGTCCAGGTCCAGGGTGAACGGGAGCGCGATCACCGAGCGGATGGCGACCTCCACCCCCTCGGCATCCCAGTCGCGACGCACGTTCGCGAACAGCGGGTCGCGCCGCACGTCCTCGATGAGCACCGCCTGCTCCCGCTCCAGTGCTTCCTGTACCTCTGGATACCGCGAGAGCCGGATCTCGAGGTTGCGGAGGGCCGGGCTCTCGTACGCCGTGGCGACGAGTGCACTGTCGCCCCCCGTCCGCGCGAGGATGAGCGAGCAATGCGTGATGTTGAGCGCGCGCGCGACTCGCCGGACGAGGATGTGATAGATCTCGTCCGGGGCGAAGTCTCCCGTCACCTCGTGCAGGATGTCCACCAGCTTCCGCTGGCTCTCCGCGTCGTTCCGCGCCCGGCGGAGCTGCAGCTCCGTGGTGCGCAGCTCCTCCCGCGCGTCGTGCAGGCGTTGCCGCACCCGAAGCTGCACGACGATGCGCGCCAGCAGCTCGCGCACGCGAAACGGCTTGCCGATGAAATCGGCCGCGCCCAGCCCGAGCATGCGCACGGTCACGTCGTCCGGCGGCATCGCCGAGAGGATGAGCACCGGCATATCGCTCCACGGATCGTCCGCCTTGATCCGTTCGAGCACCAGCGGCCCGGGCAAAGATTCGGCCGTCACGTCGAGCACGAGGAGATCGGGGACGACGCTCTCCAGATGCTCGAATAGGGCTTCCACGTCGGGCGCCTCGAGCACGTGGTACCCGTTCTCCTTGAGAAACCAGGAGACGGTCTTGAGGAGCAGATCGTCCGCGATTGCCGCCAGGATGACTGGCTCAGCCATCGCCGAGCAGCTCGCGCAACCCCGTCCACTCCACGTTGCCGCCGCTGAGCACCGCCACCGTGGTCCCGCGCGGGTGCACCAGGCCCTCCCGCAACGCCGCGACGGTGATCGCGCCACTCGGCTCGACGACGAGCTTCATGCGGTCGAGCAGGAAGCGCACCGCGCCGCGAAGCGCCGAGTCGTCCACGAGCACCACGTCGTCCACGTAGGCCTGGTGGTGCGCGAATGGGATCGTCCCGACCTGCACCGCGAGCAGGCCGTCGGCCAGGCCCGCCGTCCGGCCAATCGAGACCGGTACGCCAGCGGCGCGCGCGCGAGAAAGCTTCGGCGCGCCGACCGGCTCGACGCCGATCACGCGCACGGTCGGAACGAGGAGCTTCACCGCGGCGGCCACGCCCGCGCTCAGCCCACCGCCCCCCACCGGCACGATCACGGTACCCACATCGGGAAGGTCCTCGGCGATCTCAAGCCCCACCGTTCCCTGCCCCGCAATAATCACGGGGTCGTCGTAGGGTGGCACGAGCGTGCCGCCTTCGTCGCGCACCAGCTCGAGGGCGCGATCCATCCGATCGTTCGTCGTCGTGCCGGCGAGGACCACGCGCGCGCCCAGTCGTTCGGCGCCCGCCCGCTTGGCGGCCGTGACGGTCGTGGGCATGACGACCGTCGCCGGCGCGCCGAAGAGGCGCGCGGACAGGGCGACCGCCTGCGCGTGATTCCCGGACGACGGGGCGATGACGCCGCGCCGGCGCACCTCGGGGGAGAGGCGCGCCAGAAACGTGTACGCGCCGCGAAACTTGAACGCGCCACCACGCTGGAGCATCTCCGGCTTGAGCAGGACGGCACCGTCGCCGTTGCTCAACTCGTCCACCGGGAGGAGCGGGGTGCGCACGGCGACGCCGGCGAGTAACCGGGCGGCGGCACGGATGTCGGACACGGTGACCAGTGCCGGCTGGGTCGCTGGGATGCTCATTTCGCGATGACGAGGTGGAGCGAGAGACGGACAGAGGCCCGGCGTTCGCGGGGGAGAGGGCGCAGTCGTCCGGTCGTGACCAGTGTGGCGGGATCGGGCGGGGAAGTGCGCAAGAGGCGTGCGAAATATGCGCCGAGCGCGCCAGGGCGCCAAGCGGCCGGGGCATGCCAAATACCGTAGGGAGCCAATCTGTCGCCGCAGCGGGATGGCGGCAGCGCGCCGCCACCCCGGTCGCCGGACGCCGTGCGTCAGCCGGCGTCCACCTCCCCGTCGCCGTCGCTCTCCTCCGGCCCCACGCCTACCGGCTCCTCGAGGCCGTCGTCGATGCCCGGGCCGTCGTCCTCAACGACCACCCGCGCGACATCCTGGACGACATCACCGCCATCGAGATTCACCAGCTTGACGCCCTGCGTATTGCGTCCGCTGACACGGATGCCCTTCACCGACATCCGGATCACGACGCCCTGCTTGGTGATCATCATCAGCTCGTCGTTCGGGAGCACTTCCTTGATGGAGACCGCGTTCCCGGTCTTGTCGGTGAGCTTGAGGGTGATGATGCCCTTTCCGCCGCGCTTCTGCACGCGGTATTCGTCAATTTCGGAGCACTTGCCCATCCCCTTCTCCGTGACGACGAGGAGCGTCGCCTCGCGCTTGATCACCACCATGCCGATCAGCGCATCGCCGTCGCGCAGCCCGATCCCCTTCACCCCCGTCGTGTCGCGCCCCATCTCGCGCACGTCCTGCTCGTGGAAGCGGATGGAGAGGCCGGTCCGCGTGGCGAGGACGATGTCGTTGTCACCGCTCGTCACCTGTACGTCGATGAGCTCGTCGTCCGAGTCGATCTTGATCGCCTTGATGCCGTTGACGCGCGGGTTGGCGTACTGCGAGAGCGCGGTCTTCTTCACCGTGCCCCCCTTCGTGGCGAACAGGAGGTAAGCGGTGTCGCTGAACTCGCGCACCGGCACCATCGACGAGATCTTCGTGTCGGCGTTCACGTTGATCAGGTTGACGACGGGCTTGCCCTTCGACGCGCGGCCGGCCACCGGGATCTCGTGGACCTTGAGCCAGAAGCAGCGCCCGTCGTCGGTGAAGAAGAGGATATAGTCGTGCGTGGAGCCGATGAAGAGATGCTCGACGAAGTCCTCTTCCTTGAGCCCCTGCCCGTTCAACCCGCGGCCGCCGCGGCGCTGCTTCTTGTAGGTGGAGACGGACGTCCGCTTGATGTACCCCGAGTGCGACACGGTGATGACCATGTCCTCCTCGGCGATCAGATCCTCGATCGTGAACTCGCCCTGGTCGCTCGTGATCTCGGTGCGGCGCTCGTCGCCGTACTTCGTCGCGAGGTGCGTCAGCTCATCCTTCATGATCTGCATCCGGCGCACGCGGCTCGCGAGAATGTCGCGCAGATCCTTGATCAGCGCGCGCACCTCCGTGAGCTCGGCCTCGAGCTTCTCGATCTCGAGCCCGGTGAGCTTGGCGAGGCGCATGTTGAGGATCGCCTCGGCCTGCCGCTCGGAGAGCTTGAAGCGGCGCTGCAGCTGCGCGCTCGCCTGCGGCGTGTCCGTCGCCTTCCGGATGAGCTTGATGACCTCGTCGATGTTGTCGACGGCGATCTTGAGCCCCTCGAGGATGTGCTCGCGGTCGGCGGCCTTGTCGAGATCGAACTGCGTCCGGCGCACGATCACCTCGTGCCGGTGCGCGACGAAGTGCACGAGGATCTCGCGGAGCGGCATCACGCGCGGCACGAGCTGCCGGGTGTTCGCGTCCGGCACGAGCGCGAGCATGATCACACCGAACGTGGCCTGCATCGCGGTGTGCTTGTAGAGCTGGTTCAGCACTACCCGCGGGATCGAGTCACGCTTGAGCTCGATCACGATCCGCATGCCGTCGCGGTCCGACTCGTTCCGGAGGTCGCTGATCCCCTGCAGCTTCGCCTCGCGCACCAGGTCTCGGATCTGGATCAGCAGGTTGGCCGAGTTCACCTGGTAGGGGATCTCGGTCACGACGATCTGCGACTTGTTCGCCGATTCCTTCTCCTCGATCACCGCGCGCGCGCGCATCACGATCCGGCCGCGCCCCGTCTCCTGATAGTCGTGGATGCCCTCGCGCCCGTAGATGTAGCCGCCCGTGGGGAAGTCCGGCCCCTTCACGAAGCGGCGGATGTCGGCGACGGTCGCCTCGGGGTTGTCGATCAGATGAATGACGGCAGTGACCACCTCGCGCAGGTTGTGCGGTGGGATGTTCGTCGCCATGCCCACCGCGATGCCCGACGAGCCGTTGACGACGAGGTTCGGGATCGCCGACGGGAGGACCTTCGGCTCCTCGAGCCGGTCGTCGAAGTTGGGCGCGAAATCAACGGTGTTCTTGTCGATGTCGGCCAGCATCTCGATCGCGATCGGCGTGAGGCGCGCCTCGGTATAGCGATAGGCGGCTGCCGGATCGCCCTCGACCGAACCGAAGTTTCCCTGCCCGTCCACGAGCGGGTACCGCAGCGAGAAGTCCTGCACCATGCGCACGAGCGCGTCGTAGACGGACTGGTCGCCGTGCGGGTGGTACTTGCCGAGGACCTCGCCGACGACCGTCGCCGACTTCTTGTAGGGCCGCCCGGGCACCAGCCCGAGCTCGTTCATCGCGTGCAGCACGCGCCGGTGGACGGGCTTCAACCCATCGCGTACGTCCGGCAGCGCGCGCGACACGATCACACTCATCGAGTAGTTGATGAAGGACTCTTTCATCTCGTCGTCGATGAGGCGCGACAGGATGCGTTCGCGGTTGTTCGGTGCGGTCATTGAGCTCGCCTACGGAGGGAAAAACGGGTGCTGACGACAGGCTGAAATATAACCCGGAGGGGGTATTGCGGCAACTCGACGCGGCTCACGTAAGCCAGCATCGTACAACGACTTGCGCCTTACTGGTCCGGTGGTCGCTAGGCCCAGGATCGCGTGATCGCGAGCAGCCGCCACTCGGTGCCTACGCGACGGAAGATGTAGGCGGCCCCGCCCGCTCCGCGCGACGACTGCACCACGCCGTTCGCTTCGACCGGGCGGTTCACCGCGATCACCCCGAACTCACGCCAGACCACCGCCGCGCGCACGCGTACGTAGGTGAGCGATGCGTTCGCATTGGCGCCGCCCCGCGCGTAGAACGCGTCCCTCATGCGGTTGAGCCCTTCCTCGCCCATCTCGAGCGTCAGTGCCACCCCGCGCACCCGAGGCGGCGTGAAGCGCACGAGCGGGGGCAGCAGGACGAACGCCGTGTCGCCCGTCACGTATGACTCGCACTTGCCTGTCGCCGGGTTGAGGAATGTCCCAGTAAGCCCGGCACCCATCGCCTCGCGTGGCGTCTCGCCCCCTCGCACATCCCAGCGCGGCCGCTCGGCGCCGACCTCCCACGCAATGACTGTCCGGAGCAGGTCGTGCGCCGCCGGCGTGTTCAGCGAGTTCTCCACGCCGCGCACCAGGATGACCCGCTCGAGCTCGTCCATCTCCGCCTGGCCAGCCTCCTTCGCGGCGGTTGCGCTGTCGCCCGCGTACACCCGGAGCGAGCCGGCCGAGCACGCGGCCGAATCGAAATCGGCCCAGGATGCGCGGGCCAGAAGCCGATCGCGGAGCGCGGCCGCGCGCCGGTAGTAGCGCGCGTCCTCGCCACGGGCGCTGCCAACCGCCGTGTCGGGCTTCGCGCGGGGAGCGGTCGCCGACGCGGGAGGCGTGTTGGCGCGCCCCGGCCCCTGTCGCTGCGCGCGACCGGGGGCCGGAGTGATCGCGACGAGGACGAGAAGGGTCGCGAGGCATGCGGCCACGCACCGCGCGAGGAGGCGAAAAGAACCGCGCATCATCGTGTGAGATTCGGTGCCCCGTGGAGCGCCGGCGCGTCCGCGCCGGTCGTGGCGGCGTCGGCGTCCGCGTTCTCCGCCTCCTCGCGCGCTTCGCGCTTCGCCGTCTCCCGCGCGATCGCCTCGCGCTCGGCCCGGAGGCGCTCGTACCACTGCCGCGTCACCTCGCCGGCGAGCTCGCGGTTGCCGAGCCCGAACGCGAGCGCCATCCCGAGCGCCACGGCGCCGAAGAGGATCGCGAACGCGGTCGTGACGATGTCGGGCGCGATGCCGAGCTCCTGGAGCGCCATGAAGATGGCGAGCATCACCACGCTCCCGCGCCCGACGCGGGCGAGCGTGGGTCCGCCATGCAGCGCGCCAGCCGAGGCCATGATCAGGCCGTCCACGAACTCGCCGAGGACGATGCCGACGATCACGATGACGATCGCGGCGACGACGCTCGGGATGTAGCTCACGAGCTGGCCGAAGAGGTTGGCGAGCGACTCGAGGCCGAGTGCATTCGCGGCGATGAGAATCACCGCGAACATCACGAACCAGAAGACGAGGTTCGCGAACACGCGCGACGGGCGCGAGCGCCACCCGGTCCGCTCGACGGCCTCGAGCACGCCGCCCCGCTCCAGCCAGCGGTTGAGGCCAATGCGCGTCAGCAGGCGATCGGTCCCCTTCTCCAGCAGCTTGGCCAGCAGGTAGCCGGCGAACAGGATGACGGACGCGCCAAGCAGCAGCGGGATGTACTGGAAGATCTGGCTGAAGCTGTCGCGCAGTCGGTCGGTGACGTTCACGGAGCGAGTCCGGGCGGGAGGCTGCGGGATGCGGCTGAGGTGTGCGGTCGCGCGGCAGGGGAAACGTAGTGGCTCGCGCGAGCGGCAGGCAGTGTCCTAATTCCGCGTGCCGCGCTTCACGTCGAAGATGGCGCTCCGCCGGCAGCGCGGGCAGATGAGCCATTCCCGCCGCCGCGCGTAGCCGAGCCCGAAGGAGCCGCCGCCAATGGGCCGGCCGGTGAGGAGAACGTCGCAGCGGGGGCACGTTGGCGACCGGCCGGCGGAGAGCGCATCGCGGATCGTCCGCTGCTCCCCGGGGTCGTAGGCGGCGCGCTCATCGGCCGGCATCGGCGGCGGATGCGCGTCGTCCGGCTCACCCGTCGGTTTACCCTTCGTCAACGGGGTACGAGAACGCATCGCTCCGCGCATCGGCGGCCGGGGGCACGGGTGTCTGCATGGGGCGCGAGCCGATCTCCGCGCGCGCGCCCGGTGTCCGCTCCACCACGTCGCGGAAGCGCATCAGCTCGAACTTGAAGTGCGCGAGGACGAGCGCGCGCCCCACCGTCTGCCAGGCGAGGAGCGCGAGCATGCCGCCATCGCGCACCTCGTAGACACGCCGGACGATCGTCTCGTCCCCGTCGGCGATGAAGCTCCACCGCTCCTCGCCGGACCACGGCCCCGTGAAGGCGAAGACGATTTCGCGGTCCGTCGTCGTCTCCACGAGATACTCGAAGGAGACGCCACCCACGAAGTCGAGTCGGAATCGGTCGCCGGGCGACAGCGTCGGCGCCGAGGTGAGCGGCGTGACGATCGCGCTGGGGGACATCCAGTCGGTGAAGCGGACCCTCGTGACGAGTGCGCGCATCGCCTGGGCCGGCGACACGCGCACCGTCGTCATCTCCTCGACTCTGCTCATGCCTCGTCTTCACGCCTCTTCACATCAGGTCCGACCGCGCTTACCTCGAGATTACTATTTCGCGCGCCCTCGTCACGAGTTGCCCGCCCTCAACAGGGAGGATGCCCTGGATACTATAGGTGCCCGGTGGGACCGCGCCGCCGGCGTTGTCTTGCTGCAACCACCGCTCGGTAAATTCCAACGTCTCACCGGGCCCCACGAGTGTCGCTTGGAGCATGGAGCTGACAGCGGCGCCGTGCAATCGTCTCCACACCACCGTGCGGTCCGCTCCCATCACGACGAGATCGAAGGCGACTGGCCGTCCCGTGAGCATGAGCTCAACGCGCTCGCGTCCCGCGTTCCGCACACGCAGCACAATCGGCACTGCCTCACGAGCGGCGACTCGTGTCGGAAGCTCCAGTTCAGTGACCATCGCTGCGAGATCAGTCGGCGAAGTCACGAGCTGCTCGGGCCGGCTGCGACGCATTTCACCGGGCTCGCGCACAGTCGGGCGGTCCGTCGAATCGGGCGAGCCGCAGGCGGCGCAAGCGAGTGCCGCCAGCGCCGCGCCGAGGGCGGTGGTAAATCCGGGCCACACCCTGCCTACGCTCACTTCGTGACTATTCGCCCCTCGTAGCTTCCCGAGTCCGCTCGGCGCGCGGCCCCATCGGGATGGTCAGAATGTCCGGATCGGGCCCACCTCAAGGCGGATGTTCTCCATCGCGCTGAAGATGAAGGCCTGAATACTCGAGCCGTCGGGGAAGAGGAGCGACGAGCTCCCCCAGAGGATGCCGTAGAGTACGGCGTTGTTCGACGTGCCAAGCTGCTGGAAGACGGGCGAGCCGCTGTCACCGGCGCCAACGCCGGCGCCGACGAAGTCTTGGCACAGTAGGGTGACGTTCGACCCGGAGACGTTCGTGTTCACGCACGTCAGCAACACCTCGCCGGTCGTCCACCCCGTGGTCCGCCCCACCTTACTGATCACTTCCCCAAGGAAGGGAAACGGGACGTCGCCCACGACCTGGAACCGCGGGTTGGTCGAGTCGATCTCAATCGAGCCGATGCGCGTCAGGGTGAAGGTGGTCCGGTAGAGGGCTCCGAACGCTACGTTCACACCCTCGGCGTACCGCGCCATCAGCGCATCGCTGAACCGGCACCGGCGGCCCACCGGACAGAGGCCGCCCGCGCTTCCGAATGGCGGATCCACGGCTTCGACACCGATCCAGGTCTCGGGGACGGAGCGAGAGGGTTGGAAGTAGAAAGTGCTGTCCAACGCGCCCTGAACCAGCGAGCAGTGCGATGCGGTCAGGAAGAAGTTCGTTGGCGCGGTCGGCCTCCGCGCATTGAAGCCCAGCGTGCAGATTCCGCCGACGGTCGGGGACAGCGGAAAGAGAATCTGGAGGCCGCCGGCGACCGGACGAACTCGTTCACGCAGCGTGACCACCTGTCTGACGGGCTCGACGAAGTCGACGAGCACCGCCTGACGCGGAATGCCCTCCGCCGCGATCTCGGCGTCCACGCTCGCGGGCGAGGCCTGTCGCGTGATTCCGATCCGGATGCGGTTCTGCCGTTCGGAGATGTCCGTATAGGCCACGCCCGGCATCGCCAACACGGCCGGAGACAGGCGATCGTGCCACTCCGCGAGCTCGGCGAAGTCGTAGTCGCCGTCTTCCACCGCAGCGTTATTGGCGAGGGAGAGGGACAGGCCGCGCGCGCGCAACTTGCCCGCGAGGGCGGATGGCGTCGTGGCCCCTCGCTGCGACTTCTTCATGAAAATGTGCAGCCGGCCGGAGTTGTCGTAGTACATGCCGCCGAACCCCGGCGTCTCCTTCGCCATCCGCAGGAACTCGGCATCGAGGCCGAGGGAGGCGCGTTGCGTGGCGCGCTCTCGAGGCGCGGTCGGCGCTGGGGAATCGGAGCAGCCGGCAGCCACGACGACGACCGACGTCATCAATCCGGACCATGTCAAGACCCTGTTCCGCATACTCTACCTCCTCCGTGTGTGACGGGTGGACCCGCACGGGCGCTCCTCGAACATCAGATTCAATCCTACCGCACCGCCCTGCGACGGCTCGGGTGGTTGAACCCTGGGCGGTAGGTCACCGTGCGGGCGAGTGACCAGACTCGTGTTGGAGTGGGAGTCCGAGCGGAGCACGCAGCCTTTGCGAGCGCGAGATGTCCGACCAGGATGGAGGGTTCACAGCTCCCGCAGGCTTCATGGCTCGGGCGGCGCGGCGACATGTGTGGGGTGCGGGCAGCGAGTCCGCGGCGCCAATGTGATGTAACAATTCATTACAGTCAAGCATTCTTGCGCCGCTCCGGGGTACGCGGCGCCGTCTATACGAGCGCGAGCTGCGCGCGGAGATCGTCGGGAATCGGGATCGTCCGCAGTCCGGCGTAGTCGAACATCACCTGCACCGTCCGCCCCTCCGCCACAGTCCGGCCATCGGTCGCGCAGCGGACGACGTACGCCCACACCCAGGCCTTCGTACGCACCTCGGCCGTCGTGATCTCGATCTCGAGCGGCTCCCCGATCCGCCCCTGGCTCACGTACCGCACGCTCGCTTCGGCGAGAATGAAATCGAAGTCGGCGCCCCGCCCCATGCCATCCACCCAGGCGCGCTCGCGCGCCATCTCGAAGTAGGTGAGGTAGACCGCGTTGTTGATGTGGCCCTTCGTGTCGTAGTCGGCGTAACGCGTGGCGAGCGGGAAGCGCATGGATGGTCGCTACGCGACGGTGATGACGACCTTGCCGAACCGGTTGGGGGCGGCGAGCCGCTCGAACGCCGCGCGCCCCTCGGCCAGCGGAAAGACGGAGTCCACCGGCGGCACGAGCGCTCCACCTGCGAACGCGCGCGCGATCGCGTCGAACTCGGCATCGTTCCCCATCGTGGAGCCCATGAGCGACCATCCGTTCCAGAACATGCGCCGCAGGTCAGTCTGGACCAGGGGGCCGGTGGTCGCTCCGCACGTGACGAGCCGCCCGCGCCGCCCGAGCGCGACGAGCGACTGCGCCCACGTCGCCTCGCCAACATTGTCGATGATCACGTCTACCCCGCGCTTCCCCGTACGCGCGCGTACCTCCTTCCCCACATCCACCAGGCGGTGGTTGAGCGTCTCGTCGGCGCCGAGGGCGCGGGCGCGCTCCAGCTTCTCGTCGCTCCCCGAGGTGACCCAGACGCGAGCGCCCTGGAGCTTCGCCACCTGTAACGCCGCGACGGAGACGCCGCCCCCGACGCCCCAGATGAGCACGTCCTCGCCCTCGCGCACCTGCGCGCGCGTCACGACCATGCGCCAGGCGGTGAGCGTCGCGAGGGTGAACGCCGCGGCCGCCTCCCAACTCGCTGGCCGGGGGAGGACCCGGACGTTCACGGCCGGCACCACGAGATATTCGGCGAGGGTGCCGGCGAGGTGCTCGCCAAGCAGCTTGAAGCGGACGCAGAGGGAGTGCTCGCCATCGAGACAGTACTCGCAGGTGCGGTCGCTCACCCCGGGGTTGATGATCACAGCATCGCCCGGCGCGATCCCGGCGACGTCATCGCCGACCGCCTCAATGACGCCGGCGCCGTCGCCGCCGAGGATGGACGGCGGGACGAGCGCGACGCCGGGTAGGCCGCGGAGCACGAAGAGATCGAGGTGATTGAGCGCGCCCGCCACCATCCGCACGCG
>JBBJNN010000009.1:0-5121 GCA_037720885.1 Gemmatimonadaceae bacterium | reverse complement strand
GCTGGCGTCGCGGAGCTCGGGCCGCGGCAGGTCGTCGCGAAGCTCGATCTGCTCGGGGCCGCCGTGGGCGGAGATGGTCAGTGCTCGCACGTGATGGGCGCCCGGTATATCTTGCAGATCAGACCGGCCGGCGCGTCACGCGCGGTGCCGCGCGCCGCCAGCGCGAACGTAGTGGCCCCGTACACACAGGACGTCGCACGCATGATCTCGATCAAGGTACCCCCGCTCGGCGAGTCGATCGTCGAGGCGACGGTCGCGCGCTGGCTCAAGCGGGAGGGGGATGCGGTCGCGCAAGGCGACACGCTGGTTGAGTTGGAGACGGACAAGATCACCGTCGAGGTGCCCGCGTTCAAGGCAGGCGTGCTCGCGCGCCAGCTCAAGAAGGAGGGGGACGTCGTCGCGGTCGACGAGGCGCTCGGCGAGCTGGACGAATCCGGCGCGGCCGCGGGCGCAGTCGCGGCGCCCGCGGTGGCCACGTCGGGCGCCGCCACCTTGAGTGCCGCGAGCCCGGCCGGTGCCACAGCCGCTGCGGCATCGGCGCAGCCCGACGCACCTGACGCACCGGGCGCGCCGGGTTCTCCAGCCTCCTCGCTGGCCGCGGCCCCGAAGACATCGCCCGCTGTGCGGCGCATGGCGGCCGAGGGCGGCGTGGATGTGGCGCAGGTGCCGGGGAGCGGGCGTGGTGGACGCGTGACGAAGACGGACATGGTGAACTTCGCCGCCGCGGGGCCCCCCCCCCCAGTTGGGGAATCTACCGCGCTCCGAGCCACCGCCGGCCAGCCTTCGAGCGCACCGGGTGGCGGATCCCCGCAGCCGGCCGGCGCCGGCGTGCCACCGCGCGACATGGGGCAACGGGCGCCGGGCGCCGGGAGCGTCCCGAGCGCGCCGGTCGCGTCGAACGGCCAGCGTGAGACGCGCGAGAAGATGTCCACGCGCCGCAAGCGGATCGCCGAGCACCTGCTCGAGAGCCAGCACGCGACGGCGCACCTCACGACCTTCAACGAGGTGGACATGTCGGCCGTGCAGACGCTGCGCGACCGGATGAAGGAGCGCGTGGAGAAGGAGCATGGCGTCAAGCTCACCTTCATGCCCTTCTTCGTGAAGGCCACATGCATGGCGCTGGAAGCCTACCCGGTCGTGAACGCGCAGATCGACGGCGATACGATCGTCTACAAGCACTACGTGAACATGGGCGTCGCCGTCGCATCGGATCAGGGCCTCGTCGTCCCCGTCGTTCGCGACGCCCATTCCAAGGGCATGCTCGACGTGAGCCGCGACATTTCCGCCGTCGCCAAGCGTGCGCGCGATGGGAAGCTCGCGATGGAGGACCTCACCGGGGGCACGTTCACCATCACGAATGGTGGCGTCTTCGGCTCCCTCGTCTCGACGCCGATCATCAACTATCCGCAGGTCGGTATCCTCGGCTTGCACAAGATTCAGGACCGGCCGGTCGCGATCGGTGGCGCCGTCCAGGTGCGCCCGATGATGTACATCGCGCTCTCGTACGACCACCGCATCGTGGACGGACAGCAGGCGGTACTCTTCCTCGTGCGCGTGAAGGAGCTGATGGAAGACCCGGCCTCGATGCTCGTCGCCTGACGGCCGCCCCTCCGCCTACGTTCATGACCGCTCCCGCGACCCCGGCTCCGGCCACGGCCGACGTCGTCGTCATCGGCGGAGGGCCGGGCGGCTACGTCGCCGCCATCCGCGCCGCACAGCTCGGCCTCACGACCGTCTGCGTCGAGAAGGATCGGACGCTCGGCGGCACGTGCGTCAACGTCGGCTGCATCCCGTCGAAGGCCCTGCTCCACTCGTCGGAGCACTTCGAGTTCGCGCGGCTGCACGCCGCGGAGCACGGCATCGGCATCGGCGACGTATCGCTCGATCTGGGCACCATGCTCAAGCGCAAGGATGGCGTCGTCGCGCAGAATACGCGTGGGATCGAGTTCCTCTTCCGCAAGAACAAGGTGACGTGGGCGAAGGGCTTGGGCACCCTCCGCGCGGGGAACGCGGTCGACGTCGCCACCGGTACCACCGGTGCCACAGGTACCGCCGAAGGAGGCGCCGGCCCGGTCACCACGTACCAGGCGCGGGACGTCATTCTCGCTACCGGCTCCACTCCGATCGAGCTGCCCTTTCTCCCGTTCGACGAGGAGCGCATCCTCTCGAACGATGGCGCGCTCCGCATCCCGCAGGTGCCCGGCCACCTCATCGTCATCGGCGGCGGCGTCATCGGCCTCGAGCTCGGCTCCGTCTGGCGGCGGCTCGGCGCGAAGGTGACCGTCGTCGAGCTGTTCCCGACCATCCTCACCGGGAACGATGGCGACATCATCAAGGAAGCCGACAAGGCCTTCCGGAAGCAGGGACTCGACATCCGCACCGGGACGAAGGTCGTCGGCGGCCGGCGCGAGGGAGACCGCGTGCTGGTCGAGGTCGAGCGCGAAGGTGCGCGCGAGACGCTCGAGGCCGATCACGTCCTCGTCTCCATCGGGCGGCGACCCGCGCTCTCCGGCGTGGATGCCGCGGCACTCGGCCTCGCGCTGGGGAAGCGCGGTGAGATTCTCGTGGACGACCAGATGCGCACGAACCTCGCGAACGTGTTCGCCATTGGCGACGCGGTGGGCGGGATGCTCCTCGCCCACAAGGCGGAGGAGGAGGGCGTCGTCGCCGCGGAGGTGATCGCCGGGAAGCCGGCGCACATGCATTACGGGTCGGTGCCGGCCATCGTCTATACGTCGCCGGAGATCGCTGCCGTGGGCCAGACGGAAGAGCAGGTGAAGACGAGCGGGCGCGAGTATCGCGTCGGCAAGTTCCCGTTCTCGGCGAATGGTCGGGCCCGCACCGCGGGGAACACGACGGGCTTCGTCAAATTCATCGCCGACGCGCGGACCGACGAACTGCTCGGCGCGCACCTCATCGGGCCCGGCGTCTCGGAGCTGGTGAGCGAGATCGTTCTCGCGTTCGAGTTCGGCGGCTCAGCGGAGGATGTCGGGATCACGGTGCACGGTCACCCCACCCTCTCCGAGGTCGTGAAGGAAGCCGCGCTCGGAGTGCTCGGGCGGGCGATCCACATCTGAGCGCGGCGCGCCCCGCCCAGGCACGCCGCGCCGCGGCCGCGTGAGCTCCGCGCGTATGGTCGTGAGCCAATCACCGGCATGACGCCGGCACCCACTTCGTTCGAGATTCGCCCCGCGCGGCCGGGCGATGCGACAGCCGCGCGATCGCTCCTGCGCGATGCCTTCGTTGGCACACCCTACCTGCCGCGAGCGCTCGAGATGCTCGAGGAGGCGCTCGAGGAGGCGCTCGGCGGGACGAGCCGCGAGGCGCTCGCGATCGTCGCCGCGGGTGCTGGCGGCGCAGTGGTGGGGCTCGCCGCGTACGGCGAGACCGCTGGCGCGGTCGGCGCCGGCCGCCTCCATCTCATCGCCGTGACCGCGAGCACGCGGCGTCGTGGCGTGGGAGCGCGGCTGGTGCACGCGGTCGCACGCGACCTCGGGGAGAGCGGCGCGCGGTTCATCATCGCCGAGTTGCCCGACGATTCGCGGCTCGCGCCGGGTCGCGAGCTGCTGCTCCGGTGCGGGTTCGGGGAAGAGGCGCGCGTTCCCGACTTCTACGCCGACGGCGTTGCGCTCGCCTTTTTCCGTCGGGCACTCGGCGCCTGATCAGGTGCGTCGCCCGGCGCGTGGGCCGCGTCGCGCGGGGATGCACGACGCGGCCCGGGGCGAGTGACGTACTCTCCCCGGGCCACGCTCAGGTCAGTGCAGCGTGCGTTACCGCGCGAACAGGGCGGCCGCCGCGGCGCCTGCCGCGAGCAGCCCGGCGCCGACAGCCGTCGCGGCCGCGGGCGTGAGGACGAACGGCCTCCGCCACCACGGCGTGATCACCGTGGGTGCGCTCTGCGGAATCGCCGCCATGATGCTATCGAGCACATGAGCCGGCGTCCGCATGTGGCGACGCTCATCCACTTGCTGATTGAGCTTATGCCAGAACTCGACGTCCTTCGCCATGTCGCCGCGGCGCACCGCGGCCTCCGGCAGGTCACCGTCGAGCCAGGCATGCACGGCCGCGGGTGTCTCGCGGCGCTTGACCGGGACCGGCACCTCGCGGTCGGAACGACGCGACGCCGGCCGCTCCACGCTCCGCTCGCGCGCATTCTCGTTCCGGCGCGCGTCCTGATTCATGTCTTCGTTGCGCATTAGGCGTATTTCTCCTCCAGCAGCCCCTGGAGCGCTTCCCGCGCGCGGTGCACGCGCATCTTCAGCGCCCCAACGGTGGTCCCCAGCAAGTCGGCCATCTCCTCGTATGATCGCCCTTCCACGTGCTTCATGATGAACGCTTCGCGCAACGACGGCGCCAATGAGGCAAGCGCGCCGTCCAGATCGCTCCGCAGCTCGCTCCGGTCCAGCTCCTCTTCGGGCGTCGCGAGCGACGAGGGCTGATCGTCTTCCTCGTAGCTCAGGTGCGTGCGGCGAATGTTCTTCAGCCAATCCTTGCACCCGTTCGCGACGATCCGGAACACCCAGGCATCGAAGCGGCCATGGACCTCGGCCAGGTGGTGGTAGGCTTTGATGAAGGACGCCTGGAGGATGTCCTCCGCAACATCGGCGCTGCCCGTCATCCCGACCGCGTGGCGGTAGAGCGGGTCGCTGTAGCGACCGATCAGGACCCCGAACGCGTCGCGATCACCAGCCAGGACGCGTGCGATCGCTTCCTGATCTGCCTGCAGTTGATCGACCGGAGCGGTCGTGACCGTCTGGGCCTTCACGCTGCTAGCATAATTGGTTTTGCGCCCTCGTGACAGCCCCGCGAGGCCGGAGAGCGGCTGGGCGAGTGTAGCCATATGCCGGGTAGACGCACGACCCGGGCAGGCGTAACAGATCGTTTCGCCGGTGGAACGTTTTCGCGCCACAGGCGGAGCGTCATCGCAAGCGCGCGTAATACAACAGCTCGCGCACGTGGTCGCCACGGTACCGGCGTCCATCGCGGTCGCTGTCGGCGCGATACCGCCGGTAGCGGCGCGAGAAGCGACGCACCCGGCCATCGGCCGACGCCGCGGCCAGGATGCGCCGCAGCTCCGTCGCGGGGAGCACGCCCTCGGAGTTGTAGCTCACCAGCACGTGC
>JBBJNN010000094.1:0-20585 GCA_037720885.1 Gemmatimonadaceae bacterium | reverse complement strand
CGTCAAACGCAAGATGAGTAACTATCCCCGCAAACGCCCCATCCTACCCGCTAAGTGATCGGCATTGCCGCTAGCCCACCGGTGACGCGCGAGCGGGTGGCGCGTCGGAATGGGGGACCGGCCCGGATGTCCAACCGTCGCTCTGCCTTTGACTTCGCTCCGGGACGGCACTAGTTTACAGCCAATCGCACGGCCGGCGACCCCAGCCTGGCCGCCACCTGGGCGATCGAGGGGACTTCGGCCGGCGCCGGGTCCCCTTTTGCGCTGCGATGGAATGCGATGGAATCTCACGCGGGCACCCCGCGCCGCCGGCGCCCTGGTGCCCTCACACGCGACCGACACGGGAGAGCGGATGACCTACATCATCATCGAAGAAAGTGATCGTCTGGAGTGGGCATTGAAGAAGTTCAAGCGGGACATGATCCGGTCCGGCCTGTTGGCGGATCTTCGGAAGAAGCGCTTCTACGTGAAGCCGAGCGAGGCTCGGCAGCGCAAGTCGGCCGCCGCGCGCCGGCGAAACGCGAAGGCGAAGCGGAACGATCGCTCGCATGGCTGAGCCGCATGCCTAAGCAGGACGCCATCGAGCTGGAAGGGACAGTCGCCGAGGTGCTCCCCAACGCCACCTTCCGTGTGACCGTCAACGGCGGACACGACGTGCTGGCAACACTGGGGGGCAAGATGCGGCAGTTCAGGATCCGAGTGCTGCAGGGCGATCAGGTCAAGATCGAGGTCTCACCCTACGACCTGTCCCGCGGCCGGATCACCTACCGCCACAAGTAGCAGCACCGGAAGGCACCCGTCGAGGCGGTCGCTACACGGACGCGACCGCGACGACGGCCGAGCCGTGGCGGCCACGCTCGCCGTCGTCATCCCGCATGTCGAGCGTGACGTGGCCGCCCGCCGGCAGCGATTTGAGTAGCTCGCTCTCGAGAAAGTAATGGACGTGCCGCTCCGCTTCCCCGCGGCACATGCACTCCATCTCGCCGATGCGTCCCCTGCCGCGCGCACCATTCACCTCGAGGGTGAACTCCGGCGGCAGCGCGCGTAGCGGCGCCGCGGCGACCCTCGTGATCTCGAGCTTTCCGTCGTCGGGCGTCTTGCGCGACACCTGCCTCCGCTCCAGAAACATGGCTCCCGCTCCCGTGTGCCTCGAGAGAGGCATCGTGAGATGCACGCGATGTGTGTGATGTGGCTGACGGCTGCCCCTCCACGCTGCACGCCGCGGACCACTCCCGCTTCCCAACCGCCCCGCCCATGCCCCGGAGCTCCGCCTCGCCCGCCGGCACGCCCCCCGATCTGCTCGCACTCGCGCGCCAGGCGATGCTCGACGCGGACTTCGCGCCTGACATGCCGCACGAGGTCGCCACCGAGGTGGACCGGCTGCGTACGCTCACGCCGCTCGTGGTGCCGCGCGGCGCCATCCGCGACCTGCGCGCGCTCCCCTGGTCATCCATCGACAACACGGACACGCGCGACCTCGACCAGATCGAGGTGGCGGAGCAGCGCGACGGCGGCGACACTCGGCTCCTCATCGGCCTTGCCGACGTGGACTGGCTCGCGCCCCTCGGCTCCGCCATCGACCGGCAGGCCGCGCGGAACACGACGAGCGTCTACACTGGCGCCGTCACCTTCCCGATGCTCCCCGAGGCACTCTCCACGGATCTCACCTCGCTCCGCGAGGGCACCGACCGATTCGTGATCGTCGTCGAGTTGCGCGTGGGCACGACAGGCGACGTTCGCGAGCATGACATCTACCGCGCCGTCGCGCGCAACCACGCGCAGCTCGACTACGCGAGCGTCGGCGCGTGGTTGGAGGGTGCGGCGCCGCCGCCGCCGCGCGTGTCGCGGGATGCCGTGCTGGCGGATCAGCTCCGCGTGCAGGACGCCGCGGCGCGCGCGATGCGCGCCGTACGCGCACGGCGTGGCGCGCTCGAGATCGAGACGATCGAAGCGCGCGCGGTCGTGACGGGTGGCACAGTGGTCGGCGTCGAGGTGACGCGGAAGAATCGCGCGCGCGAGCTGATCGAGGACCTCATGATCGCGACGAACGTCGCCATGGCGGAGTTCCTCGTCGCGCGCGGCTCGCCGTGGATTCGCCGAGTGGTGCGCACGCCCAAGCGCTGGCTGCGCATCGTGGCGCTCGCGGAGCAGGCGGGCGACACGCTGCCAGCAGCGCCGGATCCGCTGGCGCTCGCGGAGTTCCTCGCGCGCCGCAAGGTGGCCGACCCCGCGCATTTTCCCGACATCTCCCTCTCCGTCGTCAAGCTCCTTGGGTCCGGCGAGTACATGCTCGGCTCCCCGACCGCCGAGCGCGAGCCGCACTTCGGGCTCGCGGTACAGGACTACTCGCACTCGACGGCGCCGAACCGGCGCTACGCCGACCTCGTCACGCAGCGGCTGCTCAAGGCGTGCCTCGCCCGTGCGGCCTCGCCGTATAGCGAGAGCGCGCTCACCGGCATCGCGGCGCGCTGTACGCGGAAGGAGGATGACGCGAACAAGGTCGAGCGCACGATGCGGAAGGTCGCGGCGGCTGCGTTGCTCGCCGGGCGCGAGGGCGAAGCGTTCGACGCGATCGTGACAGGCGCGAAGCCCGACGCCACGTACGTCCGCCTGCTCGCACCGCCGGTAGAGGGGCGCGTCGTGCGCGGCGAGGCAGGGCTGGACGTGGGCGACCCGGTACGCGTCACGCTCGTGCGAACAGACGCGGCGAAGGGGTTCATCGACTTTGCGCGGGTCGATTGATGAGTCTCGACCCAGGGAGCCTGCCAAACGAGCGCGACGTCAACGACACCACCGGGGAAGCGGCACGGCTCTACCGCTCGCTACTCATGGCGCGCTCGGGGGAGGAGCACTTCATCATGGGTGCACTGGCCTTGCGTCCTCTCCCTTCGCGGCGGACGTTCCGGGCGTGACGCCACCCACGAAGAAGAGCCCGCACGAGCGAGCCCGGTTCGACGTGCCGAGCGTCGAGCTGCTCCGGCGCCTCGTCGCCGCGCCACTCCCCCTCGGCCTCCCCTCGCTCCCGACCGAGCGAAGCTTTCACCGCGACATCTTCTTCGACACGCCGGACGACTCGCTGCGGCGTCGCGGGGTCAGGTGCCGGTTCCGCCTCGGCGCGAATGACCGCCGCACCCTGTCTCTCGCGATCCGCGATCCGCTCGACCCGGGGAGCGCCGGCGAATGGTATGACGCCCGTAGCGCGGCGCTCGATGCATGGGGCGCGCTCGGCGGCGAGAGCGAGCCGGCGCGCCGACTCCGCGGGCTCGTGGACGCGGCCCTTCTCGAGCCAAGGCTTCAGGTAGAGACGGAACGGCACGTGCGGCGCGTGCCGGGGAAATGGCTGCGCCGGGCGCGGCTCGAGTTTCTGTACGACGTCTGCACCGTCCGCAGTCACTCCCTCGCGCGCTCCTTCCAGGAGCTGCAGGTCCGCCGGCTGCGCGGTGGCTCCGCGCTCGATCGGATCGTCGCGCCCCTTCAGCGAGAGCACGGACTACGGCCCGTGAGCTCCGACAAGCGCGAGCGGGCCCAGCTCCTGGTGAAGTGGCTGGAGAACGAGGCGACCGCACGCGAGCTGTCCGCACCCCGCGCGGTCGTGCTCATCGTCGAGCACGGCGGACGCATCGCCTGCCGCGCGGAAGATGGCGTCGTCCGTCTCCCGCTCGCCGGTGGGAGCGGGGAGGACACCTGCCGCGCGCTCGCCGCGCAGCTCTTCGGCGCGCAGGGCGAGGCCCTCGCCGGCGACGTAGAGCTCCTCGGCACGGTGCCCCCAATCGGTCCGCGGCCGATGCTCGAGGTCTGGCGCGCGACCGCGGCCTTGGGCGCGCCGGAGCCGGCCGACGGCGAAGTGATCTGGCTCCCGCTCGACGAGGCGATGGCGCGCGCCGGCTCGCCCACGCTCCGGGACGGCGAGACGATGGCGGCACTCACCGTCCTCGCGAAGGGAATGGCGGCCGGCAACCGGCGCAACCGCGGAACCGGGGCCGTCACCCCACCGGGAGGGGTCCGCGCGGGCGGCGCGGTCGTTGGCACCTGGGCGCCGGCCGTGATCCCCGCGACGCCGCTTCCCGCGGCCGCGCTCGACGCATCGCGCGCGGACCCGGCGCATTTCCTCAACAGCGAGTTGAGCCTCCTCGAATTCATTGCGCGAGTCCTGGCGCTCGCCGACGACCCACGCGTGCCACTCCTCGAGCGCGTGCGCTATCTCTCGATCGTGAGCGGCAACCTCGACGAGTTCTACATGGTGCGCGTGGGTGGCCTCAAGACGGCACGCGGCGAGGTGGGGGAGGAGCGGAGCGAGGATGGCCTCACGCCGCAAGAACAGCTCGACGCGATCGCGCTACGCGTGCTCCCGCTCATCGCCCGTCAGTACGAATGCCTGGCGCGTTGCCTCCGCGAGCTGGCCGAGCATGGCGTGCGAGTGCTGCCGTGGAGCGAGCTCGACGATGCGCGGCGCGCCGAGCTGCGCACGTACTTCCAGGAGGAGATCTTTCCCGCACTCACGCCGCTGGCGATGACGCTGAGCGCGGGGCACCCGTTCCCGATCGTCCCACACCTCACGCTGGCGCTCGCAATCATCACCCGCGATCCCGGGGGCGACGCCGGGCACTTCGCGGAGCTCGACTTCCCGCGCGACCTCCCGCGCTTCGTGCCGCTCGCCGGCGGGCACGACCTGGTGCCGATCGAGGAGATCATCCGCGCGAACCTCGAGGCGCTCTACCCCACGAGCCGGGTGGACCAGGCGTATCTCTTCCGCGTGACCCGCGGCGGCGACCTGAACGTGGCCGACTCGAAGCGCGGCAAGCTCCTCGCGCAGGTAGAGGCGGCAGCGAAGCGCCGGCCGCACAACCCGGTCGTGCGGCTCGAGGTGGAGCGCGCGATGCCCGCGGCGTTGCGCGAGCTGCTCCTGCAGGAGCTGCGGCGGGAGCGAGGCGCCGACGGCGTGCTGCTCGCCGCAGCGGATGTCCACGAGGTGGACGGCCCGCTCGATCTCACGGGCCTGCGCGAGCTGGCCGCGCTCCCGCTCCCCGAGCTGGGCTGGGCGCCGTTTCGCGCCCGGTCCCCGCTCGCCGCGGATCGCCCGCTCTGGACGCAGCTCCGCGAGGGTGACGTGCTCGCGCACCACCCGTACGACGACTTCGATGCCACGGTCGGGCGCTTCTTCACCGAGGCGGCGGACGATCCCGACGTGACCGCGATCAAGCTGACACTGTACCGTGCCGGCGAGCGCTCACCGATCGCCGACGCACTCCTGCGCGCGGCGGCCGCGGGGAAGGAAGTCGCGGTGTTCGTGGAGCTCACGGCGCGCTTCGACGAGGAGCGCAACGTAGGGTGGACCAAGCGGCTGGAGGAGGCCGGTGCGCACGTGGTCTACGGCCTCAAGGGGCTCAAGACGCACGCGAAGGTCGCTCTCGTGATCCGGCGGGAGGGCGCGGGGCGACGGCGCTACGTGCACATCGGCACCGGGAACTACAACGCCGCGACCGCGCGAGCCTACACCGACCTGAGCCTCCTCTCGGCGAACGAAGCCCTTGGCGCCGACCTGAACGACCTGTTCAACGAGCTCACGGGCTCCTCGCGCCCGCCGCGCAACCCGCTGCGGCGCTGCCTCGTCGCGCCGAACTTCCTGTTGCGCGGGCTCACCGAGCGCGTGCGGCGCGAGGGCGAGCATGCGCGCGCTGGTCGCGGCGGCCGCATCCGGCTCAAGCTCAACGGGCTCTCGGATGGCGAGATGATCCGCGAGCTGTACGCGGCGTCGCAGGCGGGGGTGGACATTGCGCTGAGCGTGCGCGGCATCTGTACCCTGCGCCCTGGCGTGCCCAGCCTCTCCGACCGCATTCGCGTGGTGAGTTGCCTGGGTCGCTTCCTCGAGCACGCCCGCATCGTCCACTTTGCCAACGCGGGCGACCCCGAATACTTCATCGGCTCGGCGGATTGGCGCCCGCGCAACCTGCGCCGCCGCGTCGAGCTCCTCGCGCCGGTGGAGGACGCCGGGTGCCGCGTGCGGTTGAGCGAGTTGCTCGATCTCGAGCTGGACGACCCCACGGCGTGGGAGCTCGGACCGGACGGGAGCTACACACGGCGCGCCGCAGGAGGCGGGCCGAGCACGCAGGAGCGGCTGATCGCCCGCGCGGAGCGCGCGGCGACGGAGGCGCCGAGTCAGGCGTGAGAGCGGTTGCCGATCTGGCTGTCATCCGTCATCCCGACACTCGCCCCCATCGTTACGGTCGGGGGCGCTCCTGCGGGAGGACATTGTGAAGCATCATCGGTCAAGCACGTTAGCAGCGGTCGGATGAAGATCTCGTTGCTCGTGCGTGTTCTGGCGAGCCTCATACTCACCCTGTGCCTTGTCAGGTCATCGGGCGCGCAAGTTCGAGGCGTGGTGAGTAGCCCGGCTGGCGCTCCGCTGCCTGAGGTGACGGTCGAGCTGTGGGGGCCGAACGCGAGGCTGGCCTCGACGCTCACCGACTCGCTAGGGCGATTCGTGCTTCCAGCTCGCGACTCGCAGCCGCTCAGCGGCCTGGTCGCTCGCCGGATCGGCTACACCCCGCTCAGCGTCCCGCTGCCGTCGGACCGCAGTGACATTCGCTTGACGATGGAGGCCGTCGCGGCCACGCTTCCCGTCGTCGTCACCACGGCGGTAACCAAGCTCTGCCCGAACCAAGATCAGCCTGCAGCGAGAGCGCTCTGGCACACCGTACGCCGCCGCTACCTGTTGCCCCCGTACCGCTACGGGATGGCCTGGAACGGCCTGACTGATTCTGCCGACGTTCGCGCATCAGAGATCGGCAGCATGAACGAGTTCGGCCGGCGCCGAATGAGCACCTCGATCGGTGCGGCCCAGCGTCTCGCGGATAGCGCCCGGATCGCGGATGAAGGCTACGCCATCGCGTACTACACGAAGGCCAGTCGGGCGTCGGGGTCCAGCCGGCCGGCACGGCACTGGCACTACGCGCGGCTCGATTCCTACATGGCGCAGCACTTCCTCGACGCCTCGTTCGGGGAGGCCCACAGCTTGAGCTTCGGGCCGGGCGACGGTGGCGCGGCGCTCACGATTGCGTACTGTAC
Source organism: Gemmatimonadaceae bacterium (assembly GCA_037720885.1). Taxonomy (GTDB): domain Bacteria; phylum Gemmatimonadota; class Gemmatimonadetes; order Gemmatimonadales; family Gemmatimonadaceae; genus JACMME01. Next base: position 13,520 of record JBBJNN010000094.1, on the reverse strand, counting down.
GCGGAGCCGGAAGCAGCCGAGCATCTCGGGGACGCTTCGGGTGGGGCCCGACCGTTCACTCGCTGCAGCCACGTGGATGTTCCGCACGCCCTCGCCGGACGACGCCGCCGGCGGTGAAGTCGTGTTCGCTCCGCCCAGACGCGACACGGCCGTATCGCTGCTCCTCCCAGCACAGAGTACCGTTTGGCGACACGCGCCGGGGGACGGTCCCCTCTATTCGCAGCGGGTGACGGAGTTCTCGGGCTGGGCGCTCGAGGACACCGTGCTGCCGGTGCCAACCGACCGCATGATACGCGTCGACTCGACGGCTGGTCGGCTGAGCAGACCGACGCCGCCGGCCAAGCCTCCTCGATAACGCGTGAGCCACGCGGTCATCGGAAGTATTCCGACGCCGAATCGCCGACCGATGGGCGAAACTCCGTCGCCGCATCTCGATGGCCGGCTCACGGAGGACAATCCGACGGGAAGGATCAGTCGCGCAGATGCCAACTCGATCACCATAGGACGGGCCGCCAGACGCGGATGTCCCGGCCGCAGCCTTGGCGAGATAACAATATTGTTATACATTCTACTGACTGATGCCGCCGATCCGGGTCCTGACCTACCAGGAGAGCGAGGGCGATGTCCCACTGCACACCTGGCTCCGTGAAGTTGGCACCGGCAACCGCGATGCCGCAGCCCGATGCCGCGACCTGATCCAGCGCCTTGCTGACCATGGCCACGCCCTCCGGCGCCCCTCGTCCGCCCCACTGCGTGACGAGATCCACGAGCTCCGCGCCCGCGTCGGCAGGGTGAATTACCGCGTGCTCTACTTCTTCAACGGCCGCGGCGTCGCCGTCCTGACGAGCGGTTGTACGAAGGCGAGCGAAGTGGACGATGCGGACATCGACCGGGCGGTACGGTATCGAGACGAGTTCCGCGCCGATTCAGACCGGCACGCGTACCGGCCGCCACGGCCGAAGCTGACGACTCCACCGAGGAAGGGACAGACGCGATGACCCAGCACGCTAAGACTCGAAAGCCCGCGAAGCGGGCGACGCCCGACGCTGTTGCCTTCCTGGATGGCCTGTTCGGGGGCGAAGCGGACTGGGAGTCGCTCGTCGGGGAGGCGCGAGTGAACCGGGACGTCGCGCACGCGCTGTACGACCTGCGTACCGCGCGTGGCCTTACCCAACGGCAGCTCGCAGAGCTGGTCGGCACCAAGCAGCCGGTCATCGCACGGCTCGAGGACGCCGACTACGAGGGCCACTCGCTCTCCATGCTCAGTCGCATCGCCGCGGCGCTCCACCACCGTGTGAGCGTGGAGTTCGTACCCCTCACCGCCGCGGTGCGGCGCCGGCAAGCTCCGGCCCGAAGCGCCGACCGACCACAACGAGGCGTCCACGTGCAGGAGGACCACGCCGGCCGCCGCGTCGCCGCGAGTACGAAGCGCAATGCGGCCACGGCGGCCAAGTCACGCCAGGTGGTAGCGAGTCGGAGCCCGTAACGCGAGCGTACGTCGCCAGCAGGCGATGGCCGTCGCCTAGCGCGCCTTGCAGGTGTCGATCAGCTCGCGCTTGATCGCCCGCCGGTCGCCGATCGTCTGGTAGAACTCGTCGAGGTAGTCGCGCGCGCGCGCTGCCTGCTTCCGGTCGAGTGGCGGGAGGCTGGTGTAGAGCGCGTAGATCGCCCCCCGCTGCGCGGTGAAGCGCGCCAGGATCGGCGTCCACTGCTCCGTGGTGAGGCAGGGGCCGCGGTAATAGCGTTGCGTGACGGACTTGACCGGCACCTGGGGCGGCGGTACCGCATAGCGGGTGTTCACGAGACCCGAGAAATCGAAATCGTAGGGGACGGGCGCTGGAGCGGCCAGGCTGTCCCGGAGCAGCACGAAGTTGTGGAGCGCGAAGACCGACCAGTCGTGGTTCCCGATCATGTAGTTGAACGCCGTCGCGAGCGCCGCGGTCTCGAGATCGAGATCCTCGTAGGCGGCGCCCTTCTGCTCGAGGAGCTTGGCACCATTTCGCTTGGCGACGTCCGCATCGTCCTCGACGAACATCGCGAAGCGGGTGACCGGCCCCACGCGGCCGGACGCGTCCGTGTACGTGACGCGCGCGAGGCGGGCGCGGAAGCTCAGCGGGGTGAGCAGGTTGTACGCGCGGTACGCGAGGTACTCGCCGAGGATGTACTGCTCGTAGTCGTCGCGATCCCGGCAGTGCGTCACGAGCTTGAGGTGCCCCTGGCCGGCGAAGATCGTCCCCTTCCGGGTGCCCTTGGGGTAGGTGACGCGGAGTGGCGGAAACTCGCAATTGCGCTGCTGGCGACGCCAGTGGCCGCGCGTCCGCACCTGCACGTCGAGCGTGGCCGGTGCGCCGCCTTCGGCCCAGGCGAGCGTGGCCGCGTGGTCCTTGACGTCCGTGGAATCGCGGTCGCGCAGCACGCTCCGCATGTCGGTCGTGAGCGTGAGCTGGAGCACGTCGTTCGATGCAAACAGGGGCGCGACCTTGCCGCCCTCGCGCGCGGGGGGTGGGGCCGCCACCTGCCCGGCCGCGACATTCACCACGGATGCGGCGCTCGCCACGAATGCGGCGCCCGCCACGACGACCCGCCGGACCACGCATCGCCACGATCTCATGCTTCGTCCCCCCCCCGATGGAGTCGCGCGTCGAGCAGCGCCGGCCCACCAGCCCGGAGCGCATCGAGCAGCGCGCGCGGCTTCGCGTCACCCAGCTTCACATCGTACTCGACCACGTGCGTGCCGCCACCCTCGTGGATGACGCCGCCGAATCGCCAATTCTCCAACCGCTCACGCAGCACGGGCTCGGCCGCGCGGCGCGCTGCTTCGACGTCGGCCGTACGCACACGGAGCAGGGTGTCGAAGTCTGGCTTCTCCTCGTCCCCCTCCAGCTCCGGCGCGTGCCGTCTGCGGCGACGCCAGGCGCGATCGGCCAGGGCGTCGAGCTGATCGGGCGACATGGACTTGAGGAGCTGGTCGTCCACCTTCGCCACGAACGTCCCCGTGCGGTTGACGATCGCCATCGCGCGCTCGAGTTGGCGCTCCGCACGAGTGCCCTCGAGGGCGGCCGGGCTCTTGCCGAATTCCGAGTACCAGAGCGCGAGGGCGAGGGCGTTGAACACGACGCTCAGGACGACGGCGACCCCGAGCTCCACACCCGCGGCGATGCCGAGCGCCGTGGCGAGGAAGATGTAGACGGCGTCCTTGCTATCCTCGAGCGTGTTGCGGAAGCGGACCGCGGCGACGATCCCCGCGAGGCTGAACGCGAGCGCGACCGAGTTCTTGACGAGCACGACGACGCCGGCGACGACCACAGGCAGCATGATGAGGGTCTGCACCACCGACTGGCGGTAGCCCTTCTTCTGCCGCGTGAGGATGTAGAGCCACCCGACGGGGAGCGCCAGCAGGGCGGCCACCGTCATGGCGACGGCCGCGCCCAGCGCTCCGGCGGGCCGCCCCGCATCCCCCGCATCCCCCCTCCGACCGAGGATCGCCGCTTGGCCGGCCTGCCCCGAAGCATCCCCGAACGACCGTGCGATCAGCGCGCGCCATTCGGGTGGCAGTGCTCGCCACACGAGCGCCGCCCCGGCGAAGACGAGCACGTAGTACACGACCGTCCGCGCCACCAGATTCGACCCCAGCCGCGCCAGCCAGCCCTGCTTGGTCGGTGCCATGGCTCAAGTTGAGAGTCCGTGGCGCGCGGAGCAATAGCGGGAAGCGGCCCGCCCCTACGGCGTCCTCCACTGCACGCCGTCCGCTTCGAGCAGCGCGTCGGCCTCGCGCGGGCCCCAGGAGCCGGCGGCGTAAGTGGGGATGCGGGCCCGCGCGTGAGACTCCCAATAGGCGATGAGCGGGTCCACCACGCGCCACGCGGCCTCCACCTCGTCGCTCCGCGTGAACAGCGTCTGCTCGCCGAGCATCACGTCGAGCAGCAGCGTCTCGTACGCGGGGCTCACCGAGGCGCCGAAGGTGCGCTCGTAGCCGAAGTCCATGTCCACGCCCGACACCTCGATCTCGGGGGTGAGCGCGCACTTCGCCCCGGGCCGCTTCACCTCGAAGGAGAGCGACATCCCCTCGTTCGGCTGCACGCGGATGACGAGCGTGTTCGGCTCCATCCGCTGGCGCGTCTTGTGGCCGAACATGAGGAGCGGCGGCGCGCGAAACTGTACGGCGATCTCCGACACGCGCTTCGCCAGCCGCTTCCCCGAGCGCAGGTAGAACGGCACGTCCTTCCACCGCCAGGAATCGAGCGACAGCCGGAGCGCGGCGTACGTGGGCATGGTGGAGCCGGCCGCGACGTCCGGTTCATCGCGGTAGCCAGCGACACCCGCACCACCATTCTCGCCCGCCTTGTACTGCGCCCGGACCGCCGCGCCGGGAATCGTCTGCGGGGTGAGCCAGCGGATGGAGCGCAGCACCTTCACCTTCTCGTCCCGCACCGCGTCGGCGCTCATCGTCACCGGGGGCTCCATCGCGGTGAGTGCCAGCAGCTGGAGCAGGTGGTTCTGGAACATGTCGCGTAGCACGCCAGCGCCCTCGTAATACTTGCCGCGCGTCTCCACCCCAACCGTCTCCGCCACGGTGATCTGCACCTGCGCCACGTGCCCGCGGTTCCACAGCGGCTCGAAGATGGAGTTGGCGAACCGGAAGACGATGAGGTTCTGGACAGTGTCCTTGCCCAGATAGTGATCGATGCGGTACAGCTGCGGCTCCGCCAGCACGCCGAGCACGAACGTATTGAGGGCCTGCGCGGTGGCGAGGCTCGTGCCGAACGGCTTCTCGATCACCACGCGCCGCCACGGCCGCAGCGCGGGGTCCTCGAGCTTCGGCGCGAGCCCGCTCGACGACAGGTTGCGCACGATGGACTCGAAGATGACCGGCGGCACCGCGAGGTAGAAGAGCCGGTTCGCGAGCTTGCGCTCGAGTGGCGCTTCCAGCGCCGCGAGCCGCTCGGCGACGGCGGTGTACCCGGCCGGGTCGGTGAGGTCCGCGCGCTGGTAGAAGAGCCGGTCGCTCAGCCCTGTCCATACGTCCAGGTCGAACGCGCCCGCCTCCTCCGAGCCGATGACCGCCTCGCGCATCGCGGCGCGGAAGGTCGCGTCGTCGTGATCCTCGCGCGCCGCGCCCAGCACGCGAAAGGACGCGGGGAGCAGCCCGTCCACCGCGAGCCGGTAGATCGCCGGCATGAGCTTCCGTCGCGACAGGTCGCCGAGGGCGCCGCAGATGATCATCGTGCAGGGGTCGGCTTCCCGCGACGGCTTCGCCCTCGCTGCGTCCCGCGCGGTGAATACGCCGCCGCCCGGTTTCGGATTCTCCCCCGTGCCCATCGTCAGCTCTTCCCTCCCGGTCCTTCGCTGCCTTCCTTCTTCACCGCGTGCCCGCCGAACTCGTTCCGCAACGCCGCGATCACCTTCGCGGAGAAGGAATCCGCCTGCCGCGAGCGGAAGCGCGTGAGCAGGGAGAGTGTGATTACCGGGGCCGGGACGTCGAGGTCGATCGCCTCCTGCACCGTCCACCGCCCCTCGCCGGAATCCTCGACGTAGCCGCGGATCGCCTCGAGGTCTGCGTCCTTGCCGAAGGCGCTCTCCGCGAGCTCGTTGAGCCACGAGCGCACCACGCTCCCCTGGTTCCAGAGCGCCGCGATCTGCCGGAGATCGAATGCGTACTCCTTTGAAGCATGGAGGATCTCGTAGCCCTCCGCGTACGCCTGCAGCATGCCGTACTCGATCCCGTTGTGGATCATCTTCACGTAGTGCCCCGCGCCGTTCGGCCCCACGTGCGCGTATCCGTTCGGTGGGGCGAGCGTGCGGAAGATCGGCTCGCACAACCCGAAGGCGTGCTCCGAGCCACCCACCATGAGGCAGTATCCGTTGCGGAGGCCCCAGACGCCGCCGCTCGTCCCCGCATCCATCATCTCGATCCCCCGCGCGCGCAACATCTCGGCGCGGCGCACGGTGTCGTGGAAGTTGGAGTTGCCGCCGTCGATGATCACGTCGCCCACGGCAAGCACCGGGATGAGCCGATCGATCGTCTCGTCCACCGGTGCGCCCGCCGGCACCATGATCCAGACGACGCGCGGCCCCTCGAGCGCCGCGGCCACGCCGGCGAGGTCGGGTGCGCCCGTTGCCCCCAACGTCGCATAGCGTGCGATCGCCTCCGCGCTCCGGTCGAAGACGACGAGCTGATGGCCACCGCCGATGAGGCGTTCCACCATGTTGCCGCCCATGCGGCCCAACCCGATCATGGCTAGTTGCATTGTGCTATCTGTGGAGTGTGGGTGGCGGGCAGCGGGGCGAGTGATCGCGCGGGGCGCGGCTCCATGCGGTGGGGGCCCCCCCAATGAACGAAGTTACGCCGACGGGCGGGGCGAGTGGCACCGATCCAACGCGCTGGGTATCACCGGAACGCACGTCCTCCTTCGATCAACACGGCCCGTGCCGGCGCGCCATCGAGCCCGGCCAGCCGCAGCGGCAGGCACACGAGGTCGTACGTCCCCTCCGGCACGGCGGCCAGGTTCAGCCCCTCGACGATCACCACGCGATGCCCCAGGAGCGCGCGATGCGTGCGGTGGTGACCCGAGTGGAACTGCTCGACGGAGAGGTAGTCCACCCCCACGAGCTGCACGCCGAGCCCGACGAGATAGTCTGCGCCGTCCGGGGTCAGATAGGTGTAGTCGGGCACGAATTCACGCCGGGCGAGAAGCGCGGAGTTCCGCGTTCGGATGAGCACTCGCGTGTGGCCGCCGAGGTCGTGGCGCCGCAGGTCAGCCTCGCTCACCGCTCGCGTGTCATCGGGGAACGCGATGACGATCGCCGGCCCGATCAACCGCTCGAGCGGAATCTCGTCCACCGGCTGCCCCTCGTCGAAGAAGTGCTTCGCGGCGTCCACGTGCGTACCGGTGTGCGAGCCGAAGGCGAGTGTCGAGACGTTCGCACCGTCACCGCGGGCGAGCGCCTGCTGGAGCGCGATGCGGATCTCCGGGTTGCCCGGGTACACCACGCCGCCGTCGGCGATGGGAACGGAGATGTCGTAGATCTGTGGCATAGTCGGGTTCGGCGCTGCGCTCACTCGGCCGGCTGCGTGCGCCCCCGCGCCGCGACCGGCCAGCTCGTCTCCACCACGCCACCGCGCTCACCGTATATCACGTCATTCAGATGCACCACGATGCAGACGTGGTTCGGGATCACACGCACCCGCTCGCCTACGCCTGGCCGCCACCCGGAGTCGCTCAAGTCGAGGATGCCGTGCTCCTCCGACATCCCTGAGACGGTGACTTCGGGGTGGTCTACGAGCACGCCGAATCCGCCGCCCGCCACACCGCCCCGGAGCGGCTCGCGACCGAGTGCCTTCGTTCCGGCGTCGATCACCGCCTGACCTGGCACCGCGGTGCTGACCACCGTCGCGTGCACGGTGAGCGCGCACTCCTCCCACTCGCAAGCGCCGATCTCGGCCGTCGTGCGGTCGTTGTAGACGTACGTGCCCGGCCGGAACTCGGTGATTCCAGCGATCTCGTGCGTGCGCCAGGCTGTGGGCGTGGAGCCGCCGCTCACCACGCCGGGCCGGAAGCCGGCTCGTTCCATCTCCGCGAGTGCATTCCCAAGCCCCTCGGTGAGCCGCGCCAGCCCGGCGCTCTGCTCGCGCACGCTCTCCCGGATGTGCCCCGGATAGAAGGCAATTCCCGCGTACTCCAACGGCTCCCGCCGCGACACGAGCTCCGCCAGCGCCGCCGCCTCGGCGGCCGAGCTGACGCCCACGCGGTGCATGCCGAGGTCGAGCTCCACGTACACGCGGACGGGCCGGTCGTGGTAGCGCGCTGCGGCGGCGAGTTGCTCGATCGCCTCCGCCGAATCCAGCGCGACGGTGAGGCGCACGCGCTCGGGGAGCGTCATGAGGCGCCGGAGCTTCGGGGCGCCGAGCACGGGGTACGCGACGAGGAGATCATTGCCGACCTCGCTCATCACCTCGGCCTCGCGCGGCGTGGCGCAGGTGAGGCCGGCCGCGCCGCGACGAATCTGTTCGGCCGCGACCCGCGGCGACTTGTGCGTCTTGACGTGCGGGCGCAACGCGAGCGAATGCGCCGCGGCATAGGCCGCCATGCGATCGAGGTTCCGCGTGAGGCGGTCGAGATCGACGACGGCGGCCGGCGTCTCGATCTCCTCGAGCGGGAGCGCGGGCTCTACCGCTCCCGACGAGCGAGGCGCATCATGAAGCGTTTGCATGATCATGGGGGACAAGATATGGCACATGGTGAGCGCGCGTGGCAACCGGTCACGCTGGGCCCCGACATTCCGCCGCCGAAGGGCGCGTACTCGCCCGGCGTGCGCGCGGGCAGCTTCCTGTTCGTCTCGGGCCAGGTGCCCACCGATCCGGCCACCGGTGAGACGAAGGGGGCCGACATCGTGGCCCAGGCCACCGTCGTCCTCGACAAGCTGCGCGCCGTGCTCGCGGCCGGCGGAGCGACGCTCGACGATGTCGTCTCGGTCACCGTCTATCTCGCCGACGTCGGCGACTGGGGCGCCTTCAACGACGTCTACCGCGCCACCTTCCGCCCGCCCTTCCCCGCGCGCGCCGTCGTCGGCGCGCAACTCCGCGGGATCCTCGTGGAAGTGAGCGCGGTGGCGATTGTGAGGGGATAAGGGAGAAGCAGACGCGCGCTACCTTGGGGGGCCCCCCCCGAACGACACGATCGCGTCGGAGTGGCGATTCACCGTCACCATTCCGGCGCGATCCGCATCAATCCCTTTTACCTCGCGCTCAGCGCCTCAGCCACCCGAGCGCGTCGAGCGCCTCGGCGATGCGGCGGGTTTCGCGCGCCGCGCCTTCGGGGCGCAGATGCCCGTAGTCGTAGAAGATCGAGCTGCCCACGCCAAGCGAGCGCTCCGTGCCGAAGGCGATGACGGCATCGGCACCGGTAGAGTCCGCGCTCAGGATCGTCGCGCGGTAGGCCGCCTCGGCCACCGCGCCCGCTGGCAGCGTATCGAGCGTGGCGAGATAGCGGCTGCTCACGGGTGGACTGAAGAGCAGCACGCGATACCCTCGCCCCTGGAGCTCGGCGACGAGCAGGCGTAGCGTCGCAAGCGCGGGCCGCGAGAATTTCCGGTTGCGGAGCATGCGCGCCGCGCGCTCCGGCATGAAATCGCGCAACGTTTCCTGCCGCCGCGCGGGTGACATCGCCCAGAGCCTATGCGGCTCCGCCTCTGGGACGCTCGGGCGCACGCCGAGGCGCGGCAGCCAGCCATAGCGGACCTCCTCCCACCAGGCCGTGATCTGCTGGCGCGGCGGCGTCAGGTCCGATACGCGCTGCCGGAGCGCGCCGAGTCGGCCCGGCGCGCTCACGAACTCTGGCTTGTCGCGGAGCACGAAGCGCTCGTAGCGATACAGATCCACGGCTCGAAACTCGGCGCGCCGCACCTCGACGATCGCCACGTTGGGACCCGGCGCCCGCGGGCGGTCAAACCGGCGCGCGAGGCGCAGCACCTCCCAGATGCTCGCGCCGTCAAGCGGGAGGACGACCACGCGCGTGCCCGTGCCGAGCTCGTGCTGGAGCTGTTCCTGCACGATGCCGTAGCGCGTGAGGCTGCTGCCGAGCACGAGCACCTGCCGAGGGGGCGGCGGCCCGTCCTCGTTCGCGTGGCGGAAGTGGGCTACGAGCCGCGTCATCCCGCCGTACGCGGGGAGAGGGGGCTCGCGCCACATGCCGCCGCTCGGGTAGGTGAGCGCCACGCCGATGGCGGCGGTGGTGACGATGGCGGCGGCGACGGCGCGCCCGGGCCGCGGCCAGCTCACGAGGGTAGGCACATCGTCACGCCAATTCACTTCACGCCCAGCCAGTAGCTCACCTTCGCCACGAGGAAGTTGTCTCCCGCGGTGCGCGCCGCATCCCACAGGTCGCGCGGGTGGACGAGCTCGCCGGCGGCGCCAAGCCTCTGACGGCTCCCCTGCCAGATGAGGAACGCGGTGCTGCCGGGCAGCCACTCCCAGCGCAACACGAGGTTGGACCGGAAGGAGAGGCGGTCGAAGTCGAGCGCCGGCAGCGTGAACGTCACCGCGCCATCGCTGACACTGTAACTGCCATCCTCGGCGCGGGTGATCGAGGTGCCCGTGCCGGCGGCGCCGTAGAGGCGCAGCTCGCGGCTCCGCGCGGCGGGAAGCTCGCCGAAGTCGTAGAACCGTCCACTCGTCGCGAACGGCTCGGCGTAGCCTTCCACGGTGAAGTTCGGCGTGAAGGCGAAGTTCAGGCGAAAGCGCGCGGACAGCGTGCTCCGCTCGATGAAGGAGAAGATGTAACGCTGGCCGAAGGTCACCGCGCTGCCACCCGACCGCGTGGCGATGTACTGCCGCGCGTCCACGGCGCGCGAGTAGGTCGGATCCACGGACGCTTGCCACCGCGACGCCGGACGCACGCTGATGCCGGTACTCACGTCCCACCGCCAGCCGCCGAACTCATCGTCGAAGTACTCGGTGCGCGCGGTCCAGGTAGTCGGCACGTTCGACCGGCTCGTGACCTGCGCGTTCACGGTGTAGCCGCTCGCCGTCCCAATGAGCGGGCCACCGCGCGTCAGGTCGTCGCTCAGCGACCGGCGGTGGAGCGTGCCCCGAGCGCTCAGCCGCCAGAAGTTGTGGAGCGTGACCTGTCCGGTCTGGGTGTAGCGCCGGTACTGCTGGATGCCGCCGAAGTTCCAGCCTGCCTGCGTCGAGGTGCCGAACTGGAAGAAGCGAACGAGCCGGTGCGGCTTCGTGTCGCGGAGCTGGATGTCGGCGTTGAAGTCGATGTCGTCGCCGCTCCGCATCTGGCCGGCGTCGTTGATGTCGAAGCCCGGCGAGCGGGTCGAGAGCTGAATCCCGCCGAGGGTGAACCGCCCCGCGTTCTTGTCGAGGCGGAGTGATCCACTCGCTCCAGTCAACGAGCGCCGGGCCGGATCGAATCGCACGTGATCCTGATCGGGCCGCTGGAAGTAGTGCGCGCTCGCCCGCTGCAAACGCGCGATCGCGGCCGAGTCGCCATCCACGTGGCTGCCCCCGACCCAGCCAGTGATCTCGTACATCCCCTGCTTGTAGCGCAGCTTCCAGTCGGCGCCACCGGTCACAGCATTGCCCGGCAGCAGTCCGGACAATCCGCCGCGCTCATCGAGCGCGCGATGCACCTGCGTCACCGACACGCCCACGTTGGATTGCTGCCGCCCGAACTCCTGCTGCACGCGGAGCACCGCGAACTCACTTGGCGGCTCGACGGCTAGCCTGCCGGCCGAATCGTTGATGATGTGGAAGGTCCGTGCGTACTCGCGCGGCGTGATCGCCGCCAGCGCGCCGACGGAAAGACCGGATGCGAGCCTCCCCGTGACTTTGGCCGCCGACAGGATCGTGGTGTTGGCCGGCATGTCCACGAAGTCGCCGCGCGCCGAGCCGCGTGGCACCGCGCCGATCCGGCGGCTGTAGAACCAGGTCGGGCGGCCGATGAAGCTCTGCCCGCGCCCGGTGAGCAGCTCGTTGCCCTCGATGAAGAACGGCCGCCGCTCCTCGAACACCGTCTCGAACGCCGTGAGGTTCACGACGGCCGGATCGGCCTCGACCTGCCCGAAGTCCGGGTTGACCGTCGCGTCGAGCGTGAGGTTCGGTCCGAGCCCCAGCTTGAGGTCACCGCCGGCGCGTGCGCCCCACCGGTCCGTGAACGGATTGGCCGGGTCGACGTTCGCGCGGTACGTGAGAGCGGTCGCGACATAGGGCAACAGCTCCAGCCGCCGGGCCGACGGGATGCCGGCGATCCCTTCCAGTCGCCCGAAGCGCGACGCGAAGCCGGCCGCCGAGACGGGGATGAGCACCCACTGCGCGCGCTCGCTCCGGTCGGCCACGTACCGCGTGAGCTGAAGCCCCCACACGTGCTCGGGCGCCCCGTTGAAGCGAAGCTGCGAGAAGGGGATACGCATCTCCGCGCTCCATCCCTCGGTATCGACGCGCGCGCGCCCACTCCAGATGGGATCGAACTGTGCCTCGCGACCGCTGTCCTCGCTGTCCTGTGAATGGTAGAAGTCGCCGCGCACGCCGCCGGACGACAGGGAGAAGCTGTACGCGGTACGCCGATCGAGGTACGTATCCAACGACACGGTGAAGACCTCGGCATCGCTCTCGCCGTCGCGACGCGTGATCGAGGTGCGGATCGCCCGAGAATCGCTCCGCCGGAGACGCGCCCCCACGTACAGCGCGTCATCGTCGTACAGCAGCCGGACCTCGGTCCGAACGCTGGGTGTGGCGCCCTCGGTGGGGATCTTCTGCACGAAATCGGCAATGGGCTGCGCTCGCGACCATGCCGCGTCGTCGAGCGTGCCATCGATGCGCGGCGCGGGTCCGGCGATACGCGTCGCGCGCGCCGTCTTGGTCCCGGAATCCTGAGCGCGCGCCAGGCCAGGCGTGAAGGCCACGAGCGCTGCTACGAACGCTGCCACGAGCGCCAGGCGGCCGGGGAATAGCGTCATCGAATCGAGGGGGGTGTCGGATGCGGGCGGGACGGGTGCGCCGAATCTTACACGACCGACTCGCCGGCGTCGAACGCCGCTCGCGGGAGGTCGGCATCAAGAACGACGGTTCATACGGATGCTTCGGAAACAACGGGTATGAACGGATCGCTTCGTGTGGCGGACGAGGCCTGCTCGCCACACCCACAAACACTCAGTGGGGGCATGGCAGTAGGGATTCTCGCGCCACACGGTGCGATCCGTCTCATCCGTAGTTTCCGAAGCATCCGTATGACCCTTGCGACCTTGATGCCGGCCAGGACTCGGGACTAGTGACCGCCGGTGCACCAGCGCGCAGATTACGTGGCCGACCCTCTCACGAAGCGCTTTCCGTGCTCAGGAATCCGATCATGCTCCGCATCGCCATCCCCGTCGCCTTCGCCCTCTGCGTCGCCCCTGCCATCTCCGCTCAGACCAGGCCCGCGAGGCCTGTCTGGCCGGACGAAGGCCCTCGCACCTGGGTGCCGCGTCCGACCACACCCGGAATCACCGCGAACGATCTCCGCTCCCGGCTCTACCCCTTCGCCGACGACTCGATGATGGGGCGGCGGATCGGTGAGCTCGGCAACTACAAGGGGACCGAATACATCGCGCGCGAGTTCAAGCGGCTCGGCCTCAAGCCCGCAGGCGACAGCGGCGGCTATTTCCAGAACTTGCCGTTCGGACCGATCGGGTTCGACAGCATGTCATCGCGCCTCGTGGCTGGTGGTGCGCCCCTCGCGGCCAGGACCGACTGGATCCCGATGGCGCCCGCGCCGGCGAGCGGCATCGGCGGCCGGGCGACCCTCGCGGACGCGCCGACCGTGTTCGCCGGACGCTGGGGCGACACAACGGTCGCGCTGGATCCCGCGCTCTTCAGGGGCAAGGTCGCCGTCTTCGTCGGGGGCCCCGGCGCGACGGTCGCCGGTGGCGGGGGGCGTGGTGCTGCCACCCTGCTCAGCTGCGACTCCGTGCCCGACAGGTTCGGCGCGGCCGCCGCGGCCCGGACCGACGCGGCCGCGGCTGCAGCCGCCGCGGCG
>JBBJNN010000186.1:0-5047 GCA_037720885.1 Gemmatimonadaceae bacterium | reverse complement strand
CGTCGGTGCTCGGCATCCCCCTGTTCCTCGAGGCGGTGGGTGCGCCCCTGCTCCGGCGCATCGGCGACGAGTGGCATGCCGGACGGCTGACGCCCGCGCAGGAGCACCTCGCCACCGCCGCTGTCCAGCGCGTGGTCGCCGGCGCCATGATCGCACTCCCGGCGCCCGCCGGCGCGCCCACCATCGTGATCGCGACACTGGCGGGCGAGCGCCACGAGATCGGCGCGGTCCTCGCGGCCGCCGCCGCCGCCGCCGAAGGGTGGCGTGTGATCTACCTCGGCGCCGACCTCCCCGCCGGTGAGATCGCTGCCGCGGCGCTCGGCACCCGCGCCGACGCGGTCGGGGTGAGCATCATCTTCCCGGCCGACCGCGAGCGCGTGCTCGACGAGCTTCGCGCGCTACGGACACTGCTCCCCGCCAGCACGCCCCTGCTCGTCGGAGGTGCCGGCGCCGGGACGCTCGCCCCGCAGCTCACGGAGCTCGGGGCGCGCGTGGTCGCGGACCTTCCGGGTCTGGGAGCCACCCTGCACGACGTGGGCGCGGCGAAGGCGGCATGACGTCCGAAGATCCTGGTATGGGTTCTATGGGCTCTCGGCTGCTCTTCCTCACCGGCGCGAGCGGCTACGTGGGCGGGCGGTTGCTTCGCGTGCTCGAGGAGCGTGGCGAGCGCGTGCGCTGCCTGGCCCGCCGGCCGGAGTTCCTGCACGCGCGCGCCGGTGCCGGCACGGAGATCGTGCGCGGCGATGTGCTCGACGCCGCGTCACTCGCGCCGGCATTGGCTGGCGTGGGCACCGCGTACTACCTGGTCCACTCCATGGGGTCGGCAAGGGACTTCCAGGAGGAGGACCGGCGGGGTGCCTCGAACTTCGCCCTGGCAGCGCGCGAGGCCGGAGTGCGGCGGATCGTCTACCTCGGCGGACTGGGCGCGGCGAGCGTGCCCTCTCCACACCTTGCCAGCCGGCAGGAGGTCGGGCGGATCCTGGGCGAGTCCGGCGTCCCCACGATCGAGCTTCGCGCCTCCATCGTGCTGGGCTCCGGGAGTCTCTCCTTCGAGATGATCCGCGCGCTGGTGGAGCGCCTCCCCCTGCTCGTCACGCCCCGGTGGGTGGTGCGCCTGGCACAGCCGATCGCCACCGAGGATGTGCTCGAGTACCTGGTCGCCGCGGCGGACGTGCCGCTCCACGAGAGCGCGATCGTCGAGATCGGCGGCCCGGAGCGCGTGTCGTACCTCGACCTGATGAAGGAATACGCGGCGCAGCGCGGGCTCTGGCGTCTCTTCATCCGCGTGCCCGTGCTCACGCCCAAGCTGTCCAGCCTCTGGCTCGGGCTCGTGACCCCACTCTACGCGCGCGTGGGGCGGAAGCTCATCGACAGCATCCGGAGCGACACGGTCGTGACCTCTCCGCTGGCGCGCGAGCTCTTCCCCGCGATCCGCCCGCGCGGCGTGCGGGAGGCGGTCGAGCGTGCGCTCGCAAACGAGGACGGCGAGTTCGCCGAAACGCGGTGGTCGGACGCACTCTCCTCGCGCGGACCGGCGCGGAGCTGGGGCGGAGCGCAGTTCGGCTCGCGGCGGGTGGACTCGCGCTCGGCCGCCGTGGATGCGTCGCCGGAGGGAGCGTTCGCGCCGATCCGGCGCATTGGTGGCGCCTCCGGGTGGTACTACGCGAACTGGCTCTGGCGCCTCCGCGGCTTTCTCGACCTGCTCGTGGGCGGCGTGGGGATGCGGCGCGGCCGGCGCGATCCTGATGACGTGATCCCCGGCGACGCGTTGGACTTCTGGCGTGTGGAGGCGGTCGAGCCCGCTCGGTTGCTCCGCTTGCACGCGGAGATGAAGGTGCCCGGACGCGCGTGGCTGCAGTTCGAGGTGCGGGGCGAGGGCGCGGGGTCCCTGGTGCGCCAGACCGCTATCTTCGATCCGGCGGGACTGAGCGGGCTACTCTACTGGTACGCGCTCTATCCGGTACACGGGCTGATCTTCGGGGGGATGCTGCGCGCAATCACGCGCCGCGCCGAACGGGGGGTGCGCGGCGCGCGATGAGGGAAGGGGCCGGCGCCGCTCGCGGCGCGCCGAGCTACTTTTCCCCATCTCATGCCTCGTTCCACGCGTCGTCGCACGCTCGTCCTGGTCCTCGCGGCCGCTGTCCTCGCGCTCGTCGCGTGGCGCGGGGTGGTGCGGCCGTCGAACGACCGCGTGTGGTCGAGCGATCAGGCGGTGCTCCCGTATGCGACGCTCGACGGCCACGTTGCCCGCGTGCACAACATCCGGGACACGCGCTACCGCACGACGTCGGACTTCGACCCGCGCTACTACGACCGGGTCTTCGATCTCGACTCGATCGAGACCGCGTGGTTCGTGGTCGAGCCGTTCTCCGGGGTGAAGGGACCGGCGCACACCTTTCTGAGCTTCGGCTTCGCGAACGGCTCGTACGTCGCCATCTCGGCCGAGATCCGGAAGGAGCGTGGGGAGAGCTTCTCGCCGCTCGCGGGGATGCTGCGGCGCTACGAGCTGATGTATGTCGTCGCCGATGAGCGGGACGTGATCGGCCTGCGCGCCAACTACCGGCATGACGACGTGTACCTCTACCCCGTGCGCGCGACGCGCGCGCAGGTTCGAGCGATGTTCGTGGACATGCTGGAGCGCGCCAACCGGCTGGGCGAGCGCCCCGAGTTCTACAACACGCTCACCAATACCTGCACGACGAACATCGTGCGCCACGTCAACGCGATCGCGCCGAAGAAGGTCCCCTTCAGCTATAAGGTGCTGCTCCCCGGGTACTCCGACCGGCTCGCCAACGACCTCGGGCTGCTCGAGACGAGCGTGCCGTTCGAGGAGACGCGGCGCCGAGCGAAGATCAACGACCGCGCGCGCATCTACGCGGACAGCGCCAACTTCTCGGCGGGGATCCGGACGGGTGCCGACTCGCGATGACGAACGCCGACGAGTTCCTCGGCACCTTCGCCTCGATCGAGCGTACGCTGCGCTCCAAGACCCGTTCCGACCGCACGGCGTCCTTCTACCAGCTCGTGGACGCCGCGGCCGGCTGGTCGCCGGAGATCCGCCGCTACCGCGACGACCTCAAGGAGTTCGCCGATCTCCGGAACGCGATCATCCACGAGCGCTCCGACGGCCACGTGATCGCCGAGCCGAACGACCGCGCGCTCGAGCGGCTGCGCGTGCTGGAGGGGATGGTGCTCCGCCCGCCTGCCGTCGTCCCCATGTTCCAGGGTGAGGTGTTCAGCGTCAGCGTGCGGGATTCGCTCGCGCGGGCGGTGACGGTGATGGGGGAGAACGCGTTCTCGCAGGCGCCCGTGCTCGACGACAGTGCGTTCGTCGCGCTCCTCACCTCCGACGCGGTCGCCCGCTGGCTCGGCGCCCAGGTTCAGGATGATGTGATCAGCCTGGGCGAGGCGCGCGTGGCGGACGTCCTGCAGTTCGCGGAGAGCGGGGACAACCACGCATTCGTGGGGCGCGCGATGTCGCTCGTCGCGCTGCTCGAGGAGTTCGGGCGCTTCGAGGCCCGCGGCGAACGGCTCGACGCGGTGCTCATCACCGAGACGGGGAAGCGGAGCGAGAAGCTCCTCGGCATCGTGACGATCGCCGACTTGCCGCGCGTGCTCGCGGCGCTCAGGTAGGAGGCGGGGATGACGGGGATGACGGAGATGTCACACATCCGCGTCGCGGTCGTGCAGGCGGAGGTGGCGCCGGATCTCGAGCGCGCGCTGGAGCGGACGGCCGAGCTGGCACGCTCGGCCGCGGATGGCGGCGCGCAGCTCATCGCGTTCCCCGAGACCTGGATTCCCGGCTACCCGGCATGGCTCGACGTCTGCCGCGACGCGGCGCTCTGGAATCATCAGCCGGTGAAGGACGTCTTCGCGCGCATGGCGGCGAACAGCGTCCGGGTCCCGGGCAGCGCGTGTGATGCGCTGGGCCAGGTCGCGCGCGAGGTGGGCGCGACCATCGTCGTCGGCGTCACTGAGCGGGTGGATCGCGGGCCGGGCCGCGGCACGCTCTACAACGCGCTCCTCACCTTCGGGCCGGATGGCTCGCTCCTCAACCACCACCGCAAGCTGGTGCCCACCTACAGCGAGCGCATGGTCTGGGGCGCGGGCGACGCCGACGGGTTGGTCGCGGTGGACACGCCCGCCGGTCGTGTGGGAGGGCTCATCTGCTGGGAGCACTGGATGCCGCTCGCGCGGCAGGCGCTCCACGAGGCGGGGGAGGACGTCCACGTCGCCGTGTGGCCCACCGCGCACGAGATGCACCAGGTGGCCAGCCGCCACTACGCGTTCGAGGGGCGGTGCTTCGTGCTCGCCGCGGGCTCACTCATGCGTGGCTCCGCGCTCCCGCCCGAGCTCGAGCCGCACCCGGAGCGCGTGCAGTCTCCCGACGCGTGGGTGCTCCGCGGCGGGAGCGCGATCATCGCGCCCGATGGCTCGTACCTCGCCGGCCCTGTGTACGATGAGCCCTGCATCCTCGCCGCGGAGCTCGACCTCGGCCGCATCCGGCAGGAAAGCATGACGCTGGACGTCGCGGGCCACTATAGCCGGCCAGACTGCCTCCCCTTCGCGCGGCGGGAGAGCGGGAGGCTGCGGCGCTGACGAGTACTGCGACGCCAGGTCAGCGCCGGTAGAGCGTCTCGGCCTTCGCCGCGCCCGTGCCTCCCGGCCCGAGCCGCTGGCGCTTCAGGATGAACGTGGGCTGCTCCTGCCGCCGCTCGTCGAGCGCCTGCCGCTGCTCCGGTGTGAGCACGGCACGGATCTCCGCGTCCACGGAGTCTGTCACCGCGCGCACGCGCGGGAGAAGCTCGGCCATCACGGCTTCCGTGCGCGGGCGCCCGCGCTCGAGAATCTCCTCGACCCGCCGGCGCTGCGCCGGCGTCAGCCCGAGCTTGTCGAAGACCGGGGGGACGCCCGCGCGCAAGCGCAGCCGCACCTCCACGTGCCCCCGCCGCACCCGCTCGGCCGCGCCGCCAGCGAGCGCGCCGGTGAGAAACGCGACGACGAGGAGCGCGAGCGCCACGAGCCGCGCGCGATGTGGCCTCGTCCA
>JBBJNN010000093.1:0-20988 GCA_037720885.1 Gemmatimonadaceae bacterium | reverse complement strand
CCCGCTTCGTCACGTCATCAGCTCGCCGCCCGCGGAATGGCCAAAGTCGAGCTTACCGCAAAGGACGCGAAGGGGCGCGAAGGACTGCACTAGAAGTTGTTGACCATTCGCTTGATGCCATCCTTGAGGTGAAGTATGTGGAAGTTGATCAGCAGGCCGATGGTGTGGCCGCTCAGTCTCAGATAGGAAAGGAGCTGCGCGTCGTGGATCGGCAGCAGCTTCGCGATGGCCTTGAGCTCCACGATGAGTGCGTCCTCGACGAGCAGGTCGAGGCGGTAGCCGAGCTCGATGTGTGCGCCGTCGTACACCACCGGGAGGGGCTGCTGGGTGCGGACGCGGAGTCCGCGGTTGCGCAGCTCGTGGGCGAGGCAGGCTTCGTACGCGCCCTCGAGCAAACCGGGCCCCAGCGCGGAGTGTACCCGCATTGCCCCATCGACCACGACTCGGCTGGCGTCGTTGGCATTCATCGTAGTAGAGAACGATCACCGGCCGCACGCTCTGGCATCGGATTCGTGCGAGCTGTCTTTTCTACCGCAAAGGACGCGAAGGAACGCAAAGGACTACACGCTCATGGAGTCCTTTGCGTTCCTTCGCGTCCTTTGCGGTAGAGAAAACGACACTACAGGCGACGAGACGATGGCGAAGAAGCGCGCAGGGCCGAACACGATGAAAGGAAAGCCAGCCAGGGCGACCACGGTGGGAGCGATCAAGCACAAGGACGGGCGGGTGAACATCCCGACGCACGAGCTGCGCGACTTCGTAAGCGCGGACGAGGCGGCGCCGGCGACGCTGCTCTACCCGCGCGACCCGTCGCTCGACCCGCAGCTCGTGTGGAAGGGGAAGGACGAGCAGGACCGGCAGGATCTCGCGGTGCCGGTGGTGCCGATCTACATCCAGGAGAAGGTCCACCCGCAGGCGCTGGTGGAGACCCTGCGCGACACCGCTGGCCCGGGCGAGGAGGAGCCCGAGCTGTCACTCTTCGCCGACTTCAACGGGATCGAGGACTTCGAGCGGAAGGTGGACTTCTACCAGCACGAGGGGCACTGGTCCAACCGGATGATCCTCGGCGACTCGCTCCTCGTCATGGCGAGCCTCGCGGAGAAGGAGGGGCTCAAGGGGAAAGTGCAGTGCATCTACTTCGACCCGCCGTACGGGATCAAGTTCGGGTCGAACTGGCAGGTGAGTACGCGGAAGCGGGACGTAAAGGACGGAAAGGTCGAGGACGCGACGCGGCAGCCGGAGCAGGTGAGGGCGTTTCGGGATACGTGGAAGCTTGGCATCCATTCATACTTGGCATACCTACGCGACCGGCTTGTTCTCGCGCACGACCTCCTGACTGAGACAGGTAGTCTTTTTGTCCAGATCGGCGACGAGAACGTACATCTCGTTCGCTGTGTTCTCGACGAGGTCTTCGGCGCAGACAACTTCTGCTCAGAGATCATCTTCAAGAAATCGAGTAGCCAGACATCGAATCTTCTCACTAGCACTTCGGACTACTTACTCTGGTATGCCAAGAGACAGGAGGTGGTGAAGTTCCGGTCGATCTACTGGGAGAAGACACTTGGCGACGACCTGGCGGCCGAGTACACGCAGGCCATTCGCCCTGATGGCGAAGTCCGCAAGCTGCTGAACAGTGAGATCGCCGATCCAGCGTTAATCGGCGGGGATTGGCAGCCCTTCCGCCCTAGCCCTCTGACCTCGCAGGGATTTCGAACCAACACAACGGTACCCTTCGCGTTCCAAGGGCGGTCATTCCATCCAGGCGCAGGCGCGAACTGGAAGACAACCTTGGAGGGTATGGAGCGTCTGGCCGTCGCGGGCCGTCTTCTGGCACGGCAGAATTCTCTTGCGTACATCCGCTTTCTCAGAGACTTCCCAGTCGCAGAGATGGGCAATGTCTGGGATGACACAAAGTGGGGCTTCGACGCACGAGACAAGACCTACGTAGTTCAGACGAATGTGAAGGTCGTCGCCCGTTGTCTGCTCATGACCACTGACCCCGGCGACCTCGTGCTCGACCCGACGTGCGGCTCCGGCACCGCGGCCTACGTCGCCGAGCAGTGGGGCCGCCGCTGGATCACGGTCGACACGAGCCGAGTCGCGCTGGCGCTCGCCCGCACGCGGCTCATGACGGCGAAGTACCCGTACTACCTCCTCGCCGACTCCCCCGAGGGCGTCGCCAGAGAGTCGGAGATCACCCGCCAGCTCCCGTCGCAGGGGAAGACGGACGGCGACATCCGGAGGGGGTTCGTCTACAAGCGCGTGCCGCACGTCACCCTCAAGTCCATCGCCAACAACCCGGACATCCGGGAGGGGATGACGCGCCAGGAGATCGACGCCGCGATCGCGAAGCGCGCCGAGACCGAGCTGCTGTACGACAAGCCGTACGAGGACGCGAAGCGCCTCCGCGTGTCCGGCCCGTTCACCGTCGAGTCGCTCTCGCCGCATCGTGTGCTCTCCGCCGACGAGGAGCGCCCGGCGAGCGAGGTGGAGGGGAAGCGCGACTCGGCCCCCGCGCAGTTCGAGACGATGATCGTCGAGAACCTGCGGAAGGCGGGGGTGCAGAACACGAAGAAGGGGGAGCGGCTCGTCTTCGACACGCTCGACATTCACGCCGGCACCTGGGTCCACGCTGCCGGCACGTACACCGACGGTGCGGGTGCAGCGCGCCGAGTGGCCGTGTCCATCGGCCCCGAGCACGGCACCGTGGGGCCCGCGCAGGTGAAGGAGGCTGCCAAGGAGGCGGTGCAGGGGGTGGGGTTCGACACCCTCGTCGTCTGCGGCTTCGCCTTCGACCCGCACGTGAGCGAGGAGGTGAAGCGGTACGGCCGCCTCACGGTGCTGCCGGCGCGCATGAACCCCGACCTCGCCATGGGGGACGAGCTGCTCAAGAAGACCGGCGCCGGCAACCTCTTCATGGTCTTCGGCGAGCCCGACCTCGAGGTGCGCACGGTGGCGGGCGGGAAGCTCGTCGTCGAGATCCGGGGGCTCGATGTCTACGATCCCACCACCGGCGAGATCCGCTCATCGAGCACGGACGACATCGCCTGCTGGTTCATCGACACCATGTACAACGGCGAGAGCTTCTACGTCCGGCACGCCTACTTCACCGGCGCCGACGAGCCGTACGAGAAGCTCAAGCGCGCGCTCCGGGCCGAGATCGACGAGACGGCGTGGCAGTCGCTGTACTCGACGGTGAGCCGGCCGTTCGATCCGCCGGACAGTGGCAAGCTCGCCGTGAAGGTGATCAACCACTACGGGGACGAGGTGCTGAAGGTCATCGAGGTGAAATAGGACGCGTTTCACAGCACCCGCCCCGGCCAGCATCACGGACGCAGGGCAATGCGGATGCTCCGGAGGGGGACGGATACTACGGATCGCTCCCAGTACACTGCACCCTCCTCACACCGGAGCAAACAAGGAATTGTTGGAACTGCCCGGCCGGGAGGAGCCCGCGCGCCCAGAGGAGCAATCCGTGTTCATCCGCTGTTTCCGGAGCATCCGTACAACTCTTCGTCCCTGATGCCGGCCCGGGCGCGACCTCAGGACCGGTCCACGAGCCCACTGCTCGGCACCGGCTGCGCCGACCCCTGCACGGAGAGCGCTTCCTTCGCGTCCGCCCGGATCACCGCCCGCTCCGGGACATCGCGTCCGCCGACGTCCTGCACGAAGGCCACGCAGGCGGCAGCCGCGAGCAGCGAGACGCCGCCGAGCATCACGATATATAGCGGCGCGTTCGGGTTGCCCTCGCCGAAGAGTGCGCGGGTGAGCGGACCGAAGCCGAGCGAGGCCACGATCTCGGGGATGACGATGAAGAAGTTGAACACCCCCATGTATACGCCCATGCGGTGCGCGGGGAGCGCGGTCGAGAGGATGGCGTACGGCATGGAGAGGATGGACGCCCACGCAATGCCGACACCGACCATGCAGAGGAGAAGCAGGTACTTGTCGTGGATCAGGTAGACGGAGAGCAGGCCCACCGCGCCGCAAATGAGCGAGGCGGCGTGCACCGTCTTGCGGCTGGTGGCGGCGGCCAGCTTCGGCAGCGCGAGCGCGACGACGAAGCAGGTGATCGAGTAGAAGGCGAAGGCGAAACCGCCCCACTCGATCCCCCGCGTGTAGAGCTCCGACTGCGGATCGGTGGCGCCGAAGACATGCCGCGCCGTGGCCGGCACGAAGAAGAGCCACATGCAGAAGAGGCCGAGCCAGGTGAAGAGCTGGACCACCGCGAGCTGCCGCATGGTGGCCGGCATCTCCCGGATGGAAGCGCCAATCTCGCTGAAGAGCGGGCCGAGGCCGAGCCGCCCGCGCCGCGCCCGCTCCCACGCCGCCATGTCCTCGGGCGGGAACTCCCTGGTGGTCACGACCGTCCAGATGACCGCCAGGAGGAAGACCACGGCGCCGACCTGAAAGGAATACTTCACCGAGAGCGGGATCCCGCTCGCCGTGCTTCCCTGCACGCCCAGCTGCCCGAGGAAGAACGGCAGCGCGTTGGCGAGGCTCGCTCCCACGCCAATGAACAGCGACTGCATCACGAATCCGGCGGTACGCTGTGATACGTCGAGCTTGTCCGCGACAAAGGCGCGGAATGGCTCCATCGAGATGTTGATCGACGCGTCGAGCACCCAGAGCAATCCCGCGGCCATCCAGAGTGTGCCCGACGTCGGCATGAAGAAGAGCGCAATGGAGGCGAGGATGGCGCCGGCGAGGAAGTAGGGGCGGCGGCGCCCGAGCGGCCCCCAAGTACGGTCGCTCAGCGCGCCGACGATCGGCTGCACGAGGAGCCCGGTCAGTGGCGCGGCCAGCCAGAGGAGCGGCACCTCGTCGGGTCGCGCGCCCAGCCGCTCGTAGATTGCCGACATGTTCGCCAGCTGCAATCCCCAGCCGAACTGGATGCCGAGGAACCCGAAGCTCATGTTGAAGAGCTGCCAAAAGTTGAGGCGCGGTCTTTCCATCGGTGATGCCTCGGTGTGCTGGGCGCGGAGCGCTTGGGGAACGATGTTTCCTACAGTGCCACGCACCTCGGCGTCCGCGCCAGCCCTCTTCCGTGAACTACCTGGAACTACCCGTGACCGTTCGCCGCGCTCCAGAAAATCCGATCCTGACACCGGCCATGGTTTCGCCTTCGAGGCCGGACCTCGCGGTGGTCGGCGTCTTCAATCCCGCCGCCATCTCGCACGGGGGAGAGACGCTCTTGCTGTTGAGAGTGGCCGAGGCGCCGCGCGAGATCGCGGCGGGCGAGGTCGCCGCACCCGTGTACGACCCGGACTCCGGCCGCCTGGTGGTCGAGCGCTGGCGCAGGGACGCGCCAGGCGTGGACGCGAGCGACCCGAGAATGCTGGTCGTCGACGGACACACGTGGCTCACGTCGGTATCGCACCTACGCATCGCGCGCTCCGCCGATGGCATCCACTTCGACGTGGAACCCCTGCCCGCACTCTTCCCGGCCACGGCGTACGAATCGTTCGGGGTCGAGGACCCACGGGTCACCCTCGTGGAGGGCACCTACTGGATCAACTACACGGCCGTGTCGCGGCACGGCATCGCGACGGCCCTCGCGTCGACCAGAGATTTCAGATCGTTCGCGCGGCACGGCATCATCTTCCCACCCCCAAACCGCGACGTCACGATCTTTCCCGAGCGGATCGGCGGCCGCTACGTCGCGCTCCACCGTCCGATGCCCGCAGGGCTCGGCCACCCCGCGATCTGGATCGCGTCGTCGGCCGACATGCTCGCGTGGGGGAACCACCAACTCGTCGCGGCGGCGCGGCCCGGCAGCTGGGATGATGCGAAGGTTGGGGGTGGCGCGGTCCCGTTCCGCGTGCGAGCGGGCGGGCGCGACGCCTGGCTCGCCGTGTATCACGGCGTGACCGGTTCGCCGACGACGTACTCGCTGGGAGCGCTGCTGCTGGACGGCGAGGACCCCGCCCGGGTGATTGCCCGCTCCCGCGAGCCGATCCTGCGGCCCGAGGCGGCCTACGAGCGCGAAGGCTTCTTCGGCGGTGTCGTCTTCACGTGCGGCCTGCTGGCCGAGGGTGATGTCGTGCGCATCTATTATGGCGCGGCGGATGGCGTCACCGCGGTCGCGGACCTCTCACTCGATGAGATCCTGGCGGGGTTGTCGTGACACGACTTCACGCAGCCCTGGCATCACAGACGAAGAGGGGATACGGATGCTCCGGAAACCACGGATGCGACGGATCGCTCCGGGTGGCGTGAGAATCCCTCTTGCCGCGTCCCCAAAGAGTCTTTGTGGGTGTGGCGAGCAAGGCTCTCCCGCCGAGCGGCGCGATCCGCTCTGTTCCGTGGTTTCCGGAGCATCCGTACGAACCTCTGTCATTGATGCCAGGATTGAGCCGTGACCTTCGAGCTTGGTGTCAACTACTGGCCACGCCGCGCCGCGATGTACATGTGGCGCGAGCTCGACCTGGGCGAGGTGCGCGACGAGATGGCTCAGATCGCCGATCTCGGTTTCGACGTCGTGCGCGTGTTCGCGCTCACACAGGACTTCCTGCCGCGACCGATGGGTGTAGCCTCCCACATGGTCGGGCGACTCGTGGAAGTGGCCCGCGCCGCGAAGGATGCGGGGCTGAGGGTCGTGCCGACGCTCGTCGTCCTGAACATGAGCGGGCGGATCTGGTGGCCGGACTGGATGCTGGACGCGCGCGGCCAGCCCGCCGACCTGTTCTCGGACCCGGCGGTGCTCCGCTCGCAGGCGCTCCTGGTCGAGACCTGCGCGCGTGCCCTCGGCGGAGACCCCGCGATCCGCGCGTTCGATCTCGCGAACGAGATCGACGACGCGCAGCGCCCACGCTCGCGGGACGCCGGCTGGCTCTGGGCATCGGTGCTGGCGAATACGATCAGACGCGCGGCTCCGGGCACGCCCATCCAGATCGGCGCGCACCTGCCGTCGCTGACGGCGACGAACAACATGCGCATCGACGACCTCGCCGTCGTCGCGGACGAGGACATCATGCACGCCTACCCGCTCTACTGCGACGCCGCGCGCTCGTTCCTGGACCCTGATCTCGTCCCGTTCTCCTGCGCGCTCACAGCCGCGCTCGCGGGGAGCGGCCGGCCACCGCTCATGCAGGAGTTCGGCTTGTGCACCGCGCCGCCCGGAGCCCCGGGCCACACGATCACCGACGACTTCCTTGGGAAGCCACGCTCGCAGTATCTGGCGTCCGAAGATGAGGCGGCGGCGTACTACGAGGCCGTGCTGGAACGCCTGGTGCGCACCGGCGCGGCGGGAGCGTACGCCTGGTGTTATGGGGACTACGATTCCCGGCTCTTCGATCGGCCCCCGTTCGACACCGCGGTCCGCGAGCGCACCTTTGGGCTCGTGCGGGCGGACGGGAGTGAGAAGCCCGCGGTCCGCGTGTTCCGCGCATTGCGGAAGCGTCGAGATGCCGGCACTCTCATTCGGTCGGCCGTCCCTCACGCGCTGGACGTGAGCGCCGATGAGTACTACCGTGCGCCGGCGGCGCACTTCGAGCGCCTCTACGCGAGCTGGCTCTCCCGGGGGATCTGATGATCGCGCCGCTCGAACGTCTCGACACCAACCCGCTCGTCCGTCCCTCGCAGATTCGATTCACCCGCGCGACCGGCGCATTCAACCCCGGCGCGGCGGTGGATCGCGCGAGCGGCCGCGTCGTGCTGCTCGTCAGGGTGTTCGAGGAGGAGACGCACCGGTCGTGTCTCGCGCTCGCGCTCTCGCGAGACGGCAGGCACATCGACGAGATCCGGGACCGTCCGGCCATCGCGCGCGAGGCGCCGTACGAGGAGTGGGGCGTCGAGGACCCTCGCATCACTTACCTCGAGAATGAGGGGCGGTACGCCATCACCTACACGGGGTACTCGCCCGCCGGCCCGCGCGTCTGCCTGATCACGACCGACGATCTGCTCGCCCCGGAGCGATACCGCCGCCACGGACCGCGCATCGCTGGCGACAACAAGAACTGCGTGATCCTTCCAGAAAAGATCGGCGGCCAGTACGTGATCCTCCACCGGCCGATGCCGCGCATCATGTGCGCGAGAGTGAGCACGCTCGAATCAGAGTGGCCGGCGGACGGCATGCCGCTGCTCGGGCCGCGGCCAGGGAGCTGGCGCAGCTCCCGCGTCGGCGCGGGCGCGCCTCCCATCCGCACGGAGATCGGCTGGCTCTTTCCCTTCCATGGCGCGACCACCATCGAGGAGGGCAACGTCTACTCGATGGGATGGTGCGTGCTCGACCTGCACGAGCCGGAGACCGTGCGCTACGTCTCCGACGCGCCGGCGCTCGCACCGGAAGGGCCGTACGAGATAGAGCCGGGTCCCATCCCCCAGGTGGACATGGCCAACTTCAAGACGGGCGTGCGTGTCGTCTTCCCGCAGGGCTTGATCGAGCAGGGAGATGACCTGCTGGTCTACTACGGCGCCGCCGACGTCTCGGTGGCCGCCGCGCGCGTGAGCAAGCGCGAACTCGTTGACTCGCTCGAGGCTGCCATCGCTCGCAACGAGGGCGGGGTGCCGCTGTGAGGCGGCCACTGTCATCCCGCAGGAGCGACCCCCGAAGGGGGGCGCGAGTGTCGGGATCTACTCTCCCAGTCGCGAGGCCGGCATCGCGGCAATGCAAGCAGATCCCGACACTCGCTCGCTCCGCTCGCTCCTGCGGGATGACAGATACTCGCGCCTGCAGCGCTCCTCCGGGATGACTCGAGCTGGCCGAGTCATTCTGCGGATCTTCGCCCTCGCCGCGCTCGCCGCCAGCTGCGGTCGCGACACGACGTCCGTTCCGGCGGCTCCACACTCCGCCCCGCTTCGCGTCTCGCTCGATCACCTGCGGCGCCTCGGCCTCGACGCGGTGGTGAACGGGCGCCCTGTCCGCGTCGTGGCCCTGTACGCGGAGGCGCCCGATTACCGTCCGACGCCCTCCCCCGCGCGGGACGGCTCCGAAGGGATCGCCAGCGTGGATGACGCGGCCCGCGCGGCGGTCGTGTACCTGCGCGCGTACGAGGTCACGGGCGACACGAGCGCGCGCGACGAAGCGCTCGGCCTGCTCGCATTCGTCACCGCGATGGAGCAGGAGGACGGCGAGTTCGTCAACTTCATCGATGCGCGTGGACGGCCGAATCGAACCGCGCCGAGCAGCCAGAAGAGCATGTCGTACTGGGCGGCGCGGAGCCTGTGGGCGCTTGGCGAAGCGGCACGCGTGCTCGGGCCCGAGGGCATGGGGCAGTCGGCCGGCGCGCGCGATGCGCTCGACCGCGCTGTCATCCGCATGGCGCGCGAGATAGAGGCCGGGCGTCTGATCGGCGGATCGGCGACCGCGACCGCGGAAGCCCTGCTCGGTCTGCTGGCGCTCCAGCGCGCCGAGCCCTCGCAACGGGTGGCGGGGCTGGCCACGCGGACGGCGGAGCTGCTCGTGCCGCTCTCGGCCGGGAGTGCCGAGGCCGCGCCGTGGGGCGCGCGGCTGGACCGTCCCGATGCATCCTGGCATGCCTGGGGATCGCGGTCCACCGCGGCGCTCGCGGAGGCCGCCGTCGTACTGAATCGGCCCGACTTCGGCGCGGCGGCCAGGCAGGAGGCGGACGCGCTCTGGGGACGGTTTCTGCTCGCCGGACAGCCAGCGTCGGCCGTCACGCCCCTCGGCTCGGCGACCTGGTTTCCGCAGATCGCGTACGGTGTGAGCCCGATCGTCGAGGGCTACCTGGCCCTCGCGGAGGCGACAGGCGAACGGCGCTACGCTGCGTACGCGGGACTCGTGGCAGCGTGGCTCACAGGCGGCAACGTGGCGCGCGTGAGCATGTACGACGAGCGCACCGGCCGGACCTTCGACGGTATCGATGGCGAGGCGCCCGGCGCGCGCCATCTGCCCGCCCCGCGAGCCCCCGGCGGCGGGCAGCCGGCCGTGAGTGTGAACCGGAACGCCGGCGCGGAATCCACGATCGAGGCGTTGCTGGCGCTCCAGCGCGTGACGAGCAATCCGGACGCGGCGGAGTACCTGCGCTACGGTGCGGTCGGCGCCTCCGCTGCGTCGCTGGCGAGCGTTCCCGACAGTCGGGAGTTCGCGGGCCCCAGCGGCGAGCGGATCGTGTTGCGCCGTTCGGCGCGAGGTGTCGAGATCAGCGAAGCGCGTGGCGCGGCGAGCCCGATCACGCTCACCTACTGGCCGGCGGCGAACCCGGCCGAGGTGCGGCTCGCCACTCGTCTGGCCGCGGGGTGGAACGCGGAGCATGCCGACGTCCAGGTGCGCGTGCAGCCGCTGCCTGCCGGCCGCTCGTCGGAGGAGGTGCTGCTCGCCGCCATCGTGGCAAAGGCAACGCCGGACGTCTCGTCCAACGTGTCGTCGGCGCTGCTATCGCGGCTCGTTCGCGCCGGCGGAGTCGTGCGCCTGGATAATCGCGTGGCAACGGCGGCGCGCCTGGGCGAGCGTACGACCCCGGCGATGCTCGCCTCGCTCCGCCTGAGCGACGGCGGGATCTACGCGTTCCCCTGGAAAACGAACCCCGAGATGCTGATGTACAACGTGGACCTGCTGGCGGCGGCCGGCATTGGGCCGCCGCGTACGCAGACCGAGCTGCTCCACGCCTTCCGGCGGCTGGCGCGGGATACGGACGGGGACGGCCGCCTCGACCGGTGGGCGCTCTGGGCGCCGCTCAAGACGACGTGGTTCGAGCGCTTCTACGACTTCTACCCGCTGTATCTCGCCAGCTCCGGCGGGAGGACGCTCATCGTCGGCGGGAAGGTCGTCTTCGACAACGACGCGGCCGTGGCCGCGATGGAGCTGTTGCGGCGTGGATTCGCCGAGGGGTTGCTCCCCCGGTCGAACTTCGCACTCGGGCGGGACCCGTTCACGGACGGAACGGTGGCGATGAAGATCATCGGGCCCTGGTTCGTGCGCGAGCTGGACGAGCTCAAGGTCCCCGGCCTGCGCTACGATGTGGCGCCCGTGCCGGCGGCGGATGGCACGAACCCGGACGATCGCTACGCGTTCGCGGACCTGCGGAACATCGCCATCTTCTCCACCACGCGGCACCCCGACGCGGCGGCCCGATTCGTCGCGTACCTCACCTCCCCGGCGGCCGACCGCCTGCTGATCGAGGAAGCCAGCCAGTTGCCATACCGGCGCGGACTCGCCTCGGACCCGCGCTTTACCTCGGCGCTGGCGCGGTGGCCCACGCTCGCGACGTACGCGACGTACGTCGGCCGGACGCGCGACCTCGACCTCGATCCCGACGTGGTCGAGATCTTCGACGTCCTCTCGGACGCATACGAGGCGGCCGCCATCTATGGCACGGTTCCCGTCCGGCAGGCCCTGACGAAGGCCGCGGCCGAAGCGAGGAAGATCCTGGATGCGCGCTAGGGCGACCGCTGTCGCGACCGCCGGGAGGCTCCCGCGCATCCGCGCCGAAGTGACCGAGGAGCGATCGGGGTGGCTGTTGGCGGGCCCGTACGCCGCATTCCTCCTCGCGTTCGCGGCCTACCCGATCGTGTTCGCGCTGGTGCTCGTCTTCCTCCAGTGGGACCTCGTGACAGCGCCGTCGTTCGCGGGCTTCGACAACGTGAAGCTCCTCGCGCACGACGCGCGCTTCTGGCGCGCGGTCGTGAACACGTTCGTCTTCCTCGGCATTCACGTGCCGCTCCAGGTCGTGGCCGCGCTCGCGCTCGCGGTCGCGCTCAATCGCCCGCTCGCGTTCCGCGCCTTCTGGCGGGCGTCGTTCTTCCTCCCCGTCGTGATCTCCGGCGCGGTCGTCGCCATCCTCTGGAACTCGCTCTACGCGACCGACATCGGTCTGATCAACCGGCTGCTCGCGCGGATCGGCGTGGCGCCGGTCCCGTGGCTCACCGATCCTCGAACGGCGATGCCCGCGATCGCGGTGATGGTCACGTGGAAGAACGTCGGCTTCTACGTGATCATCTACCTGGCCGGGTTGCAGTACATCCCCCGGAGCTGCCAGGAGGCGATCGAGATCGAGGGCGCATCCGCCTGGCAGCGCTTCCGGCACCTCACGTTGCCGCTGCTCCTGCCCCAGACGATCCTCGTCGTCACGCTCTCCACCATCAACGGCTTCCAGCTCTTCATCGAGCCGTACGTGATGACCGGAGGCGGCCCCCTGCGGCGCACGTACTCGATCGTGCTCTACCTCTACACGAACGCCTTCTCCTACCAGAAGATGGGCTACGCCGCGACGATCGGCGTGGCGCTCGCCTTGATGATTGGCACGGTGGTCGCCATCCAGCGCCGTGTCCTCGGGAAGGCCGAGGCACTGTGAAAGCGCTGGGACGCGTCGCGCTCTACGTGGGGCTCGGGCTCGCTGCCCTCACCTTCATCTACCCATTCCTCTGGATGGCGTCGAGCACGCTCAAGCCTCCACTCGAGGTAGGCACGCTCGCGCTGATTCCGGATCATCCCACGCTCGACAACTATCGCACCATGTGGGCGCGGGCGCCGTTCGGGCGCGCGCTCCTCAATAGCGCGCTCGTCGCGACGACGATCACGGCCGCGGTGCTGGTGCTCGGCTCGATGACGGCCTACGCGATGGCCCGCCTCCAGTTCCGCGGCCGGCCCGCACTGAACGTTGCGACGACAGCGGTGCTCCTCGTGCCCGGCCAGTTGACGCTGATTCCCCTCTACACGCTGATCGTGCAGCTCGGCTGGATCGACACGTACGCCGCGCTCATCGCCCCATATCTGTTCAATGCGACCGGCATCCTCATGCTGCGGCAGTTCTTCCTCCAGATTCCGCAATCGCTCATCGACTCGGCTCGCATGGATGGCATGGGGGAACTGCGAATCCTGTTCACGATCTTCTGGCCGCTCGCCAAGCCCGCGCTGGCGATCGTGGCGATCTTCACCTTCATGGGATCGTGGAACGAGGTCCTGTGGCCCCTGCTCGTCGTACGCGACCAGCAGCTGATGACGCTCCCGCAACTGCTCACCGTATTCGCCCTCGGCGGCGGGGCCGGCTCGCTCGGCGTCTCCCTCGCCTCGGCGATGGTCCTGGTCGTGCCCGTGGTGGTGGCGTATGCATTCCTGCAACGGTACTTCATCGAGAGCATGGCCGGCGCGGGGATCAAAGGGTAGGGCGGGCATCTATCGGGCATCGATACCGGAGCGGCATCCGATTCATCCCAGGCATCCAGAACGGAGGGGTCGGACGCATGCTGCGGATGGAGCGGATGCGTACCATCGTTCCGCAAGGATATGTGACTGCGGCACCGGATCGATGCTGGGAACCGCGCAACTCGGTTCAAGTGTGCAGTATGGCGCAGGCCGGGTTGATTCATGAGAGACTGACCCACTCGGTCATCGGCGGTTTCTTCGAGGTGTACAACACGCTCGGCTTCGGCTTTCTCGAGCACCTGTATGTCATGGCACTGGAGCGTGAATTGTTGGCGCGGGGACATCGCATCGGCCGCGAGGTCTGGGTTCCCGTACTCTACAAAGGCGCGGAACTGGGGAGACAGCGGCTCGACATGATCGTGGACGAGACACTTGTGATCGAGACGAAGTCCACCCACGATCTGCCCAGGGCCGCCACCCGCCAGCTCTACAACTATCTTCGCGCCACCAGGCTCGAAGTCGGTCTCCTTCTCCACTTCGGCCCTGATCCACGATTCTACCGCGTGCTCTGTCGTAACGCCCTACTCCGAGGGAGAACAAGACTCCATCCGAAGAATCCGCCCCATCCGCAGCATGCGTCCGACCCCTCCGTTCTGGATGCCTGAATGCCGCCTCCGCACCGAGTAGCGTAGCGATGCCGCCCGTCTCGTTCGAGCACGTCACCAAGCGCTTCGGGGACGTCAGCATCGTCGACGACTTCGACCTCGAGGTGGCCGACGGCGAGCTGCTGGTGCTCGTGGGCGGATCCGGCTCGGGCAAGTCCACGATCCTCCGCCTGCTGGCGGGGCTCGAGACCGTGACGGAAGGCGCGATTCGCATTGGCGAGCGTGACGTGACCTCGCTACCACCGCGCGAACGGGATGTGGCGATGGTGTTTCAGGACTATGCGCTCTATCCCCACATGACCGTTCGCGAGAACCTGTCGCTCGGCCTCCGGCTGAGGAAGATGCCGCGGCCGGAGATCGACCGGCGCGTAGCGTGGGCCGTCGGGATGCTGGGGCTCGAGCCCTTGCTCGAGCGCAAGCCGAAGCAGCTCTCCGGCGGGCAGCGGCAACGCGTGGCGATGGGGCGGGCCATGGTGCGCGAGCCGCTGGTGTTCCTGTTCGACGAGCCGCTGTCCAACCTCGACGCCGGCCTGCGCGCACAGATGCGCATCGAGATCGGCACCTTGCAGCGCCGGCTCAGGATCACGACCGTCTACGTGACGCACGACCAGGTGGAAGCGATGACGCTCGGCGACCGGATCGTCGTCCTCGCCGACCGGCGCATCCAGCAGGTCGGCCGGCCAATCGACCTCTACCGCGAGCCCGCCAATCGCTTCGTCGCGGGGTTCATCGGCACGCCGCCGATGAACTTCGTCGAAGGCCGCATCCACGTGGCTGACGGAGAGCCGGCGTTCGTGGCCGACGGCGCGCGCGTGGCGCTGCCCCGCGAGCGCATCAACTCGGCTTCCGCAATCGGGCCCGTAACGCTCGGCATCCGTCCCGAGGACCTGCACGTGGATCTCGGTGCGGACGGATCAGCGGGAGCGTCGAGCGACACCCTCGCGGGGCGCGTCGTGCTGGTGGAACGACTCGGCGGCACCAGCCACCTTCATCTCGACGTGGGCCCACACCGTCTACTCGCGTCGGTCTCGAACGATCGACCACCGGACGTCGGCGAGTCCGTCACGGTCCGCGTGCGTGCCGAGCGCGCGCACCTCTTCGCCGCAGACGGCCGTCATCTCCGTCCTTGATGCCTCGAGAGTAACTCATGCACCGCACTTCGGCCGCCGCGCTCCGCGCCGCGTTCTGCGCTGCTTTCTGCGCTGCTTTCTGCGCCGCCCTCGCGGCGCCCGCGTCCCGCGCCAACGCGCAGGCGCCCGTCGTGGACAAGGTCGAGCCCCCAAACTGGTGGGCCGGCCACTCGGTCAACCCCGTGCGCCTGCTCATCCGCGGCCGCAACCTCGCCGGCACCCGTCTGGACTGTACACGCGTGGCCTGCACGGACGTCCGCGTCAATGAGGCGGGAACGTATGCGTTCGCCGACGTCACCATCCCGCGCGGCCTCGCCGCCGGCAGCTACCCGCTCACGCTGCGGACCGCGTCGGGATCGGCAACCGTGCCGTTCTCCGTCTCGCGACCGCTGCCGCACGCCGGCCGCTTCGGTGGCTTCGGCCCGGACGACGTCATCTACCTGCTGATGCCCGATCGCTTCGCGAATGGCGACCCGTCGAACGACGACCCTGCCGCATCGCCGGGCCTGCTCGATCGTCGCCAGGGACGCCGGTATCACGGGGGCGACCTCGCCGGTGTCCGCCAGCGGCTGCCGTACCTGAAGGAGCTCGGTGTCACCGCGATCTGGATGAACCCCATCTACGACAACACGAACGTGCTCGACCGCAAGGAGGTGTACGACGGCCAGCCGACTACCGCCTACCACGGCTACCATGCGATCGACTATTACGCGGTGGACGAGCACCTGGGCGACCTCACCGCTTTCCGCCAGCTGGTCGATGAGGCCCATGCGCACGGCATCAAGATCATCGCCGACATGGTGGCCAATCACACGAGCCCGTACCACCCGTGGGTGACCGATGCGCCCAAGCCGACCTGGTTCAACGGCACGGCCGAGCGGCATCTGGCGAACACGTGGCAGACGTGGACCCTCGCCGACCCCTACTCGCCACCGGCGATGCGCGAGGCCACGCTCGACGGCTGGTTCATCGACATCCTGCCGGACCTGAACCAGAAGGATCCAGACGTCGCCCGCTACATCATCCAGAACACGCTCTGGTGGGTGGGAGTGAGCGGCATGGACGGCATCCGCCAGGACACCTGGCCCTACGTCCCGCGCCGCTTCTGGCGCGACTGGATGAACGCGATCAAGCGCGAGTACCCGACGCTCCGGGTCGTGGGCGAGGTATTCGATGGCGACCCCACGCTCATCGCGTTCTTCGAGGGCGGGCGAGCGCAGTTCGACGGGATCGACGACAAGGTGGACGCGCTCTTCGACTTCCCGCTCTACTTCACCCTGCGAAACGCATTCGCCCAGGGGAAGCCGCTGCGCGAGGTGGCGATGATGCTCGCCCGCGACCGCCTCTACCTGCGCCCCTCATCGATGGTCACCTTCCTCGGCCTCCACGACGTGAGCCGCTTCATGAACGAGCCCGGCGCCACCACCGACGGGCTCAAGCTCGCCTGCACCTTCCTGCTCACCGCGCGGGGGACGCCGCTCATCTACTACGGCGACGAGATCGCGCTTCCGGGCGGCAACGATCCGGACAACCGCCGGGATTTCCCCGGCGGGTGGCCCGGCGACTCGCCGAACGCCTTCGAGGCGAGCGGGCGCTCGGCCAGCCAGCAAGCTGTGTGGACGCACGTGCAGCGGCTACTCCGGCTGCGAGCCGAGCGCGCCGACCTGCGCCGCGCCACCACCGAACACCTCCATGTGGGCGAGCAGGCGTTCGTGTACCGCCGCGGCCGCACCGTGGTAGCCCTCAACAACGACACGAGCCGCGTCGAGATCCGCCTCTCCGTGATGACGCTGCCAGCCGACGCGCTCGGCCTCTGCCCCGCCCCGCGCCGCGACGCCGGCGGCGTGACGCTCGTCATCCCGCCGCGCACGGGGTGCGTCTTCTAGGCCGATAGGCTCACAGCAGGCACTTACAATGGAGTGGTGCACATGAGAAAACTTGCCTCAGCCGCGCGCGCGCTCGTCGCAGTGGTCACCCTGTCGACATCAGCGTTATCAGCGTTCGCACAGCAGGTACGCGGACCCAAGGTCTTCATATCGGTCGATATGGAAGGCCTCGCGGGCGTCGTCACCGCGAGCGACGTGAACCCGACAGGACCGGACTACGCACATTTCCGCGCGATCATGGCGGCCGAGACGAATGCAGCGATCGAAGGCGCCTTTCGCGCCGGCGCCGCCGAGGTGCTCGTTCGGGATTCTCACGGCAGCAAGCAGAACCTGCTTCCGGGTGACGTCGATCCGCGCGCCCGTCTGTTGCGCGGTGTGAGCGCCGGCCCGAAGAACATGATGGAGGGCATTGATTCGACGTACGGCGCCGTCGTCTTCATCGGGTATCACGCGAAGGCCGGCACGCCGAACGCCATCCTCGAGCACACCTCGACGGGCAACGTCATCGACGTCTCGGTCAACGGGGTATCGCTCCCCGAAGGCGGGTACAACGCGTTGGTCGCAGGGCTCGTCGGAGTGCCGGTGGTGTTCATTGCCGGAGATCGCGCAGTCGTCGAGCAGATCCGGAGCCTGCTGGGTCCGATCGATGGCGTTGCGGTGAAGGAGGAGATCGGCGATGCCTCCCTGGGCTTGTCGCCGAAGCAGGCGCAGGACGAGATCCGGAAGGGCGTGGAGCAGGCCGTGCGCAATCGCGGGAAGGCGAAGCCCTACAAGATGCCCGGACCGTACACGATGAGCCTCAAGGTGCGGCAGGAGCGTCCGCTCCATCGCGGAGCACAACGGGTCGGCGCGGGGGAGTTCACGTTTTCCAGCCCCGACCTGCTCGAGATCCTGGCCGCCTTCAACGCGATGAAATGACCGCGTCCCGGCGCCCGTTCTTGCGCACGAGTCGCAACCGGCTGTCGCTGTAGCCGCCCTCACGCGGAAGTGCGGTGCGGGCGCGCTCCTGCGCGGACAGCGCGAGTGCCACGCCATTCGTCCACCCGAAGCCATCCTGGTTCGGGTACTCGCCGCCGCCCGCCGGCCGGTTCAGGTCGGCCACATCGTACTTCTCCGTCATCTTCCCCGTCGCGCGGTAGGTGCGGCGGTTGAGCGCGAGCCAGCGCTCGCGCGCCGCGTCGGCCAGGTCGGCGCGGCCGTAGCGGCGCACTCCTTCCATTGTCAGCCACTCGAGCGGTGGCCAGCCGTTCGGCGCGTCCCACTGCTGTCCCGAGGCGATGAGAGTCGTCACGAAGCCGCCGGGCTTGAGGAAGTCCCGCTCCAGCCGCGCGGCGACCGCGCGCCCTTGCTCGGGGGTGGCCAGCCCGAAGTAGAGCGGCGTCGCGGCGGCCAGCGTAGGGCGGTCCGTGACCCGCTCGCCGCTCCGCCAGCGGACGTCGAAGAAGAAGCCGCCCGCCGGATCGTACGTCGCGGCGAGCAGCGCCCGGCGACGCGCCTCGGCCGCGGCAGCGAACCGCCGGGCGACGTCGGCGTCGCCGCTCTGAGCGCGGAAGGTCCGGAGTGCGGCGATCGTCCGCTCGGCATGATAGAGCAGGCTGTTGAGGTCGACCGGCGCCAGCTCCGTCGTCTCCAGCGTCCGCAGGTCCGACGAATCGCGCATCCAGCGGCTCGAAAAGTCCCAGCCGCTCT
The DNA here is from genome assembly GCA_037720885.1 of Gemmatimonadaceae bacterium. Lineage (GTDB taxonomy): Bacteria > Gemmatimonadota > Gemmatimonadetes > Gemmatimonadales > Gemmatimonadaceae > JACMME01. The sequence goes on along the minus strand of JBBJNN010000093.1, from coordinate 2,573 downwards.
CGGCCGACGCGCGGACGTTTCGGTAGAACGCCTCACGCCGGGTGTCGGGCAGTGTGCGCCCCAGCTCGTAGTCGGGCTTGTACGACTCCGGCCTGGGATCGGGCCGGTCGTCCCAGTACCGGTTGAGTACCGACCCATCACGTAGCTTCACGACCCGACGGTGCGCCGATCCGGGCGTGAGGTGGTCCGCCCCCTCCATCCAGAACGCGTGCTCGGCCTCCAACGCATCGAGGTAGCGGAGCGCCTGCCCCGTGTCCGTCGCGCCCGCATAGAGCCCGACCATCGCGGCGAAGTAGGGCGGCTGGCTCCGGCTCAGGTAGTACGTCCGGTTGCCGTTGGGAATGTGCCCCACCGTGCGGACGAGGTGCGCAAAATTGTCGAGCATGTTCCGGACGAGGTCCGTGCGGCCGCTCTCGACAAGGCCGAGCATGGTGAAGTACGAGTCCCAGTAGTAGACCTCGCGGAAGCGGCCGCCGGGAACGACGTACGCATTCGGGAGCGGGATCAGGGACGAGTGCGCATCGGGTTTGTCCGACTCGCGGGTGAGCGCGGGCCAGAGCTCGCGGATGTGCTCCTCCATCGTCCGCGACGTGTCGGTGCGAAAGCCCTCGCCGGCACCGCGCGGCAGCTCGAACTGCGCCCGCGCGAATGCGCCGAGGTCGAACCCCGACCCGCCTCGCGCGCGCTGGTACCGGGCGGCGATCTCCGCAGGCGGTGTGAGCGGCCGAGCATCCACGAACGTCTTGGAGTCGGGGAACATCCCCGAGAGCTGCACGTCGTGGAAGACGGGCCCCAAGGCGCGCGATGGATCGTAGCCCGCAGACAGCGCGGGCTGCTGCGCGGATTGTGGCGCGGCGGCCGAGGGCGCAGCAGACGCGCCGCTCCGGCATCCAAGGGCCAGGGCGAGTGACGCGACGATCCCCATACGGGCGGCAGACGCGGTGAATCGTCGAGAAAGGCGGAGCATGGATTGCATGGGCAGCTTGAGAAGGAAGGTGGCGGGGCGGCTGGACCGCTGAACGAGCATCAAGGTCGCAAGGTCATACGGATGCTCCGGAAAGCACGGTTAACTACGGACCGTTCAGCGAACGAGCACGCGATACCCATGCGCGGGAATGTCGAGGCTCCCGTTCGCCGCGAGCGCCGCCTTCGTCTTCGCGAACCAGTCTGTGTAGTCACCCGGCTGCGTGAGCCCCTGGTACGCCACCTTCGCCGCGGCGCTGCCGAAGTTGACGGCCACCAGCACGGTGTTCGCGTCGCGCGTACGCGTGAAGGCGTAGACCCGGCTCCCGCCGTTCGTCTTCAGCGCGGCCTGCGCACCGCCAGCTGCCCCGTTCGCGAGCGCCGCCTGGCTGTGCTTGAGGTCGAAGACCGATCGGTAGAAGCTCGCCAGCGACGGGCCGGCCCAGTTCACCGTGTCCTTGTCGAAGAAGCGCAGCCGCTTCTTCATGCTCACCTCCTGCCCCGTGTAGAGCAGCGGCATCGAACCCTTCGCGGTCGCGCTGACGACGAACGCGGCCAGGTGGTTGGCCCCCATCCGCTCGAACTCGGTCCCGTTCCAGCTATTCTCGTCGTGATTACTGGTGAAGTACATGCGGTACACGTCCGGGCCGTACAGGCTATCCTGCTTGGCGAAGTACGCGTCGAGCGCGGCAGTGCTCTTCTTCCCCTTCGTGATGTCGTTGAGCAGGTGGTGGAGCTCCCACCCGTACGTCATGTCGAACGACGCGTGCATCTCGGGGCTCTCCGCCTCGGCGAGCATGAATACATCGGGGCGCGCCGCCCTGAGCGCACTCCGCGCCTCGGCCCAGAAGTCGTTCGGCACGCCGCCAGCCACGTCGCAGCGGAAGCCGTCGAGGCTCATCGAGTCCAGCCACCAGCGCATCTCGCCGATCATCGCCCGCCGCATCTCGCGGTTGCCGTAATCGAGCTCGGCCACGTCGGTCCAGTCCGTCTCGCGGTTCTCGTTGTCGCGCGCGTACGAGATGGACCCGTCCTTCCGCAGCGCGTAGTAGTCCTTGTGCTCCGCGATCCACGGGTGGTCGAACGCCGTATGGTTGGCTACCCAGTCGAGGATCACCTTCATCCCCTGCCCGTGGGCCGCGGTCACGAAGGCCTTGAAGTCGGCCTCGTTCCCGAACTCGGGGTTGATCGCGGTATAATCGGAGATCGAGTAGTAGCTGCCGAGCGAGCCCTTCCGGTTCTTCTTGCCGATCGGCTGGATCGGCATGAGCCACAGGATGTCCACGCCGAGGGAGTCGAGCCGGGGGAGCTGGCGCCCGAGTGCGGCGAACGTGCCCTCGGGCGTGTACTGCCGCACGTTCACCTCGTAGATCACCGCGTTGCGGGACCACGCCGGATGGAACCCGGTGTCCGCGCGCGCGGGCTGGCTCGTGACTTCGCTCGCGGTATCACTCGCAGGCTTCTCGGCGCGCTGGCAAGCCTGCACCGCGACGGCCGCCGCGACGGACAGCAAAGCGTTCTTCATCAGAATGTCCCGAGCGATGGGTTGGTGGGGATGCTAGTGGTGTGAAGCAATAATAACGTGCATAATTAGGCGTGGGGTGCTACCT
>JBBJNN010000092.1:20493-21176 GCA_037720885.1 Gemmatimonadaceae bacterium | reverse complement strand
GCCGCAGCCTGATGTCGGCGCTCAGCCGCGCGCCCGCCGGCGGCGTGGCGCTGGCCGCGCCGTCGTCGCGCGCGCTGTCCGGTTGGGGCACGTAGGTGACGATCCTGGTGGAATCCGGGCGCGCCGCAGCCCCCTGCGGCGAGTATACGAGTGCCCGCTCCGCCGGCGCGCGCTCCCCGGTGCTCGGCGACCGCGGCGCGGGCGTGGGCTGGAAGTACACCGTCTCCTCCCGCACCGGGCGCTCGGGCGATGCGGGGAGCAGTCGCAGCCACCCCTGCCGGACGCCGGCCGACGCGATCGCGACGAGCAGCCCGGCGGTGATGACCGCCGCGAGGAGCCAGTGCGGCCACTCCCGGCGCCAGGACGCGCGGAGCGTGCTCGGCGCCGCATCGCGGCGTCGGATGGAGAGCATGACTGGCTGCTACCCCGCGCGGGGCGTTATTGCGCCAACCGGTACCCCGCCTTCCACACCGTGAGAATGTGTCTCGGCTCCGAGGGGTCAGACTCCAGCTTCCGGCGCAGCTCGGCGATGTGGATGTCCACGGTGCGGGTCATCACCTCGGCCTGGTGGCCCCAGACTTCCTTGAGCAGCTCGAGGCGCGAGGCCACGGCGCCGCGGCGGCGGATGAGCGCGAGGAGGAGGTCGAACTCCTTGGGGGTGAGCGCCACCGTGTCGCCGCCGC
>JBBJNN010000092.1:0-20483 GCA_037720885.1 Gemmatimonadaceae bacterium | reverse complement strand
CAAGTGTACGGGGTGCGGGAGTTCCCGTTCAGGGTCGCCGCCGCGCGTGACGGAGCGGGCGGCCGGGTTTATCTCCACATCCCCGAAGCGCTCGACGGCCGGCGGCGGTGGCCCCCCGCGCCCGCCGTTCGGGGCGCGGCGCAGGAGCGCCCCCACGCGCGCGAGGAGCTCCAGCCGCCCGAACGGCTTGGTGACGTAGTCGTCGGCGCCGAGTCGGAAGCCCAGGACCTTGTCGGCCTCCTCGCCGCGCGCAGTGAGGATGAGCACCGGCGTCTCGAGCCCTTCATCGCGGAGCGCGCGCAGCACCTGGTAGCCGTTCATCTCCGGGAGCATGAGGTCCAGGATGATGAGGTCAGGCCGCGACTCGCGCGCCCGCTGCGCGCCGCTGACACCATCGGCCGCGATCTCCGGCGTGTAGCCCTCGATCTCCAGCGTGGTGGAGAGCCCGAATGCGAGGTCGGGATTGTCCTCGACGATCAGGATGCGCGTCATCCGATGGCCTCGGCGCGCGGCGCGCCGGCACGGGTACGGGCGCGACGCGCGCGGGCGGGGCCGGCCTCCGCGCCGCCCGTGGCGTCGGCGACCGAGAGCTCCACGTGGAAGCGCGCGCCACGTCCGCCACTCGCGCCCGGGGGCGCATCGGGGTGCGGCGCGTCCTCCACCCACGCGCGCCCGCCGTGCTGTACGGTCAGGTCGTGCACCACGGCGAGCCCGATCCCGCTCCCGCCGACGGCGGAGGTCGCGTCGCGCTCGAGGCGGTGGTAGGGCTCCCAGATATGCTCCCGCTCGGCCGGCGGGATGCCTGGCCCCTCGTCATCCACCCGAAGGTGGAGGAAGGGGCCGTCCAGCCAGATCGCGACGGTCACCACCTGGCCGGCCGGCCCGTACTTCACGGCGTTGTCGAGCAGGTTGAGCATGATCTGCCGGAGCGCGGCGCGGTCCACGGGCGCGACGATGGTCTCGGACGGCGCGGCGGTCACCTGCACCGCGCGCGCCCTGGCCACCGGCGCGAAGAAGTCGAGGATGTCGCGCACCTCGCCGGTGACGTCGGTCGTCTCGCGCAGGATCCGGCTCGCGCGGCGCTCCGACTTCGAGTAGTTGAGCACGTTCTCCACGAGGTAGGTGAGGCGGCGCGCCTCCTGGTCCACCACCCGCGCCGCGCGCCGCCGGTCGGCGTCGGAGCGGAAGGCCCCCGTCGTCAGCAGCTCGGCGAAGAGGCGGATCTGCGTGAGCGGGGTGCGCAGCTCGTGCGACACGCCGGAGACGAAGTCGGTACGGAGGCGCGCGAGATCCTGCTGCCGGCGGAGCTGCAGGAGAGAGCCGACAAGCAGGCCGGCCGTGAGCAGAAAGAGCGCGAGCAGCAGCGGGAGCTGCGAGCGTGGAAGTCCACCGACCACCAGCCGCTCGGCCAGCTCGGGCCGGAGCCCCACCTGCACCACCGCGCGCCCGAAGGTGGCGTGCATCGTGTCGGCCGTGGCGTACGTGCGCGGCAGCTCGGCGGCCGACGCGTAGAGCGTGTTGCCGGCGAGGTCACGCACGCGCACGGCGAGCACGGAATCCACGGGGACGCCGCGGCCGAGCGATGGCGGGAGGAGCGCCTCGTTCTCGAACGCGCCGCGGAAGAGCGGCGCCGCGAACGCCGCGGCGTCCGTCTCGAAGCCGTACGTGGCCACGGGCCGGTTCTCGTAGTCGCGCGACAGGACGTAGGCGAGCACGCGCTCCCGCCCCGCGACCGTGGCGAAGACGACGGCGTAGGAGTCGTTCGTCAGCACCACCGAAAGCCGCCGGATGCTGCCGCCGGACGTGCCACCGTAGGCGAGCGGCGCCAGCCCCTCGGGCGTCTCGAAGATCCGCGTGTGCGCCGACACGGTATCGCGCACCCATTGCAGCACCTCGGCGCCCGGGCGCTCGCCGCTCGTCATGAGCGTACGGTCGCGCCAGTCGTAGCGGAAGAAGAAGCGCACCCCGCCCAGGCAGTCGCAGTAATGGCCGAAGCGGCGGGCGACGGTGCCAAACTCGGCGGGGGTGGGGAGGGAGTCGCTCGCGAAGGCGGGGTTGATCCGCGACATGGTGAGCCCGAACGCGGAGACGAGCGCGGTGAGCACGTTGCGCTGCGCGCGCAGCTCGTACTCCCACGCGGCGAAGTCAGCGTAATCGTGCAGCGTCCGCTCGGCGGTGCGGCGGTGGGAGTGCGCGGCATCCTGCGCCTTGTAGGCGAGCGCCCCCGCCAGCGCGAGCGCGAGGAGCGGGAGCGCCACGGTATAGGCCGACCCCGTCCGCCACGCGCCGCGGATGCGGCGGAGCACTCGCTCGATCATGCCACGCAAGATAGCCGGGTGGATGGGCGGTGGCAGGGGACGCGGGGAGGGCGGTCGTAAGAGAGTTGCAAGGATGCGGTCGCTCGCGCCACCCCCGCGGCGCCACGGCCGCGCGCGGCCGCTACGCGCGGTCGTCCAGCCCCTTCACCCCCGCGTGCTTCGCGCAGTGGGCGCAGCAGTAGAAGGTGCCGTTCCCCTCCATGCCGTGCCCGATGATCCGGCAGCCGCAGTGCGCGCAGGTGGGCGCGAGTGCGTGGATCGCGCACTCGAAGGAGTCGAACGTGTGGGCGCGGCCGCCCATCGTCACGGTGAACGCCTTGTCGTAGTCGTTCCCGCAGACTTCGCATTTGGCCATCGTGTCTCCTCCCCCGCCCGCGGCGTACGCGGGGCGCCCGAATGCAATGCGCAGCCCGAACGGGAGCCGCAGCTAGAAGTTGTCATGCTCGTCCGAAAAGTCTAGCGGCTTTGCCAAGCATGGGCGAGGCGACGACGAGGGGCGTCGGCGCGTCAGCCGACCCGCATCGCCGCCACCCAGAGCCGCCGCCAGGCACGCTTCCAGACGGGCACCGACTCGGTCGTCCACTCCCGCTGGAGGGTGGCTTTCCAGCGCTCGAGCGCACGAGGGTCCAGCCGGAGCAACTCCCCGCGCGCGACCGGCGTCGGCGGCGGCGCGACCTCGGCGAGGCGGGCATAGACTTGCTCGCGTTCGTCACCGCCGACGCGCTGTAGCAGGTGCCACAGCGTGATCGTCGTTCCGCGGCCCGACAGGGCGAGGAGGGTGTCGAGCGCCGCCGGCCCGGGCGCCGCCTCGTACACGGCGAGCGCCGCCCGGAAGTTCGCCGGGGACGAGTCGGGGTACGGAAGCCCGGGGCCCTCGCCTGGGCGGAGCGTGGCGGCGTTCCCCGCGAGCACCAGCGCGCGGCGAGTGCCCTCGACCAGCTCCACCTCGCCTGACTCCACATGGAGAACCCCCGCGCCCCGCTCGTCGACCGTGAGCGTGTACACGCACCCTAGGTCGATCGCGAGCGCGCTCGGCGTCTCGACGAGGAAGAAGCGCGGCGGCGCCCAGATGCGTGCGTGCATCGTACCGCGCGCGAGCGCGAGCCGGTGCTCGGTACCCTCGGCGCGCACGAGCCGTACGCGCGAGTTCGGGCTCAGGTCCGCGCGGCCGATTCGGCCGACCGTAATCCGCGCGCCTGCCCCACTGCCCGTCTCGAGCCACTCGCCGGGCGAGAGGCGTCCATCCTCGGCGCCGCGCGCCGACGGTCGCGCCCCGCCTGCGGCGCCGTCGAGCGTCGTCACCGCCCACGGTGTCGCGAGCGCGCGCGCCGCGGCGTAGGCACCCATGGCGGTGATCAGGAGGCCAGCGGCCGCGGCGAGCCGCCACGGGCGGGCATGCCGCAGCACGACGGGATTGCGGCGAAAGGGCGCCGGTTCGTAGCGGAGCGGCCGGAGTACCTGTTCCAGGTGCGCGATCTCCGGGTCCGCCTTCGCGCGTGGATTCCAGAGATAGTCGTCGTCACGCATGGCTTCCTCCCAGTCTGTCACGCAACAGCTTCATCCCGTGGTGCAGGTACACGCGCACCGTGCCATGCGAGAGGCCGGTCTGTCGCGCGATCTCCTCGCCGCTCAACTCCTCGACCAGCCGCAGAACCAGCGGCTCCCGATACCGATCCGGCAGCTCGCGGAGTGCCCGCAGCACGTCGGTCGCGCCAAGGCCGCGGCTCGTGTCACCCGGTCCTGGCAGCTCTTCCGGGATCGGTACCGTCGGCCGGAACGCGCGGTAGTGCATCTTCGCCCGGTTCCGGGCGATCACCACGAGCCAAGCGCCGAACGCCTCCGGGTCGCGCAGGCGGTGGAGCTGCTCGAGCGCCGTCAGGAATACATCCTGGACGAGGTCGCGTACGTCGTCACGTTGCGCATTGGCCAGCAGGACTCCGTGCACGGTACGGACATAGCGCTCGTACAGCATACCAAACGCCGCCCGGTCCCCTGCGCGGGCGGCGTGGACGAGCGTTGCCGTGTCGAGGGCAGGGCCGGACGGCGGCACAGCCTCGGGTGCGGGAGGAGAGCCTTTCACCTGGGGTCGCTGTGCTCCGGTAGCGGTCATCACTCCCGCCGTTGCATGCGCCGGCGTGCCCACGCGCCGGTGAGCGCGAGCAGCAGGAGCGCGGCGGCACCGGCGGCTGGTCCCGAGTGCCGACCCCACACGCGTGCGAGGGTCTCCACCCGTCCATCCGGACCCAACCGGCGAACCCGGAGATAGGGCCCGACTCCCAGATCGCCCAGAATACCAAGCGGAGCGCGTGGGTGCTCGAGCACGTAGAGCCCGCCTGCCGTGGCCGTGACGCCCGTGGGCGACCAGAATCTACCACTCACGAGCGCCGTGTCCGCCCGCGTGCCAACCACGTGGAGCACTGCGCGCCCGGCGAAATCGGCCGCGTACACGTCGCCGTGGGGCCCTACCGAGACACCCATCAGGTCCTGATCCCACCGCCGCGTGGTGAGGGGGCCCGTGATCGTCGCAACGTGACCATCCAGCGTGACGCGCCGCAGCCGCGGCCCGTCGGCAATGACGATCGCTCCGTCAGGCAGCCAGGCCATCCCATCGAGGCTCTCGAAGCGCGCACGAGGGCCCGCGCCGTCGGCATGACCGACGCGCCCGCCGGCGACAGTGTCCACGACGCCGCGCGGCGAGCGGCGCAGCACGTACAACTCGCGACCGCCGGCCGGCGGCGCAGCTTGATACACGCTGCCGGAGTAGAGCGTCCCGTCTGCCCCGAGCAGGAACGGCTGCAAGTCGAGCGGGAAGCCGCTCGTGGGCGGGAGCACGTCCGAGAGCCGGCCGCTCATGTCGAGCCGCCACACGCTTCGGATGGGGCGTGTCAGGTGCACGTGCGTACCGTAGACCGCGCCGTCGGAGCCGAGGACGAGCGCGTGCGAGTGTACGTCGCGCACGACCGGCTCGACGCGCCCGTCCGGCGAGATCCGCCACACGGTATTCGCCGGGATGTCCGCTACGTAGACTCGCCGGTGCGCGTCGACGACGATCCCCCACCCTTCGTGCGCGGCGGCGGGCGTCGTACGGACAGTCAGTGCCGCGATGACGACGGAGACTCGCCTGATTGCCGGGAATCGCAGGCCTGCTGGCCGCACAACGGGTCTGAACGGCCTGGCGCGCTGGCAGAGATTGGCGGGACGAGGCATCCGACTCCGAAGCGGAGGCTGGGGCGCGTCGCCCGGTCGCCGGGCGTGGACGATCGCGCCACCGGGCGCCGCAGCGCTACACGAGCAGGCGACCCGGTGCGATCGGAGAGATGGATGCGTGAGCCGCGCGTGTTGTTAGCATCGGCGGCGGCAGCCGTGGCGGCCGCCACGGCTGCCGGTGTCACGCCGCGGCGCCGTTCTCCGCCGCCGCGTCCTTCGCGACGCCACTCATCGCGTTGTGCACCGTCTCCTCGATCGCGCGGAACTCGAAGGGCTTGGCGATCACGGGGCACGACGCGCGCTCCCCGAGCGCGACCAGCGGTGGGAACGCCATGTCGGCACTCGCGAGGATGAAGCGGGCGCGCAGCTCCGGGTGCGTGGCCACGAGTCGGTCGTACAGCTCCACGCCCGACATGCCGGGCATCATGACGTCCGAGATGATGAGCGTGAAGCGCCCGTCGGGCGCCGACCGGATGCGGGCGAGCGCATCGTCGCCATCCGCGGACTCCTCGACCATCCACCCGCGCCTGCTGAAGAAGCGGCTGAGCACCGAGCGGATGAGTCGCTCGTCGTCCACGATGAGGACGCGGTGGAGGGCAGGCAGAGGGGGGGGTGAGGCGGAACCGGGCATCGAGGCGGAGAGGCGGGGCGTGGAGTGGTAGCGGTGCCTGCTCAGGACGCGCGACGCCGAGGGGCGTCACCCTGGAGCAGGGCGTGACCCGAGGGTGCCGCTCCCAATCCCATTCCGCCCAGCTTTCCCCCTACGCGCCCCAGCCGGAGGACATTAGTTTGGACGGCGCGCCAGTTCCGGCACCGCTCACCCGTCCCCTCTCCTCCCCGCTCCCCAGCAGCGTGTCGCCTCCCGTGGCCTCCCCGTGAGCACGAAGCGCTGGATCCTCGCGGGGCTGTCGTTCGCCGCGGCCATCGGGGCGTCCATCTACATCGTCTTCACGACGTGGCCCGAGCAGCGGAACCCCGCCATCCTCCCCCTCTGGGCGCACGCGGTGGCCGCGGGGATTGTGGCGCTCGAGGTGCTCGCGCGTGGCGTGAAGTTCAAGCTGAGTGCCGCCTCGCTCCGCGTTCCCCTCTCGCTGAACGCGGCGCTCCGCGTGTGTCTGGGCGGGGACTTCGGCGCCGCGATCACGCCCGGCCGGACGGGCGCGGAGCCCGCGCGCTTCCTCGTCCTCTCCGAGGCCGGCGTCCCCGTGGCTCGGAACCTCCTGCTCCTGTATCTCGAGATGTTCCTCGAGATGTCGTCGCTCGCGCTGGTGGCGATCGGGCTCGGCATCCTGTATCGCCACGAAGGGGGGGCGGCGCTCCGCGGCGTGCTCGGCGTCGTGGGGATCTACACGATGGCTGTTCTCGGCGTCGGAGCGCTGGGGATCGTGATGGCGCGCCGGAACGCGAGCGGGCCGCCGCCGCCATGGGCCACCGCGCTCCGCCTCGACGCGGGGCGGTGGCGCGGCGTGCAGCGCTGGCTCCGCCGGATGCGCTCGATCGTGGCCGAGGTGCGCGCGGCGCGCTTGGGGCTCCTCTCGCTCGCCTATCTGGCCTCCGTCGTCCACATCCTGCTGCGCATCCTCATCCTCCCGCTCCTCGTGTTCGCGCTGGGGGTGGCGAGCGCACCGCTCGCCGCGCTCGTGCTCTGGCCGCTCGCCCTCATCTACGGCGCGGTGGTTGCCCCGATCCCCGGAGGCGGTGGGCTGGTGGAGGTGACGTTCAAGCACTTCCTGGGCGATTCGATCCCGGCGCCAATCTTCGGCGCGGCACTCATCTGGTGGCGCTTCTACAGCTTCTACGTGTACGTGATCCTCGGCGCGCTCGCGGCCGGCCGGAGCGTGATGCGCGCCCTCCGCGCCCCGGACAAACGCCCCGGCGGCTCGCACGAGTCCCTGGATGCTCCAGATACTCGGGAGGGCGACGCGCTCGCGGGCGATCCCGATGTGCGGGCGCCCCACCCGGCCGACCTCCAACCGCCCGCTCGCGCCCCCGTGCGGGACCCGTAGCCCCTCCCTTCCCCTTCGCCCCGCCGATGCACGCTCCCGCCCTCCGCCCCCGTTCGTCGAGCGAGCTGCTCGACGCCGCCTTCCAGATCGTGCGCACCCGGTTCGGCCCACTCACCGTGCTCGCCGCGGTCGCCGCGCTCCCCTCCGTGCTCGGCTACGCCTGGCTCATCGTGGGGATCTCCACCAACCCGGCGGAGGCGATGTCGCTGCCGACCGCCCTGTCGGCGCTGGCCGTGAATCTCCTGGCGAGCGTGTGGTGGATGATCGTGTCCGGTGCGCTGATCGTCGCGGTGTCGGACGCGTACCTCGGACGGCGGGTGTCGCCGGGCGTCGCGATCGAGCGCGCGCTGTCCCGGGCCGGCACGATCGCGGGCGCGATGCTCGCCAAGTGGATTCTCATCTACATCGGCTTCATCGTCCTCCTCGTCCCCGGCGTCTACCTCATGCTCCGCTACTTCGCCGTGCCGGAGACGGTGCTGCTGGAGGACGGGGGCGTGGGTCGGGCGCTCGACCGGTCCGCCGAGCTCTCGAAGGGGAGAAAGGGGAAGATCCTGAAGACGCTGGCGCTGGCGTGGGCGATCCTCATTGGCGTCTACATCGCCTTCTACACGGCGATCGCCCTCGGCGCCACCGTCGTGCCCCGGCTGGCGGCGACCGTGGGCCTCGTCGTGACGCTCGGCATGGCGGTGCTGCTCCAACCGCTCTGGTACGCGATCACCACGCTCCTCTACTACGACATGCGGGTGCGCCACGAGGCGTTCGATCTCTCGCTCATGGCGGAGGAGCTGGAGAAGCAGGGATAGTTCGTAGCGCGTCGCCGGGAGCGCAGGACGTTGCAGATGGAAGGAATTGGCGCATCACGCGACGGTGGCGCGGGGTGCCATGAGAAGCTAACTCCATGCGCGACAACGAACTGATGCGAGGCATGGCGGTTGCCATATCCCCTGGCAGACGCGGAAGTGCAGCCGGCGCGGTTGGCTGGCGGCTCCGCGGGATTCTGCTGGCTCGAACTCACACGAGCTCGGCGCCCGGGTCCGGTTCACGGGGCTTCCGTGGAGCGGACGGCGGGGCCGGGGGGAGACGCTATCGAGAACGCTCCAAGTGCATGACACCGGACGCCTTCTGCCGTCGTACGCATCCCGATCCGGGCGCCTCGCGCGCTCGTGGGAGGGGGCAGTGACGGGTGGAGGGGATGGAGGAGGGCATTCCGGGGGGGGTGCCCTTCTTCATTTCACCCAAGCCTGGCCGCGATTGCGCGGAGCACCCGGCGCGGTGACATTGCGACAGTGCGACATCGCGTTGCCCGCATGCGCAACGCTCCCGCTTCGCCACCGACACGCCATGACCCGTCCCTCGCCCCTCCGCCGCTCGGTCGCCGCCCTCGCTGCGACGCTGATCGCCGCCTGCTCCGACAGCGAGCGGGCGCCGAGCGCGCCGGCGGCGCGCACGAGCTTCGAGCGCATCCAGCGCGATGTGTTCGACCGGTCATGCGCGACGTCGGGGTGTCACGTGTCGGGGAGCGTGTTCGCGCTGCAGTCCGGGCTCGTGCTCGACGGGGCATCGTCGTACGCGAGCCTCGTGGGCGTGCGCCCGAAGAACGCCGCTGCCCTTGCCGACGGCATGTGGCGTGTGCGGCCGAGGAGGAGCGACTCGAGCCTGCTGCTCCACAAGCTCCATGTGGAGGCGACGCATCATCATGCCGACTACGGGAGCGTGATGCCGCTGGGCGGGGTGCCGCTGACGGTGGGGCAGGTGGAGTACATCCGCCGGTGGATCGACGCCGGTGCCGCGCGCGCCGGTGACGATCTGGACACGACCCTCCTCGCCGACCGGACAGCGCAGGTGGATCAGGGCTTCGTGCCGCTCGCGCCGCCGGCGGTGGGCTACCAGCTCAAGATCGAGCAGTTCACGGTGGCGCCGAACTTCGAGCGGGAGCTGTTCTCGTACCGGAAGGTGGGGAACGCGACCGACGTCTACGTCAACCGGATCGAGACGAAGATGCGGACGAACAGCCACCACTTCATCGCGTACGACCTCGCGCCCGGCACGCCGGCGAGCGCGGTACCGCCGCCCGACGTGCTCCGCGACATCCGGAACGCCGACGGGTCGTTGAACCTGCTCAACATGCGGACGATGCCCTATCAGGTGTTCTTCGCCGGCGCGATGACGCAGGTGAGCGACTACCGGCTACCGGATGGGGTGGCGCTGTTCGTGCCGGCCGGCGCGTCGCTCGACCTCAACTCGCACTACGTGAACCGGACGGGGAGCGCGATTCCGGGCGAGGCGTACATCAACCTGCACACGGTGCCGGCGTCGCAGGTGCAGCGCGTGGCGCGGACGCTCAACCTGAACAACCTGAGCATCTCGCTCCCGCCACACGCGCGCACGACACTGACGCGCACCTTCGTCATGAGCCAGCCGACGACGGTGATCATGCTGACGTCGCACATGCACGCGCGCGGCGAGCGCTTCGTGATCCGGATCAAGGGGGGCGCGCGCGACGGCGAGGTGGTCTACGACAACACGGACTGGGCGCACCCGGCGATCGTGACGTACACGGAGCCGATCGTGCTCCGGGCGGGTGAGGGGTTGACGAGCGTGGTGACGTACAACAACGCGACGGACCGGACGATCACCTTTGGGCTGACGAGCGAGGATGAGATGGACATCATCTTCGGGTACGCGTACTGAGGGAGGAAGCCGACAGGATCTCCCTTGTTGCTCGAATCGACTCGCTAAGCTGCCTGGTCCGCTGGGGGATGCCGTTCATGCTCCGGACGCCGCGAAGGGATCGCCTCCGGCCGCGGTTCTGAGAGCGCCCGTTGGTTGGACAGTTCCGCATCCAGTCGGTCCAGCTCTACCTGTATGGCGGGATCAAGTCGCTCCGGCGGATGACGGGGCCCCCGCAGTGACGGCGCCCATGTCGCGCACGCGACGAGGGCGCCGGCCCCCACACTCAGTACCGTGATCGCTGGCAGGTTCGTTCCCTGCCTGAGTGTCGAGATGACACCGAGCGTCAGTGGCGCAACTAGTCCTGCGGCAACGTTCCGCGACCCGCCGATCGCGGTGCTTGGGCGCAGCCGATTCCGAAGTCCTGCGAGCGTGGCTCCATATCCGACAGTGAGCATGATGCCTTCGAGTCCGGCCACGGCCAGCGAGGCCCAACTCAGCCCGTGTGGCTCGCTCAACGCGATGGCGAAGAGGACACCGCCGAGCACCGTCCCACAAGCTGGAGCGAACCTCCGCAAGACACCGCTACGCAGTGCTTCGACACCGTCCATACTCACCACCTTTCATACTTGAGTGGGTCTGTCGCAACCGAGGATTTCGGGTTCGCTCGGAAGGGCACGCCCGCGGGAAAGTGCGTACCCTCAAGCCATCGGGAAAACTCTGCAACGCCGACATACGTTGACGGCAACGTACGTCACGACTGACGTACGTTGCCGTCAATATACCCGACTCATGCCATCCCTCGTGGAAGTGTGAAGAGAGTCGACAATCAAAGAGCGCCAACTCTCCACGTAGGATCGCCTACTGCCGCCGCGCCCCTCCCAGCCCGTCCCCCGCCTCCTCGTCGCCGAGTTGGCCGCCGCCGGCCGCACCGGCATTCCCCGTCGGATCCTGGGGCTCGCGCTGGTCCGAGCTCGTCTTCGGCTTCGCGCCGGAGCCACCGTAGCCGCTCAGATGCTCGCGCGAGCGGTCCAGCGGTTCCGAGCCTGCGCGGTCGGGCTCGCCGCTCCCGCCGCTCGACACGCCCGTCTGCGCACCCTTGCCGCTCGTACGGTCTGTCTGGTCGCGCTGGCCACCCTGCGCGCCGTGTAGCCCTTCCGTCGCCTCGCTCCCCGCGCCGGTGCTCCGGTCGGCGCCGCCCGTGCCGCCAGTGCCACCGGCACCACCCGAGCTGGCCGGGCTCGCCGCACTCCCCTGCCGCTTCCCGCCCGACCCCTTCCCCGCATCGCCGCTCGCGCCGGCGCTCGCGTCGGCACTCATGATCGAGCCCTCCAGGCCCTCCTCCACCGGCTGCGAGCTCGGGCCCTGCCGGTTCCGCTCCGTCCCACTCGGCTCGCCGACCCGGGTGCCCTGATCGTCGCCGAACCCGTCGCGCGAGCCCGCCGAGCCGCCGCGCGATGATGACGATGATGATGAGGATACGCCGTATCCGTCCTGCTCCTCGGTGCGATCCCCGCTGCGATCCCCGCTGCGATCCCCGCTGCGATCCGCCATTGGTCGTCCCTCCGTCCGTTCGAGACCGCCGTACCGCGCGTGCATCCCCTCCGCCCGAGCCCACCCCTCCGGGTCCGGGAGGGGGAGAGGGAGCAACGCATGTGCCACCCCCTGTATCGCCCCGTATCGGTTGCGCGCGGGAGGCTCGTTTCGAGACATCAGGATCGTGCGGGTGGTGAAATAAAAGGTTGCAAAGGGAAAGAACCATTGCATGAAGCAAGAGGGGAGCGGAGGCCACAACGTGCCAACTCGTTAAGAATCAACGATGTCGGAGGAGGCATGTGCGTTGCCAACGTGGGAGGTGCCGGCGCGACCGCGCGGGCAGATGTGCAGTCGTTCGCAGCGCCTGTCCCCCCCCCCCACAAACAACTGTCCCGTGAGCTACCACTCAGGGCCGTTTGATGTCCCGGCCATCGGGACCTCGGAGAGCGGCGCGTTGGATTTCGGAATCAACAACCTCATCGGGCAGAGCAGCGCCCTCCGCGGGGCGGTCGAGCTCGCCCGCAAGGTCGCCCAGACGCGGCTGACCACCGTCCTCATCGTCGGCGAGACGGGTACCGGGAAGGAGCTGTTCGCCCGCGGCATCCACTACGCCGGCCTCACGCACGGCGAGCCGTTCGTCGCCGTGAACTGCGCCGCGATCCCCGAGAATCTCCTCGAGTCCGAGCTCTTCGGCCACGAGCGCGGCGCCTTCACCGACGCGCGCAGCCAGAAGCGCGGCCTGCTCGAGCTGGCCGGCGCCGGGACGCTCTTCCTCGACGAAGTCGGCGAGCTTCCGCAGAAGCTGCAGCCCAAGCTGCTCCGTGCCCTCGAGGACCGCCGCATCCGCCGGGTCGGTGGTCACGAGGAGATCCGCGTCAACTGCCGCATCATCGCGGCGACGAACGCGTCCCTCCCCGACGCCGTCGCGCGCCTCGAGTTCCGCGAGGACCTCTACTACCGCCTCAACGTCTTCCGGATCACCCTACCGCCCCTGCGCGAGCGCGAGGACGACATCATCCGCCTGGCGACCACCTTTCTCTCCACTATCGCGGAGGACCAGGGGCTGCCGGCGAAGTCGCTCAAGCCCGATGCCGTGGCCGCACTCCGCAAGCACTCCTGGCCGGGCAACGTGCGCGAGCTCAAGAACGTGATCGAGCGCGCCGCGATCCTCTGCGAGACGAACGCGATCGGCGCCGAGCACCTGATGGTGCAGCACCGGTCCTCCCACCCCGTCTCCAGCCGCATGACCGCCCTCGGCGGCGAGATCCACATCCCGCCCGGCGGGAAGTCGCTCGATTCGATCGAGCGGGAGGCGATCGCGCTCACGCTCCAGATCACGAACGGCAACCGGAGCGCGACCTCGCGCGTGCTCGGGATCTCCCGCCCGACGCTCGCCCGCAAGATGCGCGACTACGGCTTCCTCGGCGCTCGGGCGGCCGTCGCGTAACGCACCCGCATCCACCGCCGACCACGGCCCCGCCGAGCATGTACGGCACCGCCGACTTCGACTTTCCCCCCTCGGTCCTCCCACTCGTGGAGGAGGCGAAGGGGGCGGAGCGGCAGCAGCACCGGGACGCGGCGCGGGCGCTCTACAACGCCGTCCTCGCGCGCCTCGACCGATCGCGCGACGCCGCGGCGTCGGCGGGTGTGATGCGCTGGGTCGGCCGCACGTACATCGACGACGCGGAGCTCGAGCAGGCGCTGCACTGGTTCGCGTCCGCGCTTGCGGTGGCCGACGCGGTGGCGGACCGGCCTGGCGTCGCGCACGCCTACAATCTGATGGCGATCGTCCATCAGCAGCGCGGCCAGCTCGACGACGCGGAGCTCTTCTACCGCCGCGCGCGCGGGAAAGCCCAGGAGGCCGGCGAGCTCCGTCTCGCCGCGATGACCGAGCAGAACCTCGGCACGGTCGCGAACACTCGCGGCGACCTGCGCCTCGCGCTCAAGCACTACCTCACGAGCCTGCGCACCTACCGCGAGCTCGGCCTCAACGCGTACGTGGGTCCGCTGCTCAACAATCTCGGCATGGTCTACACGGA
This sequence comes from Gemmatimonadaceae bacterium, assembly GCA_037720885.1. GTDB lineage: Bacteria > Gemmatimonadota > Gemmatimonadetes > Gemmatimonadales > Gemmatimonadaceae > JACMME01. Next base: position 6,707 of record JBBJNN010000092.1, on the reverse strand, counting down.
CCTGCGGCGCTGGCGCCAGGCGGAGCGCGCCTACGACGAGGCACGCACGCATTGCCTGGCGAGCGGCGACGCCGCCGGGTGCACGATGGTCGAGGTGAATCGCGCCGAGCTGTGGATCGCGCGGCGCGAGTTCGCGCGCGCGCGCGCCGCGTGCGATGCCGCCCTCGCCCTCGCCGGAGATGCCGGCGACGACCGCGCGCTCGGCGAGACGTGCAAGCATCTGGGCGTGATCGAGCGCGAAACGGGCAACGTCGTGATCGCCGAAGCACACCTGGCGCGTGCCCTCCAGATCGCCGAGGAGCGGCAGGATCTGCTGCTCGCGGCCGAGACCTCGCGCGAGCAGGCGGAGCTGTACTGGCGGCTCGACCGCCATCGCGAGACGCTCGTTGCCCTCACGCGCGCGCACCGCCTCTTCTCCACGCTCCACGCGACACTCGACCTCGCGGACGTCGCGCGCCGCATGCGGCGGCTCGAGACGATGTTTCTCGCGATCGTGCGGACGTGGGGCGCCTCGATCGAGACGAAGGACGCATACACGCACGGGCACTGCGACCGCGCGACCGAATGGGCGGTGGCGCTGGCCGCGGCTACCGGGCTCGACGAGCGTACGCTCTACTGGTTCCGGCTGGGATCGCTGCTCCACGATGTCGGCAAGATCGGGGTGCCCGCCGCGATCCTGAACAAGCCGGGGCGGCTCACGCCGGACGAGCGCACGCTCATGGAGCACCACGCCGCCGCGGGCGCGGAGCTCGTGGCGGACGTGGATTGGGCATGGGACATCCGCCCGATGATTCGCCACCACCACGAGCGGTGGGATGGGAGCGGCTACCCGGATCGGCTGGCCGGCGAGGCGATCCCGCTCGCGGCCCGCATCCTCTGCATCGCGGACGTGTACGATGCCCTCACGAGCGATCGGCCATACCGGAAGGGCTTCTCCCACGAGCAGGCAATGGAGATCATGCGTGATGAAGCCGGCCGCATGTTCGATCCCGCTCTGTTCGAGTGCTTCGAGGGCGTGATGGACGCCCGGCGCGATGCCCTGCCCGCCTACCTGCCCCCCGCGCAAGGGAAGCTCGCCATCGCGCGCTGAGCTCGACGCCGGTGGAAGCCCGCGGTACCAATCCTGCCCTCGTCGAAGGCAGAGCGGCGATGGTACACATGGGAGGCAGCGGATGGAGACGAACGGAACGAACGGGACCGACGAGCGACCGATCCAGGTGCTGGGCATCGCGGGAAGTCTCCGCCGCGGGTCATACAACAGGAAGCTCCTCGAGGCAGCGCGTACCCTGGCGCCCCAGGGGATGCGGATCGAGCTCTTCGACATCGCGGAGATCCCACCGTACAACGCCGACCTCGACACGGACGCGGCCCGGCCCGCGGCGGTCGCGCGCCTCAAGCGCGCGATCACCGCGGCAGACGCCATCCTCATCGCGACACCGGAGTACAACCATAGCGTACCGGGCGTGCTGCAGAACGCGATCGACTGGGCGTCGCGTCCGAACGGGAAGTCGCCGTTCGTCGGCAAGCCGGCGGCGATCATGGGCGCATCGACCGGCGCGCTCGGCTCGGCGCGCGGGCAGCAGCAGCTCAAGCTGGTGCTCCTCTCGACGCTCGCGAGCGTGATGGCACACCCGGGCGTCGCGGTCGGGATGGCGGCGGAGAAGTTCGATGCCTCGGGCGCACTCACCCACGAGCCGACCCGGCAGTTCGTCGCCTCGTTCCTCCGGAGCCTGGCGGAGTGGACGCACCGGTTGATGCCGCGGCTCGCGCCAGGAGAGCCGGCTCAGCCCGCCGTGCTGGCGGCGTAGCGCCGCGGCTGCACGTGGGCGAGAGAGAACGCGGAGGGCCGGCGACCATCGCCGGCCCTCCGTGCATCGGCGCCTGTCGAGGACCGAGGGCACGGCGGATCGAAGGGTGTATCGAAGGGTGTATCGATCTGGAGCGGCGGGCACCCCGAAGTCGCGACTCTCCCCCACCCCGTGTCGCGCCGGTCCCCCACGTCGGCCGGACATGCCGGTCTGGTGCCGGGGTGCGCCAGCGTGACCTGCCGTGACTCAAGATCAAGCGCGCCAGAACATTAGAGCGCTTCCAGCCAGGGGGTGACGACCCGGGCGAGAGCCCGAGAACTACTTGGGAACACATTTTGTTATAGTTCCCCAATCTCGGATCTGTCGTTACGCTTCAGGCCGGTTGTGACTCGCGCGTACTGGCGTGTTTTTGACGACGAGGAGTCTGAGTTCCCGCACGGAGGGGACATGCGCTTCAGGCGTCGGTTGCACCAGGACGTGACCATTGCCAGCGACCGACCGACTGGCGACGGTGGCCGTGGGCCGCACGCGACGGAGTTCCGCGGCCTCGCCGACTCGGACCTGCTCCGGGAGTTCGTCCACAATCTCCGCGAGGGGATCTACGTCTCGAACAGCACGGGAGACGTCCTCGACGCCAACCCCGCCTTTCTCGAGATGGTGGGCGTCTCCACGCTCGACGAGCTGCGCGAGCTCCAGGTGCAGGACCTGATCGTGGACCCGGCGCAGCGGCGGCGCGAGATCGAGATCCTCGACCGGGATGGCGCCCTGCGGGAGTTCGAGCTGCGCATCCGGCGCGCGGACGGCACGGAGCGGACGGTGCTCGACACCACGTACGCGTCCCAGGACGAGCGCACGGGCGAGACGCTCTACTGCGGGATCCTGGTGGACATCACCACCCGCAAGTCGCTCGAGGAGCGGCTGCTCGAGCTCACCGTGCGCGACCCGCTCACCGGGTGCTTCAACCGGCGCTACCTCGCGGACGTCGTGCAGAAGTTGGACGACGAGCCCGAAGGGCGGTGCGGCTGCGTCTACATCGACATCGATCACTTCAAGCGGTACAACGACGTCTACGGGCACCAGGCGGGGGACGACGTGCTCGTGAAGGTGAGCCGCTTCCTCATGCGCCAGGTGCGCGCCGAGGAGGCGGTGGTGCGCGTGGGCGGCGACGAGTTCGTGGTGCTCCTCTCCGGCGCCGATGGCCCGCACACGGAGGCGGTCGCCCGCCGACTCCAGGTGACGGCCGGCCGGAGCGCGCCGGTCCCCTTCTCCCTCGGCTACTCCGTGCGGCGGCGGGGCGAGCCGCTGGAGCAGATGATCGCCCGCGCCGATGACCGCATGCTCGCCGTACGCGTGGGCGAGCGGTCGGAGAATCTGCGCCGTGAGGGGGACGACGCGGCATAAGAGAACGCGGGAAGCGGGCGGCCGCTTCCCGCTACACGGCCCGCCATGTGCAAGTTCTGCGGCCGCCAGCGTCTCCTTCCCAGAGACCGCTTCCGGAGCAGCCAATGCGTGCACGTGTGTCCATCCGCCTCAGCCTCACTCTCCTCGCCGCCATCGCGGCGCACCCGGCGCGCGCGCAGGGGTGGATCATCCCACGCCCCTGCCAGCCGCAGCTGGCGCGGTGCGCGAGCACACCGCCGGCCGTGGTGCGCGTCTCGAGCGACGTCCGCGCCCAGCTCGTGGACCGCGTGCTCCACTACGAGGTGGAGGAGACGTTCACGAATCGTGGTGGCGCACTGGGTGAGGCCGACTACCTCTTTCCCCTGCCGAAGGGCGCGGCGTTCCAGGACCTCCAGCTCTCGGTGAACGGCGAGATGGTCGGCGGCGAGACGATCCCCGCCGACGAGGCCCGCCGCATCTACGAGGAGATCGTCCGGCGCCAACGCGACCCGGCGCTGGTGGAGTGGATGGGGCGCGGCCTGCTCCGCACGCGGATCTTCCCCATCGCGCCGGGCGAACGGAAGAAGGTCGTCGTCCGCTTCCAGGCGGTCGCCGAACGGGAGGGCGATGCGCTTCGCGTGGACTACTTCCGCGGGCGCGCGCAGACGCCAGCCGATCCGCGCCTCGCCGGCCGCGTCGCCGACGACGACGCCAGCGTGAGCGGGGAGCGCGCGCCCGCCGCGCGCACGTCCTTCACGCTCCGCTACCCCGAGAGCGACGAGTTGGGCACGGCGTACTCGCCCACCCACTCGCTTCACATCACCGACGCAGGGGAGATGCGGCGCGTCGAGGTGCGCGGGGACGCGCGCGAGATGACGCTGCTCATCCCGGTGCGCGGACGGAGCGAGCCCGCGATCTCGATGCTCGCGCACGCCGCCACGCGCGACGATGGCTTCGCGCTCCTCACGCTGACGCCGCCCGCGCTCCCGCCGCGCGCGACGCCGCGCGACGTGACGTTCGTGCTCGACGTCTCGGGCTCGATGAGCGCGCGCAAGATGGAGCAGGCGCGCGCCGCCGGGAAACTTCTGCTCGCCACGCTCGGCGCCGCGGACCGCTTCCGGCTGATTGATTTCTCGAGCGACGTGCGCACCTTCCGCGACGACTTCGTGCCGGCCGCGCCGCGCGAGATCGCCGCCGCCACCCGCTATCTCGACGCGCTCCGCGCCGAGGGCTCCACGAACATCTCGGGCGCGCTCGAGGAAGCGCTGTCCCCCGAGCGCACGCCGGCCGTGGACGCGCGCGGACGACTGTCGGTCGTCCTCTTCGTCACCGATGGCGAGCCGACGATCGGCGAACGGAATCCGCAGGCGATTCTCGATCTCGCGCGCCGGCTGCGCGGCGGGCATCGTATCTTCACCTTTGGGCTTGGCGCCGACGTCAACGTCTCGCTCCTCGAGCAGCTCGCCCTCGAGGGCGGCGGGGTGGCGCACTTCGTCCGCCCCGATGAATCCCCGGAACGGGCCGTGCAGGTGGCCGCGAGCCGCCTCACCTCGCCCATCGCGACGAACGTGCGCGTGCGAGCCGAGGGGGGCGTGCGACTCTCGAAGATCCACCCGGCGGGCGCCATCGACGTGTTCGCCGGCCAGGACATTGTCGTCCTCGCGCGCTACGACGGGAACGGCGCGGGGCGCGTGCGCTTCGACGGCGAGACGGCGGCCGGCCCCGTGCGCTGGACGGCCGACGTCACCTTCCCCGAGCGCGAGCGCGGCAATGCATTCGTACCCCGGCTGTGGGCCACGCAGCGCGTGGGCTGGTTGAGCGCGGAGAAGCGGCGCGGGGGCGCGTCGGCGGAGGTGGACGAGGAGATCCGGGAGCTCGGGGAACGCTACGGGATCCCGACGGAGTTCACGTCGTACTTCGTGCGCGAGCCGGGCGTCACGGTTGCCGGGGCGCCGCCAGTCGTGGGGGGCGTAGGTGGCGGGGTGGTGCGGGATGGCGCCCGGCGCGACGAGGCCGCGAAGAGCGCGCAGGGGCGCGCGACGGTTGCGGAGCAACGGCAGCAGGCGTTCGATGCCGCGCGTGGGGCCGCGGCGCAGCGCGCGGCCACGACGCTCGCCGTCGTGGACAGCGCGATAGGCGAGGTCGTCGAGGGCTCCGCCGGCGGGACGCGGCGCGCGGGGGCGCACGTCTTCCTCCTGCGCGATGGCGCATGGGTGGATGCCGCCTATCGCGAGGCGCTCAAGACGGTGAAGGTGAAGGCCTACTCCGAGGCGTACTTCGCGTTGCTCGAGCAGATTCCCGACCTGCGCGCCGCGCTCGCGGTCGGTGAGCGCGTGCTGGTGGCCGGGCGCGAGATCGCCGTGGAGATCGCGCCGGACGGCGGCGTGGAGACGCTGAGCGAGCGCGAGCGGCAGCAGATCGCCACGGGCTGGTAGCGCGCGCATGCGGCGAGCGGGCAGCGGGCGCGAAGCACTATCGTGCGTCGTGATGGCGCGATGAACGACGCAGACGTCGAGCGGCTGTTCCGCACCCATCACGTGCACCTCGTCCGCTACCTCACGCGGCGGCTGGGGGACCGCGACTGGGCGGAGGAGGTGGCGCAGGAGACGTTCGTGCGCGCGCTCCGCCAGCCCGCGCTCTCGAACGAGCGCGCCTGGTTGTTCACCGTCGCGAACAACCTCGTGCGGGACGAGGCGCGCCGGGATGCACGCCGCCGCCGGCACCTGACGCTCCTCCAATCGGAGGCGCGCGAGGAGGAACGGAATGCCGAGCCGGAGCCGACGTCGCTCGAGTGCGCGCAGGATGCGCAGGAGCGCGCGCGGGAGGCCGCGTCGGCCCGGCGTGCGGTGGATTCGCTGGCCGAACGGGACCGGCTGGCGCTGCTGATGCGGGAGGAAGGATTGGACTATCACGAGATCGCCGCGGCCCTCGATCTGTCGGTGGGGTCGATCGGGACCACCCTGTCACGCGCGCGGCGGCGCCTGGTGGAAGCCTACGAGTCGCTCACCCGCGAGGGTGGCGACGGCACGGAGTCCGGGCATGCGGCATCCTGAGCGACCAGACGAGATGGAGCACGTGGACGAGGGAACGATCCACGCCTGGATGGATGGAGCGCTCAGCGCGGACGATGCAGCGCGCGCCGAGGCGCACCTCGCCGTCTGCGCCGAGTGCTCGGCCGCCGCGGCGGAGGCGCGGGGGTTGGCGGCGGCCGCGTCGCGCATCCTCTCTGCGCTCGACGGCGTACCCGCCGGCGTGATCCCTGTCGCTCCCCGCGCGGAGGCGCCGGTGCCGGCGCCCACCCCGCCCCCCCTCCCGATCGCGCGGCCCCGGCCCTGGTGGCGCGCACCCCACATGCCCTATCTGCAAGCGGCGGCGGTGGCGCTCGTGGCGGCGGGCACGATCGGTGTGCTCACGCTCGGGCGTATCCCGGGCGGCACGAGTGTGGCGGCGCGCGACCAGGTGACGCTCGCGCGCGAGACAGGCAGCCAGGGCCCGCGCGCCGAAGGCGCGAGCGAGGGG
>JBBJNN010000091.1:12680-21199 GCA_037720885.1 Gemmatimonadaceae bacterium | reverse complement strand
GGACCATCGCGCTCGGTGCCCTCCGCTTCTTCCGGCGCGGGGAGGCGGGGATCTGGATGAGTGAGCCCGCCGGCGCGCTGCCGCTCAGCGACGCGGCGGTCGCCGCGCGGGATGCGCTCGAGCGACTCGGTGCATCCTTCGTGGGCGACCTCCAGGCAGCGACCGGAGCGAGCGGGCTCGCGCTGCGGGACGCGCTGCGCGAGCTGGTGGCCGCGGGCATCGCGACGAACGACACCATCGAATCGCTGCGGGAGGTGATCCGGATGCGCCCGCTTCCGGACCGCGCGCGGCGCCGCGCCGGTGGAGCGGCGGTCGCGGACCCCACGCGCTGGCTCCCCGCCGACTTCACGCCATCGGAGAACCGATACGTGGTGCAGCGCCGGGCGAATGTGCGACGCCTCCCCAAGTGGCGCCGGCCAGACGTGCCCGGCATTGTCTCGGGGTGGGTGGGGCGGTGGTCGCTCGTGCGTGCGCCCGGCACCTGGGGCGAGCCGCTGCCGGAGGACGCGCACGCCGAGCTCGTGGCGCGTCAGTGGCTCGACCGCTACGGAGTAGTGACTCGCGACTGGTGGCGGCGGGAGCGGCCCCCCGTTCCCTGGCGCGCGATCTACCGCGAGCTCAAGCGGCTGGAGTACCGGGGCGAGGTGCGTCGAGGGTACTTCGTGCGCGGGCTGGCTGGGGCGCAGTTCGCGCTCCCGGAGGCAGTGGAGCGGGTGCGCGCCGCGGCCGGCACCGCGGACGACACGCCGATGGTGGCGCTGGCCGCCGGCGATCCCGCGAACCCCTACAACCTGCCCCTCGAGGCGGCGGCGCTCGACGCGACGGAGCGCGATCCGCTGTCGCGGCCCCGGGGCGGTGGTGCCTGGCTCGTGACGTGGGGCGGGCGGGTCGCCCTGTCGGCGGAGGGGCGCGGCCGGCGCATCGGGGTGGCGCCGTGGCTCGCTCCGGAGCAGCTGACGGCCGCCGCCCGCGCACTCGCGGAGGGGTTGCTCGCCAGCCCCGGGCTCGCGCGCCGCGCGCGGGACATCACCGTGGCGACGATCAATGGCGTTGGCGCTGCCGCCGCCCCGCAGACCGAGGCGTTCCGGGCCGCGGGCTACCGCATCACGACGGATGGGCTCCGCTACTTCGCCGAGGGGTAGGAGCGGAACGATGTACTCCACCTGCATCTTCTGCCGCACGCCACTTGGCGCCAACGAGGTGATCGAGCACTTCCCCGTTGGGAGGCGACTCGCCTTCGATGCGGAGCGGGGCCGGCTCTGGGTGGTGTGCCGGAAGTGCGAGCGTTGGAACCTCACACCGCTCGAGGAGCGGTGGGAAGCCATCGAAGAATGCGAGCGCCGGTTCCGCGCGACGCGCCTCCGCGTCTCCACCGACAACGTCGGCCTCGCGCGCCTGGCGGAGGGGCTCGAGCTCGTGCGCATCGGGCGGCCGCAGCGGCCAGAGCTCGCCGCCTGGCGCTACGGCGACCAGTTCGGCCGGCGCCGCAGGCGGCAGATCCTCCTCACCGTGGCGGGGAGCGCGGTGATTGCGGGGGTGGCCTGGGGCGGCCCCATGGTCGGCCTCGCCACTGGTGGTGCGATGAACTTCCTGAACCTGGGATTTCAGGGCTATGCGCACTTCTGGCAGCGCTACCGCACGGCGCTGCGCGTCCCGCTCACCAGTGGCCAGCGTCTCGAGATGACGCTCCGCCACGTCGGCACCGCGAAGCTCGTCCCCAACACGTATGAGGCGGCGGGGTGGCAGCTCGTCGTCCCGCACAAACGGGAGATGGCGCCCGGCCTCCGCGCCGCGATGTGGTGGGTGGGCGGCGGCCTGCGCGCGTCCCCCTCGTACGAGACGATCCTTACCGGACCCGAGGCGGTGCGCGCGGCCGGATTGATTCTGCCGAAACTCAATCAATTCGGTGGCTCGAAGGGAGCGGTGGGGAGCGCGGTGCGGCTCATCGAGCAGGCAGGGAGCGCCGAGCGCTACTTCGCCGCGGCGGCGGTGACCAAGGAGCGGCGGCGAATGAAGGTCGGCGACTGGAACGCCCTGCGGAACCTTCCCTCCGCGGTGCGCCTCGCGCTCGAGATGGCGTCGCACGAGGAATCGGAGCGCCAGGCGCTGGAGGGCGAGCTCACGCTCCTCGAGCAGGCGTGGCGCGACGCGGAAGAAGTCGCCGCGATCGCGGACGACCTGTTACTGCCGAGCGGGGTGGAGGAGCGGGTGAGGAGAGGAGTGGTGGGTGAGGCGTCACCCCCGCCTCCGCTCACCTGATGTCCTCCCTCCCCAGCGCCGCTCGAACGGCCTCGCGCATGGCGACGACGGCGTCGTCGCGCGCGGCGGGGGAGTCATCGCGCACGTGGAGCTCGATGCCGTTCGCGATCGAGACGCGGCGCCACGTGCCGCCGCCGTTCTCGTCCTCGCGCGCGGCGGTCGAATCGGCGCCGGCGCCGAGCGTCGGGGCGAGAGCGGTAGCGACGCGGCGCTCGAGCGTGTCGCCTGTCTGCTCGTGCATCTCCTTCTTGATGCGCTCGAGCGTGAGCCCCTCGCGCTGGCGGACCTTGATGTGGAGGAGCTGCAGGAGGTGGCGATAGTTGTAGGTGGCCGCGGTGCCAGTCCCCTCGGGGCGGTCGAGCAGCCCGCTCGCCACGTAGAAGCGGACGGAGCGCGCGCTCGGCGAGGCGCGCGCGGCGGCGTTCGTCGGACGCATGGCCGCGGCGTCGGCGAGCGCGGTCGCGTGAGCGGCGAGCCCGCGTGCGTTCCACGGCGCATGGCGCGCGTGCATGCGCAACAGATGGACGGGAGACTCAGCCATGGCGCACAAGAATAACGTCCCCGGGCCGCGGCGCTACCCGCGCGGCACGCCTTCGCCCGGCACACGCTCGAGGAAGCCGAGTACCGCATCGTTGAACTCGGTGGCGCGCTCGTCGTGGGGGAGGGAGCCGGCGGGGTCGAGCACCACCAGCTCGAGGTCGGGCTTGAGGGCGCGGAGACGGAAGGCATCCTCCACCGGTACCTCGAGCGCCTGGTCGCCCCACACGAGGAGGAGCGGCTGTTGGAGGCGCCGCATCGCGTTCCGGATGTCGATGTTGAGCTGCTGCGCCACGAACGCCGCCGGCGCGAAGCGCGCCCCCGCCTGGTGCGACGACGCGTAGTAGACGTCGAGCAATTCCTCCGTCACCAGGCTGTTGTTCGCGTAGACGCGCTCCAGGTAGTACCGCAGGCTGGGTCGCGAGACGAGCGCGTTGAACAGCGCGGTGCCGACGACGGGCGAGTCGATCACCAGCCGCGCGATGTCGCCGCCGGTGTTCGCCGGCGCGTGCAGCCGCGTGAGCCCGGTGGGCGCGATGAGCACGAGCGCGGGGAAACGGCCGGGATCCCGCGCGCCGAGGACGGCGGCGTATGCCGCGGAGAGTGAGGAGGCGACGAGCACGCACGGCCCGCCGATCACCTGCCGCGCGAAGTCGTCGAGCAGATTGAAGAAGAGGCGGGCCGAGTAGCGGACGTCGGGGCGGTCGGACATGCCGAAGCCGAGGAGGTCCACGGTGTAGACCTCGCGCTCCGCCGACAGCGCCTGGGCGTTGGCGCGCCACTCGTACGACCAGGCGCCGGCGTAGATGCCGTGCACGAGCAGGAGGGGGGGTGGGCCCGCGCCAGCCGGCCCACGCCGGGTGTAGGCGATGCGGCGGCCGCGCCAGGTGAACTCGCCCTCGTCCCCGCCAATGAGGTTCGTCAGCGGCTCCGCCTGGTTCACGAACGCATTGAACGTCGCCGCGGCGCCGAGCGCGGCGCCTCCCGCCATGAACGCTCTACGCCACCGCATTGCGCCTCGCCAGTCCGGAGATCATAGTGACAGAATGCTCATAAAAGCCGCCAAGCTGCCCATGCTGGAGCGTGCGTACGCCCGGTACGGGCGCCGGCTCCTCCGCCACGGCTTCGCGTGCGTGCGGCTGGGTGGCGCGCCCTGGCCCGCGGGCACCGCCCCCACCATCGCCTACATCAACCACAGCGCCTGGTGGGATCCGATCCTCGCGCACTTCCTCGCGGACACCACGCTCGGGCTCGACGCGTACGGCATCATGCACGGCGCGGGGCTCCAGCGCTACCCGTTCTTTCGCCGTATCGGCTGCTTCGGCGTGACGACGGCTGCCCCGGCCGATACGCGCGCGCTCGCCGCGTACGCCGCGGAGCTGTTGCGCGCCCCCCCCGCGTCGCGCGGCCGGTCCGTCGCACCGCGGACGCTCTGGATCTTTCCGCAGGGAGAGCTGCTCCCGGCCCGTGTGCCGCTCGCCTTCCGCTCGGGCCTTGCGCGTCTCGCGCGCGCGGTCCCCGAAGCGCGGCTCGTGCCCGTTGCCGTCCGATACGAATTTCGTGCCGACCAGCGGCCGGAGTGCGTCGTCCGGTTCGGCGACGCCGAGGCGGCCGGGGGCGGCGGAGCGTCACCTGCCGCGCTCACCACCCACCTCGAGGCCCGCCTGCGCGCGGAGCTGGCCGCCCTCGACGCGGAGCTCGCCTCGCTCGGCGGGGCCGGACCTCCCGGGGGGTACCCCGTGATTCTCGACGGCGCGCGGTCGTTGGACCGGCTGTATGATCGGACGTGGGGGCGGTGGGGGTAGCGCGGTCCTACTCCGCGTCGCGTACGCCGGGCATGAGCGCGGTCGAGACGCCATGGCGCGAGGCGAGGGACGCGATGCGCAGCAGATCGGCGGGCTTCTCCAGAAAGTACGTGGCGCCGAGCCGTTGGGACGCGAAGCGGTTGTCGGCGTCGGGGTAGGCGGTGAGGGCGATGACGACTGCCTCCGGCGACAGGAGCCCCGCCGCGCCCATCACCTGAAGGCCCCCGTCCGCCTGAGCGCCGAGCCGGATGTCGGTGACGATCAGATGGAAGGCCTGGCGGGAGAGGAGATGGAGCGCGTCGGGCAAGGAGGCCGCGCTCCGGACCGCCGTGTCCGTCGCATCGAACAGCTCGATCAGCGCCTCGCGGATCGAATTCTCGTCCTCGATGATGAGCACGGATTTGGGCATGGTCACCGCCCCGCCGTGGCCTGCTGCCGCTCCGCCATCTCCTCGGACGGGATCGTGATCGTCACCGTCGTTCCCGCTTCCGGGGTGCTCTCGATCGCGATCGAGCCTCCGTGCTCATCCACGATCCGATGGCAGAGCGCGAGTCCGATCCCCGTGCCGCCCTGCTTCGCCGAGAAGAAGAGCTCGAACACGCGCGCCAGCGCGTCCGGGGGGATGGCAGTGCCGCCGTTGTGCAGCGTACAGCGCCAACCGCCCGTAGGGAGGATGCTCGAGGTGAGCGTGAGCTCGCTTTCGGCCGGCGCGGCGTGCACCGCGTTCACCAGTACGTTGATGAACACCTGCGCGATCCGTTCGGCGTCGATCTCCCAGTTGGGCAGGCCGTGCCACTCGGCGCGCACGCGGCGGAGCGCGAGCGAGCGCATCTCGAGCAATCCCCTATTCGATTCGAGCACCTCGTCCCAGATCTCGTCCGGGTTGCCGGGGGCGAGGGCGAGTGGGCGCGGCCGCCCGTACTCCAGGAGGTCGGTCACCATCCCGTTCAGCCGCTCCACCTCGCGCAGGATGCGGCCGACGTTCCGGTCCACGACCGGATCCTCGCGCGCGCGGAAGCGCAGGAGTTGCGCGGCGGACGAGATGCCGAAGAGCGGGTTGCGAAGCTCGTGGGCGATGCCGGCCGCCACCTCGCCGATCGCCTCCAGGCGCCCCTTCTCCTCCACCCGCCGCACGAGGCTGGCGCGCTCGATGGCGACGGCCGTCTGCCCGGCGATTGCCGCCAGCACGCGCTCCGCTTCCTGGAGCCGTTGTGGCGACTCGATCGAGTCGCTCTGCAGCGTCATGGCGCCGAGGACGCCAGTCCGGCTCTGCATGGGCGCGGTGATCTCGATGGCGTGGACGGGCGTAGTGTGGACGACGACGCGCCCCTCCGCCATTGCCTCCAGCCAGCGCGGCGCCAGCCGGTGCTCCAGCTCGTCCGGATGGTCGTCGTAGCCCGCGCTGTGGGCGGCGTGCATCTCGCCTGTCTCCTCATCGACGAGCGCGAGCGCGAATCCGTCGTATGGAATGGCGCGGCGGAGGAGCTGGGAGACTTCGTGGTAGACGCGGTCAAGCTCGATCGTGCGCGACAGCGCGGTGCCCATGTCGATGAGCGCCTCGCGCGCGCGGTGACTCGGCGTGATGTCGATGGTGGAGAGGACGAAGCCGGTGACGGTGTGCCCCTCACGTAGCGGGGCGACCTGCAGGAGGAAGGTGCGGCGCTCGGTGGGGGAGTCGCAGGGAAACTCCCAGCTCATCGCGTCCACGCGGCCGCTGCGCAGGAGCACGATCGCGCGCTCCACCTGTTCGCGCGCGGCGGCGTCGCCGATCATGGCCCAGATGGGGCGGCCACGGACGTCGGACTCGAGCGCGAGGTGCGGGGCGCCGTTCGATTCGGCGAAGCGCGACCATGCCTGGTTCACGCTCGTGATCGAGCCGTCCAGATCAATGGTGTAGATCGTGTTCGGCAGCGCGTCGAGCACGCGCCGGGCGAAGGCGTCCATGGCGTCGAGCCTAGGGGTCGTAGGGGTCGGCATATGGAAGCGTAACGGCGGGGCACGCCGAAGCGTGCCCCGCCGTCACACACTCGCCAACGGGTAGTACCCGCGCTGCCAGGTCAGCCCCTGCGTCAGCGGGCGCCGCGGCTCCCCCGGCCCGCGGTCTTCCGTGCCCCGCCGCGACCGGCGTTCTTCGTGCCACGGGTGTTCGCGCCGCGGCCACCGCCGCTCGCGCTGCCCGAGCGCCCCTTGCCGGCAGCCGCTGTCCGGCGGGTAGACGCCCCCTTGCTGGCGCCCGCGCGACCGCCGCTCGACCCGCCCTGGCCGCCGCGCGTCCGGCCGCCACCACCGGTGCCGCCGCCGCGAGTCTGAGTGCCACCACTCCGGCCGCCGCTGCTCCTGCCCCCGCTCTTGCCGCCAGTCTTGCCGCCAGTCTTGCCGCCAGTCTTGCCGCCAGTCTTGCTCGCGCCCTGGCCAGCACTCTTGCTCGCCGTCTTGCTGCCACTCTTACTCGCGCTCTTGCTCGCGCTCTTGCTCGCGCTCTTACTGCCACTCTTGCTCACGCTCTTGCTGCCACTACCCGAGCCGGCACCACTCCGGCCGCCGCTGGTGCCGCTCTTCGTGGTGGCGCTCCGGCTGCCAGTGCGGCTTCCTGTGGATGCGTTCCGCGCGCCGGTCTTGGTGGTGCCCTGCTTGGCTCCGCCGCCGCCGCCGCCCGCACCCTCACCACCCGAGCGCGCGCCCGCGCCACCCGACCGACCACCGCGGCCGCCGCCCGCGCCGGCCATCCCGCCGCCACTCGTTCCGCCGGTGCTCGTTCCGCCGGTGCTGCCCCGGCTTCCGGAGCCTCCGCCGGCCGCGCCGGCGCTCCGCGAGCTCGGGCTCCCGGACGTGCCCCCGGACGTGCCACCAGACTTGCTCGCGCGGCCACCAGCGCCGCCTGAGCCGCCACTCCGTGCGCCGGCGCCCGAGGCGCCACGGTTGCCGGCCTGCGTGCCGGTGGAGCCGCCGCTCGTGTCCTCGGCGTCGCCCGCGCCGCCCAACGAGCTGGAGCTACCCGACTTACCCGCGCCACCCGACTTACCCGCGCCACCCGACTTGCCCGCGCCACCCGACTTACCAGACTTCGCACCGCGGGCGCCGGCGCCGCCGGTACGTCCACCCATGGTGCCACCCGCCATGTCAGACGACATCGCGCCGCCCGCCAGCCCGGACGCCGTCATGCTTCCGGACGTCTCCGTGCCGCCACGGGTCCCGCCAGCCGCGCCGCCGGCCATGCCACCACTCGCGCCGCTACCTGCGCTTCCACCAGCGCCGCCAGTGCCACTCGCGCCACCAGCGCCACTCACCGCGCCGCCGCTCCCCGACCCGGCGCCCGCGCTGCGCCGCCGGCCGCGCCGGCCACGCGTGCTCCCCTCGTCATCGTCCTCGTCCGCCTCGCCCATCGTGCCGCCGGCATCGTCCTCCTCATCCCCATCGGCGGCGGCGGCAGTGGTCCCGCCTTCCTCATCCTCGTCGTCCGACACCTCGTCGGGGTCGTCGAAGAACGCGTTGCTCCGGTCGGAGCCCGTCGTCCAGCCGCCCTCCTCGTCCTCGTCGTCATCATACGATGACCCACCGCCGCCACCTCCACCACCGCCACCGCCGAAACCGCCGTACGTCTCGCTTTCGTCGTCGTCGCGATCGGAGAAGCGAAGCTCGTCGTTCAACCCATCACCACGCGGCATAATTCCCTCCTGTCGGGTGTGTCGCGTCCCACGCGGAGCTGCAACCCTACTCGTTCGACGCCGGGCGCACGCTGCACGTCGTGTGCCCTCATGTGCCCTGACCCGCGCGCATCGTGCGCGCATCTGCTGCATCATGCGCATCGCGCACGCCACCCACACTCGCGGCATCGCGATGGGTGTGTGACCTGCGCGTCGGCGTCCGCATCGGTGCGCGCATCGCGCGCACGACACCCCTATACGGCGTGGGGCGGGC
>JBBJNN010000091.1:0-12670 GCA_037720885.1 Gemmatimonadaceae bacterium | reverse complement strand
CGCGGCGTCAACATCACGCCGCGCGCCGCCACGCGCGAAACACGCTCTCACACCGCCGCAGGTACCGCGACGGGGGACCGCCCTCAGTCCCCCGCCACCGGCTCCAGCTCCGGCCCGCCCCGCGCCGCCGCGGCCGCCGCACGCCCCTTCGACGAGACGCGCTGCCCCACCCACGCCACCCCATCCTCGAGCAGCGTGTACACCACCGGCACCACGAACAGCGTGAGGAATGTGGACGTGATGAGGCCGCCGATCACCGCGTGCGCCATCGGCGCGCGCTGCTCCGAGCCTTCCCCCAGCGCCAGCGCCAGCGGGATCATCCCGAAGATCATCGCCACCGTCGTCATGATGATCGGCCGGAGGCGCACGCGCGCCGCCTTGAGGATCGCCTCCCGCCGGTCCATCCCCTGCTCGCGCTCCCCGTTCACGAAGTCGATGAGCAGGATCCCGTTCTTCGTCACCAGCCCCATGAGCATGATGATCCCGATCATCGTCATCACGTTCAGGTTCCCCCCCGTCGCCCACAGCGAGAGCGAGACACCGAGGAAGGAGAGCGGGAGCGCCAGCATGATGGCGAGTGGCTGGAAGAACGAGCCGAAGAGCGACGCCAGGATCAGGTAGATGAACACCACCGCCAGGAGCAGCGCCTCGAGCACGTAGCCCTTCGTCTCCTCCAGGTTCTGCACGTCGCCGCCGAAGATCGTCCGGTAGCCGGGCGGGAGTCCCACGCCATCGATCGCCCGCCGCGCGCCCGACGCGACGTCGCCCAGGTTGTGCCCCGGAAGCGCGCTCGCCGAGATCGAGATCTGCCGCTCCAGGCTCCGCCGCTCGATGGACTGCGGCCCCACGCCGGCGCGGATGTCCGCCACCTGCGAGAGCGGCACCATCGGCCGCCGCCCCGTGCTGCCATCGACATTGTCGCTCTGGATCGGGATGTTCGCCACGTTCTCCTCCGACGTCCGCAGCGAGTCGGGGTAGACGACGATCACATCGTGCGTGTAGCCGAGCGGGTCCTCCCAGCGCGTGGCGCGCTGGCCGCTGAACAGGGGCTGGATGGTCGTCGCGATGTTCCCGATCCCGAGCCCCGCCGCCCACGCCTGCTGCCGGTCCACCCGGATGTCGAGCTGCGGGATGTCCTCCTCCTGCGCCGAGTTGGGCTCGCCCACCCCGGGGACGGTGCGGACGGCCGCGAGCACCTGGTCGGCGGCGATCCGGAGACGCGAGGGCTCGGGCCCCTGCACGTAGATCTGGATCGGCTGCCCGCGTCCGCCGAAGATGCTCTGCGTCCCGCCGATCGAGGCGCGAACGCCGGGAATGCGGCGCAGCTCGGCCCGGAGCGCGTTCTGGATGTCCTCCTGCGAGCGCTCCCGCTCCCGCTTCGGCATGAGCTTCACCGAGATCGAGCCACCACTGGGTGTGCCGCGGAAGCCGCCGCCAATGGACAGGTAGGTGGACGTCACCTCGGGCTGCTTGCGGAGGAAGGCGTCCACCTCGTGCCCCTTCGCCAGCGCGTACTCGAGCCGCGACCCCGGCGGCACGCGGAAGTTGACGCTGAACTCGGCGCCGTCGAAGTCCGGCATCCAGGTGAAGCCGAGCCGCGGGAGGATCACCATCGAGATCCCGATGGAGACGAGCGCGCCCAGGAGCACCTTGCCGCGGTGCCGGAGCGACCAGTCGAGCCACCGGGGATAGCGGTCGGCCAGGCGCTCGAACCCGTCGTTGAACCAGACGCCGAAGCGGCGGATAGGGTTGCGCGTGCGGCGGGCTGCGGCGCCCCCGTGCTCCACATCCGGGTCGGGCCAGACACTCGACAGCATCGGGTCCAGCGTGAAGCTGACGAAGAGGGAGACGAGCACCGCGAACGCGACCGTCACGCCGAACTGGAAGAAGATCTTCCCGATCATCCCGCCCATGAAGGCGACGGGGATGAAGACGGCCATGACGGCGAGCGTCGTCGAGAGGACGGCGAGGCCGATCTCGGACGTCCCCTCGCGCGCGGCGGTGTGGTGGTCTTTCCCCATCTCCAGGTGGCGCACGATGTTCTCGCGCACGACGATCGCGTCATCGATCAGGAGGCCGATGGAGAGCGCGAGCGCGAGGAGCGTCATCGTGTTCACCGTGAAGCCCGCCACCCACATGATGAAGAACGCCGAGATGATGGAGATCGGCAGGGCGAGGCCGGTGATGACGGTGGAGCGCCAGGAGTTGAGGAAGAGGTAGATGATGAGGATGGTGAGCAACGCGCCGAGGGCGAGCTCGTGCTGCACGGAGCTGAGCGCGTCGCGGATGCGCTGCGAGTCGTCGCGGATGACCGTGAGCGACACGTCGCTCGGGAGCGTGCGCCCGAGCTCGAGGGCGACCGCGCGCACCCGGTCCGCCACCTCAACGGTGTTCGAGCCGGCGATCTTGAGGACGTCGAGCGCCACGGCGGGCGACTCGTTCATGAAGGCGGCGCTCCGCCGCTCTGCCGTCCCGTCTACGATCGTCGCGATGTCGCCGAGCTTGATCGGGACGCCGTTCCGGACGGTGACCGCGATGTCGGCGAAGGCCCGCGGGTCGGTGACGCGCCCCGTGACGCGGACGAGCCGCTCCGTCTGCCCGCGCCGGATGCGGCCGGCGGGCACCTCCTGGTTCTCGCGGTCGAGCGCGGCCACCACCTGCGGCGGGCTGATCCCGTAGGCGCGCATGGCGTTCGGGTCGAGCTGCACCTTGATCTGGCGCTGCGCGCCGCCCACGACGTTCACGCCGCCCACGCCCGGGATCGCCTCGAAGCGGGTCGAGACCACCTCATCAGCGAGATCGGTGAGCTCGCGGATCGGGCGCTTCTCGCTCTGCAGCGCGACCGACATGATCGGCCGCTCGTTGGGGTCGAAGCGGATGACGACGGGGTCGTCGATGTCGCGCGGGAGGCCACGCCGGATGCGCGCCACCTTCGACTGCACGTCCTGCTGCGCCTCCATCACGTCGACGCCGAGGTTGAGCTGCACGCGAACGAGGGAGCTCCCTTCCTGGGAGGTCGAGGTGACCTCCTTGAGCCCCTGCACCGTGTTCAGCGTCTCCTCGATCGGGCGCGAGACCTCGCGCTCCACCACCTCGGGCGACGCGCCGGGGTAGGCGGTCTGCACGACGACGGTGGGGTAGGTGATGTCGGGGTATTCGTCGATGGCGAGCCGCTGGTACGACACGACCCCCAGCACGACGAGCGTCACCATCATCATGGTGGCGAAAACGGGGCGCTTGATCGAGATGTCGGAGAGAAACATGGTCTGGTCGGTATCCGATTACGGGCGGGGGGTCGCGGCGGTGCCTCTCGCGCCGCCCGGCGGCCTGCTGTCCGCCCCTTGCCTGCCGCCGGCCCCCTGCCGGCCCCGCCCCTGCCCTTCATTCCCGACGATCTCCACCCGCATCCCCTCGCCGAGCGTGCCGACGTTGCCGACAACGATGCGGTCGCCCTCCTGCAGCCCGTCGAGCACCTCGGCGACCCCGCGCGTCTCGTCCACCGTCCCCAGGGAGAGCTGCGCCGGCGCCAGCGTCTGCCCGTTGATCCGGTAGACGTACTGTCGCTCGCCCTCGTCATCACTCTGCCGCAGCGCCGCGGTGGGGATGACGAGCACGTTCACGCGCGTGCGGCCGACCACGCGCCCGGTGGCGAACGTCCCGCCCTTGAGCGCGCCATCCGCGTTCGGTACCTGCATGAAGACCGTGACGGCGCGCGTCGCCGGATCGATCGTCGGGCTCACGCGGGCGACGCGGCCGTCGAACGCCCGCCCGTCGGCCGAGAAGTGCACGGTCTGGCCGGCGGCTACGCCCGAGGCGCGCCGCGCCGGCATGGCGGCGGCCAGCTCGAGCACATCGTTCCGCACGAGCGTGAAGATCGGCGCCCCCCGCGCCACGTGCTCCCCGTTCTCCACGTGCCGCTCGGCGATCACGCCGGTGGTGGTGGCGAGAACCCGCGTGTCGGTCACGAAGCTCGTCGTCGAGCGCACCTGCGCGTCCGCGGCGGCGAGGCGCGCGCGCGCCGACGCCACCCCCTGCTGCGCCACCTTGAGGTCGCGCTCGGGGATCGCGCCCGCCTTGAACAGCTCCTCGGACTGGTCGAGGCTCCACTGGGCCGTCGTGAGCTCCGTCTGCGCCGCGACGCGGCCGGCCTCGGCGCTCTGCCGGCCGCTCTCCTGCTCCGAGTTCTCGAAGCGGGCGAGGAGCTGGCCACGCCGCACCCGGTCGCCCTCGCGCACGTACACGCCCTCGAGGTCCCCCTCGAGGCGCGCGCGGATCTCCACGGTCTCGATCGGGCGGAGATCGCCAGTCACTGGCGTCGCCTCCTCGATCGTCGAGCGGCCGACCGTCGCGACGTCGCTCGCCGCGAGCACCACGCTGGCCCCGCCACGCCCGCCACCGGGTCCGCCCGGCCCGCCGCCAGGGCCGCCGGGTCCGCCGTTCTGACCCCGCCCCCCGCCCGCGCCAGCACCCGCCACTGGCGACGCGCTCGCGTTCTTCGAGTCGCCCGAGCACCCGGCGATCGAGGCGAGGGCCAGGGTGAGCGTCAGGGTGAGGACGGATGCCTTGCGATTACTGATGCGTCTACCGATGCGAAGCGCCACTGGAACCGGAAGTCGAGTTGGTGGTGCGCGCCGGCACGATGCCCGGCGGCGTAGGAATGGGGCGGCCGAGCGCGCGCGCGAGCTCGGCGGATGCGAGATAGAGATCGTAGACGGTACGCGCCTCGTTCGTCTGCGCCGTGAGCAGCGCGAGCTGCGCATCCGACGTCTCGAGCTGCGTCCCGAGCCCGCGCGTGAAGCGGAGCGACGCGAGACTGAATGCCTCGGTCGCCTCGGCGGCGTTCTGCCGCTGCGCGGTGTAGAGCGCCCGGGCACGCTCCAGGCCGGCGCGCGCGCGCGCGACCTCGAGGGCCACCTCCTCGCGCTCCTGGCGCAGCTGGATCTCGGCCAGCCGCGCCTGCGCGCGCGCGAGGTCGATGTTCCCCTTCGTCCGGAGCCCGTCGAAGATCGGCCAGGCGACCGTGGCGCCCACCGTCCGGTCGGCGAACCAGCCGCCGTTCTGGACCGCCGTCGGCCGGCACCCCGGCTGCACGGGGTCGGTGGGGCAGGGGATGACGCTGGCCACGCCGCGATCCGTCGGGAAGCCATGCTGCGGGAAAGCCTGGAATCCCGACTGGATGAAGACGGAGATCGTCGGCAAGAGGTCGGCGCGGGCGACGGTGACGCCGCTCCGCCGCGCCTGGACAAGGAGCTCCGCCGCGCGCACGGAGGGGCGCGTGCCGCCATCGTCGAGCGAGTCCGCCGCCGCCGACGCGAACGACGCGAGGAGCGCCGGCACCGAGGTGGAGTCGAGCCGCGAGGTGAGGCGCAGGGGCTGGTCGGCCGGGATGTTGGCGAGACGCTTGAGCTCGAGGACAGCCAGCTCGCGGTCATCGCGCGCCTGGATCACGAGCGGCTCGAAGTTCGCGCGCTCCACGCGGGCGCGGAGCACGTCGTAGCGGGCCGCGCGGCCGGCGGTCTGGAACTGCTCCACCTGCCTGAGCCGCGCCGAGGCCAGCTCGAAGCCCGTGGCGCGGATGTCCACGAGGCGGTCGATGAAGAGTGCGTCGAGGTAGGCGCGCTGCACGTCGAGCGCGACCTGGGCGCGCGTCTCGGCCGCCGTGAGGCGCGCGGCGGCCCGGGTGCGCGAGGCGACGCGCGGTCCGGCGAACTCCCGCCCTCCCTGGAAGATCGTCTGGGACAGGTTGGCGTTCGAGTTGTACGTGTTCGGCTGGTTGAAGATCTGCCCGACGGCCTGCGCGCGGGCGTTCTCGATGACGTGGTTGTACGTCGCCACGAGCCGGAGCTGCGGGAAGATGCTGGCGCGAGACACGGAGACCTGCGCCTCGGTGATCTCGACCTGGGTCGCGGCGAGGCGCGCCTCCTCCCCGGTCCGGAGGGCGCGGACGACTGCTTCCTCGATGGAGAGCGGCAGGCTATCGGCGCGAAGCGGCGCGCCCGGAGCGCCGGCCGCGCCGCGCTGGGCACCTACCGCGCAGGGCGCGACGAAAGCCACCGCGGCGCCGAGGGCGGCGATGCAGAGTGTACGAGGCATTGGGAAGTATACGCTTCCGGGGGGGGGAACGTTGCCGGCGCGGCCCGCGGCCCGCTGTATCCCGCTACTCCTCGATGAACACCAGTGACTTCCGCCGCCGTATCACGTTGCACAGCGCACGGTAGACCCGCTCGTCGAGGAGCGTGCCCACATGAAGCTCGAGGTGTACGAGCGTCCCCTCGGGGGTCAGGGGCTCGCGGTAGGCGCGCTTGGAGGTGACGGCGTCGTAGGCGTCCGCGGCGGCGAGGATGCGCCCGCCAAGCGAGATCGCCTCGCCCGCGAGGCCGCGCGGGTAGCCGGAGCCGTCCCAGCGCTCGTGGTGGTCCCGCACGTAGTCGAGCGCCGCGCCGAGGTGCCGGAGTGGCGCCAGGATCTCCATGCCGATGCGCACGTGGTCCTTCACGTGCTCGAACTCCTCGGCCGTGAGGCGCTCCGGCTTGTGCAGCACCGCCTCACGGATGCCGATCTGCCCCACGTCGTGCACGCGGCCGGCAAGCCGTACCGCTTCCACCGTATCCTCGTTCAGCTCCATCGCCTCGGCCATCGAGGCGCCGAGCTCGGCCACACGCTGGGAGTGGCCGCGGAGAAAGAGATCCTTCGCCTCCATCGCGTTGACGAGCGCCTCGACGATGCCCACTGTGACCGTGTGGAGGGTGACCTGCTCGCGCTCGAGCTGCGAGGTGCGTATCGCGACCTCCTCGCGAATCAGCCACTCGACGTGGCGCTGCTCGATGGAGAGGTCGCGCTTGTGGAGCGCCCGCTCGACCGCGTGCTGCAGATCGGTGAGCTCCACCGGCTTCATCAGGTAGTCGCAGGCGCCGCTCGCCAGCGCTTCCGTCGCCGTGCGCGCGTCGTTCACCGCGGTGAGGATCATGATGGCGAGGTCGGGGTCCTGCGCGGCCGCGCGCGCCACCACCTCGATCCCCGTCATCCCCGGCATGCGCACGTCGCAGAGCATGACCATGAACTGCTCGCGCGCGAGCACCTCCAGCGCCTCGGGGCCGGAGCCGACGGCCCGGACGTCGTAGCCGCGGAGGCGGAGAAACTTCGAGAGGGCGAGGCGGATCGTCTCCTCGTCGTCGACGATCAGGATGCGCTTCACCGCCGGCTCGCCCCCGGGGCGGGCGACCCGCACGGGCGAGGGAGTGGACACCGCCAGTATCGAATCGCTCATCGCCACTCGGACGAACCCACTGGCGACGTCGCCGCGGACGGAGCGATCGTGGGCGAGGCGGCGGAGACGAGCGAGGCCGGGAGGGTGATGCGGAAGCACGCGCCCGCGCCGGGCGCGCTCCGCACCGTGAGCGTGCCACCGTGCGCCTGGACGATGCCGTAGGACACGCTGAGCCCGAGACCGGTCCCGGCTCCCTCGGGCTTTGTCGTGTAGAAGGGCTCGAAGATCCGGGCGGCGATCTCCGGGCTCATGCCGATCCCCGTGTCGCCCACCTCGAGCATCACGCGCTCCCCCTCGTTCCAGGTACGCACGGAGAGCACGCGACGCCCGACCGTCACCATGGCATGCTCGGCATTCACCACGAGGTTGAGGAGTACCTGCTGGAGCTGCCGGTCGTCCCCGCGGATGGGGCGCAGCGCGCGGTCGAGCGAGGGTTCCACCCCGATCCCAGCGGTGCGCAGCCCATAGGCCCGCAGCCGCAGCGTCTGGTCCACCAGCTCGTTCAGGTTGACGAGCACGCTCCGCGGCCCGCTCTTCCGCGCGAAGGCGAGCAGGTTGCGGATGACGGCGACCGCCCGGTCGGCCTCACGCTTGATGAGGCGCACGGACTCGATCTGGTCATCGGTGAGTGGCTCCGCAGCGAGGATCTGCGCGAACGCAGAGATCCCCGTGAGCGGGTTGTTCACTTCGTGCGCCACGCCGGCCACGAGCTCGCCGAGCGCGGCCATCCGCTCCGACTGCCGGAGCTGGTCGGCGACGCGCCGCTCGTCGGTGAGGTTGCGGATGCTCCCCACGGCGCCGATGAGGCGGCCGTCATCGGCGACGATCGGACCAATAGTCGTCCAGGCGGGGAACTCCGAACCATCCTTCCGCTGGTAGAGCCGCTCCCCCGACCACGCGCTCCCCCGCTCGAGCGTGGCGGCGATCTCGCCCGCGGCCTCCGTCGTCCGCGACGCTCGGAGCCTGCTCACGTGCATTCCAGCGAGCTCCTCCGGTCCATACCCGTACTCGCGGGCGGCGGCGCCATTCGCGTACCGGATGCCACCGCCCGGCTCGCACACGAGCACGGGCTGCTCCATCGTCTCGAGCGCCGTCGCCAGCATCCGCTGCCGCGCCTGGTCGCGCGCGCTGGTGATCGCGCTCCCCGCCTGCCGGGCGATGAGGGTGATGAGGTCCGCATCGTCCCGGTCGTAGGCGCCCAGCCGGTAGGATACCGCCTGCAGCACCCCGAGCACCCGCTCCCCGTGCACGATCGGCGCGGTGAGGGCGACCGCCGCGCCGGCGATACCCGCGCCGACACCCGCGCCGCCCGCCACGAGGCGTGCGTGCGCCTCCCACGCCGCCCTCGGCTGCGCGACGACCGTCGTCTCCCCGCCGCGCAGCGCCTCCTCCATCTCCCCGCAACCAGCCACCGGCTGGCTCGGCAGCCCGCCGGTGGCCACGCGGTGGCCGTCGATCACCACGTACTCGGGGGTGAGCGACTGCGTCTCCGCGTCGAGCTCGAGCAGCGCGAAGCCGGGCGCGTCCACCACGGACGCCACCGCCGAGTAGAGCTCGGCGTACACCTGCTCCAGCGAGCGTGCGGCGGAGATCGCCTGCTGCACCGTGGCCACCGCGGCGAGGCGCGCGGCGCGCCGCTCGAGGTCGGCGAAGAGGAGCGCGTTGCGCATCGCGAGCGCGACGTGTGCGCTGAAGTCCACGAGCAGGCGCCGCCCCTCGGCGTCGAACCGTTGGCGCGTCGCGAAGCGGAGCGCCAGGAGGCCGCGCGGCCTCCCCTCCACGAGCAGTGGCAGCATCGCGACCGACGCCACGCCGCAGTCGGTGAGCGCCCGCATTACCGGCTCGCTGGAAAACGCCCGGATGTCCGCGCGGAACTCCGGCACGCCCGACGTGACCGCCGCCCCGCCCGCCGTGGGCCAGAAGCTCCTGAGGATCATCCCCGTCACGCTCGCGCCCGCGCCCTCCGAGTGCGGCAGCTCGACCCGCTCGGTCGCCGGGTCGGCCAGGTAGATCGCCACCCCGTCGGCGCCGAGCGAGGTGCGGGCGATCCGGGTGATGTCGGCGTAGGTCGCGCTCGGGGTGACGTTGACGGCGAGCCCGCGCACCGCGGCGGCGAGCAGGTCGGCGTGCGAGCGCATCCGCTCCGACGTGCGGAAGAGCCGCGCGTTCTCGATCGCGACCGCGGCGTGGTCCGCGAGCGCGGCGAGCAGCCGCTCGTCCTCCTCGTCGAACGGACGGGCGGACCCCAGCACCATGATCGCGCCAATTGCCTGCCCGCCGGCCAGGAGCGGTGCCGCCACGGCGTGCCGCTCCGCCGTTGCCGTGTGGGCCGCGCTCCATGGCCAGCGCTGCCCCTCGCCCGAGAGATTCCCGGTGCGTACCGGCCGTCCGGTCCGGATGCACTCGCCCGTGAACGAGCCCGCGAGGGGCGCGCGGAGCTCGAGCTCCGGCGCGGCTGCCGGCGCGTCGCCATCCGCGCTCATGTCAGCGCTCGTGTCTGCGAGCCCCACGCCGTAGCTCGCGACCTTCACGATCTCGTCGCCGTCGAGCATGCCGAGCCGAGCCCCGCGCGCGCCCAGTAGCTCGGTGGCGTGGCGCGCGATCAGGCCGACGACGCGGTCGAGCTCGAGCGACCCCGAGATCTGGCGCGCGATCTCGGATAGCGCCTGCGCCGCGCGCGCGGCCTGCTCGGCGCGCGCGAAGAGGCGGCCGTTCCGCACCGCGAGCGCGCCGTGATCCGCGAGCCGCTGGAGGAGCGCCCCGTCGGCCGGCGTGAACTCCCCGCGCGCGCTGTCGAGCACGGTGAGTGTCCCGACGACGATGTCCTCCACGATCATCGGCGCCACGGCGACCTGCTCCACGTCGTACGCCCGCGCGAAGAGCGCGGCGACGCGCGGGTCGGTCCGCGCCGAGTTCGAGATGACGACGCGGCGCTCGCCCACCGCGATCCCGGCGAGAGACGGATGCAGGGGTGCCCGCGTCCCGGGCGCATCGGCCAGCACCCCCCCCGCGGCCGCGTGAACGGCGAGCTCATCGCCCTCCGCGAGCGTCACCGCCGCCCCCTGCGCGTCGAGCAGGGCACAGGTGCGCGTGGCGAGGAAGGTCAGTGCCTCGGTGAGATTCATTCCCGCCCCCGCCAGCCCGCGCGCCACCCCCGCCAGCGCCTCGCTCTCTGTCCGGCCGCCCAGCGCGCGGGCGAGCAGCGCGTCGAGCCTCGCGACCTGGCTCTCGGTGAGCGAGAGCGCACCGAGGGGTGCACCGCGCTCCACCTCGATGAGGAGGAGGGAATCGCCAAACGGCCGGAGCGCGGTGAGGGTGGGAGCGTCGTCGGCCGGCGAGAGGGCGAGCGAGCCGGTCCACGGGCGGCGCTCGCACGCGGCGTGGCGGATCGCGGCCGCCGCCGCGGTGGAGCGGGCGAGCGCCGGCGTGCTCGCCCACAGGTCGCGCCCCAGCACGTCGTCGCGGCACACGCCGAACAGCTCGGCCGCGGCGTGGTTCCAGCGCGTGACCTCCCACTGTCCGGTCACGACGATCACCGCGTTCCGGAGCGCGTCCATCTCGTCCTCGGCGCCTGGCGACGACGGGAGGGATTGGGCGAGCGGCGTGGAGGACGGGTTCACGGGCGCGGCTTATTCCTCCACGAACTCCACCTGCACCGGCCGGTCGATGATGCCGGCCCGCATGCCGCGATCGAGCAGGGTACGGACGGCCTCGCGTCCACGCTCCCCATAGTCGAGCGTCCACTCGTTCACGTACATGCCGACGAAGGTGTCGGCGCGGTCGCGGGGGAGGCCGCGGGCATAGCGCATCGCGTGGTCGAGCGCGCCTGCCCGGTGGTCGAGCCCGTAGGCGATGCTCGCGCGCAGGTGGCGCGACACCAGGCGGATCAGCGCATCACCCAGATCCTTCCGCACGACGTTGCCGCCGAGCGGAAGCGGCAGCCCCGTCTCGCCGAACCACCACTCGCCCATGTCGGCGACGAGGTGGAGCCCGCGGTCGGCGAAGGTGAGCTGCCCCTCGTGAATGAGGAGCCCGGCGTCCACCTCCCCCGCCTCGACCGCCTCCTCGATCTGGTCGAAGGGCGTGGGGACGGCGACGAAATCCGGAAGGTAGAGCCGGAGCGTGAGGTAGGCCGTGGTGAGCGGTCCCGGGATGGCGATGCGCCGGCCGGCCAGCTCGTCGCGCGTGCAGGGCGTGCGGGCGACGAGACGCGGGCCGTACCGGTCGCCCATCGACGCGCCATGCGGGAGGAGGGCGTACCGGTCGGCGAGGTACGCGTAGGCGTGGATGGAGACGGCGGTGACCTCGAGCTCCCCGCGGAGCGCGCGCTGGTTCAGCGTCTCGATGTCCTGGAGCTCATGGACGTACGTGAGCTCGCCGGTGTCGATCTTCCCCTCGGCGAGCGCGTAGAACATGAACGCGTCGTCGGAGTCGGGGCTGTGGGAGACGTGGATGGTGCGCATGCTCAGGGTCTGCGTCGCGCGGTCTCGAGCGCCGTCGCGATGTCGTTCGCGTGCGCCTTGTACTCCGGTACGTCCCGGCGCCCCTCGGCCGGCTCGGCGGCCAGGAGCCGGCGCTCGAAGTCGCGCGCGGCCTGCTCGTCGCCCATGCTGCGGGCGCTCCGGGCGCCGAGGGCGAGACCCAGAAGGTGGGATGGGCTCGCGCGGAGGATGGAATCGGCCTGCACCCGCGCGAGCTGCGGCGCGCCGGCCACCTCGGCGATGCGCCCCATGTCGTAGCGGACGTCGGCATCGCGTGGCTCGAGGAGCATGTACGCCTGGATCCCCATCTGCGCGAAGAGCTGCAGGCTATCCGTCTTCCCCGACGCGGCGAAGCGCGCGCTGTCGTCGTCCCGCTCCTGCGTCAGGCGCATGACGCGGTCGAAGAGCCGGCCGGCGCGCTCCCGGTCGCTGAGGTTGGAGATGTCGGGCGCGCGGATGGGGGAAGGGGCGCCCCCCGCGTCGGCGACGCCGCGGCCGTCGAGCCCGGCCTGCGGCAGCGCGTTGAGGGGGGCGTCGAGCGTGCCGCCCGGCCGCGCGTTGAAGCGCTGGCCGGCGAGCATGGCGATGAGCGCGACGAGCGCGATCCCGGCGACCGTCCACGGGAGCGCCGCGCTGATCGCACTGTGGGCGGCGGGAGCCGCGCCGGCGGTCGAGCCAGCGGTCGAGCCAGCGGTCGCCCCAGGCCCGCCCGCCGCGCGCATGGGCACGGCGCCGACGGCGGTGCCGCACCGGTGACAGAACCTGGCGCCTGGCGTGAGCGCCGACGCGCACCCCGCGCAGATCGCGCCGGTGAACGGGGCCCCGCACTCGGCGCAGAACCGGCCGGCGGGCGCGCCCGCCGCGGGCACGGCGCCGCAGCGCGGGCAGCCGGCCGTGGCGGGCGCGGGAGGAGGGAGGGACG
>JBBJNN010000090.1:0-21248 GCA_037720885.1 Gemmatimonadaceae bacterium | reverse complement strand
GCGGGTTGGTCCCCCCGCCCCGCGCGCCGGCCGCGTCACGGGCACCGTGCTTGGCTACCGCGCCGACACCCTCCTGCTGCTCCGCAACCGGCCGGACGCGCCCGGGCCGGACACCGTCGCCGTCGCGCTCGGCGCGCTCCGCGCCCTCGACCTGCGCCTCGGGCGGCAGTCGCGCGTCCGCAGGGCCGTCGGCCGGGGGGCCATGATCGGGGCCCTCGTCGGCGCCGCGGGGGGCGTCATGGCGATCACCACGACCGTGGGGATGGCCGCGGGCGCCCTCGCCGGCGCCCTGGTCGGATCCGTCCCGGTCGAGCGGTGGCAACCGGTCCGGCACCGCCAGCGCGCGGCGCGCCTCCGCATCGTGCCGCCCACCGGCCGCGCGGGCGCCGGGCTGGCCGTCGCGCTCCGACTCTGACCACGCCGCGCCTCCAGCGGTGGAGGATGTGGCGAAAGTGCTCAGTACATCGCCAGAGATTCCGTGGGGTGTCCACTCTGAATGCCGTGCACGCGAGCGGCGAGCACGGCGGTCGCGGTCAGGGCTCCAGACGCATGCGGCGGAGCAGCGCCGCCCAGCGCGGGTCGGCGTGGAGCGGCTCGTACGCCGGGTGCACCTTGAGCTGGTTCATCTGCGCGGCGTGCTCTCCGTATCCCTGCTCAAGCCACCGGAAGGCCGCGTCACGGTCGCCCAGCCCGACGTAGGCGAGCACGATCCCGGACGGTTGGACGTACCGGTTGCGCTGCTGCGCCAGGACGTCCCGCAGGATCGCCTCGGCCTCGCGCCGCCGGCCCGTGATGCCGTACGCGTAGGCGAGCTGCGCCGAGTCGTTAGCGCCGCCGCGTGCCGCCGCGTGCGCGAACGCGGCCACCGCTTCGGTCGGCATTCGCTTCTGGAGGTACGCGAACCCGAGGTGCTGATGCGCTGACACGAGTTCCGGGTTGAGCTCCAGGGCATCCCGGAGGTGCCGAATCGCCTCGTCGGGCCGGTGCGCATACACGTACGCCTGCCCGAGGTTCATCCGGATGGCGGCCGAGAGCGGGTCGACCGCGAGCGCGTCCCGGAGCGCGGTGGCCGACTCGTCGAGCCGGCCCCGGTTCATCAGGTAGATCCCGCGCAACTGCCGGGCGAACGCGTAGCCGGGGTCGAGCGCGATGGCGCGGTCCAGTGCGCGGAGCCCCTCCGCCCACTGCCAGTCGAAGACGAAGCGGAGGTGCCCGAGCGCGGCGTGCGCTTCGGCCACAGTGCTATCGAGCGCCAGCGCCCGCAGGGCCGCCGCCCGCGCGCGCGGCAGCTCCTCGGTCGGCCGCGCGTTCCCGAAGACCACCATCACGAGGTGCGCGTGGGCGAGCCCGGCGTACGCGCGGGCGTACGTCGGGTCCCGCGCGATGGCCTGCTCGAAGTAGGAGACGGCGCGGCGCAGCCCGGCGGGGGTGCGCTGGTTGAAGAACAGTTGCCCTTTGAGGTACTGCTCGTACGCGGCGATGTCAGCGGTGCCGGGATGGACCAGCACGACCTGCGCGTCGCCGCCGAGCCGCCCCCGGAGTGCCCCGACGATGGCCTGGGCGATCTCCTCCTGCACGGCGAACACGTCCGCGAACGCGCGGTCGTACGTCTCGGTCCAGAGCACCGCGCCGTCGGCGGCGCTCACGAGCTGGGCGCCGACCTTGAGGCGGCCACCGGCCCGGCGGACGCTCCCCTCGAGGACTGCGCCGACGCCGAGCGTCTCGGCCACGGCGCGCACGCCGAGCCGCGTGCCCTTGAGGGCGAACGCCGACGTGCGCCCGGCGACCCTCAGCCCCGCGACCTTGCCAAGTGCGCCGATCAGCTCGTCGGTCAGCCCGTCGGAGAAGGCCTCGTCCGCCGGGTCGCCGCTCGTGTTCGCGAACGGGAGCACGGCGAGTGACGGCCGGGTCGGCGCCGGGGTCGCGGCGGTCGCGGTACCGGTCGCGCCCGCCGCCGTCGGAGCGGCCGTCGCCCGCGGACGGTGCCATGCCGTGTAGCCTCCGTAGGCGGCGAGCGCGAGCAGGCCTGCCCCGACCGCGACTCGCGTATCCAGCCGGGGCGCCCGGCGTGTCGACCGGGTGCCCGTCGTCCGGTAGCCGGACGCGGTGGACGGGGTGAGCGCGTCGAGGACCTGCAGCACCGCCTCCGCGGACTGCGGCCGGTCGGCCGGGTGCTTCTCGAGCAGGCGCATCACGAGGGCGGCCAGCTCCGCGGGCACGCTCGTGCGGCGCCGGCTGAGCAGCTCGGGCGCCTCAGCCGCGTGCGCGGCGAGCATCGCGTGCGCCGACCGCCCCACGAAGGGGTGGCTCCCCGCCAGCACCTCGTACGCGACGACGCCCAGCGCGTAGAGGTCCGCGCGGTGGTCGGTCGCCGCGTCCGCCGCGGCCTGCTCGGGCGCCGAGTAAGCCGGCGTCCCGACGGCGACGCCCACGGACGTGAGCGCGCTCGGCGGCGCCGTCTCGCTGCCGTCGCGTGCGGCAGCGAGCGCCTTGGCGAGGCCGAAGTCGGTCACGAGCGCGTCGCCGCCCTCACCGAGGAGCACGTTCTCGGGCTTGATGTCGCGGTGGACGACGCCGCGGCGGTGCGCGTAGGCGAGGGCCCGGGCGACATCGCGCAGCACCCGCACGGCCACTGGCAGCGCGAGCGCGCCGTCCCGAGTGAGGCGCGCGCGGAGCGTCTCGCCCTCGACCAGGGGCATGGTGTAGAAGAGGAGCCCGCCGCTCTCGCCCGCGGCCAGGAGCGGGACGATGTGCGGGTGCTGCAGCCCGGCGGCCACGTGGGACTCGCGGCGGAAGCGCTCCGCGTGGACGACGCCCGAGAGCTCCGGCGGGAGGACCTTGACGACGACGCGCCGGCCGAGCGTGGTCTCCTCGGCCACGAAGACCCGCGCCATTCCCCCGCCCCCGAGCTCGCGCCCGAGCGCGTAGGCGGCCCCCAGGCTGGCCTGCAGCTGCTGGCGGAGGCCAAGCGCGTCGGTGTCGGTGTCCACGGCGGAGAGCTCCCAAGAAGGGACGCGCTAACCTACGCCCCGCGCGCACCCCAGCGCCAACGCGCAGCCCGTCCCCCCGGTCGGCGTGGAGCCGCACCCCCCGGAGCCGCACACGCCTCGCATCTCCTCTGCCGCTGTACTTTCGTCGATTACCTGCTGCGCGCGATTCGCGATCCGCGCACACCCGTACTCGAAGAGTGCGCATGCAAGCGCGGCAACCGAACTACCGGGATTGTCGACTACATGGTTCAAATCGGCGGCCGGTGGACGGCGGTTGAGGCCAAGTTCGACGTTGCGCACGAGCGCAACCTCGGAGCGCAGCTGCGGAAGTACGTCGCGATTGACGCGTGCCGAGTCGGCACGGGACCGCATAGCGGCCAATCCATCTACGGCCCGTGGGCGGACCTGTGCCTGGTCGTCGATCGGCATGGCTTGTACGTCGCAAACCGGAGCGGGTTGATTGACGGGTTCCCTGGCGCGCCAGCCTGGGCACGGACACAGCTCACGCCGGACGCCACGCAGGAGATAAGGCAACGATTAGGTGCGTAGTGAGCGCGGCAGACTACGCGATGACCACTCCATTGTCGGCTTGACGAACGTAGCTACGCACTCCGCGCGTGATTGGCCGTGTCCCAACCCACGGTAGCACAAACGGTAGCAGAGTCTGCCGCCGTCTACGCCCGACTCGACGCGACAGGGCACGACACTCAGCTCGCGCCTCCCCCTGGTGTGGGTGATCGGTGGTCTACATCCAGTACCAGTGAGCGGTTGGACTTCCATGACGTCCGGGAGCTTCGACAGGTAGAGTCGCGCGACGAGAGCCGCCGGGGAGGGCCGTCAGCGAAGCCCCCCCGCCCCGCGTACATTCTACGCACGACCGAGCGGCGCCGGACGCGCCGCTCCTCACTTCCCAAGCGCGACCCCCACGACGACAAGGACAGCGTCATGCAGAAGCGATCGCCCCGCCCGATCGTTCCGCTCCTCATCGCCCTCGCGATTGCCTTCTCCCTGGCGCCCGCCGTGGCGGCGCAACCGAGTCAGCCGAGCCCGCCGCGCGTCACGACGCCGCAGCAACAGTTCGGCCACGCCATTGGCGCTGACTACCGCCTCCCGAACTACACGCAGCTCGTGGAGTATTGGCGGAAGCTCGACCGGGAGAGCGACCGGATGGTGCTCGACACCATCGGGCGCACGGCCGAGGGGCGCCCGCAGCTCATGGCGATCATCACCGCGCCCGAGAACTTCAGGAAGCTCGATCGCTACAAGGAGATAACCGGGCGTCTCGCGCGCGCCGAGGGGCTCACCGACGAGCAGGCGCGCGCGCTGGCGGCCGAGGGGAAGGCGGTGGTGTGGATCGACGGCGGGCTGCACGCCACCGAGGTGCTCGGCGCGCAGCAGCTCATGGAGACCGTCTACCAGTTCGTCAGCCGCACCGACCCGGAGACGATGCGCATCCTGAACGACGTCATCATCCTGGCGGCGCACGTGAACCCGGACGGGATGGAGCTGGTCTCGGACTGGTACATGCGCGCGACGGATTCGCTCAAGCGGAGCACGGGTGGCATCCCCCGCCTCTACCAGAAGTACGCTGGCCACGACAACAACCGCGACTTCTACATGCTGTCGCAGCCCGAGTCGGAGAACGTCGCGCGCCAGCTCTTCCGGGTGTGGTACCCGCAGATCGTCTACAATCATCACCAGACCGGGCCGGCGGGGACGGTGATCTTCGTGCCGCCGTTCCGCGACCCGTTCAACTACAACCTCGACCCGCTCATCGTCACCGGACTCGACCTCGTCGGCGCGGCGATCCAGGGGCGCTTCATCGCGGAGGACAAGCCGGGCGCCACCTCGCGGCGCGGCGCGAACTATTCCACATGGTGGAACGGCGGTCTGCGCACCGCGCCCTACTTCCACAACCAGATCGGGCTCCTCACCGAGGCGATCGGCAACCCGACGCCGATGGAGATCCCCTTCCTCGCGCAGCGGCAGCTCCCGAGCGGCGATCTCATCATGCCCATCGCGCCGCAGACATGGCACTTCCGGCAGTCGGTCGAGTACTCGATCAGCGCCAATCGCGCGGTGCTCGATCTCGCGTCCCGCCACCGCGAGCAGTTCCTCTTCAACATGTACAAGATGGGGAAGAACTCCATCGAGCGCGGGGGCCGCGACACCTGGACGGCGTCGCCCAGGACGCTGGAGCGCATCCGCACGCTGGCGCAGGGCGCGGGGCAGACAGCTGGCGGGGCGCAGCGCACCGACGCGCTGGTGGGCGGCGGCATCCGCGAGCGCGGGCTGCCGAAGGATCTGTGGGAGAAGCTGCACGACCCGGCGCTTCGCGACGCGCGTGGATACATCCTCCCCGCCGACCAGCCCGACTTTCCGACGGCGACGCGCTTCGTCAACACCCTCATCAAGGGAGGCGTGACAGTGCACCGGGCGACAGGCGCCTTTACTGTCGCGGGGAAGGGCTACCCGGCCGGCTCCTATGTGATCAAAGCGGCGCAGGCGTTCCGGCCGCACGTGCTCGACATGTTCGAGCCGCAGGATCACCCGAACGACTTCCAGTTCCCGGGCGGCCCGCCCATCCCGCCGTACGACAACGCCGGCTATACGCTCGCCTACCAGATGGGCGTGCGGTTCGACCGGGTCCTCGACGGCTTCGACGGCCCGTTCCAGGCGGTGACCGACACGCTCGTGCCGCCGCCGGGATCGGTCGCCGGCGCGGGTGCTGCCAAGGGGTATCTGCTGAGCCACGCCGTGAACAACGGCTTCATCGCCACGAACCGGCTGCTGGCGAAGGGGGAGGAGGTCTACTGGCTCAAGGAGCCCGTCATGACCGGCGGCAAGACGTATCCGGCGGGGACGGTCTACATTCCGGCCAAGGGCTCCACGCGCGCGCTCCTCGGGCAGATGGCAGCGCAGCTCGGGCTCACGTTCGACGGAGTAGGAGCGGCGCCGCGCGGCGAGGCGCTCAAGCTCCGCCCCGTACGCGTGGCGCTTTGGGACCGGTACGGCGGCTCCATGCCCTCCGGCTGGCAGCGCTGGATCCTGGAGCGCTTCGAGTTCCCGTTCGAGGTGGTGTATCCGCCCACGCTCGACGCCGGGAACCTCGCGGCGAAGTACGACGTGATCATCTTCCCCGATGGCGCCATCCCGGCACTGGACCGCGCTGGGGGCGGCGGCCCCGGCGGCGCGGGCGGCGACGCGCCGGGGCCCGAGGGCGCGCCGGACCTGGAGAGCATCCCGGCGGAGTTCCGCGGGCGCAGCGGCAGCATCTCGGCGGCGAAGACCGTTCCGCAGCTCCGGCAGTTCCTCGAGGGGGGCGGCACGATCATCACCGAGGGGAGCTCGGGCAACCTGGCATACCACCTCGGCCTCCCGGTGGCCAACCAGCTCACCGACTCGGCCACCAGCCGGCCGCTGCCGCGCGAACGCTACTACGTGCCGGGCTCGGTGCTCCAGGTGCGCGTGGACAACGCGAGCCCGCTCGCGTACGGCGTGGGGACGGACGGCAAGCTGGATGTGTTCTTCGACAACAACCCGGTGTTCACGCTGGCCCCCGACGCCGCGCAGAAGGGTGTGCGGCGTGTTGCCTGGTTCGAGAACGCGGCGCCGCTGCGCAGCGGTTGGGCGTGGGGACAACGCTATCTCGACGGCGGTACGCAGGCGATCGAGGCGACTGTGGGCAAGGGGCAGCTCTTCGTCTTCGCCCCCGAGATCACCTTCCGCGGCCAGCCCGCCGGAACGTTCAAGCTCCTGTTCAATGGGATCTACTACGGCAACGCGGAGACGGTGACGCTCCGCTGACCGACGACTCGCCGGGTTCCCGCCGGACTCCGCCTGCTGATGCGGAGTCCGGCGGCGAGCCGGCCCTAGTCAGCAGCCCGGCCGAGAAGGCGGTCGAAGACCTGACGCACGATGCCGTAGCACTCGCAGCCGGCCGTCTCGAGCCCGGCGCGGTCCAGGACCCGGACTTTGCCACGCGAGTAGCTCACGGCCGCCACAACACTCTGTTACAGGACGTACGCCTGCAGGGCAGAGGCAGCAGCGTCATACATCAGTGCCTCGTAATCGTCCACCTCGAGCCGCGCCGCGGCACTCGCCACCTGCACCAGCACGCCGAGCAGAAGCGACTCGACGCTACGCCCTTCAGCCTTCCCGGCTCGCACGTAGTCGACTACCGCGGCATCCAACTCGGCGAGGGCTCCCTCGCGGAACGGCTGTCCGTCGCGCACCGGGTCGCGCCAAGGCCCGGCCGGCGCGCGTGAGCACGAGCTCGACCCGTCTCCGGTTTTCGTCACGTTGCTCATCCGATACCTGGCCAGCGTCAGCTCGCGTCCACGTCCGCGAAATATTCGTTGATACTCAACGTGATGAGAGCGTCGCGAAGAGCGTTCGCGGCCGTTGGCGTGGCACGTTGCGCCTCGGGGAACGATTCCCAGAGCTGCTTGAGGACGATGATGCCGCTCTCGACCCGAAGCCCGCTCTCCTTCGCGTACCGAACGAACTCCTGCACCGCGGGGAGAAGAGCCGGCGACCTACCGGAATCCGCGAGCGCTTCGGCGACGGCGCCGCGGAGGGCCGACACGAGCCCCGGAGGAGGCGCGAAATCGGGCGACGCACTCCGCCGGGGGACGCCCTCAGCCTCGGGTGCTTGGAAGCGCGGGACGATCATGAGATTGGGAGGGAGCCGGGGCGCCTCGCGAACGGGGCGGCCCGCCAACGTCGGGGAGGTGCAGCGCGGAAGGTTCCAGGGGCGCGCCAATCATATGCCATTCGCTGCGACGCCGCAAGCCGTTACACTACAACAATTTACAGACGATTTTTTGTACGTTAACGTACATAAGTGTTGCTCGCGCCGTATAACACCCATACGGCTGAGCGTCGCTAGCTCGGGGTACCGGGTGGGATCAGGCGATCGTACTCCTCCCGCACGATCCGGTAGCACTCGCAGGAGGCAGCTTGCAGCCCTTCACGGTCGAGCACGGAGACCGTACCGCGGCGGTACGCAATGAGTCCGGCCTTCTGCAGCTTCCCGGCGGCGACCGTCACGCCGGCGCGGCGCACGCCCAGCATCTCGGCGAGGAATTCCTGCGTCAGCGCGATGTAGTCGCTTCCGGTACGGTCGTGCGACATCAGTAGCCACCGGGCGCATCGCTCCTCGATCGTATGCATCCGGTTGCACGCCGCCGACTGCGCGATCTGGTTCAGGAGCGCCTGCGTATACCGCCGCATCACGCGCTGGAGCGACGGCATCTCGTCGGCTGCGAGCGCGAAGATCGCGGCGGAGATGCGCGTCGCCTCTCCGGGGATCTGCGTGAATGCCCTCGTCGGCATCGTCTCGGCACCGAGGAAGATCGGGAGCCCGGCCATGCCCTCGTTGCCTACGGTGCCCACTTCTACCGCGGCGCCATCCTTCATCTCGCTGATCATCGAGATCATGCCGGCTTGCGGGAAGTAGACGTGGACGATCGGCGCGCCGGCCTCGTAGAGCGTGAACTTGAACGGGAGCGGCACCGTCTCCATCGACGGCGCCAGCCGCTCGTATTCCTCGGTCGGGAGCGCCCGGAGGAGCCGGTTGCCCTCCCGCGGCCGTCCTTCGCCCAGGCCGGCTAGCCGGTCCATCGCACGGCTCGCGTGTATGCCATCCATCGCATCCCTCCTTGCCTCGCTTCGCGCACGCGCGCCGATCATCGCCCAGGTTCGGCGTGAGCGGTCGCAGGGACGACGCCTGGGTAGTCCACAGGAGCGAGCAAGTATGTGATGACGAGCGACGCCTGGCGAGTGATGGCACGCCGGCTGGAGATCGGACACCGCACCCGCCGCTCCGACTCAGCACGGGCGAACGTGCGCGCGTATCTTGTGCGATCCGGCCGGCGCGTCGCCGAGTCCGGCGGTCAGTCACGACAGCTCGAGGTGAGGTATCCCGATGACGCTCGCCCGGCGTTCCGCCCGCGGCGCGACACCCCTTGCGCTCGCCTTTGCCATCCTCGCCCCTGCGCACGTGGCAACGCAGGCGAGTGCCCCGCCGGAGCTCGCGCAGCAAGTGGAAGTGCTGCGCACGGCGTTCGGCGTCCCGCACATCCGCGCGCAGAATCTGAGGGCCGCCTACTACGCGCTCGCCTACGTGCAGCTCGAGGATTACGGCGCGCGCGTGGCGATGGGCCTGCTCCGCGGGCGCGGCGAGATGGGGCGCTGGTTCGGCAAGGACAGCATGGAGGGCGACTTCCTCGCCCGGCTGGAGTATGTGCGCGCGGTCGAGAGCTACCCACGGCTCGACGCGGAGACCCGCGACGCCTACGACGGCTTCGCGGCCGGCGTGAACCGGTACATCGAGCTCCATCCAAAGGAGTTCGCGAGCGGCTTCGCCCCGCGCTTCACGGGATACGACGTCGCGGCCCGCGACATCGGCTCGGCGCCACTGGCGCAGGCTCGGCGCTTTCTCGCGCGCATAGACCCCGCCGCCGCGCGCGGCGCGAACGCGGCCGACACGCCTGGCGAGGCAGCATCCCGGGAAGGCGAGGATCCGCCGGACGATGGGTCGAACGCCTGGGCGTTCGCGCCGAGCCGGACGAAGTCCGGCCGCGCCATCCTCCTGCGCAACCCGCACCTCAACTGGAACGCGGGCTACTACGAGGGGCACATGACCGTGCCCGGCATGTTCGACTTCTACGGCGACTTTCGCATCGGCGGGCCCTTCGCCGTGGTCGCCGGTTTCAACCGCGACCTCGGCTGGGCGACGACGAACAATGCGCCCGACCTCGACGAGATCTACGCGCTCGACGTGGACTCATCGCGCGCGGACCACTACCTGTTCGAGGGCACGTCGGTCCCGCTCCAGCGCGAACTGGTGACGGTGGAGTTCCGCAACGGCGCGGGCCTCTCCAGCGAGACGCGCGAGGTCTGGCGCTCGCCCCTCGGGCCGGTCATCTACCGCGGCGGCGGCAAGATCTACGTGCTGCGCGCCGCCGGCGAGGGGGACTTCCGCGGTGGCGAGCAGTTCCTGCGAATGATGCGCGCCCGCAACCTCGCCGAGTGGAAGGATGCGATGCGCATCCGCGCGCGCGTCAACTCGAGCTTCACCTACGCGGACCGCGCGGGCAACATCTTCTACATCTGGAACGCCTCCATCCCCGCGTTCCCGGGCGCCACCGGCGGCGACTCCGCCGCCATCCCCGCTCGACGCACCGCGGACATCTGGACGCGCTATGTCCCCTTCGACTCGTTGCCCCAGGTGCTCAACCCCCGGGGCGGCTACATCCACAACGAGAACGATCCGCCGTACCACACGAATATGCACCCGCCGCTCGACCGGGCCCGCTTCCCTGCCTTCTTCCCAGAGCCGCAGCTCCGCTTGCGCAGCCAGATGGCGCTCACGCTCATCGACACGAAGCAGAAGCTGAGCCTCGAAGATGTGGTCGCGCTCAAGCACTCGTACCGGATGCTGCTCGCCGATCGCGTGCGCGACGACCTCGTCGCCGCCGTGCGGGGCGCGAGCCCGAGCGCCGAGGTCGCGAAGGCCGCCGACCTGATCGCGCGATGGGACCGGACAACTGCACCGGCGAGCCGCGGCGGAGCGCTCTTCGAGGTGTGGTGGCGGCGGTACGTGGAGGGCACCCGCGCCGACACGATGTATGCCTTCCCGTGGAGCGTCGAGGCGCCGATGACGACGCCGCGCGGCCTCAAGAATCCCACGCGCGCGGCCCAGGCGTTCTCGTGGGCGGTGACGGAAGCCGCCCGCCGCTACGGAGGCTGGGATGCGGCGTGGGGCGACGTGCATCGTGTGCGCATGGGAACGGTGGACGTGCCCGTGGGCGGCTGCAACGGCGACATCGGCTGCTTCCGCGTCATTCAGTACCGCACAGACCCCGACGGCAAGCGCTCCGCCATCGGCGGCGACGGGTGGGTGCTGGCCGTGGAGTTCGGCGACGTGCCGCGCGCGTACTCCGTGCTCGCGTACGGCGAGAGCCCTCGCGAGGACTCGCCGCACCACAGCGATCAGGCCGCGATGTTCGCACGAGGGGAGATGAAGCGCGTCGCGTACCGCCAGGCGGACGTGGACGCGCAAGCGGTGGAGCGCTACCACCCGGGCGTCGAGCGCTGACGCGGCCAACGCCCGGTCAGGTCGTCCGCCCCATGTGGTCCGCCAGCCGGAGCGTCAGCGCGACGATCGTGAGCGTAGGGTTCGCGAACCCAGCAGTCGGGAAAACGGACGCGCCGGCGACGAAGAGATTGTCGAGCGAGTGGACGCGTCCGTTTGCATCCACCACGCCGTGCGCGGGGTTCGCGGACATTCGCGTCGTGCCGGCGTGGTGGTGCGCGTTGGGATTGGGACGCGACTCGCGCAGCGTCTCGACCCGCCCGAGCCCGGATTCTACCAGGGTGTGCGCCACGACAGCACGAAGTTTCTGGAGGCGCGCCTCATCCTCGGGCCGCCAGCGCCAGTGCAACTCCGGCATGGGGACGCCGAGCGCGTCGCGACGCGGCCCGAGCACCACGCGGTTCTCCGGGTGCGGCGACTGCTCGAGGTTGAGGAGCAGCGTGAAGCCAGCGAACACGCGCGCCGGAGCCGGGTGCCGCAACCACCCGTGCCCGCCGCGCGGTAGCCAGTGCTCGCCTGCCCGGGAGCGCGCGAGCGGACCGAGCGCCGCGCGAGCGCGCCGCGCCGCTGGCCGCAGCACGGGGAAGAGCGTCGCGGAGGCGTTGAGCAGCGCGTCCGAGCGGAGCACGTCGCCAGACAGCGCGAGTCGTCCGAGAACCGCCGTCCCGTCGCGGGCCTGACGGAGATCGTAGAAGGCGGCCTCCTCGTACAGCGTCGGCGAGCGCGGATGGAGGAACAGCGCCCCATCGCGCGGATGCTCCATGAAGCACCGCCCGACCCACCCAGCCTCGTTGCCGAGCCCCGGAGGTTCGCCCGATGAGAGGAGCAGGCGGGCGTTCTCTACCGCACCTGCGGCGAGCACGAAGCGCTCCGCGTGCACGCTCCACCGCGCGCCGCCAGGTGACCCGACGACAGCGCGGAGCACGCCGGTGCGGGAGCGTCCGGTCTCGAGGCGGACGACGGTCGCGTGCGTGTACGAGCGCACGTTGCTCTCCCGCCGCAGTGTGCCCAGGATCGGCGCGACAAGCGAGTCGCGCGAGCCAAGTTGGTACACGCGGGACACGAGCGCGGAGCCCGCCAGCCGGAACGGCACGACGGGGGGATCGCTCCACGACTCGGCCTCATAGGCGAACGGTCCGAGCCCACAGCGCTGTTGGGCGCGGGCGTAATACGGCAGTAGCTCCGCGTACGATACAGGCCAACCGCTCCCTTCGCGGCCGGGCCTCGCGTCCAGATCGTATGCGTCGAGTGGCGCGTACTTTGCCCCGATGGCGCCCTGTACCGGAGTGTTCCAGATCGCCGACGTGCCTCCGAGCTGTCGGTGTCGCGTCTGCCGCAGACCGG
This sequence comes from Gemmatimonadaceae bacterium, assembly GCA_037720885.1. Taxonomy (GTDB): domain Bacteria; phylum Gemmatimonadota; class Gemmatimonadetes; order Gemmatimonadales; family Gemmatimonadaceae; genus JACMME01. The sequence continues at coordinate 8,813 of JBBJNN010000090.1, read as the reverse complement.
CGTACTCATCCCCCACCACGACGCCATCGTTGAGCGCGAGGATCGCCGGCTCCGGACGGTGGCCGCCGCTTTCGAGCAGCACCACGTCGTGTCGTCCCTTCGCCAGTTCACCCGCCAGGACGAGGCCCGCGGGCCCCGCTCCGACGATACAGAGGTCCGTTTCCAGCGTCGCTCGGTCGGCGACCTTCTCCCCGTCCAGCTCCATGCTCCTCCGCAGTGTTCCGAGCCGCGACGCTCCCGCGGGGGCGGGCTCGCGTCCGTGAGATCGTCCGATCCTGCGATCACGGTGATCATCCCGACTCGCGCGCTGCGCGAGCGCGCGGGGCACCTCCGCCGCGCCATCGACAGCGTCCTCGATCAGCGCGCCGTGCGTGTCGTCCCGCTCGTCGTGATCAACGGATCGCGGCGCTGCGCGGAGATCGAGCGTTCCCTGCGCGCCGACGCGCGCGTCCGGCTCCTGACGCGCAACGAGGCGGATCTCCCAGCCGCGCTCCGGACCGGCCGGGAAGCGGTGGACACACCGTTCTTCGCCACACTGGATGATGATGACGTCCTGCTCCCCGGCGCACTGACGCTCCGCGCTCGAGCGCTCGAGCGCCGGCCGGACTGCGCCGCGGTCGTGACGAACGGCTACCGCCGCAGCACCGCGGGCGATGTACTGAACATTCCGCCGGGGTGCGACGTCAATACCGATCCGCTGCGCGCACTTCTCAATCGCAACTGGCTCCTCCCGGGATCGTGGCTCTGCCGCACGGACGCCGTCGGGATCGGCGTGTTCGAAGGGATGCCGCGATACCTCGAGTGTACCTACCTCGCGGTGCGGTTCGCCACGGAGTATCGCATGGTGTGGCTGGACGCTCCCACCGTTGTCTACCAGGTGGGAAGCCCGTTCGCCGAGTCGGCGTCCCTCGAGTACCTGGTAGGGCAGGTGCCAGCGCTCCGCCGGATCCTCGCGCTCGATCTCCCAGACGACGTGCGCCGGCAACTGCGCGCGCGCGTGGCCGTGACGTGTCACATGGCGGCCATCCATTTCTGGAGCGACGGCGCGGTAGGCGAGGCGTGGCGCTGGCACGCCGCGTCGCTGCGCGAGCACGGGGGTTGGCGTCACCTGCCGTTCACCCGGCACCTGCTTCGCGCCGCGCTCCGTCGCCGGCCGTGACCGGCCCGCCCACTCGCCTCCTGCTCCTTGGCATCGACGCGGCCAGCCCCACCCTGCTGGAGGAGTGGATCGACGACGGGACGATGCCCAATCTGCGCGCGCTGACCGAGCGCGGCCTGGCGGGAGCCACGCTCGGCGTCGAGGGTTTCTTCGTCGGTTCCACGTGGCCATCGCTCTACACGGGCACGAGTCCCGCGCGCCATGGCGTCCACTACCTGCTCCAGATCGTCCCGGGCACCTATCGGCTGCAGCACGTCGCGCATGCGGAATTCGTACGGCGCCCGCCCTTCTGGCGCGAGCTGAGCCGCATGGGCCAGCGCGTCGCGGTGCTCGACGTGCCGCTCACGAGGCTCGAACCCGAGCTGAACGGCGTGCAGGTCGTGGAGTGGGGCGGCCACGACGCGCTGTACGGCCTGCACACCTCCCCGCCGGAGCTGGCCGCGCAGCTCCGCGTGCGCTTCGGCACGCACCCGGCTGGGCCGTCGTGCGATCGCGAGCGCCGGAGCGTCGAGGACTTCCGCGCGTTCGTGGAAGCGCTCGAGGCCGGGGCACGCCGTAAGGGGGAGTGGACATGTGAGCTCCTGGCGCGCGGCGGGTGGGATCTCTTCATGCAGGTGTTCACCGAAGCGCATTGCGCCGGACATCAGTGCTGGCACCTGCACGACGCCGCGCACCCCGCGCACGACCCCGCCACGTCCGCCGCGCTCGGCGATCCGCTGCGTCGCGTATATCGCGCCATTGACGCGGCGATCGGCGACGTGCTGGCGATCGCTGGCGACACGCACGTGATCGTGTTCACCGCGCACGGAATGCGACACTGGTACGGCGCCCAGTTCCTCCTGCACGAGATCCTCGTCCGGCTAGGCGTCACCGCGCGGACAGCCGAGGAACCCAGCGGTAGCCGGCTCCGGGAGGCAGCCGCCGGCGCGATGCGACGTCTGCCCGCTCCACTTCGCGCGCACGCGCGCGCGCTCTCCGATCGACTTTCCCGGTCCGGGCGCGGCGTCGCACCCGCGCCCGCCATCGCGATGGACGCGGCACGGAGCCGATGCTTCCCGCTGAACAACGGCCTGGCCGTCGGCGGCATTCGACTCAACCTGATCGGCCGCGAGCCGGGCGGTACACTGGCCGCTGGGCCCAGGGCCGCCGCCTTCTGCGACCAACTCGAGGAGGACCTGCTCGCGATCGTTGACGAGCGAACGGGGAGCGCGCTCGTGCGGCGCGTGCTGCGCACCGCCGACCTGTACGAGGGCGAGCTGCTCGACCACCTGCCCGACCTCCTGGTCGAGTGGAGTGACGAGACGCCCACGGGAAGCACCGCGCTCGCCGGCGGAATCGGCGCACGGGTCCGCGCGCGCTCGCCGAAGATCGGGGTCGTCGAGGGCACGAATGGGTACGGCCGCAGCGGCGAGCACCGGGCAGGTGGCTGGTTCGTCGCGGCGGGACCGGGCATCGAGCGCACGCGGTTGGATGCCGGGGTTTCGCTTCTCGATCTCGCCCCGACCTTCACCGGCATGCTCGGCGTGCGGCTCCCCGATTGCGACGGGCGCCCAATCCCGGAGCTGATGCGCGCCGTCGCGACCGTCCCGAGCTCCGCGCCAGCGGCGGCGCCGTGAGCCGATGAGATTCCCGCGGGATCATCCCGCCGTCGGCTTCCTCGCTGGGCGGAAGGCGCTCCTTTTCCGGTTCGCCCTCACGTCCGTCGGCCGATCGGCACTGATGATGTCGGCCATTCTCCTCATCCGAGAGTTCCTCTCGGGGATCGTGGGGGACCGCCGCGGCCTGGCCGGCGCCGTCGCGCAGTCCGTCGGGCCGCAGGCCGCGCTCGGCGTGCTGGCGGCGCTCCTCGTGTGCGTGTTCGTCGGCGCGAGTCTGCTCGACTACGACAACCAGGTGGTGCAGCAGCGGATCATCAAGATCGTCGAGCTCGGCATGATGGAGCGGCTCATCCGCCACCTCCTGAGCCTCTCAGTCCCCTTCTTCGACCGCCAGAGCCACGGCGACATCGTGCACGCCGTGCGGCAGGATGTGTCCGAGCTGCGGATGGTGATCCTCGCGGTCGCCAGGCTTTTTCTCGAAGGCATTCTCGCGCTTGGCCTGTTCGCGTCGGCGCTCTGGCTGAGTCCGCGGCTCACGCTGCTCGCGCTCGTCGTACTCCCCGTCACCGTGCTCCCGATCTACCTGATCGCCAAGCGCACGCTGGGACGGTCCTACGCGGTGCGGAAGTCAGGGTACGTGCTCTTCGATGTCATCCTGCAGCTCCTGCGCGGCATCCGCGTGATCAAGACGTACCGCGGCGAGCAGGAAGAGGCCCGCACCGCGATCGAGAAGGGGCGGCGCTACTTCGACGAGCTGATCGAGATGGTACGCGTCCGCGCGCTGGCGCAGGTGGTGCTGGAATCGCTGGCCGGGCTCGGGATCGTGACCGTGGTAGTAGTGGGCGGCCTCGACGTGATGCGCGGCGAGCTCACGTGGCCCTCCCTGCTCGCTCTCCTGATGGCGGTGCGCGCGCTCCACGGGCCGCTGAACAACATCAATGCTGCCTATGTGGAGATGCGGAGCCGCGGCGCCGCGGTCGATCGCATCACGCGCCTCCTGGCCGAACGCCCCGACGTGCCCGACGCGCCGGACGCTGCGCCGCTTGCCGCTGCGCCCTCGGTGATCGACTTCGAGAACGTGGCCTTCGCGTACGAGAGCAGGACCGTCCTCCGGGACCTCACCTTCCGCATCCGCGCGGGCGAGATGATCGGCATCGCCGGTCCGTCCGGCGTTGGCAAGACCACCCTGCTCAACCTCTTCGCCCGCTTCTACGACCCCACGACCGGCGTGATTCGTTTCGACGGACGCGACCTCCGCCAGTACCGCCTCGCGGACGTGTACGACAAGCTTGCGATCGTCACCCAGGAGCCCTTCCTGTTCGCGAGCAGTGTCGGCGAGAACATCCGCTGCGGACGGCCTGGCGCGACCGAGGCGGAGATCGAGGCCGCGGCGCGCGCAGCCGAGATCCACGACGACATCCGGGAGCTACCCGAGGGCTACGACACGCAGATCGGCATCGGCGGCCATGGGCTGTCCACCGGCCAGGCGCAGCGGGTCAACATCGCGCGCGCGCTCCTCAAGAACGCGCCGATCCTGCTGCTCGACGAGGCGACGTCGAGCCTGGACTCGCTCGCGGAAGCGAAGGTCCAGCGGGCGATCGATCGCCTCGTCGTGGGGCGAACCACGCTCGTGGTGGCGCACCGGCTGTCCACGCTGCGCCATGCCGATCGCATCCTCGTGCTCGACCGTGGCCGCTGCGTCGCGTTCGGCCCGCACGCGGAGGTGCTCGCGAGCAGCGCGCTCTACCGCCGCCTGTGCGAGACGCAGCAGGTGGGTGCTGCCGCGCCGTCCACCCCGGCTGCCGGGCGCGCTGGGGCCGGCTCGAGCAGCGCTCCGCTGGCCGCCGCCGATGCGTACGAGGAGGGGTGACCCTCGAGTGCGAATCGACGAGGCAGTTCGGGCGGTATTGGCCATCCGCGACCCGTCGACCCCCTACAGCAAGTCCTCGATCTTCACCGGCAGCTCTCGCACTCGCACACCGGTCGCGTGGTAAACGGCAGACGCGATCGCCGCCGCAATTCCCGCCAGCCCGATCTCCCCTACCCCTCGCGCCCCCATCTGGTTGACCACCGTGTCCGGCCGCTCGACGAACGTCACGTCGATCCGCGGCGCGTCCGCGTTTGTCGCCACCATGTAATCCGCGAGGTTCGCGTTGATCGGCGCGCCCGAGCGATGGTCGTACGTCGTCTCCTCGAGCAGCGCCATGCCGATGCCCATCACCACCGCGCCCTCGATCTGGTTGCGCGCCGGCTTCGGGTTGAGGATCCGCCCCGCGTCGATCACCGTCACCACTCGGCTCACACGCAGCCGCGCGATCTCCGGCTGCCAGGTGACCTCGGCGAAGTGCGCGCCGTAGGAGTGGAGGGAATACTTCCTGTCCTCCTCACCGCCGAACGTCGTCTCGGACTTGCCGAGCGCCTGCACGCTCGGAAGGTTGGCGCGCCCCAGGACGTCGGCGACCGAGACGGCGGTAGACGCATCGCCCGTCCTCTGGACCTTCCCCGCACGATACTCCAGGTCCTGACCCTTCGACGACGCGAACGCCCCGTTCGGCAGGCTCGTCGCCGCCTTGAGCAGCGCCTTCACCGCACCCTTGGCCGCGTCCGTCACCGCGGGGATGACCGACGCAGTGACGAGCGAGCCGCCAGAGATGGGGCCCGGCGGAAGCGTCGTGTCGCCGAGGCGGACGTCGATGTTGCTGATCGGAAGTCCGAGCGCTTCGGCAGCGACCATGGCGAGCACCGTGTAGGTGCCGGTGCCGATGTCTTGCGTGCCCGACTTCACGCGCGCGGTGCCGTCGCGGAGGATCTCGACCATCGCCTCCGCGGGGAAGCGTCCGGCGCCCCAGGCGCAGGAGGCCATGCCCCAGCCTAATGTGAGGCCACCCTGCTTCATGGCCCCCACGCCGGCGTCGCGCTTCGCCCAACCGAACTGCTCGGCGCCAGTCGTGATGCACTCCTGGAGATGGCGCGAGGAGAAGGGCAGCTTCTTCGATTCGTCCTGCTGCGGCTCGTTCCGACGGCGCAGCTCGACCGGATCCATCCTGAGCGCGACCGCGAGCTCGTCGAGCGCCGACTCCATGGCGAACAGGCCGGGCACGGCGCCCGGGCCGCGCATGGCGGTCGGCGTGCCGACGTTCCGCCTCACGAGGCCGCCGGTGACCTTGAGGTTCGGCACGCTGTAGAGGAAGGGCGTACTCTCGCCGCAGTCCTCCTCGTAGTCGTCGGAGATGGAAGTGTGATTGAGCCAGTCCTGCCTGAGCGAGACGAGCTTGCCGTCCGGCGTGGCGCCAATGCGAAAGCGCTGTTGCGTGACCGGACGATGGCCGACGGTCTCGAACATCGATTTGCGGCTGACGACGAGCTTCACCGGCTGCTTCAGCTCGCGCGCGACGCCGGCGGCGAGGAGCGAATGCGTCCATGGCCAGAGCTTGCCGCCGAAGCCCGAGCCAAGGAAGTGCGACACCACGCGCACGTTCTCCTTCGGCACGCCCAGCATCTGGTGCATGACGTCGCGGTGGTTGGCGACGGCCTGCGACGTCTCGTACAGCGTCACCGAATCGCCGTCCCATGCCGCTACGGTCGCGTGCAGCTCTATCGGGTTGTGCGTCTCGGCCGGCGTCACGTAGGTCTGGTCGACCTTGACGGGGGCGGACGCGAACGCCGCGTCGACATCGCCGCGTTCAGAGCGGGTCGTCACCTTCCCGTCAGGCGCCAGTTTCGAGTCGACGGCGTGCTTCTCCGCAGCGTACATGACGCGGACCGCGTGGGCCGCGGCACTCGCCTGCTCGAAGGTGCGCGCGACGGCGACGGCCACGTACTGGCCGAAATAGCGGACGACGTCGTCCTCGAATGGCGGGCGGCGCTCGTCGAGGTAGTCGGCGAAGCCGTCGGCCACCGCCGATCGGTAGAACGGCGTGATATTGCCGCGATGGAAGACGGCGCTCACGCCGGGCATCCGGCGCGCCGCAGCGGCGTCGATCGCCGTCACCCGGCCGCTGGCGATGGTCGCGCGGACGGGCACGGCGTACAGCATGCCCGGCAGCGAGACGTCGGACGTGTACTTGGCGGTGCCGCTCACCTTGAGCGGGCCATCGATGCGCGGGAGCGCGCCGCCGAGGACCCTGGGCGGGGCGGGCTCATTCGGCTTGGCGGTCATGCGTGGGCCAGCCCGGTGGCGAGCCGGAGGGCCTGGGCGAGGCAACGCCGGCCCAGCTCGACCTTGAAGGCGTTCCTGCTCTGCGGCTTCGCGTCGGCTAATGCGGCGGCGGCGACTCCACGGATGGTGTCCTCGCTGACGCTGGCATCGGTCAGCGCGCGCTCCGCGTCCGTCATCCGCCACGGCTTGGTGCCGACGCCGCCCATGGCGATGCGCACGTGGTCGAATCGGCCGCCCGTCGCACTCACCACGACGGCGGCCGAGGCAAGGGCGAACTCGTAGGAGGCGCGGTCGCGGAGCTTGAGGTAGGTGGACGTGGCACCGGCGGGCGGCGGCGGCAGCGTCACATGGGTAACGAGGTCGCCCGGCTCGAGTACCGTCTCGCGGTGCGGCGTGTCACCCGGCAGGAGATGGAACTCATGGAACGGGATGGCGCGCTCGCCTGAAACGCTTCGTACCTGCACCGTCGCCTCGAGCGCCGCGAGCGCCACATTCATGTCCGACGGGTTGGTGGCGATGCACTTCGAGCTGATGCCGAGGATGGCAAGCGCGCGGTTCTCACCGTCGATCGCGGAGCACCCGGAGCCCGGCTCGCGCTTGTTGCACGGCATCGCGACGTCGCGGAAGTACATGCAGCGCGTGCGCTGGAGCAGGTTGCCGCCGGTCGTGGCCATGTTGCGGAGCTGGCCCGACGCGCCTGACAGCAGCGCCTCCGACAGCACGCGATAGTCACGCGCGACCGTGGCGTCGTGCGCGAGGTCGGAATTGCGCACCAGTGCGCCAATGCGGAGCCCGCCGTCCGCCGACTTCTCGACCTTATCGAGCCCGAGTCGGTTGATGTCGACGAGGCGGACGGGGCGCTCGACGTCGAGCTTCATCAGGTCGAGCAGCGTGGTGCCGCCGGCGATGTAGCGGACGTCGGCGCCCTGCTGCGCGGTCTTGGCGTGACGGCCGATCTCGAGAGCCTGGGCGATCGACGTCGCCTTGGTGTACCGGAAGCGTTCCATGTGGATGCGCCTCAGGCCGTGCTGCGGACATCCTGGATGGCCGCGACGATGTTGGGATAGGCGCCACAGCGGCAGATGTTGCCGCTCATGCACTCCTTCACGTCGGCGTCCGACGTGCCGCATGGCTCCTTGAGCAGCGCGACGGCGGACATGATCTGGCCCGACGTGCAGTAGCCGCACTGGTAGCCGTCGTGCTCGACGAACGCCCGCTGCATCGGATGCAGCGAGCCCGGCGCGCCGAGGCCCTCGATGGTGGTGATCTCGTCCCCTTCGTGCATCACGGCCAGCGTAAGGCACGAGTTCACGCGGCGGCCGTTCACGTGCACCGTGCACGCGCCGCATTGCCCGTGGTCGCAGCCTTTCTTGGTGCCCGTGAGGTGCGCGCTCTCGCGGATGGTGTCGAGGAGCGTCGCCCGAGTGTCGATCTCCAGGCGCCGGTTCGTTCCGTTGATGCGGAGCGTGACGAACACCGCGCCCGGGATCGGCAGCTCGGCTTGCGGGTCGGCGGCGGGCGCCGCGTGCGCAACGAGCGGCGCGGCCGCGGCCGCGGCCCCGACGACGCCCAGGTGCTGGAGAAATGTGCGGCGGGAGAAGGCGCCCGGCTGTTCGAGGTCGTCCACGAGTGCGCTCCAGGGCGAAGCTGGGTCGGTCCGCGCGGAGCGCGACCAGGCGCAGAGTATCGGTGCCGAAGGGGGCAATGTACGGTGCCGTGCCGGCCGCGGCAACGTAGGGGACGGAGTGGGGACGGACTCCTTACTGCTAGTCTGCAATCGGATGCACACGCTCTGGCCAGCGGATCGGCGATTCGTCGGCGACATGGATAGGCGCGGATCCACTAGTGGTGTGAAGCAATAATAACGTGCATAATTAGGCGTGGGGTGCTACCTTCG
>JBBJNN010000089.1:0-21297 GCA_037720885.1 Gemmatimonadaceae bacterium | reverse complement strand
GGTGACAGCGCATTCGACGACCGCGTGTGCGATGCGGCGGCCGCGCTCGCGCGGGCGGTGACGGAGGAATTCGGGCTGATTGGCGTGAACGGCGTGGACTTCGTGCTCCGCGATGGCATTCCTGTGACCATCGAGGTGAACCCGCGCTACTCGGCCTCCATGGAGCTCGCCGAGCGCGCGTATGGCGTGCCGGTATTCGCCGTGCACGCGCGCGCGTGCGCCGGCGAGCTCCCGCGCTTCGACCTGGCGCGCGCACGCCGGCGCACTGCCGGCGTGGTGGGGAAGGCCATTGTTTACGCGCGTCGCGCGGTGCGCCCCACCCGCACCGAGCGTTGGCTCGCCGATCACACAGTGCGCGACGTGCCACGCCCGGGCGAACGAATAGCGCGCGGCCGCCCGATCTGCACCGTCTTCGCGACCGGCGCGAGCGCGGCGGCCTGTCACGCGGCGCTCGCGCGACGCGCGGCGCGCGTGTACCGCGCGGTGGAGCCGGCACGACGAAACGCGGTGTGAGCGAGAGCGAGAGCGTGGTCGAGCGCGCGCGCGACGGCGAGTCCAACGGCGAGTCCAACGGCCAGCGCCGGGTGGAACACGTGACCTGCCTCGGCTGCGGGCTCGCGTGCGACGACATCACCGTCGTCGTGCGGAGCGCACGCATCGCGGCCCTGGAGCGCGCATGCCCGCTCGGCGCCCGGTGGTTCGGGGATGGCGCCGTGCCACGAGCCATCCGCGTCGCGGGACGTGACGCATCGATCGAGGAAGCCAGCGGCGCCGCGGCGCGCATTGTGGCGAGCGCGGAGCGGCCGCTCGTCTACCTCGCGGCCGATCTCTCGTGCGAGGCACAGCGCGAGGCCGCGGGCCTTGCCAGCCGCCTCGGCGCGATGCTCGACAGCGTCTCGTCGGCGACGGTGCTCCCCTTCGTGCTCGCCGCGCAGCGGCGCGGGCGCGCGACGGCCACCTTCGGCGAGATCCGCAATCGCGGCGACGTGATCGTGTTCTGGGGCGTGGACCCGGCCGAGCGCTACCCGCGCTTCGAGGAGCGCGTGGCGCCGGAGCCGGAGGGGATGTACGTGGTGGGTGGGCGCGGCGGCCGGACAGTGATCGCCGTGGATGTCGGCGACGCGCGCGGCCCCGCGCGCGCCGACCGCCGTATGCAAGTTGCCGCGGCGGACGAGGAGCGTGCGCTCGCGCTTGCCCGCGCGGCGGTGGTCGGCCGCGCGGTCGCGAGTGAGGCGCGCGGCGCGGAGCAGCCGGATACGCTGGCCGCCGACGCTGCCACGCTCGCGGACACACTCGCCGGCGCGCGCTACGCCGTGATCGTGCACGATGCGGAGCCGCACCCCGCTCGGACGGACGACGCGGCCGAGGGGCTGCTGACGCTGGCGCAGGCGCTGAACGGGCCCACGCGGTGCGCGCTCATCACGCTGCGCGCGGGCGGCAACCGCTCGGGGGCGGAGGCGGTGCTCACCTGGCGCACGGGGTTCCCGCTGGCGGTGGACTTCGCGCGCGGCGCCCCGCGCTATCGTCCACTCGAAGGTGCGAGCCGTCTGCTCGAGCGCGGCGAGTTCGACGCCGCACTCATCCTCGGCATGCCGCGGAGCGTGCCCGGGGCGATGGCGCGCTCCCTCGGCCGCGTGCGATGCATAGCTGTGGGCCCGCGCGCGAGCGAGAACGCGTTCGGCGCCGAGGTGGTGATCGACACGGGCGTGGCGGGAATCCATGAGGGCGGCACCGCCGTACGCGCGGACGACGTGCCGCTCCCGCTCCGTCCATCGCTCGAGGGGCCGGCGAGCGCTACCCAGGTGCTGCGCGAGCTGGCGCGGGCGCTGAGCGCGCTGGAGCCCGTAGCGACGCGCGCCGCGGACGCTGCGCGATGAGTGCTGCCGGCCAGCTTCGCATCGTGGGCGGCGCGATCCACGACCCGGCGAACGGGGTGGATGGCGAGGTGCGCGACCTGTGCATACGTGACGGGAAGATCGTGGCCGAGCTTCCGGACGATGCGCCGCGACTCAACGCGCGCGGGATGGTCGTGATGCCCGGCGGCGTGGACATCCACTCGCACGTCGCCAGCACGAGCGTCAACCAGGGCCGGCTCCTCCAGCCGGAAGAGCACGAGGTCGATCCGGAGCCTGCCCCCGCGCTCGTCGAGGGCGAGCCCTCGTACGCGGGCACGGGCGGCACGATTCCCAGCACGTTCACCACCGGCTACCGCTACGCGGGGCTCGGCTACACGACCGTGTTCGATGCGGCCGTCGCGCCCGTGGCCGCGCGTTCGGCACACGCCCAACTCGATGACACGCCCATCGTCGACAGTGGCTTCTTCGCGCTCCTCGGGAACGACGACTACCTGCTGCGGCAGATCGCCGCTGGCGAGCGTGAGCGCGCCCGCGACTACGCGGCCTGGCTCCTCGGCGCCGCCGGCGCGTACGCGATCAAGGTCGTGAACCCTGGTGGCGTGGCGCTGTGGAAGGGCGGCGCGCGCGACGTGAACGGGCTCGACGCACCGGTGGGCTCCGCGGCTGTGACGCCGCGCGCCATACTCGAGACGCTGGCGGACGCCGCGAACGCGCTCGCGCTGCCGCACGCCGTGCACATCCACTGCAACAACCTCGGCGTGCCCGGCAACTCTGCCACTACGCTCGAGAGCATGCGCGCGCTCTCGGGGCGGCGCGCGCACTTCACGCACCTCCAGTTCCATTCGTACGGCGGCGCACGCGACGCGGGATGGCGCTCCGGGGCAGCGGAGGTGATCGCCTACGTGAACGCGAATGCCGAGGTGAGCTGCGACGTGGGGCAGGTGATGTTCGGGCCGGCGACCACGGTCACCGCCGACGCGCCGGTGGAGTACCTGCTGCACGCGAGCACGGGGCGCCGCTGGCTCAACATGGACATCGAGATGGAGACCGGATGCGGGGTCGTCCCCTACGTCTACAAGGAGACGGCGGCCGTGGCCGCGCTCCAGTGGGTGGTGGGGCTCGAGCTGTTCCTGCTCGCGAGCGATCCGTGGCGCACGGTACTGTCCACGGACCACCCGAACGGCGGCTCCTTCATGTCGTACCCGCGACTCATCCGCCTCCTCATGGATCGTACGTACAGGGATGAGCAGCTCGCGCGCGTGAACCCGCACCTGCTCGCCGGCAGTGCGCTCGCCGACGGGCTCGCGCGCGAGTACACGCTGAACGAGATCGCGATCGTCACACGCGCCGGCCCCGCGCGCCTGCTGGGTCTGCGCGACAAGGGGCACCTGGGCGCCGGCGCGGACGCCGATGTCACGCTCTACAGCCGCGACGCGGACACGGAGCGCATGTTCGCGACGCCGCGCTATGTGATCAAGGGCGGCACGCTCGTCGTAGAGGAAGGGCAGCTCCGTCGCGCGCCCGCGGGGCGCCGCCTCCACGTGCGGCCAGGCTACGACGCCGCCATCACGCGCGGCATCGAGCGCTGGTTCGACCGGTTCGGCACGGTGCGCTTCGCGAACTACGCGGTGGGTGCGCTCGGCGATCCGCCGGTGCCCTGCGGCTAGCGTGGAGATGGACGAGATCGCCGAGATCGACGAGATCAGGGGCGTCGCGATTGACGACACGTTCGCCGAGGCGTTCACAATGCACGCGGCGCGCGTGATCATCACGGCGAAGACCACCCGCTGGGCGCGGCAGGCGGCGCTCGAGCTCACGGGCTTCGCCACATCGGTAATCGCGTGCAAGTGCGAGGCGGCGATCGAGCGCGACATTCCCGAGGCGGAGAGCCCGGACGGGCGGCCGGCGGTGAGCGTCCTCCTGTTCACCGTGGACGCCGAGAGCATGGGGAAGCGGCTCGTCGAGCGCATCGGGCAGACGGTGCTCACCTGCCCCACCACCGCGTGCTTCGACGGGCTCCCCGGCGCCGAGACTCGCGTGGCTGTCGGCCGGCCGCTTCGCGTGTTCGGAGACGGCTTCCAGGCGAGCAAGGTCGTGGGCGGCACGCGCTACTGGCGCATTCCCGTGATGGAGGGTGAGTTCCTCGTCGCGGAGACGTTCGGCGTCGTGAAGGGCGTGGGTGGCGGCAACTTCCTCATCCTCGCCGAGAGCGCGGACGCGGCGCTCGAGGCAGCCGAGGCGGCGGTGGATGCGATGGCGGGGCGCGCGGGAGTGATCCTTCCCTTTCCCGGCGGCATCGCGCGCAGCGGGAGCAAGGTGGGCTCGCGGCGCTACCCGGAGATGGTCGCCACGACGAACGACGCCTACTGCCCCACGCTGCGCGCGGTGACGACGTCCGCCCTCCCCGAGGGCGTGCACTCCGTGCTCGAGATCGTGCTCGATGGGCTCGACGCGGACGCGATAGCCGGCGCGATGCGCGTGGGGATCACGGCCGCCTGCCGCGCCGGTGTGCGCGCCATCAGCGCCGGCAACTACGGCGGGAAGCTCGGGCCCCACCACTTCCACCTGCGCCGCATTCTCGCGGGCGACGATGCGGGAGCGGCTGCGCGGTGAGCGATGAGATCGTCGTCACGCCGCACGCAATCGGCGAGCACACGATCGAAGCCGACGCCATCGCGCCCGATCGCCTCGCGAGTCTCTCGCAGCTCGAGATCGCTCGCCTCCCGGTGTGGGCCGGCGGCCGCCCGGCGCGGCTCGGCGACATCTTCAGCGTGCGCGGCGAGCGCGCCAGCACTGTGCGCATCGACGGCGACGCAACTCACGTGGATGGGTTGGGCAGCGCGATGGCCGGCGGCACGCTCCACATCGAGGGGAGCGCCGGCCGCCGGCTCGGCGCCGGGATGACCGGCGGCGCCATCCACGTGCTCGGCGACACGGGCGATGACGCCGGCTCGGCGATGGCCGGCGGCCTGCTGCGCGTCGGCGGCCGGGCGGGCGACCGGCTCGGCGCCGCGCGAGCCGGTGCGGCCAAGGGGATGACCGGAGGCGAGATCATCGTGCTCGGCGCGGCCGGGAGCGAGGCTGGCGCCGGGGCGCGGCGCGGGCTGATTGTGGTGTGCGGAGACGTGGGCGCGCACGCCGCTCGCGGGATGATCGCGGGGAGCGTGATCGTGTTCGGCGCGGCGGGCGCGGGTGCCGCCCGGTGGAGCAAGCGGGGCACGCTGGTGGTGGCGGGCACAGTGGACGTGGAGCCCACGTTCGGCTTCGCGTGCACGTACCGTCCGCCGCACCTGCGGCTCACGCTCACCTACCTGCGCGCAAAGTATGCGCTGCCGATCGATGACGGGTACATCCACGGCCTCTACCGCCGCTACAGCGGCGACATGGCGGAGCTGGGCAAGGGGGAGATCCTCCAATGGGTGACGGAGTGAACGAGGCAGGCGCGGGCGATCTCGGGCTGAACGAACGGAGCTGGATGATCGCCGACCGGGTGGCGGCGCAGGCCACCGCGCTCCGCGTCGCGGTACACACGCTGGAGGGTGGCGCCCGCGTGATCGATGCGGGCGTGGAGGTAGACGGCGGGCTTGGCGCCGGGCTCGCGCTCGCCGAGCTGTGCATGGGCGGGCTGGGTCACGTCTCTCTCGCGCAAGTCACGGTTGGCGGCGACACATACGCCGGCGTGCAGGTGTGGACCGATCACCCCGCGGTGAGCTGCATGGCGTCGCAGTACGCGGGGTGGGCGGTGCAGGTAGGGACGTTCTTCGCCATGGGATCCGGCCCGCTACGCGCGCACGCGCGCGTGGAGCGCGAGCTGTTCGAGCGGCTGCACTACGGCGAGCAGGCCCGGCGTGGCGTGCTCGTGCTCGAGGCGCGCGCGCTGCCCACGAGCGAAGTAGCGGCGTGGCTCGGAGCGAAGTCGGGGCTCGCGCCGGCGGAGATCACCTGCGCCGTGGCGCCGACCGCCAGCCTCGCCGGCGGCGTGCAGGTCGTGGCGCGCGTGCTCGAGACGGGCCTGCACAAGATGGACACGCTCGGCTTCGATGTGACACGCGTAGTGAGCGGTATCGGTTCAGCGCCACTCCCGCCCGTCGCGAAGAACGACCTGCGCGCGATCGGCAGGACGAACGACTGCATTCTCTACGGCGGGCAGGCGCGCTACACCGTGCGCGCGAGGGACGACGAGCTCTCGGCGCTGGCCGAGCGATTGCCGGCTTCGGCGTCGGCCGACTTCGGCACGCCGTTCTACGACATCTTCGAGCGCTGCGGGAGGGACTTCTACAAGATTGACCCGCTCCTCTTCAGCCCGGCCGAGGTGTGGCTCACGAGCGCCGTGAGCGGACGCACCTTCCACGCCGGCCGCCTCGAGCCCGAGGTGCTCCGCGCCTCGCTCCTTGGCGCCTGAATCGCAGATCGCGTAGCGTGCGCGTCGCGATCCTGAGTGCGCGAGAGGGGTGGCATACGGGCGAGCTCCTGCGCGCGCTCGCCGAGCGTGGGCACGAGGGCATGGTCGCGCCATACGAGGGTGCCGTCGCGCGCCTGGGGAGCGCCTCGCGGGGGCTGGCGAGCGGCGGTGAGGCGCTCGACCGCGCCGACGCCGTGCTCGCGCGGATCATCCCCGCCGGCTCGCTCGAGCAGATCATCTTCCGCGTGGATGCGCTGCACTGGCTGGAGGATCGCGGCGTTCCGGTGATGAACTCGCCGCGCGCGATCGAGCGGACGGTGGATAAGTTCTACACGTCGGCATTGCTGGAGGAAGCGGGGCTCGCGACGCCGGAGACGGTGGTGTGCGAGGGGCAGAGCGACGCGCTCGCCGCGTTCCGCGCCATGGGGGACGTGATCGTCAAGCCGCTCTTCGGCTCGATGGGGCTCGGCATGGTGCGCGTGAGCGACGAGGACATGGCGTTCCGCGTATTCCGCGCGCTGGAAGCGATTCGGGGGGTCTATTATCTTCAACGCGCCATCGACCATGGGGGGCGCGACGTGCGCGCCTTCGTGATCGGCGACCGGGTGGCGGGCGCGATCGAGCGGAGCGCACCGGGGTGGCGCACGAACATCGCGCGCGGCGGGCAGGCGCGGCCGATCGAGCTGCCGCCCGCATGGTCGGACATGGCGTGCGGGGCGGCCCGCGCCGTGGGCGCCGAGTACGCCGGCGTGGATCTCCTTCCCGCGCGCGATGGCACGGTCTACGTGCTCGAGGTGAATGGCATTCCGGGTTGGCGCGGCCTGCAGGGCACGACGTCGCTCGACATCGCGGGAGCGATTGTGGATCACCTGGTGAGCGTGTGCGCGGCGCGGCAGTGACGGATGAACACGCTGGTCTGCACGCTCCGGCACGCAGTGCAAGTCCTCGCGCCATGACAGCCGCCCTCACCTCCGCCGACGTCGCCATCGCCGCGCAGCTCGCCTGCCTCCTCGAGGCGAGCGCGCCCAAGCCGGGCAACGTGCATCCCGGCGCCGCCTTCCACGACGCGCGCTACGAGGACTACCTGGCGAGCGCCGCGGCGCTCGGCCCCGCGATGGGGGAGGCGGGGCGTCAGACCCTCGGGGCGACGATCCGCACGGCCGTCGCGGCGACCCGCCGCTGGACGCGCGCGAACACGAACCTCGGCATCGTGCTCCTCTTCGCGCCGCTCGCGCGCGCCGCGCTCTCGTTCGGCGGCGCGCCACCGCGCGAGTCCGCTGCGCTCCGCGAGCGGGTGCGCGCCACGCTCGATGCGAGCACGGTCGCCGACGCATCTGATGCGTACGCCGCGATCCGTCTCGCCGCGCCCGGCGGACTTGGCGCCGCGGAGGCAGAGGATGTGTCGGGAGAGCCGGACGTGACGCTGCGAGACGCGATGGCCCTGGCCGCCGCGCGCGACGCCGTGGCGGGCGAGTACGCGAGCGCGTTCGCGCTGACGTTCGAGCTCGGCCTACCGGCGCTCGCGGCGGCGCGCGGCGATGGGCTTGCCTGGGGCGATGCGACCGTCGAGGCGTATCTCGCCCTGCTCGCCGCCGCGCCCGACACGCTCATCGCGCGCAAGCTGGGCTTCGAGGCGGCCGCCGAGGTCTCGCGCGGCGCGCGCGCGGCGCTCGACGCCGGCGGCGTGCGCTCGGACGCCGGGCGGCGCGCGGTCGCGCGCTTCGACCACGCGCTGCGCGACGAGCGCAACACGCGCAATCCCGGCACGACGGCGGATCTCGTGGCGGCCGCCCTCTTCACCGCGCTGCTCACCGGCGCGTGGCACGCGGTGCCCGGAGACCGCGATGCGTGAGCGCGGCGACTTCAAGGTCGTGGTGACGAAGGACTATCTCGTCTTCGCCTCGGCGCACTTCATCACGTTCGCCGGCCACCGCTGCGAGTCGCTCCACGGACACAACTACCGGGTTGAGGTAGTGGTGGAGGGCGCGCTCGAGGAAGAGAGCTGGTACGTCTATGACTTCGTCGCGCTCAAGCGGCTGATGCGACGGCTGTGCAACGAGCTCGATCACCGCGTGCTCCTCCCGCGCGACAATCCCAAGCTCGCGATCACCGAGCGGGATAGCGCCATCTCCGTCGCCTACGAGGGCACGCTCCGCTACATCTTCCCCGCGGGCGATTGCATTGTGCTGCCGGTGCCGAATACCACGGTGGAGATGCTGGCCGAGTATCTGGCCGGGCGGGTGCGCGCCGAGATCGGGGACGCGGGGGACGCGGGGGCCGCGAGGCTCTCCGCCATTCAGATCGAGGTCGAGGAGAATTTCGGACAGTCGGCGGTGTACCGCGAGCGCCTGGGCTAGCGGGCGCCGCGCGTCATCGCCCGCGCGCCCGCACCGCCTCCACATCCCTCGCCGTCACGCGCCCATCGTGCAGCGCCGTCGCGACGAGCGCGCCGTGTGCGCCGGCGTCGGCGAGACGCTCGAGGTCGCGGCGGTCGCGCACGCCGCCGCCGGCGAGCAACTCGACCTCCGGCACCGCGCGCGCGAGAGAACCCACCAGCGCGAGATCGGGGCCCTGCCCCATGCCGACGCGCGCCAGATCGAGGACGATCACCTTCTCAACGCCCGCCGCGGCCGCGCGCTGAGCGAGCGCCAGCGGCGTGCCGCCATGCGCCGCGCCCCTCCGCACCAGGGGCGCTCCGTTGCGCAGGTCCAGGCTGAATGCCACGCGGCCACCGCCCACGGCGCGCACGATCCGCTCGAGGTCGCGGAACGTTCGCAGCGTCTCGAGTCCCACAACTGCGCACGACGCGCCGCGATGCTCCACGAGTCGCCGCGCTGGTGCGGCTGCCGAGATGCCGGCATCCACCAGCACGCCCCCGCCGAACGCGTGAGCGAGCTCGCGGAGGAGTGCGTGCTGCACGAGCGCGCCCTGCGTGATCGCGTCCAGGTCGGCGACATAGAGATCGCGGAGGCCGAGCGTGGCGCGATACGCGCGCGCGATGGCGACGGCGTCCCCGGCGCCCGGCGCGAGCGGCGAGCGCAGCAGCCGGTAGGCGGAGCGCTGCCCCGCACGCGCATGAACGGCACGTCCGCGCCGGAGATCAAGCACCCCGATCACCCGCACGCGCCGCTCCGGTGACGCGCATCGCAGACGCGGTGCTCGGGTG
Organism: Gemmatimonadaceae bacterium; assembly: GCA_037720885.1. Classification (GTDB taxonomy): domain Bacteria; phylum Gemmatimonadota; class Gemmatimonadetes; order Gemmatimonadales; family Gemmatimonadaceae; genus JACMME01. Next base: position 11,873 of record JBBJNN010000089.1, on the reverse strand, counting down.
GGACATCGGCGGCGTGAACACGAAGGTCGCGCGCGTGGCCGCCGGCGTCGTGCTCGGCGCACGCTCGGAGCCATTCGAGATCCAGCGCGCGCCCTCGGAGCTCGCCCCGCTGCTCGCCCGCCTGGCCACCGAGGTGGGCGGCGCACCGCTCGATACGCACGCCGTGACGATGACGGCCGAGCTGTCGCAGCACTTTCGCACGAAGCGCGAGGGGGTGCACTTCGTGCTCGGCGCGGTCGAGGCCGCGTTTCCGGGCGCCGCGGTGTACGTGTACGCGGTGGATGGCTGCTTCCTCGATCTGTCCGCGGCGCGACGCGAGCCACTTGCCGTCGCCGCATCGAACTGGGCGGCGACGGCGCGCCTCGCCGCGCGCACGATTCCCGACGCGATCCTCATTGATGTGGGGACGACGACGACGGACGTCATCCCGCTCGTAGGCGGTGAGGTCGCGGCGCGCGGGCGGACGGACCCCGAGCGCCTGCGCGAGGGTGAGCTGCTCTACCTGGGCGCCCTCCGCACGCCGGTCGAGGCCATCGTCCACGCGGTACCGCTTGGCGGCGGGCTGGCCGGGGTATCGGCGGAGGGGTTCGCGCTGGCGGGCGACGCGCACCTCTGGCGCGGCGAGCTTCACCCCGCGGCCTACACGGCGCCCACGCCCGATGGACGCGCCGCGACGCGCGAGGGGGCCGGCGAGCGCCTGGCGCGCGTGGTCTGCGGCGACCGCGAGATGCTCGATGACGCGGCCATCACCGCAATCGCCGACTGCATCGCGGACGCGCAGGTCGCGCGCATTGCGGAGGCGATCGCCCGCGTGGGGCGGCGTCATCCGCACATCGCGCTGGCCGTCACCACCGGGCTCGGCGAGTTCCTCGCCGCGATCGCCGCGCGCCGGGCGGGCCTCCAGGTCGCACCGCTTGCGCCGGCGCTCGGCCTCGCGCCGGCGCAGTGCGCCGCGGCGGCCGCGGTCGCGCTTCTCCTCGCGGGCGCACCCACCGCGTGAGTACGGTCCGGAAGCGCGCGGTGGTGGACGTGGTGATCAAGGTGGGTGGCGGCTTGCTCGCGCAGCCCGGCACGTTCGACCGCGTGGCGAGCACGCTGGGCAGAGTGCGCCGCACCGCGCGCACGCTCGTGGTGCCCGGCGGCGGCCCCTTCGCGGACGCCGTCCGCGCCGCGGGGCGCTGCACCGCGCTCGCCGACGATCCCGCGCACTGGATGGCGATTCTCGCGATGGATCAATATGCGCACCTGCTCGCCTCGCGCGTGCGCGGCGCGCGGCTCGTGAGCGGTTCCACCGCCATTCGCGCCGCGCTCGCCGAGGGGTGGCTCCCGGTGCTCGCGCCCTTTCGCTGGCTGCGGCGCGCGGACCCGCTCCCGCACAGTTGGGATGCCACGAGCGACAGCATCGCCGCCTGGGTGGCCGGCGTGCTCGGCGCTCGGCGGCTCATTCTCATCAAGCCGGCCCAGCTCGACCTCGCACTCGCGGTGGACCCCCACTTCGCGCGCGCGCTACCGGAGCAGGTACGGCCGATCGTGCTCGGTGCGGGAAACCTGCGGCGTCTCGGGGCGCTCCTCCGCGACCGGCGGGAGGTGGCCGGTGAGTGACACGTACAACGCGCGCACGCGGCTCGCCGAGATGCGGCCCTCCCGCCCGCCATCGCAGGCCGCGCCGCGCACGCCCACGATGTCGGCGTCGAGGTCGCGGACAGCGGCAAAGTCCGCCTCGCCGAGCTTCCCGGCGACCGCGGTGAGCAGCTCGTCGCCGCGCGCCATGTCGAGCCACGCGCGGATGGTGTTCGGGGCAAGGTAGGTGAACAGCCCACCACCATCCTTGCGCGCGGTATCCAGCAGGATGCCGTCGGCGCCAGCGCGGCCGGCCAGCTCGGGGACCGCGCTCGGCGCGAGGCTGCCGGCGCGGTGCGCGTCGGCGTAGGCGACGGCGATCACCTGCGTGCTCGCGTTCCCCTCGCGCACGCCGTCGGCCGCCGCGGCGAGCAGCCCGCGCACGCGCGCGGCGCTCGTGATTCCCGCGAAGCCAACCTTGACGAAGGCGAGCCCCAGCGCCGCCGCCTCGCGCGCGGCGTGAGCGACCTCGCCCTCGTCGCTCGCGTCGCCGAGCGCGGCGCTCACTGGCCGGTGTGCGCCCACGGCGGCGATCATCGCGCGCAGGGTGTCCGGCTGCACAGCACCCAGCCCGCCGCGACGTGGGTCCTTCGCATCGACGATGTCGGCGCCGCCATCGAGGGCGGCACGCGCATCCGCGGCATCGGCCGCGCTCACGAGCAGGCGCACGGCGTGCCCCCTTGTGACGGCAAAGTGGGCGGCTATCTTAGCGGCCCTTGCGGAGCATGTCAAAGACGGAGCCGGGAGCGGGAGACTCGACCCGCGCGGGCGCGCCGCTCGCCGGCCTCGTGGTGCTCGTGACGGGCGCGTCGAGCGGTATCGGCCGAGCGATCGCGCTTGCCGCCGCGGCGGCGGGCGCCGACGTCATCCTCACCTACCGCACGAGCGCGGATGCCGCACATGAGGTCGCGCGCGGGATCATGGCGGTGGGACGCCGGGCCCACGTATTCCCGCTCGACCTCGCGGACCCGGCCTCCATCGCCGCGCTCGCCGCGCGCGCGCGCGCCGCGTGCGAGCGCGTGGACGTCTGGATCAACAACGCTGGCGCCGACATCCTCACCGGGCCAGCCGCGAAGCTCTCCCGGATCGAGCGGCTCGACCTCGTGCTCGCGGTGGACCTGCGCGGCACGATGCTCGCCTCGTGGCAGGCGGCCGAGCTGATGGCCGCGCAGCCGAACGGTGGCGCCATCATCAACATGAGCTGGGACCACGCGCTCACCGGCATGGAGGGCACCAACCCGCAGCTCTTCTCGGCTGCCAAGGGTGGCGTGTTGAGCTTCAGCAAGTCGCTCGCGCGATCGGTGGCGCCGAGTGTCCGCGTCAACATCCTGGCGCCGGGATGGATCGAAACGGAGTTCGGCGCGAACCTCGACGAGGCGGCGAGGCAGCGCGTCGCGGACGCCACGCCGCTCGGCCGATGGGGCACGCCCGAGGATGTCGCGGCGACCGCCGTATTTCTTGCATCGCCCGCGGCAGGGTTCCTGACCGGGCAGGTCATGCTCGTCGGCGGCGGCATAGTCATGTAGCCTCCGGCGCACACCACGTGCACGTCGGCATCTCGCTACTCTTATCCATCATCACCTTCGAGATGCGCCGCTCGTGCGGAAGGGTTGGCATCCAGAACAGCGGGTCGGACGCATGCTCCGGATGGAACGGAGGAGGCGGATCGCTCCCCGTGGCGCACGAGGCCCTCGCGCCACACCCACAAAGATTCTTTGGGGGACGGGGCGGGAAAGCCTCTTGCGCTGCACGGAGCAATCCGAAGTATCCGTTCCATCCGGAGCATGCGTCCGACCCCTCCGTCCTTGATGCCCGGCCCCGCAAGATGGGCGGCATACCGTGAACGGAGGGACTCTCACCACACGAACGCGGAGCGACGAATGGGAAAGAAGGATCCGACGTATGACGAGGCACAGATCGCCGAGCGGCTGGCCGCGCTGCCGGGCTGGTACTACGAGGGTGGGTGGATCCGCCGGCAGTACAAGACCGATGGCTGGCCGACGACGCTCATGCTCGTGAATGCCATCGGCTACCTGGCCGAGGCCGCGAACCACCACCCGGACCTCACGGTCACGTGGGCGAAGGTGGGCGTGAAGCTCCAGAACCACGCGGCTGGTGGGATCACGGACAAGGATTTCGAGCTCGCGCGCAAGCTGGACGACATTGTCCTCTGGCGCCCGGAGCCTGGCGCCGCTCTCGAGGGCACGCCGGCCAAGTTCGTGCGCGCGGGCGACCCACGGTAGAAACGGTAGACACGAGCGGCCCGGCGGGCGCGACGAGCGACGCACGGCACGCGGCCGGCAACCCTTCGGCGTCGCCGCGGCACGTGCTCTTCGTGACGGGGAAGCTGGCGGAGCCCGCGCTCCGCCGTGCGCTCGCGGAGATGGCGCCGCCCTTCGCCTATGATGTGGCCGTGCTCGGCATCACGGTCGCGGCGCTGATGACGACGCCGTGGATCGCGCGGTTCCTCCGCGTGCCCGCGGGCACCGACCTCGTGCTCATCCCCGGGCTGTGCGAGGGCGACCTCGCGGTCATCGCCGCCGCGGTCGGCGTGCGCGTGGAGCGGGGCCCCAAGGATCTGCGCGAGATCCCGCGCCACTTTGGCCGCGCCGCCGCGGCGTCAACCTACGGCGCGTGGGACATCGAGATCCTGGCCGAGATCGTGGACGCGCCACGGCGTGCGCGTGAAGACGTCCGACGCCAGGCAGAGTACTTCCGCGCCTCAGGCGCCGACGTGATCGACGTCGGCTGCGTCCCCGGCCTTCCCTTCCCCGCCCTGGCGGACGTGGTCCGCGAGCTGGTGAGCGCAGGCATGCGTGTGAGCGTGGACTCCTTCGACCCGGGGGAGGTTCGCGCGGCGGTGAGCGCCGGCGCCGAGCTGGTGCTGAGCGTGAACGGTTCGAATCTCGACGTCGCGCGGGAGCTCGCGGGCACGGGCGCGCGCGCCGTCGTGATCCCCGAATTCGGCGCGGGCCTCGACTCCCTGGAGCCAAGCATCGCGGCGCTCGAGCGGTGGGGCGTGGGGTATCTGCTGGATCCCATCATCGAGCCCATCGGCTTCGGCTTCACCGCCTCGATCGAGCGCTACGCCGAGGTGCGCCGCCGCTACCCGCTGGCCGAAATGCTGATGGGCGTTGGTAACATCACCGAGCTCACGGCCGCGGACTCCACCGGCGTGAACGCCGTGCTCATCGCCATCTGCCAGGAGCTGAGGGTGCGCGCCGTGCTCACCACGGAAGTGATTCCGTGGGCACGTGGCGCCGTGAGGGAGATCGGCATCGCGCGGCGACTCATGCACTACGCCGTCACGCAGCACGCGGTGCCCAAGCGTGTGGACGACGGGCTGGTGACGGTGAAGGACCCCGAGGTGCTCACGTACAGCGAGCCGGAGCTGCGCGCGCTGCACGGCGCGGTCACCGACCCCAACTTCCGCATCTTCGCCGACCGCGAAGCGATCACCGTATTCAACGCCGAGTGCTTCGTGCGCGGCACGGACATCCAGGTGATCTTCGCGGAGCTTGGCGTGGACGAGCCGATGCACGCCTTCTATTTGGGCAAGGAGCTCGCGAAGGCGAAGCTCGCGCTCACGTTGGGGAAGACGTACCGCCAGGAGGGCGCGCTCTCGTGGGGCTACCTCACTCCGCCCGACGAGCCGCTGGCCGAGCACGTGAAGCTGACGCAGCGCTCCACGCGCGTGGCCGCGCGCCGTCGCGCGAAGGGAATCGGCGGCGAGTGAGTGAGCGCGTGCGCGGCGCGCTCCCGCTCGTCGAAGAGATCTCGCCGCCGCTCGATCCGCTCGCCTGCCGCGAGCGCACCGCGCACCTCCCCTATCAGCTCTTCCTGGACAGCGCGGCCGACTCCGCGCGGCTCGGCCGCTACTCCTTCCTCACGGCCGACCCCTCGGCGCTCGTCTGGAGCAAGGGACCGTACACCGAGCGCATCACGCTCCCGGGTGGGGAGCGCACCACCGTGACTGGCGATGCGCTGCGCGCTGTCCGCGCGCTGCTCGCGCCTCACGCGGCGCCGCCCGTCGCCGGCCTGCCGCCCTTCCAGGGAGGCGCCGCCGGCTACCTCGCGTACGACTGGGGCGCGGTGCTGGAGCGCCTCCCCACCCCGCGCTACGATGACCTCGCGATCCCCGACGCCATGCTCGGCGTCTACGATTGGGTCATCGCGTGGGACCACGCGACGGGCCGGGCCTGGATCATCTCTACCGGCCTCCCCGAAGTGCATGACGCGGCGCGCGCACGCCGCGCGGCGGAGCGCCTGGCGCTGGTGAAGGGGGCGCTGCTCGCGCCCGCCCGGCACGGACGCGACGACGATGGGGGGAGCGCGGTGCCGGCTATGCCGCCCGCGCCGCCCGCGCCGCCCGCGCCGCCCCAGCTCGCCGCGTCGGATGCGGTATCAAGCGCTGCCCCCTCGTACCCGGTGAGTGGCGTGGAGCACGCAGCGGCGATCGGGCTCCGCTCGTCATTCACGCACGCCGGCTACCTGAGCGCCGTGGCGCGCGTACGCGAGTACATCCTCGCGGGCGACATCTTCCAGGCGAACATCTCGCAGCGGTTCGAGGCACCGCTCGCCGGGTCGGCGTGGACGCTCTACCGCCTGCTTCGCGCGCGCAACGCGGCACCTTTCGCCGCCTACCTCGACTTCGGCAGGGTCATGGTGATGAGCGCATCGCCCGAGCGCTTCGTGCGCGTCACGGCAGAGGGGCAGGTGGAGACGCGCCCGATCAAGGGCACCCGCCCGCGTGGCGAGGGCCCGGAGCACGATGCGGCACTCGGCCGCGCGCTCACCGAGAGCGAGAAGGACCGCGCCGAGAACCTGATGATCGTGGATCTGTTGCGGAACGATCTGTCGCGGGTGTGCCGGCCGGGGAGTGTCCGCGTCCCCGAGCTGTTCGCGCTCGAGCGCTACCCCACCGTGCACCATCTCGTCTCCACCGTGGTCGGCGAGCTCGCGCCCGGCGCCGACGCCGTGGCTCTCCTGCTCGCCGCTTTCCCCGGCGGCTCGATCACCGGCGCGCCGAAGATCCGCGCGATGGAGATCATCGCCGAGCTCGAGCCATCGCGGCGTGGCGTGTACTGCGGCGCGATCGGCTACCTGAGCGTCACCGGCGCGCTCGACACGAGCATCGCCATCCGCACCTATGTGGCACTCGGCGACCGGGTATATTTTTCGGCGGGCGGCGGCGTGGTGGCGGACTCCGATCCGGCGGGGGAGTACGGCGAGACGCTCGACAAGGCGCGAGCCCTCATCGCCGCGCTGGCGGAGCTCCATGATCCTCCTCATTGACAACTACGACTCGTTCGTCCACACCCTCGCACGGTACGTGCGCGAGCTGGGTGGCACGCCGGTCGTCCACCGCAACGACGCGCTCACCCTCGACGAGATCGCGGCACTCGCGCCGACGCACATCATCATCTCGCCCGGCCCGTGCTCGCCGGCCGAGTCCGGGCTCTCGACGGAGATCGTCCGCCGCTTCGGCGCATCCACGCCGCTGCTCGGCGTCTGCCTCGGGCATCAGTGCATCGGCGCCGCGTACGGGGCCGAGGTGATCCGCGCGGGCGCGCCGATGCACGGCAAGGTGTCGCGTATCCATCACGATGGCAGCGGCGTGTTCGCCGGCCTCCCCACGCCGCTACACGCGACGCGCTACCACTCGCTCGTGCTGGCGCGCCCCACGCTCCCCGCTGCGCTCCGCGTGACCGCGACCTCGGAGGATGGCGAGATCATGGCGATCGAGCACCGCGAGCACCCGGTGGTGGGCGTGCAGTTCCACCCGGAATCGGCGCTCACGGAGCACGGCTACCGCCTGCTCGACCGCTTCCTCCACGGCGAGCGGGCGCGTGCAGTTGAGCTCCCCGACCGCGCGGACAGCGCCTGGGCGCGCGCGCCCTCGACAGGCGACGCCGCGCGCGTCGAGGCCTTCACGCCGCCGCCAGTCGAGCTGGTGCGGTGAAGGCGCGATGACCGTGGCGGACGCGGCGGGGGCACCGGCGCCGCTCATGCCGCTCATCTGGATCGGCGGCGAGCGCTTCGCGCCAGGCGGGCCGCACCTCTCGGCGCTCGACCGGGGGTTCACGCTCGCGGACGGCGTATTCGAGACCATGCGCGCGTACCGCGGCGTCATCTTCCGCCGCGACGCGCACCTCGACCGACTGCATCGCGCGACCACGGCGCTCGGGATCGCGCTCCCGCCGGGCATCGCGGCCACGCTCGAGGCGGCAATGATCGCGGCCGTCGCCGCGGGCGTGGAGGACGCGAGCGTGCGCCTCACCGTGAGTCGCGGCGTGGGTGCGCCAGGCGTGCTCCCGCCCCCCGATGCGCGGCCGACAGTGGTCGTCGCCGTGCACGCCGCGCCCACGTTTCCGGCCGCCACGTATGAGCCCGGGCTCGCGGTGCGCATCGCCTCGGGGCGGCGGAACGAGCACGCGATGACCGCCGGCCTCAAGACACTCGCCTACACGGACTCCGTGATGGCGCTGGCCGAGGCGCGCGCCACCGGTGCCGACGATGCGCTCGTCCTCGACACGGCAGGGCATCTCTCGGAGGGGACATCGAGCAACGTCTTTGTCGTCGTGGCGGGAAACGTGCTGGTGACGCCACCGCGCTCGTGCGGCGCGCTTCCCGGCATCACGCGCGCGGCGGTGATCGAGCTGGCGGGCGAGCTGGGCCTGTCGCTCGAGGAACGGCCCATCACTCACGTCGAGATACACTCGGCTCGCGAATTATTCCTCACGAGCTCCCTCCGCGGGATCGCGCCCGTCGCCCAGGTGGATGGACGGCCGGTCGGAGATGGGACACCGGGCCCGACTACCCGCGGCGTGATCGCGGCCTACGCCGCACTCGTGCGGCGCGAGGTGGGTGGGTGATCGTCGAGACCATCATCACAACCCTCGCCGCAGACGGCACGGTCAACTTCGCGCCGATGGGTGTGGAGTGGGGCGAGGAGGTCATCGTCGTCAAGCCGTTCCTCGAGACCACGACTTTTCGCAACCTCCAGGCGACCGGCGCGGCGGTCGTGAACCTCACCGACGACGTGCTCCTGTTCGCGCGCGCCGCCATCTCGAGCCCGCACTACCCCGCGTTCCCAGCCACGGTCGTGCGCGGCGTGGTGCTGGAGGCCGCCTGCTCGTGGCGTGAGATCGAGGTGCGCGCGGTGGATGCGACGCCGCCGCGCTCGCGGATCGAGACGGCGGTGGTGCACCGCGGCACGCGTCGCGAGTTCATTGGCTTCAACCGCGCGCGGCACGCGGTGCTCGAGGCGGCGATCCTCGCCACACGTACGCATCTCATTCCGGCCGCGCAGATCCGCGACGAGGTGGCGCGACTGCAGGTGATCGTGGACAAGACGGCCGGCCCGCGCGAGCACGAGGCGATGGCGCTGCTCACCGACTACGTGCGGTCGGCGTACGCCCGCCTACCCGGGAGCACGTGACGCACGCCGGCGAGGGCGCCGGCCGCAGCGTGTTCGTCGAGGCGCCGGCACGCCTCCACTTCGGGGTGCTCGACCTGCGCGGCACCCTCGGCCGCACCTTCGGCGGGCTTGGCGCCGCGGTCCCCGCGCCGTCCCTCTTGCTCGAGGCCGAGCGCGCTCGCGGGGTGAGCGCGGACGGGGCGGATGCGGAGCGGGTGGGTGAGTTCGCCCGGCGTTTCCTCGCGGCGCATGGCGTCTCCGGCGGCGTGCGACTGCGCGTCCACCGCGCGATCCCCGCGCACACCGGCCTTGGCTCTGGCACACAGCTCGGCCTCGCCACGGCACGGGCCATCGCCGAGTTGTACGAGATTCCGACCGATGTGGTGGCGTTGGCGGAAGCGGTGGGGCGCGCGCGCCGCTCCGCCATCGGCACGTGGGCGTTCGCGCGGGGCGGCTTCATCCTGGAGGGCGGGCGGCGTGCAAACGCGACCGCGCCCGCCCCGCTCCTCGCCCGCCTCCCCATTCCCGCCGCCTGGCGGTACGTCATCGCGATCCCGCCGCGCGCCGGCCCCGTGGTGAGCGGGGTCGAGGAAGAGGCCGCGTTCGCGCGGCTGCCCCCTCCACCGCAGGCCGAGGTGGAGCGCGTCGCGCATCTCGTGCTGATGGGCGTGTTGCCGGCGCTCGCGGAGGGCGACGTGGGGCCGTTCGGTGAGGCGCTGAGCGAAGTGCAGCGGGTCACCGGCCGGTGGTTCGCGCCGGTGCAGGGCGGCGCGTTCGCCCCGGGTCCGACGGCGGACCTCATCCGGCTGCTGCGGGAGTGGGGTGCGGCCGGCGTCGGGCAGAGCTCGTGGGGGCCTACGGTGTACGGTGTCGTCGGCGATGCCGCCTCCGGCTCGGCGCTCGCCGAGCGGGCGCGCGCGCATCTCGGCGGGGAGGGGCAGGTGTTCGAGGGAGGCTTCGCGAGCGAGGGAGCGCGGGTCTGGCGAGGCTAGTGCGCGTCATCGAAGTTGCGTGACCATGCCATCCGGCAGGAGCGCGCGAGTGTCGGGATGGCAGCCAGAGACGTCAACTCATCTACGTGAATCTCATCGAATACGCCGTGAGCACACCGCTCTCGCGCAGAGACCTGCTCAGGAGCGCGGCCATGACCGTGGCGGCACTTTCCCTCCCGGACATCGACCCGAATCTCGACCCGGACCATGCGCGCCTCGCCGCGTGGACCGCCGCGCTCCGCGCCTATGGGCAGTCGCGGCCCCGCGCCCCTCTGGGAAGCGACGCCATCCGCGTCGGCGAGCTCGCCATTGGCACGCCCTACGAAGCGTTCACGCTCGAGGCGTATCTGCGCGCGGGCGGCGATCCGCGTCGCGCCGAGCCGCTCACGCTCTCGCTCACGCGCTTCGACTGCGTGTCGCTGGTGGAGGCGTGCGTCGCCGTGGCGCGTGTGGCGGAGAGCGACGGTGCGCCGACGTGGGAGCGGTTCGGGCGCGAGGTGGAGCGCATGCGCTATCGTGGCGGGGAGCGCGGCAGCTACACATCGCGGCTACACTACTTCAGCGAATGGATCGCGGACGGCGATCGGCGCGGCCTGCTGCGCGACATGGGCGCCGAGCTGGGTGGCGCGGAGGATGCGCGCCCGCTTCGCTTCATGACCGAACATCGCGGCAGCTACCCGGCGCTCGCTCATGAGAAGGTGTTCCGGGAGATCGGCGCGACCGAGCGCCGGCTTGACGGTCGCTTCCGACGCGTGATCCCGACGGAGCGCATCTCCGAGGTGAGCGCGCGCATCGAGACGGGGGATGTGTTGGCGTTCGCGACGGCGACGCCCGGGCTCGACGTCACGCACGCGGCCTTCGCCTACCGGGACAGGAGCGGGGTCCTCCGCGTGCTGCACGCGCCCCTGTCCGGCGGCGCGGTGGAGGTCAGTCGCGCTCCACTACCCGAATACGTCGCCGCCATCCGCCGTTCCACGGGGATCCTGGTCGCGCGGCCACTGCGGGGCTAACGTGCGTCACCGAACAGGAGGTGCGTGATGGCCGAGCCGCAACTCGAGTGTCCGCGCTGTCGCGGGCAGATGGAGCGCGGGTACGTGATGGACCGTGGGCACTACTCCGCCGGGAACGTCCCCAACTGGGTGGAGGGCGTGCCGGAGCGGAGCGTCTGGAGCGGGCTGCACACGAAGGGACGAGACGTGATCCCGGTCGCGACGTACCGCTGCGAGCGGTGTGGCTTCCTCGAGTCGTACGCGCGCGCCGCCGAGGGCGGCTGAGGGCGTGCCGCACGAGTCGAGTCAATCGCGACAGCCGGGCCAACGGCGCACGACGAGGCCGATCAAGCCGAAGCCGCCCGCACCCGGGCTCGTGATGACGCTGCGGGCGCTCGTGCTCCGCTGCCCGCGATGTGGCGGGCGTGGGATCTGGCGATCGTGGTTCAAGATGAAGCCCGCGTGCCCCAGCTGCGCTCAGCTGTTCGACCGGGGCGAATCGGACGACTACTGGCTCGGCGCCTACATGTTCAACCTCGTGGCCGCCGAGATGGCCGCCGTGGTGGTCTCGGTCGTCGTGGTGATCGCGAGCTGGCCGAACGTGCCGTGGAACTTCGTCTGGGGGCTCTCCATCGGGCTGGCGCTGGTGATGCCGATCCTCTTCTTCCCCTTCGCGCGCGACCTGTGGCTGGCGTGGGATCTCTACTTCCGCCCCACCGCGCCGGGCGATGCAGGGGCGGCGCGGGACGTGACATAGCACGACGCCATTCTGTTGTGGTCGTTGTCAGACCCAACTGCTAAGTAGGTGATCCGTAGTTTTCGGAGTAGAGCACGCGATATGCAGGCCGAGCA
>JBBJNN010000185.1:0-5301 GCA_037720885.1 Gemmatimonadaceae bacterium | reverse complement strand
CGTAACCCGTTGCCACTCGTCCAAGTCGCCCCGGGAATCGTGGGGATTCCTCAGCCCGCGAGCTTAGGCGGAGGGGCCGGACCACCGCTGGCGCAGCCGGCGAGCGGTATCGGGGCTCAGGATGCGAAGCACGAGATATACGACCAGCCCGACGACCGCGATCTTGAGCGCGAGGCCGAGCAACACGAAGAGCAGCGCGAACAGGCCTCCGAAAATCCCGAAGGCGAACTTGAGCACGAAGAGGCCAAGGAAGGCCGCCGTGCCGACGGCGAAGATCGTGCGAATCATGACAGTGTTCTCCGGTCAGATGCTGGCGACCGTACGCGGCCTCGCCGCTCGGAGTTTCAGCGTGTGCACCAACGAGTGCAGGGTGTGAACGTCCTGACATCCCGCGACGTCACGGTCGTCGGTGGCGGCCTGATCGGCCTCTCGTGCGCCGCCGCGCTCGTGGCGCGCGGGATCACCGTCACGCTCGTCGCCGGTGAGCGCGCCGGCGAGGCGTCACCGGCGGCGGCCGGCATGCTCGCGCCGAGCGTCGAGGCGGCGGCAGGGCCGGCGCATCGGTTCGCCGTGGCGGCCCGCGACCGCTACCCATCCTTCCTCACCGCGATCGAGGAGGCCACGGGCGTCGCGGTCCCGTCCCTCCGCAATGGCATTCTGGAGCTGGCGCTCACCGCCGGGGATGCCGAGCGCCACTCGGCGGCGCTACCACGGAGCGCCACCTGGCTCGGCCCACGCGAGCTCGCCAAGCTGGAGCCCGCGCTCGCGGATGCGGCCGGCGCGGCGCTGCACCCCGACGATGGGGCCGTGGACAACGTCATCCTGCTCGACGCGCTGCGCCGGCTGCTCGGCGCGTCGCGGGCGGTGCGCCTCCTGCGCGAGGACGTGACGGAGATACGCGCGGCGAGCCCACGCCCGGCGGCGCGAACCGCGGGCGGGGAGTGGATCGAAAGCGCGACGCTCGTGCTCGCGGCCGGCGCGTGGGTCGGCGAGCTGCGCGGCGTGCCCACCCGGCTCCCGGTTTCGCCGCTCCGCGGGCAGATGCTCGCGCTCGCCGGCCGCCCGCTCTCGCACGTGACTTTCGGACCCGCGGCGTATGCGGTCCCCCGTGGCGATGGGACGGTCGTCGGGAGCACGATGGAGGCGGTCGGCTTCCGGCCGGGTACGACGCCGGAGGGGCTCGCGAGCCTCCTCGATGGAGCCGCCGGCATCTCGCCGGCTCTCGGGCTCCTGCCACAACGCGCGGCGTGGAGCGGGCTCCGGCCCGTGACGCCTGATTTTCTCCCGATCATCGATGTGGAGCCCTCGCACCCCGGCATCATCTACGCCTGTGGGCACTCGCGGAACGGCGTGCTCCTCGCGCCGATCACCGGCGACTGCGTCGCCGCGATGGTCGCCGGCGAGGAACCGCCGCACGACATCACACCGTTTTCCATCGGGCGCTTCGCGCGGTAGACGGCGCGGGGCACGACTTTCAGTCCTCGCGCGCTACCCCTCGTGGCGGATGCGGCGTAGCTTGTACCGGACGCCAGCCAGGGACGCTTGGAGTCCCATGGGTGCGCGCAGAACCATAGGCGGCAGCGAGTTATGGCGGATACACTGTACCAGATCATGGGTCGGCACCGGGCGGAGCCGCTGCCGGAGCGGAAGCCGGGCTGGCTGAAGGTGAAGGCGCCGGGCGGCCCGAACTATGTCCGCCTCAAGCACCTGATGCGCGAGCTCGACTTGCACACCGTGTGCGAGGAAGCGCACTGCCCGAATGTCGGCGAGTGCTGGGAGCACGGGACCGCGACCTTCATGATCCTGGGCGACGTCTGCACGCGGAACTGCGCCTACTGCGCGGTCTCCCACGGGCGCCCACCCTCGTACGATGTGACCGAGCCCTCCCGCGTCGCGCGGGCGGTGGCGGAGATGGACCTCCGCCACGCGGTCATCACCTCCGTGGACCGGGACGATCTGCCGGACTTCGGCGCCTACATCTTCGCCGAGACCATCCGCCAGATCCGCGCGCTGCACCCCGACTGCTCGGTCGAAGTGCTCGTGCCCGACTTCCAGGGGAACGAAGCCTCCATTCGCGCCGTGCTCGACGCCGGACCCGACATCTACAACCACAACACCGAGACCGTCCCGCGCCTGTACAAGCGGTGCCGGCCCGGCGGGCGATATGAGCGCGTGCTCAACATCTTCCGCACGGTCAAGCGCGTCGCCCCCGACGTTCCGGCCAAGACCGGCATCATCCTCGGCATGGGGGAGACGATCGAGGAGGTCGTGGCCACGATGCGCGAGCTGCGATCGGTGGACGTGGACATCCTCACGCTCGGTCAGTACCTCCGTCCATCGTCGGCGCACCTCCCGCTCGACCGCTACGTGACGCCGGCCGAATTCGCGTATCTCCGCGACGAGGGAATGGCGATGGGATTCCGTCACGTCGAGAGCGGACCGCTCGTGCGCTCCAGCTACCATGCGTGGGAGCAGGTACTGGCCGCCGCCGCGAGGAGCTGAGGGCACGCGGCGAGCCTACCCTCCCGCCCGGCGCGCGGAACGCTCGGCGCGGAAGATGGTCGAAGATGGCCGAAGATCGCCCGCTGACGACGCGGCGAGTGATTCTCGCGCGCCCCTAGCCCTCAGCTCCAACACTCACGTACATGGCCAAGAAGAGAGCAGAAGCGAAACCCAACGGGGCAACGGCTGTCAAGCCGAGCCAGAACGGAGGACCGGCCGCTGACGCGGACGGGCAGGTGGGCTCGGAGCTGCTCCGCGCCCTCCTACGCACCATGCTGCTCCAGCGCCGCTTCGAGGAGAAGTGCGCCGAGGCGTACGCGCTCGGAAAGATCGGGGGGTTCTGCCACCTGTACATCGGACAGGAGGCGGTCGGGACAGGCGCGATCAGCGCGCTTCGCCCGGACGACTTCGTCGTCACGAGCTACCGGGACCATGGCCAGGCGATCGCCCGCGGAATCCCGCCGCGCGCCGTGATGGCCGAGCTGTTCGGGCGTGCCGACGGCTGCTCGAAGGGGAAGGGCGGCTCGATGCACCTCTTCGACCGCAATGTGAACTTCCTCGGTGGCCACGGCATCGTCGGAGGCCACCTCCCGCTCGCGACCGGGGTGGCCTTCGCCATCAAGTACCGTGGCGGCGACCAGGTCTGCCTCTGCTTCTTCGGCGAGGCGGCGGTGAACAATGGGGCCTTCCACGAGGCGCTGAACATGGCCGCGCTCTGGAAGCTGCCCGTGATCTACGTCATCGAGAACAACCGCTACGGCATGGGGACCGCGCTCGAGCGCGCCTCGGCCATCAACGACATTGCCGAGCGTGCCTGCTCGTACGACATGCCGAACGAGGTCGTGGATGGACAGGACGTGCTCGTCGTGCGCGCCGCCGTGGAGCGCGCGGTCGCGCGGGCCCGCTCCGAGCACGCGCCCACGCTGCTCGAGATGCGCACCTACCGCTTCATGGGGCACTCGATGTCGGATGCGGTGAGCGGAACGTATCGCACGAAAGAGGAGCTCGAGGAGTACATGAAGCGGGATCCGATCACAGTGCTCCGCGCGCGGATGGAGGAGCGTGGCGAGCTCTCGGACGACGCGATGTCCGCGCTCGATGCGGAGGTGCGTGCCGAGGTGGAAGATGCGTGGAACTTCGCGGACGCGAGCCCGGAACCGGCGCTCGAGGCGCTGTACGAGGACGTCCACGTGGACACGACGAGCGACACAGTAGCCGATGTGCCAGCCGGCACGTCGGCGGGCGCGCCGGCGGCGAGGGCCTGAGCGATGCCCGTCATCACGTACCGCGACGCGCTGAACCAGGCGCTACGCGAGGAGATGCAGCGCGACGACCGCGTATTCCTCATGGGCGAGGAGGTGGCCGTCTACCAGGGTGCGTACAAGGTCTCGAAGGGACTCCTGCAGGAGTTTGGCGAGATGCGTGTGGTGGACACGCCGATCACGGAGCTCGGCTTCGCAGGCGTCGGCGTGGGCGCCGCGATGGTGGGCTTGCGGCCGATCATCGAGTTCATGACCTGGAACTTCGCGCTGCTGGCGCTGGATCAGGTGGTCAACGCGGCGGCGAAGATGTTGTACATGAGCGGCGGACAGTACCCCATGCCGATCGTGTTCCGCGGCCCCAACGGCGCCGCGCTCCAGCTCTCGGCGCAGCACTCGCAGGCGTGGGAGTCATGGCTCGCGCACATTCCTGGCCTCAAGGTGGTGACGCCCGGCACACCCTACGACGCTAAGGGGTTGCTCAAGGCCGCGATCCGGGACGACAACCCCGTGTGCTTTCTCGAGGGGGAGATGCTGTACAACACGAAGGGCGAGGTGCCCGAGGACGACTACGTGGTGCCGATCGGGAAGGCCGACCTGAAGCGGGAAGGCGATCACTGTACGATCATCACGCACGGCAAGTCGGTGCTCGTATCGCTCCAGGCGGCGGACCAGCTTGCGAAGAGCGGGATCTCCGTGGAGGTCGTGGATCTGCGCACGATCCGGCCGATGGACGTCGAGGCGATCACGACCTCCGTGCGCAAGACGAACCGCGCGGTCGTCGTGGAAGAGGGGTGGGAGGTGTGCGGCGTGGGCGCGCAGGTGGTGGACTACGTGCAGCGCGAGTGCTTCGACAGCCTCGACGCGCCAGTGCTCCGCGTGCATCAGGAAGACGTTCCGATGCCGTACGCGAAGGCGCTCGAGAGAGCGGCGAAGCCCGACGTCGCGAAGACGATCGCGGCGGTGCGGCAAGTCATGTATCTGGAGTAGCACCCCTCGCCCGCACCGCCGCACCGTTTCGCTGTCCGCAGTGGCACTCTCAAACATCGGGTCTGCATGGCAACCAAGGTCGTGATGGAGGCGCTGTCCCCCACGATGGAGGAAGGGCGCCTCGTGAAGTGGCTCAAGAACGAAGGCGATCCGGTGAAGAGCGGCGAGACGATCGCCGAGGTCGAGACCGACAAGGCCGTGATGGAGCTCGTCGCGCGCGGCGAGGGCGTGCTGCGCAAACGGATCGCTGGCGAGGGCGACACGACGCCCGTGGGGACTCTGATCGCGGTGATCGCCTCGGCCGACGAGAACATCGATGCACTGATCGGGAGCGTTGGTGGCGGTGCAGCAGCCACCGCGCCAGCGGCTGCGCCGGCGGCTGCCCCCACGCCGGCTCCCGCGGCGCCGGCTCCCGCGGCGCCGGCTCCCGCGGCGCCGGCTCCCCCGGAGCGGGTAGCGGCGGACGCGCGCGAGACGGCGGGAGCGACGGCGATCCCGGAGTCGCCCGAGCAGTCGCAGGGCGATGCCTCCATGCCGCCGCAGGAAAAGG
>JBBJNN010000088.1:0-22058 GCA_037720885.1 Gemmatimonadaceae bacterium | reverse complement strand
CCCCACCTGGTCCGCCCGACCTCGACCTCTTCCCGCACCGCTCGACATGCCGGCTGCCGCACGCAAGGTCATCGTCATCGGGCTCGACGGTCTCGAGCCCACCATCGTCGAGCCCATGCTCGCGCGCGGAGAGCTCCCCAACCTCGCGCGCCTGCGCGCTGGTGGCGGATATGCGCGCTGCCGCACGACGTTTCCGGCGCAGACGCCCGTCGCCTGGTCCACCTTCGCCACTGGGGTGAACCCCGGCGGCCACGGGATCTACGACTTCGTGCGCCGGGACCCGAAGACGTACCTGCCCGATCTGGCGCTCAACCGCTACGAGCAGAAGAGCGCGTTCCTCCCACCGAAGGCGGTGAACCTGCGCCGGGGCACGCCGGTGTGGGAGCTGCTGTCGGCGGCGGGGGTGCCGTCTACGGTGGTGCGCTGTCCGTGCACGTACCCGCCCGAGGACCTGAAGGGGCGCATGCTCGCCGGCATGGGCGTCCCCGACCTGCGCGGCGGGCTCGGCACCGCGACGTTCTACTCCTCCGCGAGCGGCGTGACGCCCGGCGAGAGCGAGAACGTGGTCGCGGTGACGCCGGACGCGCGGGGCACGGTGCGCACGCACCTGATCGGACCGCGGAACGCGAAGGCGGGCGGCGATGTGAAGGCCGACGTGACGCTCGAGGTGGACCGGTCGAGAAAGACCGTCACGATTCGCTCCGACGGCCAACCGAAGGCGCTCGAGGTGCGCGAGGGTGCATGGAGCGACTGGCTGCGCGTGAAGTTCAAGACCGGCATGCTGCAGAGCGTCGGCGGGATGCTGCGCTTCCTGCTCGTGCGTACGGAGCCCGTGCTCGAGCTCTACGCGTCGCCCGTCAACTTCGATCCGGCGGCGCCGATGTTTCCAATCACGTCGCCGTGGGAATACGGCACGGAGCTGCAGCGCGAGGTCGGGACGTTCTACACGACGGGAATGGTCGAGGACCACACGGGCCTCTCGAACGGGCGCTTCGACGAGGCGGCCTACCTCGACCAGTGCGAGCAGGTGCTCCGAGAGCGCGAGCGGATGATGGAGTTCGAGCTGGGGCGGCTGAGCGAGGGCTTCTTCTACTGTCTTTTCGACACGCCAGACCGCTTGCAGCACATGCTCTGGCGCTTCCGCGAGCCGGATCATCCGGCGAACGCGCACCCGGCGAACAGAGGCGCGGATGCGGTGGCGCTCGCGCACGCGATCGAGGAGCACTACACGAAGTGCGATGCCATCGTCGGCAAGGCGATGGCGCACGCCGATGAGCACACGCTCTTCATCGCGCTCAGCGACCACGGCTTCAACTCGTTCCAGCGTGGGCTGCACCTCAACACGTGGCTCCACGACAATGGATTCCTCGCGCTCGAGCGCGGCGCGGAGCGTGGAGAGGGCGAGTTCTTCCGCGGCGTGGACTGGGGTCGGACGAAGGCATACGCGGTCGGACTCGGCAGCATCTACCTGAATCTCCGCGGGCGGGAAGGGAAGGGCATCGTGGCGCCGGAGGACGCCGGCGGGGTGGCGCGCGACATCGCGGCGGGGCTCACCGGGCTCGTGGATCCGGCACGCGGCACCGTCGCGGTGCGCGGCGTAGTGTCGCGTGATGAGGTGTATCGCGGCGCGTTCGCGGCGGAGTCGCCCGATCTCGTCGTTCGCTTCGCGGGCGGGTACCGCGTAAGCTGGGCGACCGCGCTCGGCGGCGTGCCACGCGAGCAGTTCGAGGACAACGTGAAGCGATGGGGGGGCGACCACATCATTGACCCGGCGCTGGTGCCGGGCGTCCTGTTCATGAACCGGCCGTTCGACACGTCGGACCCCAGCCTGCTCGACCTCGCGCCGACGATCCTCGCGGCCCTTGGCGTACCGAAGGGGGGGGCGATGGAGGGCGGAAGCTTGGTGCGCTGAGGGGACGCGGGTCGCGGATGCTGATCGCGACCGTTCGATGATGCGCGGGCGCCGCTTCGACATAGTTTCGTTCATTGGGGGGGCCCCCCAAGGTATAGGCGCTCAACCTGCGCTTCCCGCTACCCGTAGTCATCTCTCTCTTCCTGTCACACGTCGTGAAACTTCTCGTCATCGGACTCGACTGCGCGGCGCCCGAGCTGCTGTTCACGGATGAGCGGCTGGTGAACTTCCGCCGCCTCATGGAGGGCGGCTGCTACGGTCGGCTCGAGAGCGTCGTGCCGCCGATCACCGTGCCGGCGTGGATGTGCATGGCCACCAGCCAGGACCCGGGCTCGCTCGGCGTGTACGGCTTCCGCAACCGCGCCGACCACTCGTACGACGCGCTCTCCACGGTGAACTCCAAGTCCATCCGCGAGGTCGCGATGTGGGACCAGGTCGCGATGGAGGGGAAGCGCTCGGTCATCATCGGCGTGCCGCCGGCCTACCCGCCGCGCAAGGTGAACGGCATCTCCGTCGGCTGCTTCCTCACGCCGAACACCGCGACCGACATGTACACCCACCCCGCGGGCGTGAAGGACGAGATCGCGCGGCTCGTGGGCGACTACCCGGTGGACGTCAAGGGCTTCCGCACTCCGAACAAGGACTGGCTCAGGGACGAGATCTACGAGATGACCCGCAAGCACTTCGCGGTCATCCGGCACTACCTCCAGCGCGCCGATTGGGACTACTTCCAGTTCGTCGAGATCGGGCTCGACCGGCTGCACCACGGCTTCTGGAAGTACTGCGATCCGAATCACCGCCAGTTCGTTCCCGGCAACCCGTACGAGGACGTGATACGCGACTACTACCTGTATCTCGACAACGAGATCGGGGAGCTCCTCGGCCTGCTCCAGGACGACACGGCGATCCTCGTCGTCTCCGACCACGGCGCTCAACCGCTCGACGGCGGCTTCTGCGTGAACGAGTGGCTCGTGCGCGAGGGGCTCCTCGTCCTCAACGAGTACCCCAAGGAAGTCACGCCCTTCAGCAAGTTGAGCGTGGACTGGTCGAAGACGCGCGTGTGGAGCGAGGGCGGCTATTACGCGCGCGTCTTCTTCAACGTGAAGGGACGCGAGCCGCAGGGCGTGATCGAGCCCGCCGAGTACGAGCGCTTCCGCGACGAGGTGAAGGCGAAGCTCGAGGTGACGGCCGACGAGGAGGGGCGTCCGCTTCGTACGCTCGTCTTCAAGCCGGAGGAGGTCTATCGCACCGTGCGCAACGTCGCGCCCGATCTCATCGTACACTTCGGCGCGCTCGCCTGGCGCTCGATCGGTGGCGTGGGCTACGGCGCCCTCCACATCCAGGAGAACGACACCGGGCCCGACGACTGCAACCACGCGCAGTTCGGCTCGTTCATCCTGGCGGCGTCGAACTCTCCGCTGCAGGGCGAGATCGCCGGCGCGCACCTGCTCGACATCGCGCCGACGCTTCTCGAGCTCGGCGGCTACGACGTGGCCGCATCGATGCAGGGGCGCTCACTCCTCGCTGGCCGCGGCCCCCTCACGCCGGCGCCTACCCCCGACCTCTCGGCCGAGGGTGAGGAGATCATCCGCCAGCGGCTGAGCGGGCTGGGCTACATCTCCTGACGGGTCCTGGCAGGGCACCGCACGTGAGTGGCCGGTCGGCGCCAGTGGGCCCAGTGGGCGTGGTACGCACCGCGCTCTGGGCGGGCTTGCTCGCCGGCTTGGCCGAGGTCGCGCTCCTCCTCGTCGCGAAGCATGGGCTTGGCCGCTACATCCACCTGCCCTCGCACATCGGGTGGATGGCGCCCGTGTCGTACGTCGCGATCTTTCTCGCGCTCGCGCCACTCGCCCGGCTCCTCACGCGCCACCGCCCGCTGCCGGCCACCACCGGCCTCGCGCTCTCGCTCTTCACCGCCCTCGGCGTGTGGGGCATCCTCCAGCTCGCGACGCAGCTCCACCCACTGGCGCGCGTGCTGCTCGCGCTCGGTGTCGGCGTGCAGGCGGGGCGCGTCGCCGCGCGCCGCGCCGAAGGCTTCGCGCGCCTCGTCCGCGTCACGCTCCCGGCGCTCGCCGCGCTGTTCGTGCTCCTCGGCGCCTCCGTGCTCGGTCGAAAGGCGATGGCCGAGCGGCGCGCGCTCGCGGCGCTGTCGTCGGCTCCGGCGGGAGCGCCGAACATCCTTCTCATCATCCTCGATACCGTCCGCTCGCTCGACCTCTCGCTCTACGGCTACGCGCGGGCAACGACGCCCAACCTCGCGCGGTTCGCGGCGCGCGGCACGACCTTCGAGTGGGCGATCTCTCCGGCGCCGTGGACCCTCCCCGCGCACGCGAGCATGTTCACCGGCATAGAGCCGGCCGAACTCTCCGCCGACTGGCGTACGCCGCTCGACCGGCGCCAGCCCACGCTCGCCGAACGGCTCGCCGCGCGCGGCTACCGGACGGCGGGGTTCGTGGCGAATACGGAGTACGTGAGCGCCGAGTCGGGGCTCGCGCGCGGCTTCGCGCACTACGAGGATTTCCGCATCACGCCCGCGACCGTGCTGCTCACCGGCTCGGCCCTCTCGCGCGGCGTGGCGAACGCCGAGCCGGTGCGCGACATCATCGGCTACCATGACGTGATCGGGCGGAAGAGCGCGGCGCAGGTGAACGGCGACTTCCTCCGCTGGCAGCAGGCGAGCGCGGGGCGTCCCTTCTTCGCGTTCCTCAACTATTACGATGCGCACCACCCGTACCTGCCGCCCGCGCCGTACGACACGCTGTACGCCGAGCGCGGCGCGGCCCGCAACCCGAACCTGCACAACGACCGGCCCGTCTCGCGGCGCGAGGCCGCGGCGGAGCTGGATGCATATGATGGCGCGATCGCGTACCTCGACGCGCAGGTCGGCGCACTCCTCGACTCGCTCGACTGGCGCAACGTGCTGGGCAACACCCTCGTCGTCATCACTGCGGATCACGGCGAGGAGTTCGGCGAGCACGGGCTCCTCGGCCATGGCAATAGCCTCTATCTCCCCGCGCTGCGGGTACCGCTCGTGATCGCGTTGCCCGGCCGCGTGACGGCGGGCGCGCGCGTGGCAGCGCCGGTGACGACGCGCGATCTCGCGGCGACGATCCTGGCGCTCGCCGGCGGGGAGGCGCGGGCGCGGCTCGCTACGTTGCCAGGCCGCTCGCTCCTACCGTTCCTCCCGGGGGACAGCGCGGCGTTGCGTGCCGGGTCCAGCGCTACCGATGGTACCGACGGTACCGGCGGCATCATGTCCGAGGTGAGGCACGCGACCGGGCTGCCCGCGTGGTACCCGGTGAGCCGCGGCGACATGGCGGCACTGCTCGTGGGCCGGCGCCACTACATCCGCGATGGCGACGGACGCGAGGAACTCTACGACGCCGTCGGCGACCCCTGGGAGGCGCACGATCTCGCGCGGGTCCCGATGCTCCGCGGGGTGCTGGACCGGATGGCGGCATCCCTTCGCGCGGCGACGCGCGGCCAGTAGAGGATCGCCGAATGCGGACGATCGGCGATCTTGTGCGTCGCGGCGTATGGCTCGGACTCGTCTACGGGCTCCTCGAGGGAGCGGCGTTCACCGTCCTCTCGTTCATTCCCGGCGCGCTCTCGTGGCGCACCGCGAACTCCTTCTACGCGCTCTGGTTCGCGCCGCTTACCTACGCCGTGGCGTTCGGGGCGTTGGGGGCGCTGCTCGGCCTCCTCGCGCTGGCGGTGAAGCGCGCTCCGTGGGACCGAATCCTCGTCGGCCTCTGCGTCGCGCTGGGCGCGTATCTCATGCTGCGGCTCCCGAACCTGCTCTGGCCGAGCGCGTGCTTCATCTTGGCACTCGGAATCGGCGTCCGGGGGGCGGCACTGTACGGCAAGCACCACGCGCGAGCCGCCCCGTGGATGACGCGGACGCTCCCGCGGCTCGGCGCACTCGTGGCCCTGCTCGCGCTCGCGTGCATCGGCGGGTCGCGGGCGCGCGAGCGGCTCGCGCTCTCCGCCCTGCGGGACGGGGCGGCCGGGCGGCCGAACGTTCTGATCCTCCTGATTGATACCCAGCGCGCCGACCACCTCTCGTCGTACGGGTATCGGCGGCCGACGTCGCCGCGGGTAGACCGGCTCGCGGGCGAGGGCGCACTCTTCGAGCGGGCGTACTCGCACTCGAGCTGGACGCTCCCCTCGCACGCGACGCTGTTCACCGCGCAGCCGCTGCACGAGCATCAGGCCGGGCTCGTACGCCGCCCCTACCTCGACGGCCATTTCCCGACGCTGGCCGAGGTGATGCGGCGCGAAGGGTACGCGACAGGCGCGTTCGTGGCGAACACCTTCTGGGTGGGGCGGCAGACCGGCCTCGCGCGTGGGTTCATCCGCTTCGAGGACTTCTACGGCAGTCTAGGCGATGCCCTCGTGCGCACGGTGCTCGGGCGCCTGCTCACGTACGAGGTGCTGCCCGTCGTCATCCCGTTGGATCTGCCCGGCCGGAAGAGCGCCGCCCATGTGAATCGCGACCTGCTCGGTTGGGTGGACGGGTTGGATGGACGGCCATTCTTCGCGTTCGTGAACTATTTCGACGTCCACATGCCATACACGCCGCCCGCCGCGACGGCGGGCACGTTCGGGTGGACGCCGCCACGTCGGAGTGGGCGGATTGACGTGGGCGCCCTCGACCAGCTGAAGGGTGTACCAGGGCCGGACGAGATGGCGCGCCTCGTCGCCGGGTACGACGAGTCCGTGCTGTACGTGGACGCGCAGATCGGCGCGCTGACCGATGCGCTGCGAGCGCGCGGGCTCCTCGACAACACGGTCGTCATCATCACGTCGGATCATGGGGAGAGCTGGGGCGAACACAACGTGATGCTCCACGGGCATTCGCTCTGGTACGACCAGGTTCGCGTACCGCTCATCATCCGCTACCCACGCGCGGTGCCTGCCGGCACGCGTGTCGCGCATCCGGTAGGGAATGCGCAGGTCGCCGCGACGGTGATGGCGGTGACGGGCGTGCGCACTTCCCCGTTCGCCGGGCGCTCGCTGCTCGCCGCGATGACGGCGGACGACCCTGCGCGTGACACGGTGCTCGTGGAGGTGGGGCGGCGTTCCATTGCCGGCGCGCACTGGCCGGTGGCGCACGGCTGGGTGGCGGGGCTCCTCGCCGACCGCTGGCAGTACCTGCACGAGCAAACGGGGAAGGTCGAGCTGTTCGACGTGCTGGCCGACCCGCGCGAGACGACGAACCTGGCGAGCGCGCCGGGCTCCTCGCCAGTGCTCGCCGCATTCGACGCCCGCCTTCGCGCGGAGCCGGTGCGGAAGCTCGGCTTCCTGCCACGGTTGTTCGGACGGTGAGGGAATCGGCCGGGTGGGGACGAGCCGCCGCCTGGCTCGCGCTCGCGCTCGCCGGAGGGGTCGCCGTGCTCCGCCTCATCGAGGCGGGCCCACACGTGCGCTACCAGCATTTTCGTCCGCTGGGGCGCGCGATGGCCGACCGGCCGGTCGAGCTCCTGATCGTGGTGGTGCAGACGACCGTCGTGTTGTGGGCGGCGAGGTCGCTCGTGCCCGCGGCGTGGAGGTGGCTCACGCGCACCTACCCGCCATGGCGGCTCGCGCTGCTCGTGGCCGCGTTCGCGCTGTCGAGCGCCGCGCTGTCGAAGGACGTTGTGGCGTACGCCGCGGAGATCGTGGTGGCGACGGCGGTGCAGCTCATCGCGCTGCTCGCCGTGCTGCTTGCCGTGCGGGCCATTCCGGCGGGCGCGCTGCCGCCGCTCGGGCGCCGCTTCGATCGAATGTTGGGTGCTCCCGCGGGCGACGCGGTGGAGCCGGGAGGCCCGGACCGGTTCGCCTGCCTCGCGGCGGCATGGGTAGTCGCCGTAGCGGCCGTGCTCGCGGTAGTGAGCTACGAGCGGCACCCTCATATTCCCGACGAGGTCTCGTACCTCCTGCAGGCGCGCTACCTCGCGCACGGCGTGCTGGCGATGCCGGCGCCCCCGGTGCCGGCGGCGTTCAACGTGGATCTCATGCAGTACGAGCCCACGCGCTGGTTCTCGCCATTTCCGCCCGGCTGGCCTGCCCTGCTCGCGCTCGGCGAGCTCGCCGGCGTGCCGTGGCTCGTGAACCCCGTGCTCGGCGGGCTCACGGTGCTGCTCGCCTACGTCTTCCTGCGCGAGCTGTACGCGCGGCGTACCGCGCGCGTCGCCGTGCTCCTCCTCGCCGTATCGCCATGGTTCGTGTTCATGACGATGAGCCTGATGAGCCATTCCTTCAGCCTCTTCTGTACGCTCGCGGCGGCCGTCGCGGTGACGCGCCTGCGCAGGACGGGCGTGGCGTGGTGGGGGTGGCTCGGCGGCGTGGCGATCGGGTTGGTGAGCCTGATGCGCCCGCTCGAGGGTGTGGTGGTCGCGGGGCTGCTCGGGCTCTGGACGCTGGTCCGCGCGGGCGAGGGCGAGCGGCGCATCACGCTACGGATCGTCCCCGCCGTGCACCTCGCGCTCGGCGCGGTGCTGGTGACCGTCGCGAACCTCCCCTACAACGCCCGGCTCACAGGGTCGCCCACCAGGTTCCCGGTGATGGCGTACTTCGACGCGTACTATGGACCAGGTGTGAACGACCTGGGCTTCGGCGCGAATCGCGGTGTGGGGTGGGCGGGGCTCGATCCGCTGCCCGGGCATGGCTCGGTGGACGTCGTCATCAATGCGGCGCTCAACACCTTCGCCGTGAACGTGGAGCTGCTGGGGTGGGCGACGGGCTCGCTCCTCGTGCTTGCGCTGTTCGCGCTCTCCGGGCGGATGCGGCGGA
This sequence comes from Gemmatimonadaceae bacterium, assembly GCA_037720885.1. GTDB lineage: Bacteria > Gemmatimonadota > Gemmatimonadetes > Gemmatimonadales > Gemmatimonadaceae > JACMME01. Next base: position 13,372 of record JBBJNN010000088.1, on the reverse strand, counting down.
GCGATTGGTTGATGGCCGCAGCAATCGCGGCCGTGGTCGGCGTGCACAGCCTGTACTGGTTCAGCGGCGGGCCAGACTTCGGCGCGCGCTACTGGTATCTGATTCTCATTCCGTGCATCGCGCTCTCGGCGCGGGGGCTCGAGTGGGTGGGCGGCGCGCTCGCGAGGTCGGGCTGGGGGCCCCCCCCCGACTTCGAAGCTACCGGCGCCGAACGGGACGTCCGCCACAGCGGCGACGCACGCGACATCGAACCCACGCTCGGGCCAGCGTGGGGCGCTGACGACAGCCTGTCCGGCGTGCGCGTGCTCGCGGCCGCCACAGCACTATCGCTCCTCGCGCTCGCGACCTTCTTCCCCTGGCGCGCGGCGGACAAGTACCACCACTACCGCGGCATGCGCCCCGACGTGCGCACGCTCGCGCGCGAGCACGGGTTCGGGCGGAGCGTCGTCCTCGTGCAGGGCCGGCGTTTCCCGGACTACGCGTCCGCCGTGATCTACAATCCGCTCGATCTCCGTGGCTCGAGTGCGCCGGTTTATGTGTGGGACCGCAACACCGATACGCGTCGGGCGACTCTGCGCGAGTATGGGGACCGGCCGGTGTGGGTGGTGCAAGGCCCGTCCGTCACTGGCGCCGGGTACCGTGTGCTCGGCGCCGCCATGTCGGCAGCAGAGGCCGAGGTGAGGGCACCGCCGCCGAACCCGGATTTCGACCGCACGGAGGGAAATGCGCGGGGCGTGCTGCCGGCCGGCGGGAGTGGGAGCGCGGCGAGCGGGGAGCACCGATGATGTGGCGCGGGCTCGACCTCTGCTGTCCCGTGTGCAAGGGCGACCTGCGCGAGGATGGGAGCGGCGCCGAGCCGGAGCTCGATTGCCCGCGGTGCGACCGGCGCTATCCCGTGATCCTCGGCATCCCCGACTTCCGGATCTTCGCCGACCCGTACATCGAGCTCGATGCCGACCGTGCGAAGGGGCGGCGTTTGGCGGAGCGGTTCGGCGACCTCGGGTTCGCGGATCTCGTCCGGTTCTACTACAGCATCTCGCCGGCGAACACGCCCGCGCAGGCGCAAGCGTTCACGGCGGGGCACCTGGCGGCGGTGCCGCGCGCGCGCGCGTCGCTCGACGCCTGGGAGCGCGAAGGTGACAGCGACGTCGAGCACATTCCGCGCGACGAGCGCGAGGGAGGGGGCGGGCGCGCGCCCGCACAGACGCTGGCGCTTCGCGCGCTCGAGGTGGGGTGCGGGACCGCGCCGCTGCTCGTGGCCGCGGCGCCGCGCTACCGTGCGCTCGCCGGCGTGGACATCGCCTTCCGTTGGCTCGTCGTCGGGAAGAAGCGGCTGGAGGAGGCAGGGGTGGACGTGCCGCTCATTGCGGCGTGTGCGGAAGCGCTCCCGCTGCGGGATACGGCGTTCGACCGCGTGATCGGTGACTCACTCGTCGAGAACGTCCGCGACCAGAGGCAGGCGCTGGGCGAGATGCACCGGGTGCTCGCGCCGAGCGGACGGCTCTTCCTCTCCACCTCGAACCGCTACAGTGTAGGCCCCGATCCGCAGACGGGGCTCTGGGCGGTGGGCTACCTGCCGCGGCGGGTGGTAGCCGCGCACATGCGGCGGCAGCAGGGGCTCCCGCCAGCGCGCAATCTACTTTCCGTGTTCGCGCTGTCCCGCGCGCTCGCGCGCGCCGGCTTCGCCCGCCCTCGAGTCTCGCTGCCGACCTTCCCCGCGGAGCAGCGCGCGCGGTTCCGGCCGCTCATCCGCCGGCTCGTGGACACCTACCACGCGGCCGCCCGACTGCCGGGGAGCAGGCACCTGCTCTACCTGATCGGCCCGAAGCTGTATGCGGTGAGCGAGAAAGGGCAGCCCGCACCGCGCTGGCATCACCACGTGGGTGGGCGTCGCGTCGAGTCCGGCGCGGGCGGCCGCGGGCGTGGCGGTCCGTTCGCGTTGTCGATGTCGGCGGCGATGCGCCACGGGCCGCCCGGCGCGCGGCGGAGCGCGAGGACGAACTTGCCGATGTCCGGGAGCCCTGTCCGTTCCGCGTAGCCGCCGATGATGTAGCCCACCGTGTCATCGACCGCGTACGCAGTCGCGCGCAGGCTGAGCGGGCCACCGTTGCCTGCGTAGCCGCGCTGCACGGCGTCCCGGCCGCGGAGCGCCGCGCGACCGCTCGAGAGCGTCATGCCGTCTTCGGTGAAGAGCGCGGCCAGCGCCGCGGCGTCCCGCGCCTGCCAGGAGCGCTCGTAGTCGCGCAGGACGCGGTCGAGCGCGGGTGGCAGTGTGACCGAGGGGAGCACCGCGGCGGCAGTGCCCGGCCCCGCCGGGGCGGATTGAGCAGCCACGGGAGCGCCGGCGACGAGACCGGTCAAGAGGAGCACGAGGGGCGAGCGACGCATGGGCCTGTCTCCGTGTGTGCGTGTGTCCGTGTGGAGGAATGCAGACGAGGTGCGTACGCGGCGCTCTGGCGGAGAGTTACAACGCGCGCCGGGCTCGCGCGATCGGTCGCGCCGGGCCGCCGGACATGCGGTCAGACCGCCGGCCGCAGGTCCGCCTGGCGCACGCGCGCGTCGCCCGCCGTGGGGCCGAGCGTCACGAGGTAGATGGGCTCGGGAGTGAGACCGAGGAGGAGGGCGACGAGGCCCTCCGCGCCGGCGAGCGGGCCGGTGGCGATCCGCACGCGCTCGTGGTGACCGAAGGCGACGTCGGCCACGCGTTCACCGGCGAGCCAACGATCCCCGAGACCGCGCAGGGTCCTGTCAGGTGTCGTCATGCCCCGAAACCTTTGCGATCCGCATGCCAGACACCACATCACGAGCTCGCCGAGGTGAGAGCGCGAAGCCACCGGTGGCCGGGATGGCAGTGGGCGATCGCATCCGCGAGCCAGGCCCGCCCCGCGGTCGACAGTACTGCGTGCGTCATGACGAAGTCCGCGTCGTCGTGAGCCCTCGGCGCCTTCGCCTTGTAGAGGAGCACGATCTCCGGCGCGAGCACCGGCAGGCCGCTCGCCGTCGTGCGGAGCGCCCTCGCGATCGGCAGCCGGATGGCGGGATCGCGGCGGAACACCCAGTCCGTGCCCGCGCGCTCGTTCAGGAGAAGCTCGAGCGTGGGTCCGGCCGGGTCCGGAGACGCAGCGTAGACTTCGTGCACCGGCAGCTCGAGCCATCTGCCGGGTGCCCACGAGTGCCGTTCACCGGCGTCCATGTAGGTGAGCGTCCACCCGGCGAAGTGCGCGCGGAGCGCCCCCTGGTCGTCGCGGAACACAGCGATGTCCACGTCCGCGTGCGTGCGCGACTCGTGGCCGAGGGCGAGGTCGAGCGCCCAGCCGCCGGCGATGGCCCACGGGGAGCCGAAGCTGCGGAGCGTGGCGGCGACGGGGACGAGCGCGGGGGGCAGACGGTAAGTTTGCATCGGATACGGGATCGTTCATCGAGTCGTTGTCTTTCGCCAGGATCTGCCGCCATGCGCCATCTGGTGCTCGCCGCCGCGCTGTCCCTCCCCGGCTCCGTCTCGCTCGCGTCGCAGGACCCGGTGAGGGCGCCCCAGCGCGCCGATTCCACCTCCGCTGCGCGCGCGCCACGGGTGCCGTACGTGCCGAAGCGCTCGCGCGCCGACACGCTGCGCGGCTCGTACACCACGCCCGGGCGCGCGTGGTGGGACGTCACGTTCTACGATCTCCACGTGGCGATCCACCCGGGAGACAGCAGTATCGCCGGGTACAATGGCATTACCTACCGCGTGCTCGAGCCCGCGCGAGAGATGCGGGAGATGCGGGAGATGCGGGAGATGCGGGAGATGCAGATCGATCTCATGCCGCCGCTCGCCGTGGACAGCATTATCCAGGACGGGCGCCCCGTGCGCTTCCGGCGCGAGGGTGCCGCCGTCTTCGCCGCGCTCACGGCCCCGCAACGCGCCGGTACCTACAAGATGGTCACCGTCCACTATCGCGGGCGGCCGCAGATCGCGAAGAATCCGCCCTGGCAGGGCGGCTTCACCTGGACGACCGACAGCCTCGGACGCCCCTGGGTCGTGACGACCGATCAGGGAATGGGCGCTTCGGTCTGGTGGCCGAACAAGGACACGCAGGCGGATGAGCCAGATAGTCAGCGCGTCGCGCTGACGCTCCCCGACCCGATGGTGGACGTCTCGAACGGCCGCCTGCGCAGCACGACGCGCCATCCCGACGGGACGACGACGTACGAGTGGTTCGTGGTGAATCCGATCAACAACTACGCGATCGCCGTCGCGGCCGGTACCTACGCGCACTACAGCGAGACGTACGCCGGACTCAAGGGCACGCTCACGCTCGACTTCTGGCCTCTCGACTACAACGAGGAGAAGGCGCGCGCGCAGTTCCGGCAGGCGCGGTCGATGCTCCAGTGCTTCGAGCACTGGTTCGGCCCGTACCCGTGGTACGAGGACGGCTACAAGCTGCTCGAGGTTCCGAACACCGGCATGGAGCACCAGAGCGCCGTGTCGTATGGGAACTGGTATCAGAACGGCTACCGCAAGCGCGACGGCTCGGGTACGGGGCTCGGGCTCAAGTGGGATTTCATCATCGTGCACGAGAGCGCGCACGAGTGGTTCGGCAACAACATCACGGCGAAGGACAACGCCGACATGTGGGTACACGAGAGCTTCGCCAACTATGCCGAAGGCATCTATACCGAGTGTCAGTTCGGGAAGGATGCGGGCGCGCAGTACATCATCGGCAATCGCCGAGGCATCAGGAACGATCGTCCCATCATCCCGGCGTACGGCGTCAACGATCAGGGATCGGGCGACATGTATCCCAAGGGTGGGGAGATGCTGCACACCATCCGCCAGATCGTGGGCGACGACGGGAAGTGGCGCGGCATCCTGCGCGGCCTGAACGCGACGTTCTGGCATCAGACGGTGACGGGGAAGCAGATCGAGGACTACCTGAGCGCGCAGACGGGCACGAACCTCGGCAAGGTGTTCGACCAGTACCTGCGGACGACGTCGGTGCCGGCGTTCGAGTACCGCATCGCGGGCGACACGCTCCACTACCGCTGGAGCAGCGTGGTGCCCGGATTCGACATGCCGCTCGAGGTGACGCTCGACTGGCCGGAGTACGCCGTGATCCGTCCGACGGAGTCGTGGCAGCAGGTCAGGGTGAAGCTCGCCAACCCGGCGGATTTCCGGGTGAACCCGAACTTCTACGTGATCCCAAAGCCCATGGAGGGCCCTGCCAGACCCTGACGCCGCGCACGGTGGCGCTGGTCACCCCAGCCGGAGGCCGTAGCGCTCGGTCAAGGGCCCGATTGCCGCGAAATCCATCTCGAGCCCATAGCGACCCGCCAGCGCCGCAACGGTTGCCAGGTCGGGCGCGCCCCGCGCCGGCATGAGCGCGGCGAGCTCACGGAAGTAGCCCGCGAATGCTGGCGGCGAGATCACCTCGAGGAAGCGCACCGGCCCCGGGCCACTGTTCCAGAAGGTGTGCCACTCGCCGCGCGGCTTCCGCACCACCGCGCCCGGCCCGGCTTCGGCAACGGCGCCATCGCGCCATACCGTCAGCGTACCCTCGAGCACGTAGGAGAGCTCGTCCTCGCGCGCGTGCCGGTGCGGCGGGGCGCCGAGCAGCCCCGGCGCGAGCGTGTGCTCGATGAGTGCGTACGCGCCGCCGGTCCCGTCCTCGGCCAGGTACGCGGTCGCGAAGCCACCGATCTGGACCCGGTCCGCCGTCACGGACACGGGGATGGCGCCGGTGGGTACGCTCACGGTCTAACCTCGTTCGGTATGGGTGGCGTGATCGTCGCGGGTGGATCCTCGAGCATCCGGCTCGCGAGCTCCTTCACGAGCTTCGCCGCGACGCTCGCGGTGATGCCCGACGGGTCGCGCACCGGATTGTACTCGACGATGTCCGCGCCGACGAGCCATCCGCCCGTCGCCTGTACCACCGTGATCGCTTCGCGCACCGTGAGGCCGCCGGGCTCCCAGTGCGACACGCCAGGAGCGAATGCCGGATCGAGCGCATCGAGATCGAGCGAGATGTACACGGGGCCGCTCACCTCGGGACGGTCGCCCGCCACCCATGCACGCATGTCGATGATCTCGGCGCCGTAGCGCTCCGCTTGCGCGCGCTGGTGCGCGTTCAGCGTGCGGATGCCCACCTGCACGAGGCGGTCGGCGAGCCCCTCCTCCATCACGCGCGCGAAGGGGCAGGCGTGCGAGTATCGGTCGCCGCCGAAGTCCTCGTACAGGTCCGCGTGCGCATCGATGTGCAGCACGGTGAGCCGCGGATAGATCCCATAGATCCCGCGGAACGCACGGAGCAACGGGTACGTGATCGAGTGGTCGCCACCGAGCGAGATGGGTCGGCCGTTCCTCGCCAGCACCTCTCGCGCGCCCCCTTCGATCGCCGCGCGCGGATCGTCACCCGAGAGATCGAGATCGCCGGCATCCTCCAGGGTGCCGGCCGCGCCGAGGTCTCGCAGCGCCTCGGACCAACTGTTCGACGATGGCGACTGGAGCGCCCGGCGGATGGCGGGCGGCGCCCCCGCCGCACCACGGAGATACGACGAGCCGGCGTCATACGGGACGCCGAGGAGCGTCGGCACGCGTGTCATGGGGAACGTGCGGGCTCCATCCCCGCCGGACCGCAGACGCCGTCGGAATACAGCACGACGCTCCGCCCGAGCGAGCGCCACGCGCCGTTCTGTCTGCGGAAGCGATACTCGGCATCTTCCGCCCCGTACGTCAGGCCATCGAACGCTCCCCGTACACACTGGTCGGTGGTGACGCTGACGATCACCGTGTTTCCTGCCCACCGGTAGCCGTGCACCATGAAACGCGGCACCCACGCCGCACTCGTCAGGTTGCGCCGTCGGGACTACGGACACCGCGGCCGATCGCCGCGACGATCGGTACTCCGACGAACGGAAAATGTCCGATCAGCTGGACCAACCAGCGAATGTTGATCGTGGGCGGGCGATGCAGGAGCAGCGGGATGACGGCTAGCGACATCACCAGCCAGATGGTGGGCCCGTACACCGAGGCGACCTTGACGACTCCGGCCGGCGAGGCGAGTACGCGCCGGATCCCGGGCAAGCGCGTAGCGAGAAATAGAAATACGGCGGACCATCCGAAGGCGACGCCGAAGTGCATGAGCACGCCGAGCAGAGCCGTCCGGTTCCCGCCGCTGAACGCTGCCGTCCCCAGAAGCGTCGCCGCGACGCCTTGGAAGAGTCGCGTCACGGTCGAACCGTAGAACGCGACGCTCAGGACGCTCGAGAAGAGCCCGTCAGAGACGCCGGTCAGGAGACCAGCGCGCACGAGTCGAGACCAGGGATCCCGGATCATGGGGCGAATATGGTATGCAACTCCGTCCGTGGCGAACGCTCGCCAGCGTCAGCGCCCCTTCGACCGCTCGGTCGCCGCGCTCGCCCGCGGCGCTCGCCGCGAGATCCACTGCTGCAGGACGAGGATCAGCATCGCCAACCCGGCGGCATGGCTCAGGAGGAATGCGGTCGGGTGACTGAGCCACAGCTCGAGCGTGTGAACTCCAACCAGGCTCACGAGCACGCCAGCCGCGAGTGCGGCGAGGACGATCAGGATGTCGCGAGCGGAGATGCGCATGAACGCAGCGTCGTTTGTGAGCCTTCGTTCTCTCGGTGCGCGGTCGGACGTTCCAAGATGACGCGGCGCTCCTCACCGTGCGAGTGCTTCGGGCTCGTCACGAAACTCGCGAGCGGGTTACGGAACGCGAGGGTCGGGATCTACCCGCCGTCGCGCGGGCTCACGTCGGCGGACGCCGGGTTGCATCGCCCCTCGCTGAAGCTCGGTGGCGGCTCCGCCTCGGTGGCTCATTCGAGCCGGCGGGGGCGGTAGACGGCGATCGGTGAGCCCTCCGCGACGAACGCCGAAGTCGGCGGCGCAGTGAGTGCGCGCTCGAAAGTCGGGCCATAGAGGCCGCGCACATCTGCCACGAGCGCCGGCGCGTCGGCTGACCACACCCGCCATGGTGGGTGGGCCACCTCGTACTCCATGGTCCCGCCGTCGCGCTGGCGTGTGTACCCCCAGTAGTGCTCCGTGACGAACGCCGCCTCCGAGCCGGGCACGAGGGCAGCAGGCGCCCCGACCGCGGTCGCCGCGACGTGCTGCCACCGCCCGCCAGTCCGCCACTCGTAGGTGATGCGGCCGGGAGCTTCGGTCTCCGTCGCGGGAGTCGTGCTTCGCATGGGCACGGCGCGGTACGGCTCGTTGTACGCCAGGCGCGCGACGAGAGCGATGGCGGCGCGCGGCACCAGCTCGCGCACGAAGGTGACCGCGCGCCGGACCTCGCCGGTCGGCATCTCGCGGCGTACGTAGAAGCGGAGGTTGACCTCGTCGAAATCGCGGTGGTGCGGCAGCGACGCGCCGAGCACGCGCGTGCGCAGGAACCGGAAGCCGACGACGCTCACCAGCGTGCGCCCCTGCCAGCGGTCGAGCGTGGTACCCGTCGGCACCAGCGGCAGCAGGATCTCGGGCGCGACCTCGTAGTTGAGCAGCACCAGGTAGCGCCACTCCGCCGTGAGGAACGGACGCTGCTCCCTCGCGGCGTTCACGCGGAGAACGAGGGTGATCCGCCGTCCGCGTTCTGCTGCTGATGTTCGTCGTTCGGAATCATCGTCCGCCTCGGAGCAGGATTGCCGCTCAGGCACCCGCAGCGACCATGGCGAGCCGCCACAGTCCGACAGGTCGCTCGTCCGCTCGAACGACTCATTAGGCGACCGCGCACGGCGCTGGCGTTCGGTCGGGCGCTCAGCAGGTGATCCCTTCTGTGATGACGTGTCGTAGCAGGGTTCGGAGGGCAGCCATCTTCTCGGAGTCCAACTTCTTGAAGCGTACCGCACCCTTGCCGAGGTTGAATCCTTCGGCGCGCATCTGGTCTCGGATTTCATCAGGCACCCGGCCAACATAGAATGCGAGATTGTGCTTCTGCGCGGTGAAGCCACAAAGGATCGGACCAGCTTTCAGCGTGTGTACCGGACCCCCGTACCGCATACCTTCGCGAGCCTCGGGCGCCTCGCTCCGAACGAGGCGTCGGAGTCGTTCGAGGTCCTTGCGGATCGTCTCGGACTGCTCCTTGAGGAAGTCATCAACTGTCGCAGCGCCGGATCTCATGTGGTCTCCGAACCGGCGGAGCGACCCGAACTCAATGCGTGCGAATCCGGGTGGATGGTATGAGTGGGGTTCGCCGAACGCTCGCGTTCAGCTGCGTGCGGCCGGGCTTGAACCCTGCCGCCGCGACGGACGTTGCGCGGCCACGTGAGCTGCAACAATTCGTTAGCTGCGGGTTCCCGTCGTGCGGTCGCGCCGATCGCGCAGCCGTACCGCGTACTTGAGGAAAAGACAAACCGGCGCAGGTTGTTGGCCCGCCGGTTTCAGTGCACCCGCGTGAACCGGAGGTGCCGCACGCGCCCCGCCTCGAGCACGAAGCCAGCGACGCGCCCCTTCGCGTCACGCTCCACGTCGATCACGGTGCCGCCGCGCGTGAAGCCGTCCTTGTAGGTTGGCTCGAGTACGCCCAGGCGCCGGTCGTTCACGTAGAGGACGAGCTGCCCCTTCTCGAGCTTCCACGTGTGCGTCGCGTCCACCTCGTGGCTCCGGTAGTCGCCCGCGTACTCAGTGAGCTTGGCGGGTGTGAGTGCGGCGGTGTCGGCGCGCGTGTACGTCACCATCTCCGCCGTCGTGCGGACGATCATGCGCGACGGGGCTGCGGCATCTCCCTCGAAGCGCATCTCGGTCCCGGGTCCGGCCCGGAAACGACCGCCGTCGAGGGGCACGATCCGCGTGCGCTCGGCGCCGATGGCGAAGAGCGTGTCGCCCACGAGTCGCGTGCGCCGCAGCTCGCCGCGCTCGGCATTGCGCCACACGCCCACGAGCGCGCGGAGACTCGCCGCGGGCAACTCGGCGCGCGGCGCGCTGGCCAGGGCCACGGTCCACGCCGTGGCGCTGTCGGGCTGCATCCGGTCGGCGAGGTAGATCCCCGCCACCTTGCGCGCGAGCGAGTCCGGACCGGAGGTCGTGAGGTTGCAGAACGTGGCGACGGCGAACCGCTGGTCGGGGAAGCGGAGGAAGTGCCCACGATAGCCCGCCCAGCTACCGCCGTGCGAGACGATGCGCAGCCCGCGCAGCGTCCCGACGTTGAGCCCGACCGCGTACGCCTGGGTCGGTCCCGACCGCGCTGGCGAGCCGTCGTTCAGCGTCGTCGCCGTCGTCATTGTCTCGATGATGTCGCGCCCGCCGACGGTGGCCGCGTCGTAGTTGTTCAGCCAGCGGCCAAAGTCCTCGACCGTCGTGTGCACCGCGCCCGCTCCCACGATCGCGCCGTCGTACGTCGAGCGTGCGACGCGGAAGCCTCCGCCCGATCGTGGGGCATATCCCTCGGCGCCGTTGGGGATGATTGTCGTGGCGTCGGCGAGGTAGCGCGTGTCGTGCATGCCGAGCGGCCCGAAGATGCGCTCCTCGGCGAACTGCGCGAGCGGCTTGCCGGTGAGGCGGTAGACGATTTGCGCGGCCAGTATCCAACCAGAGTTCGTGTAGAGGTAACGCGCGCCGGGCTCGTAGTTGGGCTCCGCCGAGCGTGTGATGACGCGAAGGGCGTCGATCGTGTCTCCCTCGAACGATCGGCCCGTTTGCCCCATCATGACGTAGAGGTCGCGCAGCCCGCTCGTCTGGCTGAGGGCGCGGCGGAGCGTGATTTTCTCCGCGTACGCCGGCATCTCAGGGATGTGCTTCCGAATCGGGTCGTCAAGCGAGAGCTTCCCCTCCTTCTGGAGCATGAGGATGGCCATCGCGGTGAACTGCTTCGAGATCGAGCCGACGTCGAGCACCGACCGCGGCGAGAGTGCCACGCCGTGCTCGAGGCTCGCCATCCCATAGCCGCGCGCGTACAGGACCTTGCCGTCCTGGTAGACGCCGAGCGCGCAGCCGGGCGAGTCGGTGCGGTCGAAGCGCTGGAAGACGCTGTCGGCGCGCAGCGCGCGGGCGTCGCGCACGCCGACGATGTGTTGGGCACGTGCGGCGCTCGACACGGCGAGGGCGGCGACCAGAGCGGCGGCGAGGACTGCGGGGCGGCGGCACATGATGACAGCTCGGAGGCTAGGGGCGGAGGTGAACGGGGCAGTGCCGAAGATTGTGCCATCGGGTACTGGAGGCGCCAGCGCGGCGGTGGTCCTCCTCGGACCCCGGTAGAACGTGAACGCCCGAGAAGTTGCCGGGGCTCGCCCGCCGGGATCCCGCATCCAACCCGCGGCGCGCCTGATATCGTCTTCGACGCCGCAAGGGCGAGGTCCCCCACCTCCCCGACTCCGGCATCGAGCAGGAAAGCTGCATCGCCGTCTCACGACAGAGTTCAGTTGGTATGAAGCGGCTGGACCTCCACGGGTTCGTGGTGGCACTGTGTCGCCCCACAGGTATTCACGCGGTCGATGCCGCACACCGGGAGGCCAGCCGCCCCATGATGATTCCCACCGATACGATAGGCCTCGATCTCCACAAGCGCGAGACGCAGCTCTGCATTCTCACCGCCGACGGCGAGCTCATTGAGCGCCGGATCGCGACGACCCGTGCCCGCTTCACCGAGGCCTTGGGCACGCGCCCGCGGGCGCGCATTCTCGTCGAGGCCGCGACCGAGAGCGAGTGGGTCGCCCGCCATCTGGAGAGCCTGGGTCACGAGGTGATCGTTGCTGATCCGAGCTACGCGCCGATGTATGCCACCCGGAGCCGGCGCGTGAAGACCGACAAGCGCGACGCGCGGACCCTGGCTCAGGCGTGTCGCCTCGGGGCGTACCGCGCGATCCACCGCGTGTCGGATGCGCAGCGCCACGTGCGCGCCGAGCTCGCGGTGCGCGACGCGCTGGTCCGGACGCGGACGCGCTACGTGGCGCTGATCAAGGCCGTCCGTCCGCCGCGAGGGGTGCGGCTCACCCAGGGCGATCCGGAGTCCACCACACGCAAGCTCGAGGCCCTCGCCGAGCTGCCGGCGACCACGCGTGACGAGCTCACGCCCCTGGTGGCCCTGCTCGCGCCGATCAATACGGCGATCGCCGCGGCCGATCACCGCATCGCGGAGCTCGTGGCTGCTGATCCGGTCGTGATGCTCCTCACCACCGCGCCGACGATTGGCCCCGTGACCGCGGCAGCCTTCGTCGCCACGCTCGACCAGGTCACGCGCTTCCAGAGTGCCGATCAGGTGACGGCCTATCTCGGCCTCGTGCCGAGCGAGCACAGTTCGGGGGAGCGCCAGCACCGGGGGCGGATCACGAAGACCGGCAACACGCGCATGCGCTGGCTGCTCGTTGAAGCCGGCTGGCGTATCCTGCGCTCGACGAATCTCGAGGTCCGGGCGCTCAAGGCGTGGGGCGAGGCAATTGCCGCGCGGCGCGGCAAGCGCGTCGCTGTCGTCGCGCTCGCGCGCAAGCTGGCCGGGATCCTCTACGCGATGTGGCGCGACAACACGCCGTATCGCGCGGCGGCGCACCGCGCAGCAGACGCGGCAGCGTAGCAGACGCACGACGTCTCAGGGGGAGAGGTGACCGACCACGGGTGTGGTGAGCGCGACGCAGCTGATGGCCGCAGGCGAGGCCGTAGTTCAGATTCAGCGCCACCCACCCGAATCGGATCCCCACATGCGCCGGCGGGCTGACCGCCACCCGAGAGCGCGAACAGAAGACTGAGCGGCATCTCGACGCCGAGACGGTACGCCATACGGTACGCCAGTACGAAGGATCGAGACGGCACGGGCAGACGCTTCGCGCCCTTGACGCGGGGCGCCGCTTCACAGAAGCTGCGAGCGAAATCAATAATCGCGAGCGCAGCGAGCGTCCGCAGCCCGCTCGTCAGGTGCAGCGTCACGTTATGTGGCGGGTCGCGATGGTGGGGCGGGCTCGGCCAGCACCCCCTCCATGACGCCGAGGCAGTCGGCGCAGACCGCGACCGGCCCGACGCTCGTCACCTCGGCCGGCGGGCGCGACTGCCGGCAGAACCGGCAGCGCACCGCGTCCGCCGGCGGCCGCCGCGGCGCCAGCCGGGCCGCGGCGCGCCCGAAGCAGCGGTCGCAGAAGTAGACGCCTGGCCCGGCGACGAACCGCACCCCTTCGCCCCAGCCATTCCCGCAGCCGCCGCAGCGCACCGGGCGGCCGGCCCGCGGAATGAACCGCGCCGCCGTCCGGCGCGCGAGGTCTGCGATCAGCCACATACGCCCTCCCTGACCTTACCCAAAACTGTGTCGCCACATAACGCCCGCGGTCAGCCGCGAGCGCACTGAGTCAAGCGGCCGCAGGCCGCGTACCATGCGCGCGCTCGTCGGCTGCGGCGCGATGCTGAGGAATCCCCACGATTCCCGGGGCGACTTGGACGAGTGGCAACGGGTTACGG
>JBBJNN010000008.1:81632-84225 GCA_037720885.1 Gemmatimonadaceae bacterium | reverse complement strand
CGAGCGAGGCGGCGGCGTCGCGCGTGCTCCCCGAGCTCAGTACATCCACCGCGCGGTCCCGGCCCACGAGCGCCGCCACCGTCGCCGAGCGCCAGTCCACGCGCCGCTCGAGCACGTCGGTGAGTCCGGGGGAGGAGCGCACTTGCAGCAGTCCGGCGACCGCGTGGGTGTCGAGGTCCGTGTCCACCACCACGGCCGCGCGGGCGATGTGCGCCGCGGCGGCGGCGAGGTTCGCGGTGACCGTGGCGACGACCGCCGGCTCGTCGCCCACGACCGCCAGCCGCGGGAGCCGACCGGCGCGGTCGGCGAGCTGGTGGTAGAGCTGGCCATAGCGGTCCGAGGTGAGGTCGATGAGTGGCGACACCTCGCGGTCGGTGCGCCGTCGTGCGCGCTCGGGGCTGGCGTCGAGCGTCTCGATCCGGATGAGCACGGGCGCGCCGACCACGGACTCCGCCTCGATGGCATCGCCGATCCGTGGGCGCCGCATCTCGCCGATGAGGGCAATGGCGAAGCCCAGCGCGATCCCGAGCACGCTGGCGGCGCCGAGCATGGCGATCGGCGAGGCGGTGACGGCGGCCAGCCGACGCGCGCGGGCCTCGCGCCGGTCGAGCGAGTCGTGCACGGCGCGTGCGGCGCCGAGCCGCAGCCCGACCTCGCGGAGCGCGGCCGCCGCCGAGTCTCGCGCGACGAGGAAGGGCATCGTGTCCACCGCCATGCCGGGAGCGGTATCCGCGACCGCGACAGCCGGCGTGAGCGGCACGAGCGCGCGCCGCAGCTCGGCGCGTGTGGCGACGGCGATCGCCTCGACGGCGCGTCCGATCTCCGACGCGCGCGTGGTCAGTGACACGTACGCCGGATCCGCGCTCCCCGCGCCGCCGAGTGCTTCCCGCCGCCCCTCGACCTCGGCCAGCGAGTCGAGGAGCGCGCGTACGCGTGGTTGCCCGCGCATCGTGGGCGCCTCGCCGAGCGCTCGGTATGAGGCGGCGAGGGGCGCGGTCTCCGTTCGGCGGAGGAGGGCGGCGAGCGTCGTGCTCGCGGCGACGAGGGAATCGCGCCGCGCGCGGAGCGCCGGTGGGAAGGTGTCCACCGGCTGGGGCGGTGGGGGTGGCGCCAGCGCGGCGAAGCGTGCGTCGGAGAGCGCGCCCCGCGCGCCGCGGAGCCGGGTCGTCGCCCCTGCCAGCGCGGCCGCGAGTGCCGTGGTGTCCGGGCGTATGCCGGGCGCCGGCATCAGCGCGCGCGCCGCCCGGTGGGCGCCGTGGGGAATGAGGATCAGCGCCACGAGCGTGACGACGAAGACGCACGCCGTGAGCACGCCGAGGAGCACCGGGCGGCGGGACACGTTGCGCGCGCGCCGCGCGATCCACACGGCGCGGCGCTCGATGAGCGAGTTGTCGCCCGTCCGTCCTCGCAGCGGCAACGTCCATGGCGGGGTGACGTGAACCGGTGTGATCCCGCGGGGGAGGCTGATGCGTGGCGTCGTGCTCACGCTCGGCGCGGCCGGAGGCGGCGGCGTGCCGCTCGCGGCCGGCCCCCCCTCGTGGGGAGCCGGTTCGTCCGTCATGTCGGCGTCACGTCCGAGCGCCGCGCGGCAGGTCGGGAATCTGCCAGGCGATCTCCGTCCGTCCGGCCGCGTGAAGCGCCCGGTTCACCTTCGAGAATGGTCTGCTGCCGAAGAACCCGCTGCTCGCTGAGAGGGGCGAAGGGTGGACCGACTTGACGACCGTGTGGCGGCTGGCGTCGATGAGCGCGCTCTTCTTCAGCGCGTAGGCGCCCCACAGGACGAACACCACCGGACGATGCGCGCCGCCCACGGCGCGGATGATCGCGTCGGTGAACTGCTCCCACCCCTTGTTGCGGTGAGAGTTCGGCTCGCCCGCGCGCACGGTGAGCACGGCGTTCAGGAGGAGCACGCCCTGCTCCGCCCAGGGCGCGAGGTAGCCGTTGTTCGGGATGGTGCAGCCGAGGTCGGACTGCAGCTCCTTGTAGATGTTGCGGAGGGAGGCGGGAGTGCGCGTGCCGGGAAGCACGGAGAAGCTGAGCCCATGCGCCTGCCCCGGTCCATGATATGGATCCTGCCCGAGGATGAGGACGCTGACGTCCTCGTAGGCGGTGAGCTCGAGCGCGGAGAAGATGTGATCGGCGGGCGGGTAGACTTCGTGCCGGGCCTGCTCGTTCGCGACGAAATCGGCCAGCTCCGCGAAGTACGGCTTCCCGATCTCCTCGGCGAGGTGGGGGCGCCATGATCTGGGGATCGGAGGGAGCATGATGGCCGGATGCGGCGAGGGTTGCGGGGGGCCCCCCCCACTGGGATTATACAGCGTAGCGGGCCGACCGCACGCACCGCAATCCCGCACCTCGCATCACCCTCATGCGCTGGCGATCCCCAGCGCGCGCCGAAGCGCTCCACTGATGCACCCCGCTCGTGACCTCGAATCCCGAGCGCCTGTCATTCCGCTGGGCCCGGTGTCCTTCCTGTCCTTCCTGTCCCTTCGCTGACCTCCTCGCTCCCGGAGCACGCTCCAACCCGCCAGCGTTTTCGCGTTCCGTGTTGTCCAACCTTGTAGTCGCAGTCGCTGCACCCTCCGCCCGGGGG
>JBBJNN010000008.1:0-81613 GCA_037720885.1 Gemmatimonadaceae bacterium | reverse complement strand
CCCGCACTGCCTCGCCATGCTCAAGTCCGCCGCCATCCTCCTCGTTGCCGCGCTGCCTATCGGCGCCGCGGGCGATGGCCTGCCGGTCAGGCCTCCCGAGTCCGTGGGCATGTCGGCCGAGCGGTTGGCGACGATCGACCGGGTGATGACGAACGGGATCGCCGCCGGCGGATTTCCTGGTGCGGCGGTTGTCGTCGGCCGGCGCGGGGCCGCCGTCTGGCAGCGCGGCTTCGGCCACCTGGATTGGACGCTCGGCGGCTCCGCGGTGGACCCCGTGCGCACGATGTACGACGTCGCCTCGCTGACGAAGGTCGTCGCCACCACCATGGCGATCATGATCCTCTACGACGAGGGGAAGCTGCGTCTCGATGACCCGGTCTCGCGGTACATCCCGGCGTTCACCGGCGGCGGGAGGGAGCAGGTGACGGTCGCCCACCTTCTCACGCACCGCTCCGGCCTCCCCGCCGGCCGGGATCTCTGGCGCGTCACCCGGAACGCCCGCGACGCGCGACGCTCCGTCATCTCGACGCCGCTCGCCGTCACACCGGGTCAGCGCAGCATCTACTCCGACCTGGGCGCTGACGTCCTGGGATTCGTCGCGGAGGCCGTCGCTCGCGAGCCGCTCGACACGTTCCTCGCTCGGCGCGTTTACGGGCCGCTCGGGATGCGGAGCACGATGTTCCGCCCCGCCGCGACGCAGCGCGGCCGCATCGCGCCGACGGAAGTGGCGCCGCCGCGTGGCTACCCACTTCGCGGCGAGGTACACGACGAGAACGCGTACGCGCTGGGCGGCGTCGCGGGCCACGCGGGGCTCTTCTCGACCGCGGCGGACCTGGGCGTCTTCGCGCAGATGATCGTCAACGGTGGCGAGTACCGGGGGCTGCGGATTGTCAGCGACGCCACGGTCCGCGTCTTCACGACCCGCACCGCCGGCTGGCGCGCGCTCGGCTGGGACACCTGCGCCGGTGGCGGGAGCTGCGGCCAGCACATGAGCGAGCGCGCGGTGGGCCACACCGGCTACACGGGCACATCGCTCTGGATCGACGTGGACCGCGAGATGTTCGTGGTGCTTCTCACGAACGAGGTGCACGCGACGCGCGCCTACGACGCGGTCGCTGTCCTCTCGGACGTGCGGGCCGACCTCGCGGATGTCGCGGCGCTCTCGGTGATGGATGGGGCAAGCGACCCGGGCGCGATGCCGGCGGTGTTCCGCGCCGACCGGCAGATCGGCTGGCGGAGGACGGTGACGGCGGGGATGTAGGGAGCGGCATGTAGGAGGCGGAACGCGCGGATACGAATCGCGGCGGAATGGTGAGAGGAAATCACCGCTCCGCCGCGATCGTGCTGTTCGGGGGGGCCCCCCCAAGGTATAAAACGCTGTTTTTCGCTTCCCGCGTCTCCCGCGTCCCGCCCTACCAGCCGCCCCTCGACCGCGGGAACGTGCCGTTCGGGATGCCGCCGCCACCGATCGGGAAGCGCTGGTTGATGGCGGTGTTGCCGCCGCGGCCGCGCTGGTGGATCTCGCAGTGGTCGCCATCCACGCCGCCACCGCGCAGCACCACGCCGATCAGGACGCCGCCGATGCCCGGCCCACGCCCGCCTTCACCCCCCGTCCGGGAATCGCCGGGATAGACCGGCGGCAGCGGCTGAGGCCGAGGACCGGCCTGCGGTTCCTCTGCGGGCGCCTGCCCCTGGGGGGCGGCCACTTCCTGCGGGGGCGCGACGGGCTCTGGCGCCGGTGTCGGCGTCTCGACCGCCACCGCGACTTCCTCTGTTGGCTTCGGGGCCGCCGGACGCTTCACCGGCTTCCTCGGCGCCGCGGCCTTGCTCGGCGCGCTCTCCGGCGTCAGCTCCATCGCGGACACCACGTTCGTCCTCGCCGACGCCTGTTCGGACGCGAGGTCGAGACTCGCCGCCGACGCGAGCGCGAGATCCCTGCTCAGCTCATCCGAGACGGTCGCGTGCTTCGTCCCACCGTCCACACAGGCCAGCGCGACGAGCGCCACTGGAAGCGCAGACATCTTCACGATCGTTCTCACCGGTCCTCCTCGCCGCGCTCGGCGCGGCATCCTTGCCTCTACAGCTTCTGAACCTGCTCTGAACCTGGCCGACGGCTCCCCACCGCGGGCCACACCTTCGGACCCTAATACACCGTGCGTGCCACGGGTTGTCCCCGCATCGAGGGGCTCGACCGAACGCGGGTGCTGCGATTGTCCTTCTGTGGGGACGCCGTGTGTCCCCACCCGCGGACACTCTGCCGGCACCAGCGTGGGGTACAGCGAAGCGTACCCGCCGGCGTGGCTCGCGGCAATGTCGGGGGGACGTCGGCACGAATATCCCGGATTGGGGGATTGCCTAGCCATTTCTGGATGTACCCGGACACCTGGACACTCGACCCACCATGCAACTCCATCAGCGGGTAGCGCGCTCCCGTGCCGCCCTCATCGGGAGCGTCTCGCTCGCGCTCCTCGCCATCGCGTGCCGGGAATCGGGCAACGACGCATCTCCGTCGGCCCCGCCGGTCTCGCCCGCCCAGCGGGCCGCGATCGCCGACACGCTGCGCCGCGCGATCGCCTCGGCGTACGACTTCTCGAGGCCGGGCGTCGTGCCGCGCCTCATGGCGCTCTACCCGGACTCGGGGCCGGTGGTCTCCGCGGCCGCCGGCCGCGTCGTCACCTCGCGCGCCGCGCTCCAGGGGCAGATCCAGCACTTCTGGGAGGCCGTCGGCCAGAACATGCGCGAGCCCAGGTGGGTGTGGGGGGACACGCATGTCGAGGTGCTCTCGCCGAGCGCGGCGGTGCTGACGGCGACGTACACCATCCCTCACCGAACCCCCGCTGGCGCGCCGCACGTGATCGGCGGGGCCTGGACGGCCGTGTTCGAGCGGAGAGGCCGGAAGTGGGTAATCGTGCAGGAGCACCTGTCCGACACGCCGCAGCAGCCGGCGGCGGCGCAATCGCAGTAGCATGAGGGGTATGGAAACCGTCTCAATCCTCGAAAGGGTCGGAGGTGGGAAGTTCGCGCCCTCGAGCGTCGCACACCATTGGTGATGCGCTCACCCTGTCCGCCGGCCGATGTGGCGCCGGCCGGCGCAGTCAGGTGACGAAACCTTTCCCGGAGTTCCGCATGCTGCAGCGACCGACCACTCGTCCCGCCGTTCTCCGCTCCCAGTCGCGACTCGTGGTGCGGCGGAGCGCCGTCGTCGTCGCCACGCTCGCGGCGACGCTCGCGGCGCGCCTCCCGGCGCAGCAGCCGGCCGCCGCCGGAGAGCGCTCGGTGTTCCTCATCCTCGTCGGGCGCGACACCTTCGCCATCGAGCGCGTGCGGCGCACCCCAACGCAGCTCGTCGACGACATGTGGTTCGTGGGGCAGCGGGTCCGGGTGCGCAGCACCCTCACGCTCACCGACGACGCCCGCGTTGCGCGCGCCGTGGTGGAGAGCTGGCGGCCCGGCGCGCGGCCGGACACGGTGGCGGACGGGCGGCTCACGGCGACGTTCGCCGGGGACTCGCTGATACAGGTACCGGAGGGGAGCGCCGGAGCCACGACGCTGCGCGGCGCGGTCGCCGCCGGCGCGCTGCCGTGGGTCAACCCCGCCTTCGCGCTCGTCGAGCAGGTCGCCCGGCGCGCCCGCGCGCTCGGCGGCGACCGTGTGATGGTGCCGCTGCAGCAACTCGGCGGCGGCCCGGCGGTCACCGCGACGGTCACGCGCGCCGGCGCCGACTCGGTGGTCGTGGACTTCGGGGGCGGGGTCGCCTTCCGGCTCGCCGTCGACGCGGGGGGGCGCGTGACCGGCGGGCGCGTCCCATCGCAGAGCATGGTCATCGCGCGGCTCGACTCGTTCCCCGAGCGGCTCGCCCGCGCCGCGGACCCGCCGACTGACTACTCGGCCCCCCGCGGCGCCCCCTACGTCGCGGAGCAGGTGACGGTGCGCACGCCGGCGGGCCACGTCCTCACGGGGACGCTCACGCTGCCGAAGGGGGCCTCGCGCCGGCAGCCGGTGGGCGCCGTCGTCACGGTGTCCGGCTCCGGCCCGCAGGACCGCGACTCGTACATCGGCCTGCCCGGCTATCGACCGTTCCGCCAGCTGGCTGACTCCCTGGGCCGGCGCGGCATCGCCGTGCTGCGGATGGACGACCGGGGCACCGGCGCGTCCACGGGCACGTTCAAGGGCGCGACGAGCGCCGATTTCGCCGAAGACGTGCGGGCCGGGCTCGCCTACCTGCGCACGCGGCCCGAGATCAACGCCAAGCGGCTCGCCGTTCTGGGCCACAGCGAGGGCGCGGTGATCACGCCGATGGTCGCGGACAAGGAGCCCTCGCTCCGCGCGATCGTCCTCCTGGCTGGGGTCGCGCAGCCGGCGCGGAGCGCGCTGCAGTACCAGATGACCAACATGATCCAGCACGACACATCGCTCACCGCCGCGCGGCGCGACTCGGCGATCGCCGCGGTCCCCGCGCGCATCGACACGATGATGGCGCACGATCCCTGGATGCGCTTCTTCCTCCGGTATGATCCGTCGGCCACGGCGCGACGCGTGAAGACGCCGGTGCTCATCCTCACCGGGGCCAACGACCACCAGGCCGCGCCCTCGCAGGTGGCCGAGCAGGAGGCGGCGTTCCGCGCGGCCGGCAACAAGGACGTCACGGCGAAGGTGGTTCCCAGCGTGAACCACCTGTTCGTCGTCGACCCGGACGGCTACCCGCCGAACTACGCGAAGCTGCCGGCCCCCGTTCGCATCCAGCCCGAGGTGGTCGGGACGATCGTGGACTGGCTCGTCGCCCGGCTCAAGTAAGGCAAGCCGGTTCTCAGCGGGCGCGCGCCCGCAGCCGTCGTAGGCACAACGCGCTGCCGCACGCCAGAGTCTGAGCAGGAAATCAGTGCAGTGGTAGGTACAAGGCGGATAAGGCGGACACGACGACGGTCATGCGGCACGCCGTGCGCGGCACCGCACTGTGACGATTCGAATGTTGACTCACTTCCTCCGCATCACCGCTGCGACAGCGGGCATCATGCTGTGCACGCTGCTGCCATCCATCCCGGGGCGGTACGATAGCCTGGCGGTGCTCCTGTCGGTGATGGCCCAGCTCTTCGGGAAGTTGGGGCTGTCCCTCGTGCCGGTCGGCGCCCTGTGGATGGCGTCCGGGTATTGGAGCCGATCTGCAGGCAAACACTACGGCTTCGCGATCGCAGCGCTCATCGTGGCATCGGTCGTCTGGGCCATTGTCTCGTTTGGCGCGCTCGTGTCTACCGGCCTGTCGCTTGGCCTTGGCGCCCTTGCCCTGTGGGCCTACGTGGTCTCGAGAGCTACTCCGCGGCTGAGGCTTCTGAAGAGCGCGCCGCCGCGGCCGACGAGCGCGATACCTCTATATCTGATCATCGTGCCCGTCGCTGTGGCGATCCTTCAGCTGGTGCTCGCTGCTCCCGCCACCGAGTTCAGCAGGAGCCGTGCGATTAGGAACAGCGCCCGATTGATCGCTGATATCGAGCAGTACCGTGCCGCGCATGGCCGGTATCCAACGTCGCTGATGTCGGTGTGGGAGGACTACTTGCCAGGGGTCATCGGCATCAAGGAGTATCACTACGAGCCGAGCGGAGACGCGTACAACCTGTTCTTCGAGCAAGGCACGTTCCAGCTCGGGACCAGGGAGTTCGTCATGTACAACCCGCGTGACCAGCAGGTCATGACAAGCCACAAGATGGATCTCCTGCAGCTAACGCCGGAGGAACTGGCGCCCAGGCGAGGCTATCATGCCGTTCACGAGGCGCCGCACCCGCATTGGAAGTACTTCTGGTTCGATTGACGGGCAGTCGAGCATAGTTCTGCACTACAACTGCCGGAAAAGTCGAATTGAGCATGTCATCGCCACGCTATCCAGAGATCCAACTTCTCGAATGAAGGCCGCGAGCGTGCGGGCTGTGCTGTTCCTGGGCGTCATGTACGTTGTCGCCGGCATTGTCTTCGGGGCGCTCGCCGGCCAGGCCGCGTCCCATCAGGTGCGCGTCGCATGGCGCTGGGCCGCCTGGGTCGTCAGCGCCATCGCTTTCGGCGCGCACATCGTGTACGAGCAGCTCCGGCTGCGCAGCTCGCCGAGGATCACCGCGTTACACGTAGCGTCGGCCGCCGGCCTGGGCGCCTTCGGCCTCGCGGTCGCGGCAAACGTTCATGCGCAGACTGTCTCACCGCCCCAACAGTCCCTCCTCCTCGTCCTGTCGCTCGCCATCTGGCCGGTCATGACGGCGTTGCCGGCGTTTGTTGTCGCGCTGGTGGCGGCTCTTCTGTTTGCCCGAGCGCGGCGGAGCCTGTAGCTCCCCGTGTTGCCGCACGATCGTTGCAGCTGATCTGAACTCTCGCGCGAGCCAGCGATACACGTCCCTACGCGACATGGGCTGTGGCTGACGACGCTGTTCGCGAAATCGAAGTCTTCGGCCGTCGGCTCCTGCTCGAATGGACGGGCGTCGCCTGGGTCGCTTATGAGCCGGGAGCCGACGGAAAACGGCGGCTCACCCGGGATATTCTCATTCCAGGCTTTGTTCGGACCGAGGCCGAGGTGGAGCAATACTTGGCCGACCTGCTCCACGAGCGCGCCAGTCCAGGCAATCGCGCGATCCGATGGTGCCGCTGAGGCGACGGCGGCGCCCTGCGACCCGCCTTACTTCGCCCCCGCCTCGATCCGCGCCGTCTTCACGTAGTCGAGCTTCGGGAATTCGCGCGTGAGGTAGCGCTCGCCCTCCGTCGCGATGCGGAACTGGTCCGGCCCCTGCCCCTGTGGCGCGCCCTCGCCGTAGCCGGCGTACAGGCTGTCCACCACCGCCATCCCCTCCACCACCTCGCCGAAGGGCGCGAAGCCCATCCCGTCGAGCTGTGCGTTGTCGCCGTAGTTGACGAAGAGCTGCGTCGTGCGGGTGTTCGGGCCGCCGGTGGCGAAGGTCATGAGGCCGCGCCGGTTCGTCTGCGTCACGGGGTCGTCGGGGATGCGGAGCTCGTTCCAGACCGACGTCACCTTCGGATCGTTGTGGAAGCCGAACTGCGCCATGAACCCATCGAGCACACGGAAGAAGCGCACACCGTCGTAGTAGCCGTTCCGCACGAGATAGTGGAAGCGATCCACCCCGCGCGGCGCCCATGCGCGATGCGCCTCGACCACGAACCGCCCCTTGCTCGTCTCGAACGCCACGCGGAACGTCTCCGGCGCCGGCGCCACGAGCGCCTTCGGATCCGGATTGAGGAGGGGTGAAGGGGCAGGCGACGACGAGGAGGAGCCTGGCGAGCAGGCGACCAGCGGGACGGCGAGAGCGGCGGTCAGTGCCCGTGCCGCGCCGGCGAAGGGCGCGCGTCGCCCTTGCCGCCGCATCACGGCGTTGGTCACGTCATCGATCATGGCGTCACCCGCGCGCCGTCCAGCTCGGCGATCGTCTTCGTCGATGGCGCGCGCTCCTTCCGCAGCCTCATGGCGACCGTCTGCGCTTGCCCGAGCACCCGCAGCACATTCTCCCCCGCCAGCTTCCGCAGCTCAGCGTCCGTCCACCCCCGGCGCGCCAGCTCGGCGAAGATCGCCGGGTAGGTGGAGACATCCTCCAGCCCCTCGATCACCTCGGTGATCCCGTCGAAGTCCCCGCCGATCCCCACGTGATCCACGCCGGCCACCTTCCGCACGTGCTCGATGTGGTCGGCCACCTGCGCGAGCGTCGCCTTCGGCGCGGGGTGCGCGGCGAGCCAGGCATCGCCCTCGCGGCGAAGCGCGGTGGTGTCCGCTCCCACACGCTGGCGGATCCCCGTCATCGCCTGCCCCTGCTCGCGCCCCCAGTCGGCCACCGGCTGCGACACGAAGCTCGTCACGAAGGTGACCATCACCACGCCTCCATTCTTCGGGAGGCGCGCGAGGATGGAGTCGGGCACGTTGCGCGGCACATCGGTGAGCGCGCGCGCCGCGGAGTGGGAGAAGATGACGGGTGCCTCGGTGACGGTGAGAGCGTCGCTCATCGTTCCCGGCGAGACGTGCGAGAGGTCCACCAGCATCCCGAGCCGGTTCATCTCGCGCACGACCTCCTCGCCGAAGCGCGTGAGCCCGCCGTGCCTGGCCGAGTCGAGCGCCGCGTCCGCCCAGTCGAGGGTGACGTTGTGGGTGAGCGTCATGTAGCGTGCGCCCATGTCGTAGTAGGCGCGGAGGGCGCCGAGCGAGTTCTCGATCGCGTGGCCGCCCTCGAGGCCCAACAGGGAGCCGATCTTCCCCGCGCGGTACGCGCTCCGGACCTCGGCTGGCGTGAGGGCCCAGGCGAGACGGTCCGGATATTTGGCGATGACACGCCGCGCGATGTCGATCTGCTCGAGCTGCACGCGCGCGTAGCCCGAGTCGCGGATGTCGCCGGGAATGTAGATGGACCAGAACTGCCCGCCGACCATCCCCTGCTTGAGCCGCGCGAGGTCGGTGTGGCCGGCCGTCCGCGTACGGAGGTCGTAGGCGTCCACGTCGCGCGGCGCGGTCTTCGACTCCCGGATGGCCCACGGGAGGTCGTTGTGCCCGTCAATGACCGGCTGCGTGGCGAGCACGCGCTTCGCGCGCGCGAGGTTGGCGGCGGCGGTCGCCGGCTGACGTGCCGGCTGGCCCGACGCCTGCGCGGCGAGCGGCGCCGCGGGCGACGCTATGAGCGGCACGGCGAGGCACAGGGCGACGCCGGCGATGATGGAAGCGCTGGAAAATGTCATGATCTGAGCGATGGAGTCTCCTGCCGCACTCGAGCGATCAATAATGATAGCGCGCTTGCAGGAACTCGACGCGGTCATCGAACACCTCGTAGACGAGGCGATCAACCTCGGTGATCCGCCGCGACCAGACGTTACCGCCGAGCTGCTTCAGATGCTCGGGCTTGCCGACGCCGGCGTACGGGTCGCGCATCACGGCTTCAATGAGGTCCAGCGCGCGGAGCGCTGTCTTGCGGTTGGTGTCGACCCAATAACGCAAATCGTCGCGGCACTCATCCTGGAGCACCGCGACGCGCTTCGCCCGTTTCGGGCTCTCCGAGCGCTTAGGGGGAATGGTCAGCCCTTCGAATCCAGCCCCATCTCGCGCCGGAGGACGGTGAGGTCGGCCCTGGGAGTCGTGCCGCGCCGGCCCCGGCTGAGAGCGGCGAGCAACCGCGCCGCATTCGCGGGGGAGCGGAGCAGGTGCGCCGTTTCGCGAAGACTCGCGAGCTCGTCGGCCGGGATGAGCGCCATGTCTTCGTGGCCGCGCCGGCGGATGACGGCGACCTCTCGACTCTCTTCGACCTCGTCCCAGACCTCGGCGAGGTGATCACGGGCATGGCTGTAAGTGACGGTAAGGGCCACTGGCTCCTCGGCGATAACATACTTGTACAGAAGTACTGTACAGATATCCCTCGGTCGTGTCAACTCGTCTTGCGACGTCACCGCGCCCTGCACACGATGAGCTGCTTCGTCGCGCCCGCGCCGAAGGGCGTGCCGTCGTACGACGCGAGCTTCTCCTCGATCGCGAAGCCGTTGTACCCGAGCAGCGCGTCGAGCTCCCGCGGGAAGTACATGCGCATGTCGAGCGAGCCGGTCTCCTCGGCCTCGCGCCCTGGGAGCTGGTGGTAGGTCGTGATCCGGTTGACCTGCGTGTGCGGCTCGTAGACGTTCGTGGACGTCACGATGACGGCGCCGCCGCCGTCCGGGCTCTCGTACTCGCTGAACGCCGCGCGCTGATCCCTCCCATGCACGAGGAGGCCGACGTCGGGGACGAAGACGTCGATGATGAAGCGACCGCCCGGCGCGAGGTGCCGTCGCACGCACGCCATGCACCCCTCGAAGCTCGCGAGATCGAGCAGGTGGCAGAGCGCGTTGCCGAGCAGGATGACGAGCGCGAAGCGGCGCCCGACGTCGAACGCGCGCATGTCGCCCTCCACCCACTCCACGCTCACTCCTGCGCGCTCCCCCTTCGCGCGCGCTTCCCGCAGCATGGCGGCCGAGGAGTCGAGGCCGGTGACGGCGAGCCCCGCGCGCGCGATCGGGATGGCCACGCGTCCCGTCCCGCAGGCGAGCTCCAGCACCGGCCCGCCGGATCGCGTCGAGCGCTCCACCCAGAAGGGGAGGTCGGGGTCGCTTCCGGGGAAGAGTCGATCGTAGTGGCGCCCGTCGCGGTAGATCCCGTCAACCTCGCGCGGCGCAACCTCGCGCGGCGCGGGAGTGGAACTCCCCGTCATCCTTCGAGCGCGCGGAGGGTGATCGTGGCGGGGAGAAAGAGATTGTCGGCGATGGCGGCGACCTCCTCCGCTTCGCGCCACGCTTCCTCGAGCAGCGCCAGCTCCCCCTCCATCGCCCGGCGCTCTGTTTCCTCGTGGAGCGCCATCTCGAGCGCCAGCCGCTCGACCGCCGTGAGGTTGAGCGCGCCGATGCGCTGCAGGCTCGGCATCACGCGCCCGCCCGCGCGCCGCGCGAGCCGCGAGGCGCGCACGAAGAAGTGCGACGGGTCGCCCACCGCGTCGATGCGCCGCACCGCTTCGCGCACCTCCGCGCGTGAGCCGCCGAGCATGTTCGAGCGCGCGAGGAGCGCGGCGACCACCCGCGTCGCAGCGGAGCCGGTGAGGCGCGTGCGTCCGCCGTCGTGCGCGAGGTCGAGCTCCGGATCGTCGCCCGGAGCGTCCGCGATGAAGGCGGAGTCACGGAGCTGGCGCACGCGCACGGTGAGCGTGCGGTGCCCCGCGCCCTGCTCCACGCGCACGCGCGCCACCACACGCTTCGCCTGGATGTAGTCCCTGAGCTCGCTGTACGGCACGGTCAGCGAGGGCACCACGTAGCCGAGCAGCAGGATTGGCACACCGGCCACGGCGACGGGAGCGGCGACGACCGCGGCCGCGGCACCGGCGCCGCCCATGAGGAGCGCGTTCCGCCGCCGCCGCCCGAAGCGGCCGCCGTAGCGCCAGGCGGCGAACTCGGGGCGGAGCGGCTTGCCGACGCGCACGAGCTCGAGTCCCTCGGGGAGCTTGGCGAGCCCGATGTTGTCCGTGGACACGCGAACGCGCGTGTCGCGGAAGCGGCGCTCGCACTCCTCGATCGCTTCCCAGCGCTCGTCCAGCGGGCTCAGGTTCCAGCGCCCGCACTTGCGGCACACCACCCATAACCGCCCGCGCGCACCATCGAACGCAAGTCGCCGCCCCACGGGGAACGGCTCGATCACGTCGTTCGCGCCGAGAGCGGACTGGCAGAAGATGCAGGTGGAGAACATCTACTTCACCACCCACACGGGCTGCACCCACGCCGCCGCGCCGCCGGAATCGTAGACCTTCGCGCGCACGTACGGCTCGCCCCTGGGGAGCGCGAACACGGCCGGGTTGGCCGTGGTGCGCGCGAGGATCTTCCCCTCGCTCCCGATGAACTCCGTGCGGTACTTGAAGTCGCCCTGCTGGCGGATGCGGATCGTGAGACGCCTGGGCTCGACCACGATGTCGTCGAGCGCGACGCCGGAGGACGCGTAGAACTGCCCGGCCTCCATCGCCCGCATGATCGCCCCCGCCTCCAGCGATGCCGAGCGGACAACGACCCACCCTCGGCCGGGGTTCGAGCGCTCGGGGGCGAACTCTCCCTGGAAATGGTGGGCATCGTCCACGGCGATGCCATAGATGCGCTGGCCGCCGGTGAGGAGGTGGTCCCACATCTCTTCGAGGCCGGGCGAGCCCCCACCGCCGGCGTTGTGAACGAGCGGGTGGCCGTTGAAGATCTCGAGGAGCTTGTCGTTCCGGATCTGCGCGAGCGTCCGGTGATCGAACGACCAGCGGAAGTTCGGGTGGTTGATGTGCGGCACCCCGTTCACCTCGCGAATGGCATCCACGTTCTTCTGAATGGTGCCGACGAGCGTGGAATCCGTGCGCGGCGCGATGGCGCCGGGGATGTTGAGCCCGTTCACGTGCACCGCCCGCTGCTGCCAGGCCGTCGTCAGCTCCTCGCCCGGAATGAGAAGGAAGCTGGAGTCCGTGAGCCCCGCGAGCGTCTTCGGGTCGGTGAACACATTGTGATCCGACAGGACGAGGAACTGGTAGCCGTGCGTCTTGTACCAGCGCGCGACGACCTCCGGCGGGGAGTCGCCGTCGCTCATCGTCGTGTGCGAGTGCGTGTTCCCCTTGATCCACCGCGTCCCCTGCGTGCTGGGCACCTCGAAGCGCGGCCCGTCGTCGCGCAGCGCGCGGCGCGTTCTGAGGTCGTAGCGGTCGCCGCTCGCGAGCGACGCATACGGCCCCTCGGCGTCCGCGCGGTCGCGCCCACCGTAGACGAACACCTTGCTTCGCCCGACCACGTCGAAGCGATCGCCCTGCACGACGATTGCCGTCCCCTCATCGATGCCGATACCGAGGAGCTCGGGGTGTACGGCGAGGACGGTGGGGAGGTCCGCCAGCCGCTTCCGCGCGAGCACGTGCTGATCCACGGCGACGCCGCGCAGGAACGCAAAGCCCCGCTCGTGCCCTGGAGCCATCATCGTCTCGTTCCCCTCGGGCGCGCCGCGCACCATGTACGAGGCCTGGATGCTCGCGCCGGCCGACGTGCCGCCGATCACCCCACCACGCGCGAGGAGCGCGTGCAGCTCCCGCTCCGTGCGGGTGCCAAGGTAGGCATCGGCGAGGCGCCACTGGCGGCCGCCGGGAAACCAGACGCCGCGCGCCTCACGGATGGGGCGCGCGAACGCCTCGGAGTTGGCGACGGCGGTGTCGGTGGTATGGAGCACGGTGAGCCGCGTGGCGCCCGCGTTCCGCAGCACGGCGAGCCCGCGCCAGTCGGCCGGGTACGCGGAGTCGCCGATCGCCGTGGGGATGACGACGATCGGGGCACCCGGCCCGCCGGCGAGCTCCAGGAAGCGCCCGGTGATCTCGGGCCCGAGCACGCCACCGCCCACCACCACGAGGGCACCGCTCGGCGGTCCGACGACCGCCCGCTCGGGGGCCGCCTCCCGCGCGTGGGCGCAGGCGCCGAGCGTGGCGAGCGTGGCGGAAGCCGCAGCGACGACGAGCGTGAGGGAGGGCGGGAGCCGCCGGGAGCGAGGGATCATCGAGAACGAAGGGGAAGGCGCGCGACGCCAGGAGGCTGGCTACAGCGTACGTCGGAACGAAGCTACAACACTCGGCCCATCGCACCAACCTGGCAATTGGGCGCCTGTTGTCGGTGTAGCCATCAAATAGGGATGCGCGTCGAACTGGCTCTCGACGCATCGGCCAGGTTAAGTTCCAAACGTGCCCCGATACATGACTCGATCTGTCGCCCGGCGTGCTACGACCCTGCTCCTCATCATCCTCGCGGCCCTCGCGTTGCCGGGGGCGGGGTTGGCGCACGGAGTGGCTCATCATCGCGCGCACGAGGTACACGACGCTCATTCGCGACCTGACAGGCACCACCGGCACGAGGGCGATCAGCCAGCCGTTCGGCGGGACGTCGCCGTGGTGGACGCCACCGGGCACGATCGTGATCACGCGCATCCGCAGTTCGGCGTAGCAACGCGGGCGCGGCTCGATGCCCCGGCCCCGATTGCCGCGGTCCCATCACACGCCGCAACGTTCGACGCCGGCGTCATGCGCGCCGCCACGCCGATCGGGTTTGCGTCCCTGCCGCGCCCCGGCCCGCGCACGGGACCGCCGCCCCGCCTCCGCGCCCCACCCCCTCGCTGACCTGCCCGCCGACGCCGCGCTCGATCATACGAGCGGCGCGCCGGCAATCGCCGTCGCCATCCGTCGCCCGGTCTGAGGGCGCGGATTCGAGCACACTGCCGACGGCGTCTCGCTAGCACCATCACGCCCTGCGCGGCGGAGCACCGTTCCCGGCGCTCCGACCGTGGGGCCCACGGCAGGACAGACCAGTGGTACTCTCCCTACGATCCCGATCGTTCGGCGCGCCCATCGGCGTCGCCAGCGTCGCGCTTGCGCTGCTCGCGAGCCCGACACTGTCCCACGCACAATCCCGGACGACGAGCGCCCTCAGCCTCGCCGACGCCGTCGCTCAGGCGCGTGGCGCCAGCCCGGACCTGCGCGCGGCGCGCGAGGCGGTAGCCGCAGCCCGCGCCCGTGAGCGCCAGGCGTCCGCCTTCCAGAACCCGCTCCTCACCTACAGCCGCGAGCAGACGTCCGGGGCCGGTCAGTCGAATTCCCAGAACATCGCGACCCTCGAGCAGCCACTCGAGCTCGGAGGCCAGCGGGGGGCGCGGCGCAACGCGGCCCGCCTGCGCCGCGAAGCCGCCGAGGCACGCCTGGCGATCGCCGAGGCACAGCTCGACTTCGACGTGACGCGCGCCTACGCGCAGGCACTCGCCGCGGACCGGCGGGCCGCGCTCGCCGATCAGGCGACCGGTGCGTTCGCGGTCGCGTTGCGAGTCAGCCGTCAGCGGCTGGCGGCCGGCGACGTGTCGGGCTATGCCAACCGCCGCCTCCGGCTGGAGGCGGCGCGCTACGGGACGGTCCGGGCCGAGGCAACGCTCGCCAGCCGCACGGCCCGCGTCACACTCGCGTCGCTCGTCGCCGGATCGCCGGATGCCCTCGGGCCGACCGACGTCGTGCTCGCAGACTCGCTGTTCGCGGACTCGCTGCCGGCCGCGTTCGTCGAGCTGGCACCCGACTCCCTGCGCGCCGTGGCGCTCCGCGGGCGCGGCGAGTTGCGGGCCGCGGCGCTCGAAGCCGCCGCGTCAACGGCGGAGGCCCGCCTCGCCTCCCGCGAGCGCATGCCGGTCCCCGTCCTCTCGGCCGGGGTGAAGACCGAGCAGGTGGCGGGCGTGCCGAAGGGGATGAGCGGCCTCGTCGCCGGCGTCTCGATCCCGCTTCCGCTCTGGGACCGGCGCGCCGGCACCGTGGGTGCCGCGGAGGCCGAGGCTCGGCGCCGGACCGCGGAGGCGGGCGCCGTGCGGCGCCGCGTCACCCGTGAGGTCGCCGAGGCGTACGACGCCTACCGCGCCGTCGCCAGCCAGCTCGAGACGCTCCGCGCCGAGCTCGGCCCCGAGGCAGCGACGGCGCTGCGCGCGGCGCAGGTCGCCTACGCCGAGGGCGAGATCCCCCTCGTCGAATGGCTCGACGCCGTGCGCGCCTACCAGGAGGCCGAGGCGGCCTACGCGACGCTCCGCGCCGACGCCCTGATCCGCCGCGCCGCGCTCGAGCGCGCGCTCGGCGCTCCACTCTCGACCGTGACGACCGACGGCGCCCGTGGGCGCCCCGGCCCGGAGGACTGACCATGATCACCATGCGAACGGCAGTACCAACGCACGTGCCGACGGCCGCCCGGCGCCGAGTGCTCACCCTCGGACTCCTCGCGTGCGCGGCCGCCCCCGTCCCCGCGTGCCGGCGCGGGGGCGAGGCCGAGGCGCGCGATGCCGCAGCCGAGCCGGCGGGCGGCGCGATCACGCAGTGGACCGACTCGACGGAGCTCTTCATGGAGCATCCGGCGCTCATCGTCGGCGCACCGGACAAGTTCGCCGTCCACCTCACCGACCTCACCGACTTCGCGCCGCTCCGCTCGGGGAAGATCACGCTCCGCTTTCAGCCGCGGGGCGGCGGCGCGCCGCTGGTCGTGACGCAGGACGTGCCGCGCTCTCCCGGCATCTACGGCCCCGCGCCGGTGTTCACGCAAGCGGGCGTGTACGACCTGACGCTCCTCGTCCAGAGCCCGCAGGTCGTGGACAGCATTGTCGTGCCGAACCTCACCGTGTACGCCAAGGCCGACGACGCGCCGCGCGAGGCGGACGGTGGCGATGCCGGAATCTCCTTCCTCAAGGAGCAGCAATGGAAGACGCCGGGCCTCCGCACCGCGTTCGCCACCACGGGGAGTGTCGCCGCATCGTTCGACGCCTCGGGGACGATCGAGCCTGCGGCGGGCCGCTACGCCGCGGTGACAGCGCCCCTCAGCGGCCTGGTGGATGCCGGCGGCGTTGCCCGCTCGCCCGCGCCGGGCCAGCGCGTATCGCGGGGGCAGGTGCTCGCCACGCTGACGCCGTCCCTGGGTGAGGGCGGGAGCGCATACGCCGAGGCGCGTGCCGGGATCCGGGAAGCGCAGGACGAATACGAGCGCGCGAAGCGCCTGGTCGAGGCCGAAGCGGCGCCCCAGCGGCGACTCCACGAGGCGGAGATCCGGCTCCAAGCGGCGCGCGAGGCGCTTGGCGGCGTTGGCGGCGCGGCGGCCGGGGGCCGGATCGTCATCCGGTCGCCGGTCGCCGGCGTCGTCGCGAGCCGCACGATCGCGCCGGGGAGCCGCGTCAACGCGGGCGCGCCGCTCTTCACCGTGGTGGACCCCTCGGTCGTGTGGCTCACCGTCAACGTCCCCTCGGCTCAGGCCTCGCTCGTGGGCCGCTCGTCTGGCGCGTCGTTCCAGCTCGATGGGAGCCTGCGACGGTACGAGGCGCGTCGCGTCGTCTCCGTGGGGAGTGTAATCGACTCGCTCTCGCGCACGCTGCCGGTCATCTACGAGGTGCCGAACCCCGACGGCGCGATCAAGGTCGGCGCGACGGCGCGTGTGCAGGTGCGCACCGGTCAGCGCGCGGATGGCGTCGTGGTGCCCGCGTCCGCCGTGCTCGACGAGGACGGGCGACCGATCGCCTACGTGCAGCCAGGGGGAGAACGGTTCGAGAAGCGCGAGCTCAGGCTCGGTGGCCGGGACGGGGATCGCGTACTCGTGCTCGGCGGGGTCAAGCCCGGTGAGCGCGTCGTCACCGGGGCCGCGTATCAGGTGCGCCTCGCGTCGCTCTCGACCGCGGTGCCCGCGCATGGCCACGAGCACTAGGAGACCCGTCCCATGCTGAACGCACTCATTGCCTGGTCGCTTCGCAACCGCGTCATCGTCCTCGCCGCCGCGGCGCTCGTGCTCGCCGGCGGGGCGTGGACTGCCTATCGGATGCCGGTGGATGTCTTTCCCGACCTCACCGCGCCCACGGTCACGGTGCTCACCGAGGCGCACGGGATGGCGCCCGAGGAAGTCGAGGCGCTCGTCTCGTTCCCGATCGAGACCGCCGTGAACGGCGCCACCGGAGTGCGCCGCGTGCGCTCCTCCACGGCCCAGGGGATCTCGGTCGTGTGGGTGGAGTTCGACTGGGGGACGGACATCTTCCGCGCGAGGCAGATCGTCTCCGAGAAGCTCCAGACCGTGGCCACCGCCCTCCCCGCGGGAATCGCCGCCCCGGTGCTCGCCCCGGTCTCGAGCGTCATGGGCGAGATCATGATGGTGGGGCTCACGGGCCCCCAGCCGGCGGGCGACAGCTCCGCGAATGGCGCCGCCATGGAGCTCCGCACGGTGGCCGACTGGACCATCCGCCGCCGTCTCCTCGCCGTGCCCGGCGTCGCCCAGGTCATCCCGATCGGCGGCGAGGTGAAGCAGTACCAGGTGCTGGCCGACCCGGCCCGCATGCTCGCCACCGGCGTCACGCTGGGGGAGGTCGTCCGCGCCGCGGAGGGGTCGAATGCCAACGCGTCGGGGGGCGTGTACATGGCCCAGGGGCAGGAGTACGTGATTCGCGGGATCGGCCGCGCCCAGAGCGCGGAGGACATCGGCAAGACGGTGGTCGCGGTGCGCGGTGGAATCCCCGTGCTCTTGAGCCAGGTGGCCGACGTGCGAACGGGCGCGGCGCCCAAGTACGGCGACGGCTCGGTCAACGCGAAGCCGGGCGTCGTGCTCGCGGTGCAGAAGCAGCCGGGCGCGAACACGCTCGAGCTCACCCGGCGGATCGAGCGCGAGCTGGCCGACATCCAGCGCGCGCTGCCGGAGGGAATGTCCGTCCAGTCGCGGCTCTTCCGGCAGGCGGACTTCATCTCCGTCGCCGTGCACAACGTGATCGCCGCACTCCGTGATGGGGCGATCTTCGTCGTCGTCATCCTCTTCCTCTTCCTCTGGAATCTCCGGGCGACGGCCATCTCCATCGTGGCGATCCCGCTCTCGCTCGTCGTCGCGATCTTCGCGATGAAGCTGCTCGGGATCACGATCAACACGATGACGCTGGGCGGCATGGCGATCGCCATCGGCGCGCTGGTAGATGACGCCATCATCGACGTCGAGAATGTCTTCCGGCGGCTCAAGGAGAATCACCACCTCCCCGATGCTGAACGACGCCCCGTGCTGCGGGTCGTCTTCGACGCGTCGAAGGAGATACGCGCCTCCATCGTCACCGCGACGCTCATCATCATTGTCGTCTTCCTCCCGCTCTTCTTCCTGGGCGGCGTTGAGGGGCGGCTCCTCCGCCCGCTCGGCTTCGCCTACGTGGTGTCCATCCTCGCGTCGCTCCTCGTGGCGGTAACGGTGACCCCGGTCCTCTGCTCCTACTTTCTGCCGAACTCCAAGGCAGTGCAGCAGGAGCACGAGAGCCGGCTCGTCACCTGGCTCAAGGCGCGCTACGGCCGCGCGCTGGAGACCGTACTCGCGCACCCACGCCGCGTGCTCGCTGGCGCCGTAGTCGCGCTGGTGCTCGCCCTGGCCGCCGTGCCGCTCCTGGGTTCGGCGTTCCTGCCTGAGTTCAACGAGGGGGCACTCACCGTGTCCGTCGTCACCGTCCCGGGCACGTCGCTCGCAGAGTCGGACGCGATCGGCCGGCGCGTCGAGCAGATCCTCCTCGCCGACGCGGCCGTGAGGAACACCGACCGCCGGCAGGGGCGGGCCGAGCTCGACGAGCACGCGCAGGGCGTCAACGCCGCGGAAATTGACGTGACGCTCAAGGACGACATCGACAAGGAGCGGCTGTTCGAGGATCTCCGGCGCGAGTTCTCGGCGATTCCGGGGACGAACGTGACCATCGGCCAGCCGATCGGGCATCGCATCGACCACATGCTCTCGGGGACGCGCGCCAACATCGCCGTCAAGCTGTTCGGTCCCGACCTCTACCGGCTGCGGCAGGTGGGCGCGCAAGTGCGCGATGTGATGCAGGGCATCCCTGGCGTCGCCGACCTTCAGCTCGAGCAGCAGATGGACGTGCCGCAGCTCCGCGTCCGCGCCGACCGGGGGGCGCTCGCGCGCTACGGCATGAGCGTGGGGCAGCTCGCCGAGGCGATCGACGTCGCCTTCAACGGCGAGGTCGTCTCGCAGGTGCTGGAGGAGGGGAAGAGCTTCGACCTCGTCGTGCGCTTCCCGGAGCAGTATCGCTCGAGCGCGGAAGGGATCGCGGGGGTCATGTTCGACACGCCCACCGGGCAGCGGGTGCCGCTCTCGCAGCTCGCCGCGGTCACCACGGACCGCGGGCCGAACACCATTTCGCGCGAGAACGTGCAGCGGAAGATCGTCGTGCAGGCCAACGTCGCCGGCCGGGACCTCGGCAGCACCGTGGCGGACATCCGCCGCGCGGTGGCCGACCGGGTGCAGCTCCCGGCGGGGTACTACGTGGAGTACGGCGGGCAGTTCGAGGCGCAGGAGGAGTCCACGCGCACACTGGGCGCGCTCTCGCTGGTGTCGGTGGCGGCGATCTTCCTCCTCCTCTACGCCGAGTTCCGGTCGGCGCGGACGGCAGGGCTGGTCATGGCGAATCTGCCACTCGCGCTGATCGGCGGCGTGGTCGCCGTCCTGCTCACGGGGCGCGTGGTGAGCATCGCCTCGCTCGTCGGGTTCGTGACGCTCTTCGGCATTGCGACGCGGAACGGCATCCTCCTGGTCGCGCACTACCGGCAGCTTCTGGCCGAGGGCGCGCCGTTCCGCGAAGCAGTGACGCGGGGGTCGCTCGAGCGGCTGGCGCCGATCCTCATGACGGCGTTGACGGCGGGGCTCGCGCTCATCCCGCTCGCCCTCGGCGGGGGCGAGCCAGGTAACGAGCTTCAGACGCCGATGGCGATCGTGATCCTGGGCGGGTTGCTATCGGCGACGGCCCTCAACATGCTCGTGCTGCCGGCGCTCTACTGGCTGTACGGGGAGCGCGCGGCGGCGCCCGAGGCTGCCCTGCCGGCGGTGACCGTCCGCTCGCGCGAGTTGGCTTCCGAGCTGGCGTGAGCACGCGTCCCCTGCCGGATCACGCTCCGCGTGGAGCCTCGCGCCGCGGCGTGGGCCTCGCGCTCGCCGCCGCGGCACTCTTCGGCGTCAGCGCGCCGTTCGCGAAGCTGCTCCTCCGCGGCGCGGCACCGCAGCTGCTCGCCGGGCTCCTCTACCTGGGCTCCGGCGTCGGACTGGCCCTCGTCTGGCTCTATCGCGGCCGTCGGGCGTCGGGGCGTCGCGAGGCCCCGCTGACGCGGCGCGACGCCCCGTGGCTCGCGGGCGCCATCGCATTCGGCGGCGTGGCCGGGCCGCTCCTGCTCATGGTGGGGCTCCTCCGCACGCCGGCCGCGACGGCGGCGCTGCTGCTCAACTTCGAGGGGGTCTTCACCGCGCTCCTCGCCTGGTTCGTCTTCCGCGAGAACTTCGATCGCCGCATCGCGCTCGGGATGCTGGTGATCGTGGCGGGCGGGGCGATGCTCTCCTGGGGCGGGCGGCTCACGTGGGGGAACCTCGCCGGCCCGCTGGCGGTTGCTGGCGCGTGCCTCGCGTGGGCGGTCGACAACAATCTCACGCAGAAGGTGTCGGGCGGCGACCCGGTGCAGGTGGCGATGCTCAAGGGGCTGGTCGCCGGGGCGGTGAACACCGGGATCGCCCTCGCGCTCGGGGCAGCGTGGCCGGCCGCCGGCGGGGTAACGGGCGCGCTCGTGCTCGGATTCCTGAGCTACGGCGTGAGCCTCACGCTCTTCGTCCTGGCGCTCCGGTACCTCGGCACCGCCCGCACCGGGGCCTACTTCTCCGTCGCGCCGTTCGCGGGCGCGGCGGCGGCGCTCGCCCTCTTTCCCGAGCGGCCGACGGCGCTCTTTCTCGCAGGGGCGGCGCTGATGGCGCTCGGCGTGTGGCTCCACCTCACCGAGCGTCATGAGCACGCGCACGCGCACGAGCCGATGGAGCACGGGCACGCGCACGTGCACGACGAACATCACCGGCACGCACACGGCCCCGGCGACCCGCCGGTGAC
Organism: Gemmatimonadaceae bacterium; assembly: GCA_037720885.1. GTDB lineage: Bacteria > Gemmatimonadota > Gemmatimonadetes > Gemmatimonadales > Gemmatimonadaceae > JACMME01. Next base: position 60,702 of record JBBJNN010000008.1, on the reverse strand, counting down.
CGATCCGACGCCGCACTCGCACCCGCACCGGCACGAGCCGTTGGTGCACACACACCCGCACTACCCGGATCTGCACCACCGCCATTCGCACGATTGACACGACTGATCGGCGACGCGTCGGGCGCTCGCCTCCGTCAGCGCCGAAAGGTGTACTGCACCTTCATGAGCAACTCGTTCGACGCGAAGCCCCACCGTCGGCGCCCGACGGCGGCCCCAGGCAGGGTGCCGGGCAGCGAGTCGCCGGACGCGGGCTCACCCGGCAGCTCGCGCAGCAGGTTGTGGTTGTAGACGACGAAGAGGTCGCCGAGTGGGTGGAAGGTCCAGCGGAAGCGCGTGTTCGTCCCGAGCGACCGCGACTCGTTGTCGTACTGGATGAAGCCGTTGAGCTGCAGGTCGGGCGAGACGTTGACGCGGAGGCGGGTGCCCACCAGGTCCTGCGTGAAGTCGCCCGCCGGCAAGCGGCCGACGTTGTGCTCGCCCGTGAGCTCCACGATGAACAGCGCCGACGGCCTCCACGCCGCCGTGAGCTCGATCTCGTCGAGCGACCCACCGTAGAAATCGCCGAACCACCAGGAGAGCTGGCCGGAGAGCTTGCGCTTCGAGGCGAGGCCGGCCTCGAGCCGGTAGCGCGTCCAGCGATACGTGCCGGCCGGGATCTCGACACCGTCGGCGATCTCGAACGATTCGGCGAACCGCTCCCCGGTGGGAACGACGTTGAACTCGAAGCGGTCCCCGCTCTCCAACCGCCAGTTGACTGGCGCCGAGAACACGCGGTACGACTCCCAGCGTCCATCGAGGTCTGTCACGAGTCGCGTCTGGAACTCGTAGAACATCTGCCTGACGTGGAGCCCCAGGAGGGGCCGCCGGGGCCTCGGGCTGAAGTCGACGGCCAAGGTGGCGATCTGCACGCCGGGCCGCGGCACGAAGCCCAACGACGGCAGGAAGGCGTCGCCCAGCCACTTGTAGGTGAGCGCGACATCCCAGAGCTCGTTCGGGTAGTCAATCCTGCCGCCGAAGGCGCGCTTCCGCCCCGTGAGGTCGTCGCGGTCCATCGCGAGGCCCCACGCGCCGACGAGGAAGTTCCTGTCGCCGAGGAAGCGCGACGTCTGATACGTGAGGTCGGGGCCGACGAGCCAGCTCCGGCCCTGGCCGACCGGGTCGCCAGCGGTGGCGATCAGCCCGACCGAGGACTCGCGGAGCACGTTCTGCTTGACGCGGACCACGGCCATCGTGTTCGCCGTCGGGAGCGTGTCCCGCTCCCCCGTGCGCACGACGAGCGCACCGAAGTTGGTGCCGCCGAGGCGGCCGTTCACCTTGCCGCCGACCTCGATGGGCACCTCGCGACCGCCGAGCAGACCGATGCGTCGGCTGAAGAACGGCCGCACGTCCTCTCCGAGCCCGAGTCCGAAGTCGAAGATGTCGGCGCCCTCGAGGAAGAACGTTCGCTTCTCGGGGAAGACGAGCGGAAAGCGCGTGAGGTTGGTGCGCCGGGTATCCACCTCGGTCTCGGCGAAGTCGGTGTTGACCGTGAGCGAGGCCAGCGTGTTGGCGCCCAGGCGCTGCGTGGCGTCGAGGCTCAGGTCGCTCTCGGTCCGCGTCGGCGCGCGGGGCGCGGCGATGCCGGTGCCAGCGGTCACCGACGGCCGCGCGCTGAGGCCCAGCCCGAGGTCGAAGGCGGGCAGGTTGGAGAGCAGCCCTGCGCGGCTCGTCTGCGTGACCTTGTAGTTGCGCTGTGGCGAGGCCCAGCGGTCGGTCTCCTGGAGGCGCTGGATGCGGCGTTGCACGTTGAGCCCCCACGCCTCGAGCCCGTGGCGGAAGAGGAGGCTCTTGATGGGGATGCGGATCTCCGCCGACCAGCCCGTGGGCGCACGCGCGGTGGTCGCCTCCCACACCGCGTCCCAGTTGGCGTTCTCCCCCTCCCCCTGGTCGCTCACCAGCGCGTCGTAGCGCGCGCCATAGGCGTTGACGGCGAACACGTAGCCCGAGCGGCCGTCGAGGTACGTGTCGAGCACGATCCGGATGTGGTCCTCGTTGCCGAGCGCGGCGTCGCGCGCGCGCGCGTAGCTCACCGGCGAGATGCCGGGCGGGTTGTCGGCCCGAATGCCGATGATGATCGCCTCCGCGCCCGCGAGCACGCGCACCACGGTCGTCGCGCTCGGCGCCGTCCCCTCGCGCGGCTCGATCTGCGTCAGGCTCGGGATCGAATCGGCCGCGCGCCACGCCGGCTCGTCGAGCACGCCGTCGAGGTGGACGCCGCCCGCGAGTTGGCCGGCGTGGAGCGACGGTCGCACCGGCGTCTGTTGCGACCATCCGCTGGGCGCCACCAACGCGAGCGCGAGCGTCAGGATCAGCGGCGCGAGCGCGGACGCGCGACCGGTCACGGCGTGGCCGGCCTCGAGTTCGTCTTGTCGAGTGCCGCGCGGAGCCCGCGGGCGAGCATCGCCGCGTCGTCGTTCGCCCAGAAGTGCATGAAGAAGAGCCGCGGCTGCTCGGTGAGCAGGTGGTTGTGCAGGCTCGTGACCTCGATCCCGTGCTCGCGGAGCGCGCGGATGACCGGGTTGACCTCGGCGGCCGTGAGGACGAAGTCGCCGGCGATCGCCGCCTTCCCCTCGCCCGTCGGCTGGAAGTTGATCGCGATGGCGAGCCCCATCGAGGGCGGGATCTCCATGCCGCGGTCGCGGATCGTCTCGGCGCGCGGCACGCTCACCTGATAGACGCCCCCGTTCACCCGCCCGCGGTAGCGGAGGAGGGTAGCAAGCTGCGCCGTGTCGATCCCCAACTCTTCAGCCGGCGCGGTGGCCGCGCTGCTCGTCGCCACTGTCGGCGCAGGCGGGGTCTTGGTAAGGGCGAGGGCCGCGCGCACCGTCTCGGCGATCTTGACTGCATCGCCGTGGGCGTGGACGTGCACGTAGAGGACGCGCGGCGACTCGTGAAGGATGTGGTGGTGGATCGCTGTCTGCTCGATCCCGCCCTGCTGGAGCGCCGAGACGACTGGCCCGAGCTCATCTTCACTGAGCACCAGATCGCCCATGGCGACCGCCCCGTTCCTTGACGCCTTGAAGGCGATCCAGGAGCCGAGCGCCAGCGCCGGCCGGACGCGCACTCCGGCCGCGGTCACCTCCATGTCGCCACGCGGCATGCTGAAGCGGTGGACGTCCCCGGGCTGCATCACGCTCGTGCGGCCGAGCGCGGTCTCGACAGCCTTCCAATCAATCGCGCGTGCCGCGGCCTGCTGGCCCGCGGGCCGCTGTGCGTTCGCCGGCGCGGTGGCGCCCAGCGCGAATAGCGTCAAGAACGCAAGGCGCTGCAGTCGCATCAACCCGCCGGTGGTGAGCCGGCGGCACGATGTCGTCTTCATTCGGAATCTCCTGGTGCCGCGGAGGATTTCAGTCCGTCGAGGGCTCGTTGCCGCACACCTGTCATGCCGCGTGCCACCACGTCGTCTACGAGCGCCCGAACGCGCCCGACGATCGCGTGCCGCGCCGCATCGTACCCGTCGCTCACCGCGGGCACGTCGGTCCAGTACTCGATCGCACATCCGGCAATGACATCCCCCGACAGGTTGGGCGCGAACGACACGATCCAGGTCGCGGCCTCGGCCTGCGCACGGGTCAGCCCACGCGGGCGTCGGAGCTCGACGTCCAGCCCATCGGCGAGGAGCCCGGCGACGACGTGGGGCGGGACCTCGAGGTCCGGCTCGAGCCCCGCCGACCCTGCCTCCACGCACACGCCGCGCTCGGCCGCGATGCGCCGGAAGTGCTCGGCGGCGATCACGCTTTTCGCCGAGCCATGGAGGCAGACGAAGAGCACTCGTGGGGGATGCTGCGGCATACTGATCCGTGATTCATGTACGATACGATGTTGATTCAGTTGTGATAATACTATACATTCGGACCGACGACAACTGCGCGTTGCCCGACTCCTCGCACACCGGCCCGCGATCCCATCGCTCGTGCTCCCTTCACCACCGCCGTCCGAGCCGCAGGCGCCACCCGACCGGCGCACGCTCGTCCTCACCCGCCGCGACGTCTCCCGGCTGCTCGGCGTCGCCGACTGCATCGAGGCAGTCGAGCGCGCCTTCCGCCTCCACGCCGAGGGGCTGACCATCCCGCCGGCCGTGCTCGGCACGCACGTTCCCGGCGGGGGCTTCCACGTCAAGACCGCCGGGCTCACGGCCGGCGACCGCGTCTTTGCCGCGAAGGTGAACGCCAACTTCCCGTCGAACCCCGAGCGGCACGGCCTGCCGACGATCCAGGGCGTCATCGTTCTCTTCGACGCGGACCGCGGCCGCCCGCTCGCGATCCTCGACTCGATCGAGATCACGAGCCTGCGCACCGCCGCGGCCACCGCCGTCGCGGCCAGGTACCTCGCCCGCCCCGACGCGGCGACCATCACCATCTGCGGCTGCGGCGAGCAGGGGCGCAGCCAGCTCCGCGCCGTCGCCCACGTCCGCCCGCCCGCCGCCGTCTTCGCGTTCGACGCGGACGCGGCGCGCGCGGACCGCTACGCGAGCGACATGTCGCGCGAGCTCGGCGTCGAGGTCGTCGCCACGCGAGACCTCGGCGCCGCGACCCGCCGCAGTGACATCTGCGTCACGTGCACGCCGTCTCGCCGGTGGCTGCTCGGTCGCGGGGACGTGGGGCCGGGCACCTTCGTCGCCGCGGTCGGCGCGGACAGTCCGGACAAGCAGGAGATCGAGCCCGCGCTCCTGGCCGAGTATGTGGTCGTCGCCGACGTGCTCGACCAGTGCGCGACGATCGGCGACCTGCACCACGCGCTCGACGCGAAGCTCATGCGCCGCGAGGATGTCCGCGCCGAGCTGGCCGAGGTGGTCGCGGACCGGAAGCCGGGGCGCCTGTCTGACGACGAGGTGATCGTGTTCGACAGCACCGGGACGGCGCTCCAGGACGTGGCCGCGGCGGCCTTCGTCTACGAGCGCGCGCTCGCGGCGGGCGCCGGCGTGCCGATCGAGCTGAGCGACCTCAGCGAGCTGAGCGATGCAGACGGGCGAGGCGCGTGATGACGAGGGTGCGCCGGACGGACGAGTCGGCGAACGAGTCGCCGGGGGAGCCGGTCGGGGCGCCGTGGCTGCTGCTCATCCATCAGATTCCGCCCAAGCCCGACTACTTCCGTGTGAAAGTTCGCCGCCGCCTCCGGCAGTTGGGTGCCCTGCCGATCAAGAGCTCCGTGTACGCGCTTCCCGCGTCTGATGAGACGCGCGAGGACTTCGAGTGGTTGGCGCGCGAGATCGCGGACGATGGCGGGGAGGCCGCCGTCTGCGAGGCGACGTTCGTCGCCGGGCTGTCGGACGATCAGGTCCGCGAGCTGTTCCAGGCGGCGCGCGGCGACGACTACCGCGAGATCGAGGCGGCGGCGCGCGAGCAGCTGCGAGAGCCGCTCCAGGCGGGCGAGCCAGCCCGCCGGCCGGCGGAGCTCGCGCGCCTGCGGCGGCGGCTCGCGGAGATCGCACGCGTGGACTTCTTCGCGGCGCCGGCGCGGCGCGGGGCGGAGGACGCGGTCACCGAGGCGGAGCGCGCCCCTCGCGCGGAGCACGACGTCCGCGCGGCCCGGTCCGGCGACGTGCGTGCCCCCCACGGCCGCACGTGGGTCACGCGCCGCGATGTGCGCGTAGACCGGATCGCCAGCGCGTGGCTCATCCGCCGGTTCATCGACCCGGCGGCGCGGTTCGCATTCGTGACCGCACGCGATCACGCGCCGCGGCCCGGCGAGCTGCGCTTCGACATGTACGACGGCGAGTACACGCACGAGGGCGACCGCTGCACATTCGAGACGCTCGCCACACAGTTCGCCATCCGCGACCGCGGGGTGCGGGCAATCGGCGAGATCGTGCATGACGTAGACTGCAAGGATGGGAAGTTCGGGCGCGAGGAGGCGGCCGGCGTGGCGACGCTCATTGCCGGCATCGCGCGATCCGCCGCTGACGACGCGGAGCGGCTCGAGCGCGGCGCGGCGCTGTTCGACGAGCTGTATGCCGCGCTCGCGCGGCGGACCTAGTGACGCCGCCGGCCCGCGACGCGCCACCCGCGGCAGCTCCGGATCGCGGCGCGACGGTGCGCGGCCTCTGGTGGTACTTCGTGCGGCTCGGGACAGCGGGGTTCGGCGGCCCGGTGGCGCTCGTCGGCTACATGCAGCGCGACCTCGTGGAGGCGCGCGGCTGGGTGAGCGAGGCCGAGTACAAGGAGGGGCTCGCCTTCTCGCAGCTCGCGCCCGGCCCGCTCGCCGCTCAGCTCGCGATGTACATCGGCTGGCTGCGCGGCGGGGCGCGCGGGGCGACGATCGCCGGGCTCGGCTTCGTGCTGCCGTCCTTCCTCATGGTGCTCGCGCTCTCCGCCGCGTACGTGCGCGTCGGCGCGATGACGTGGATGCGTGAGGCGTTCTACGGCGTGGGCGCCGCGGTCATCGCCATCATCGCCCGCAGCGCGTACAAGCTCGCCCGCGTCACGCTCGGCCGCGACGCGCTGCTGTGGGGGATCTTCCTCGCCAACGCGGTCGCGACCGCGCTCACCGAGTCGGAGATCGTCTGGCTGATCCTCGGCGGCGGCGTGCTCGCGGTCGCCGCGCGGGGAGCGAGCCGCCGGGTGCGCGGCGCGTCGGCGCTCGTGCTTGCCCTGCCGCCGTGGATCGTGACCGGGCTCGGCGGCGCCGCGGGCGGCGAACAGCTCGCGCGGGTGCTCTGGTTCTTCGCGAAGGCGGGGGCGCTCGTGTTCGGGAGCGGGCTCGCGATCGTACCCTTCATGTACCGGGGCGCGGTGGAGGAGTACCGGTGGCTCACCGACCAGCAGTTCCTCGATGCGGTCGCGGTCTCGATGATCACGCCGGGCCCGGTAGTGATCACCGTGGCGTTCGTGGGCTTCCTCGCCGCGGGGCCGCTCGGCGGCGCGCTGGCGGCGTTGGGCGTGTTCGCTCCTGTCCATCTCAGCGTCGTACTGTTCGCGCCGTCGTTCCGGCGCGTCTCGCAGCAGGTCACGGTGCGCGCCTTCGTGGCCGGTGTGACAGCCGCGGCGACGGGCGCGATCGCGGGCGTCGCCCTGGTGCTCGGGCAGCGCGCGATCGTGGATGTGCCGACCGCAGTGATCGCGCTCGGAGCGCTGGCGGCATTGCTCACGGTCAGGCGGCTCCCCGAGCCGGCGATCATCGGAATCGCCGGCGTGATCGGCGTGCTGCTGCATCGGTGACGTTCGCGGTTCGCGCACGCTGCCACGTGGCGCGCGCCCCTCACCCGCGCGACGGACCCCGATCCCAGCGGAACTCCCGCAGCTGCCGGAGCACCTCCGCCGGCAGTGGCCCCGCGTCGCTCGCGGCGAGGTTCGCGCGCACGTGGTGCGGGCGGCGCATTCCCGGGATCACGGTACTCACCGCGTCGTGCGAGAGGATGAAGCGAAGCGCCGTCTCCGGAAGCGACGCGCCGGCCGGCAGCGCGCGGTCCATCGCCTCCACGCGGTCCAGCGTCTCGTCGAGGGCGCCGCCGGCGAAGTAGGCGCTCCGGAAATCGCCGGCTGGCCACGTGGAGTCCCGCGTCAGCGTGCCGGTGAGCGAGCCCTCGTCGAACGGGACGCGCGCGATCACGGCGATCCCGAGCTCGCGGCAGAGTGGGAAGAGCTCGTCCTCCGGCGCCTGCTCGAAGATGTTGTGGATCACCTGCACCGCGTCCACCGCGCCCGTACGGAGGGTGTCGAGCGCGTTCCACGGCTCCAGGTCGTTGATGCTGATCCCGACGCCGCCGATCATCCCCTCGCGCTTGAGCTCCTCCATCGCGCGACGCCAGCGGTCGTCGTGCGCCCATGCATCGTTCCAGACGTGGAATTGCATGAGGTCCACGCGCTCGACGCCCAGATTCTCGAGGCTCCGCTCCGTGTACTCGCGGATGTGATCCAGCGGGAACACCTCGCTCAACTCGGCGTCCGCGCGCGCGGGCCACTCGTAGTTCAGCGGCGGAATCTTCGTCGCCACGTAGAGGCGCTCGCGGTCGTGTGTGTTTCCGTGCGCGCGCAGGAGCTCGCCGAGGAGCGTCTCGCTGTGCCCCTCGCCATACACCCACGCCGTGTCGAAGAAGGTGCAGCCCAGCCGCACCGATTCGGCCAGCGCCTCGCGGGACTCGTCATCGTCCGAGCCCGACCAGCTTCCCATCCCCCACATCCCGTGGCCGACCTCGCTCACGCGCCAGCCGAGGCGTCCGAATGTCCGATACTTCATCAACACCTCCACGCTGTCTCGATGCTCCAGTGGTCCCGCTGAGTCCCCGTGATGCCAGGTGCTACGGCACCATCCCGAACGGGTCGCCCGGCGGCGCCCGGAGCGCGGGTGTCGGGGCCGGCAGCTCGCGGCGCTCGAGCCAGCGCGTGAAGTCGCCGGCCATCGCCATCCGGTGGGCCTGCTCGTCGGGCGACCCCGCGCCCGGATTTCGGCGGGCCACATCGCGCAGGCGCGTGATCTCGAGGTCGGCGATCGCGCGTACCTCGGGAGATGCCTCGCGGTCCGCGGCGAGCGCGAGCAGCCGGTCCGCCAGCGCGCGCTGCGCCACGCGCCGGAGCGCCGAATGCTTCGGCGACTCGCCTGCCCGCGCGGCGGTGGCGGCCGCCAGGGCGCCGACCGTCTCGCTCAGCGTGAGTGCGCGCGGATCATGGGCCGCCTGCTGGACGAGGCGCGCCGCGCGGTCGCGCTGGAGCACGCCGTCGAGCACCATCTGCGCGAGCGTTCGCGCGGCGCCCAGCTCGTCGAACGTGGGGCGCGTGCGGCTCCCGAACAGCTCCACGTACGGCGCGTAGGAGAAGGGCCGCGGCGCGAGGAGCGTGATCACCGTGTCGGGGATTGCCAGCTCCGCGGGGTGGAGCGCGGCCGCGAGCATGCGGAGCGCCACGCGCTGCCCGGCGCCCGGGATCGGGCGTGTCGCCTGCAGGTTGTCGCCGCGGACGGCGTTCGAGTACTCCACGCCGCCGATCGTCTTCGACAGGGAGTTGAGCGCGAAGCGGTGCATGAAGTACACGGGCACGAAGCGCTCCTGCAGGAGCGCGATCGGCTCGCCGACGCGGATATTGCGCTCACCGAACCGGCTCATCGCCACGCGCCGCACGTCCATCTGATGCCGGAGGAACTCATCCGCCGTTGCCGCGTCGTCCCACAGGTTGGTGCGCGGGTCGGAGGCGAAGTCGGGGCGTGCGTCGGCGTCCGAGAGGAAGAGGAACCCTCCCTTCAGCCCCTCGGTCACGATGGCGGCGAGCGAATCGGTCTCGGACGCCTGCGGGTAGATCCCATACCCCCAGCGCACCGCCCATACGTCGAATGGACCGGGACCCAGCCCGTACGCGGTGGCAATGTCGATCTCCCCATTCGCCGCGAGGCGCACACGGGGCGGCGGGTAATCCATCACGGAGCCGCGCTCGTACGTGGACGCGATGTAGTTGTGCGCCATGCCGAGCGTGTGGCCGATCTCGTGCGCCGTCACCTGCCGCACGCGCGCGAGGACGAAGGCGGTGTCTGCCGCCGCGGCATCCGCGCCCATGAGCCCCGCGTAGAGATTGTAGTCCGTGCGCGCGCGGTGCGAGTCCATGCGCGCCTGCCCCTTCAGGATCTCCCCCGTCCGCGGGTCGCCGAGCGAGCCGCCAACCGACCAGCCGCGCTCGTTGCGGTTCACCCACTGCACCACGTTGTAGCGCGCGTCGAGCGGGTCGGCGCCCTCGGGAAGATCCTCGACGCGGAAGCCGCCCTTGAGTCCAGCGTCGTCGAACGCCTTCACCCAGAAGGTCGCGCCCTCGCGCGTGGCGGTGCGCACGGGCTCGGGGATGCCGCGATCGATGTAATAGACGATGGGATTCGTGATCGCGCTGCGCGGGTCGGCGGGGTTCGCGCGAAGGAGACGGTGGCGCGAGATCCAGCGCTGCTCGAGCGAATTCTGGATCGGTTGCCCATAATCCCGGAAGGTGATGCCAAAGAATCCGGTGCGTGGGTCGAGCGTGCGCGGACGGTAGCCATCATCCGGGAGCTGCACGAAACTGGCGTGCTGTCGGAGCGTGAACGCGCGGCCGTCGGGGACGATCTGCGACACGGTGCCGCCCGGCCGCCCGCTGGCGGCGAAGGTGAGCGCGACGTCCACCTCCGTGTTCGTGGGGAAGGCGCGCGTGTACGGCTCGTAGATGCTCGACCGGTCGCGCGCGACGGTGTAGCTCCCCTCGTTGCTCGCGGCGAGCGTGCCGGCGACGTCGAGCCAGTCGCGGAGGAAGAAGTCGGTCGCGTCCACGAGGAGCCGCCCGCCCGTCTCCCCAGTGATCGGCAGCGCCGCCACGGTGCTCGGCGGAAACGACTCGGCGATCGTGCGGGCGTGCGCCGGGTTCTGGGCGGCGAGCGAGGTGCGATACGCCCAGTTCTCGAGCACGACGAGCACGCGCTCGCCCTCGCGGTCGAAGCGCGCGACGTACTCGCCGCCGCCGGCGCCGCGGTCGATGCCAATTGGGTTGGAGCCCAGACCGGTCGCCTGGGAGATGAAGTAGAGCACGCGCATCGAGTCGCGCGGAAGCTCGAGGAGGATCTTGCCGCCCTTCCGGTCGAGGTAGATGGGGATGAACCCATCGCGCTTGACCATTCCGGCGGTGCGCGCGGCGATGGAGGAGGCTGGCGCCGCGGGTGCCTGCGCGGGAGGGGACCCAGTCGCAGCTGTCGCTGCCGGCGAGGCAGCCGTGGTGGTGGCCGGTGTGGCTGGCCCGGGGTTCCGGGTGGAGGCGCAGGCAGCTACGAGCGACGCGAGCGTCGCGAGGGAGATAGGGCGGAGCGTGCGGCGGAGCATGGGATTCGCTCTGGAGTGAATGCGCGTGAACACGTGCGGGTGCGGTCGTGGGGCGACGGCCGATTATCCCCCGCGCGGCGGGCGAGCGCAAGCGGCGCCTGATATCGACGCACGCGCGGGGTGCATGAGACACGAGGGGAGGCGGGAGGCATCGATGGCGGAGACGGGCGGCATGGAGGGGACGGTCGCCGTGGTCACGGGCGGAACGTCGGGGATCGGGCTCGCGGCGGCGCACGCGTTCGCGCGGCGGGGTGCGGCGGTGGTGATCGCCGGGCGGAACGCGGAGCGTGGCGAGGCAGCGCTCCGCGCGTTGCGCGACGCGGGCGCTGCCGCTGAGTACGTCCAGGGCGACCTGTCGCTGGCCGAGCGGGCGGACGCGCTGGTGCGGACGGCGGTGGAGCGCTTCGGGCGGCTCGACTACGCGTTCAACAACGCCGCGTCGGCTGCGGGGGTGTTCAAGGCGACGGCGGACTTTACGGAGGCGGAATTCGACGAGGCGCTCGCGCTCAACCTACGGAGCGTGATCGCGCAACACGCGGCGAGCAGCGGCATCTCCGTGGAAGCAGCCGAGGGCCGCTACACGCAGCTCGTCCCGCTTGGCCGCATCGGCCGCCCCGAGGAAGCGGCGGAGGCGGCGGTGTGGCTCTGCTCGCCCGCGTCGTCGTACGTGACGGGACACTCGTTCATCGCCGACGGCGGGCTGAGCGCGGGGGTACGATGAGGGAGCCCCGGGGCCAGCTCCGCCCTAGCCTCCGGTGTGCTCCTCGAGCGCCTCGGCGGTGATGTCGTGGTGCGTGGCATGCCAGGTCACCGCGCCGCGCCGCAGAACGAATACCTGAGGGGATTGATGACGCACTCCGAGCCGTGTGGCGAGCTGGTCCGAGAGATCGCGCTGCCCGGTGACCTCGACGGCGAAGACCTCGGTTCGCGGATGTGCCTCCTCGAACGCGGCGATCTCCTCGCGAGCACCCGCGCTGATGATGCAGTGGGCGCCGTGCTTGAGCAGCACCGCCTCGGAGGCCTCGAAGAGTGCATCCGCCCCACGCTCGTCCTTCAATTCATGCATGGCGACTCCGGAAAAGGAAACCGCTCTGTCGTCAACTTCCGGACCCGCGCGGCGTGAACCTGCGCCCTGCGTCGGCGCCGATTGACCCGGGCGTCAGGTAGCCAGAAGATACGGCGATGCGGATCACCGATCGGGATGGAGCGGTACTCCACGAGGCGGACGGCGGGTTGCGCGGTGCTGACCTTCGCGGGCGCGAGCTTCCAGGTGCCAACCTGGCCAGGGCGGATCTCTCCGGCGCGGACCTCTACTGGCTGGCCGCGTTCACGGCCTCGTTCCGCGGGGCGAAGCTGGTCGGCGCGTCGCTACGGGGCGCTGATCTGAAGGAGGCAGATTTCACCGGGGCCGACCTCACGAGCGCGGATCTCGGACGGGACGCGCTCGACGGGTCCACGGAGATCCAGGGTGCCATCCTGTCCGGGGCTATCCTGTCCGGCGCCTCCTTTATGGGCGCCCGGTACGACCGGCGGACGCGCTTCCCGGACGGGTTCGACCCGGCCCAGGCCGGCATGGTGTTCGACGCGGCTACCATCTAACCTCGCTCCAACCTCGCCCGGAGTGTCCACCCGATGCGTCGCTCCTCCACTTCCGCCGCGGTTCTCCTGCTGCTCATCGCTCTCCTCGGCGCCGGATGTCGCCGTCGGGCGGCTACCACCCCGGCCCCCGCGCGGCTGAGCGAGGACCATTGCTGGTGGGCCGTCCTGCGCTCCACCCTGCCGCCCGACTCGGTCGCCGCCCGCTTCGAGCGCGCCTTCACGACCGTGGGTCTGACCGGCGCCACCCGGACGCGCAGCGCCGACACTGCGTGGGTGCATGCCGGCCCCACGCCGCTCGGCGGCCGGCAACATGAAAGCCGGGCCGTAGCGTACTGGCATGGTGACAGCACACACTTCCGCTACTACGTCGCGATTGCTCCAGCCTCCCAGGGGCGGGCGCAGCCGGCCGATACGCTCGAGCGGGAGCCTGGTCATATCGGATTCTGCGGCGAGATCGCCCGAGCGGCGGCGATCCAGACGTCGGCGCCCCGGTCTCCGACGGGAGAGGAGTCGCTCACGGTCTGGACACGTATCCCGTAGCGTGGAGGTCCGCACGGTGTCCACCTCGCGGGGCGGGCCTAGCCAACATCGCGCTGGCGCCTCGACGGCGCGGCGCCTCTACGAGAGTGCCGGGGCAGCGCCCGAGGCGTTCATGCTCTACACCTTCCCTCTCGCCTCGGACGAGCCGCAGCCCACCAGCTCTTCCCGGATCATCTGCATCGAAGGGCCGAGCGCCGCCGGCAAGACCACGCTCGCGGCGGAGCTCGCCCGTGCGGCCGGCGCGATGGTCGTCCCAGAGCTCGACGCGGCCGAGGCCCCGCCAGTTCCGGAGTCCACGCCATGGTTCGTCCAACGCAGCGCCGCGCAGTGGGGGCGCGCTCGTGCGCTCGCGGCCAGGGCCTCGCTCGTGGTGCTCGATGGCGATCCGTTCAAGGGGCTCTGGTACAACTGGGTGTACGCGGCCGAGGGCTGGCCCGGCGTGGACGTCCTGGCGCCGCTCTACCGCGCGCAGCTTGCACGGAGCACGCTGGCCTTCCCCGACCTGTACGTGGTGCTCGGTGCGACCGAATCACAGCTGCGCGAGCGCCGGGCTGGTGACCCAGCGCGCACCCGGCGGAACTTCGAGCAGCACCTGCGCCTCGTCGCACCGCAACGGCGCTACTTCGCCGCCCTCGCGGCGGTGGACCCGGTGCGCGTGCTGCCCCTCGACACGAGCGCGCCGGACACGATGGTCGGAACGGTGCTCGCGGCGCTCGGTCGCCTGCCGGCCGGCCCACCTGACTCCGATCGTCTCCTGCACCACATGACGACGTGGGTCGGCACCCACACCCCCGCCGGGCAGTCGTCTTGACCCGCCGTCCGCTCGTCGGGCAGTAGCGCCAGCCCCTCGCGCGCCGCCAATGCTCAGCGCGCCGCGCCGGCCAGCTCCCGCACGGCGCCTGCCAGCATCCGCACCTTCGCGCCATCGCCAGCGCCGCTCGCGTCGCCGTCCACCTGCGTCGCCAGCTGCGTCAGCGCGTCCCGCCTCTGCGCTCCGGATGCCCGCTCGGCGCTGGCCAGCGCCTGCCGGACAGCGGAGACTCTGCCGGCCGCGAGACCGTTCGACCGCGCGAGCTGGTCGAGATAGGCACGCGCCAACGCGAAGCTCGGCGGCCAGACGAACTTGGGCTGCTCCTGGGCGTTCAGGTACTCCAGGCGCACCGTCTTCGCCGCGTCGATCTCGTTCTGCGAGATGAGCCCGCTCGGCGTCAGCTCGAAGATGTCGAGTCCGCGGGCGATCTCGGAGCTGACGATGACGCCGTTGTACCAGTAGACGGACCACGGCCCACCCATGGTCATCCGGGTCGAGTCCACCGGGCCACGATCGAAGAAGGCGATTTCCCTCGGGTGCGCGGCATCGGTCCAGTCGAAGATCGAGATGCCACCCTGGTACCACGCCTGCACCATCACGTCACGGCCGGGAATCGGGATCAGCGAGCCGTTGTGCGCCACGCAGTTCTCCTGCGCCGTCTGCGCCGCGGGCAGCTTGTAGTAGCTCTGGAACTGCAGCTTCCCGTCAACGAGCGTGAAGATCGCATCCGCACCCCATTCCTTCTTGTCGGTCACGCGGCACTTCGCCGCCCCACCGCCGCCCCATTCGTCGCTGAACAGAACCTTGCTGCCGTCATTGTTGAAGGTCGCCGAATGCCAGTAGGAGAAGTTCGAGTCGGCCACCGCGGCAATGCGGACAGGATGTGCCGGATCACGGATGTCGAGCAGGAGCCCGTAGCCCTCGCAGGCGCCGCCGGCCAGCCCGATCGCCGGATAGACCGTGATGTCGTGACACGACGTGGGGCCGGGCCGCGGGCCAGACCCGCCTTCCGGAGACGCGCCGATCATCTTCGCGATCATGACGGGGATCGCCGCACGGAGCGTGGCGCTGTCGGCGCCCGTCGGAGCGCCGGTTCCGTTCCGGGCGCTGACGATGCTGTCGAGCATCGGCTTGATGAAGCCCGGGGGCAGCACGATCTCCTGACCCTGAATGGTCGCGGTGAATCCGCCCCTGGCGCGAGCGGCCGCGGCGGCCTTCGCGGCGGCCGCGATGTCCTCGGGCGACTCGCCATGTCGCGCGGGCGCCACTAGATCGTTGAAGATCCGCGGCGAGCTGACGATCGCGGCCTGCTCGGGGTGGGCCAGTGGTACCTTGATGACCTCGATGCGGAAGGTCGACGAGTTGGGATCCTTGTCGGGGCTGGCATCCACGCAGCCGGCGAGCTCGTCCGCCGACCGTACTCCGGACGAGCCCGAGATGTAGATGTAGACGTTCTCCGTGTCCTTCGGGTCGGCCAGCACCGTGTGCGTGTGCGAGCCGCGGCAGGTCTGCACGTTGCCGACGTTCTTCGGGTTGGCGATGTCGGTGATGTCGAAGATCCGGACGCCGCGCAACCGATCCTTGCTGACGACCTCCGGCACCCCCTGTCCACCGCAGTCGATGCGCCCGGTGAGGCCCTCGCCAGAGATGAAGAGCAGGTTCTTGTAGACCGAGACGTCGCTCTGCGACGCCGGGCAGTAGTACGCTGTCTTGAGCGTGGGCCGGCTCGCGTTCGAGATGTCCCAGATCTGCCAGCCGTTGTAACTGCCCTGGATGACGTGCTGGCCGCTGAAGGCCAGGTCGGAGTTGGTGCCCCCGACGAACTTCTCGGAGGGCGGCGTCTTCGACACCACCCGCATGTTCCACGACGCCTCGGCGGCGTCCATCCGCCCGGCGCGGAGACCGATGCGTGGATCGGGGCTCGGCGCCGCGGTCGACATGGAGCCGGTGCGGGCCGGCGACGGGGCGTCATCGGCCGACATGGAGGTCGTGCGGGCGCACGCCGCAAGGGACGGCAATCCGAAGGCGAGCGACAGCGACACGAGTCGGGCGACGGTCGGTCGCACCGCCGAACGGCGAAGCGGATACACGAGAGCCATGGCTGATTCCTCTGATAGAACGACGTGGGGGGTACAGGCCTGCGACGACAGGTGGATCACGGGGGCCGTCACCGAGACCGGCTCTCGATCATGAGGACGACGAGCATCCGCTCCATCCGTGCGATCTCGGTAGTCTGATCCACGTTGACGTCGGAGGCGAACTTGAACACCGTCTCGTCCTGGGCGGCGCCGTAGGTGCCGAATAGCTCCTTCACCATGGCGGTCGCGCCGCGGTGGTGCTGGATCATGAAGGTGAGGAACAGCCGGTCGAATTCCGTTCCCCGCGCCCCGTCCAGCTGCTTCAGTTGGGCTTCGCTGAGCATGCCGGGCATCAGTACTCCGCCCTGCACCTCATGATGCATCTCGTGCTCGGCCCCGCTCTTCATCTTCATCCCCGTGGGCGCAGCCCCCGGCACCGGCTGGCGGCGGTCCCGGAGCCACTGCCGCATGATGGCGATCTCGTCCTGCTGGGCATTGACGATCCGCTCGGCCAGCGTACGCACCGAGGCGTTGGCGCCATGGGTGGGCGCCCAGCCGGCCATCACGATGGCCTGGGTATGGTGGCCGATCATCGCGGACATGAAGTGCACATCCGCCGCCGTATAGGGGTGGCGGGCGCTGTCGGCCCGCGCCTTGGCGATGGCCGCCAGGTCGCCTCCCCCGTCCGCGGCCGGCTGGGGAGATGTCGGCTGCGAAGTCGGCCGTGCCGCTCCCCGGGGGGCGCTGCTGCACGCCGTGCACGCCGCCACGGCGACCGCGGCCGCGAGCATCCGGGTAATCCAACGGGTGTGTGATGGTGTCATTCCGCTCACCTACCAAACCAATGCGGGCCAATGCGTCGAGTGCCGAGCTCAGGAACGTTCTACGTGAGCATAGATAGTACCACGGCCGGATAGAAGCACGACTGGCAAGGCTGGCTAGCGGCGGCCCGACGCTACCGACGCTTCACGAAGCGGATGTTCCGGCTTCGCTCGTCGACCGTGATGGCGAACCCGATCACTCGTCCCGCGGGGTCGCGCTCGAACTCCATGGATCGCATGAACCACGCGGAACCGGTAAAGTCATCCCCCCAGGCCCGCGTGAGCTTCATCAGTCCGTGACGGTGGTGCCGGATCATAAGTGAGCTGTCGGTCGCCTCGACGGTGTAGCGCGTCTGCAGCTCGTCGCTGGCGTACTCGCCGGCATACTCCGCCATCTGGCTCGTCGAGGGGGAGGTGGTTCCGGTGAGCTTCGGCGCGTTTCGCCCGCGATAGAGCGCATGCGTGACACGCCCCGCGGCATCGCGCCCGAACGAGATCGCCGCGCCATACCCGTCCACCCAGAATTCCGTTCGCGATCGCGCCGTCATCGGGAACGCGCTCTCGCGCGTCGCCTGCGTCTTCAGGGCGCCGCCCTCCCGGCTGATCCGCAGGTACCAGCCGGGACCCAGCCGGTAGACCCCGGCGTACTCGTCGAGCAGTGCCGCCGGGACATGTACAGTCGCGGTCACCGGGGTGGTAGCAGCGGCGCGCGCGGGCGGAGCCAGCGCATCCGCCAGGAAGATGTCCGCGATGTTGTACGCGGCGCGCGAGGCGTTGACGCCGCCATTGTTGGCCAGCACGACGACCCCGAACCGTTGCGCCGGAAAATGGACGACGAAGGAGCCGAACGAGGCCCACCCACCGCTGTGGCTCACCGTCGGCAGCCCTCGATACTCTCCGTGGCTCACTCCGAAGGCATACGGGATCGATGTGCCATCGTTCAGCACGCCGCGCGTCCGGGTCAGCGCCATGGCCGCGGGTCCGCCCACCGCCCGGGTGTCGAAGTTGATCACCCACTTCGCCATGTCGTCGGCCGTGCTGAAGAGCGAGCTCGAGCCCAGCGCCGTGAGATTGTTCGTGACCGCCCGAAACCCGCTGTCCGACCGCGCGTAGCCGAACGCGCGATTCGCGATCACCTTCGTGTGGTCGTCTCGAAAATGGGTGTTCGCCATACCCAGCGGACGGAAGAGATGCTCGTCCGTCCACGCCCGGAACGACTGGCCGGTGACGCGTGCCACCGTCTCCGCGAGCAGGTTGTACCCGGTGTTCGAGTACGTGTACTCGGCGCCGGGAACGAAGTTGAGCGTTCGCTGCCCGTAGGCCATCGAGAGGATCTGATCGAACGAGATCACATCATCGAACCGCCAGCCCGCGACCGCCAGCGTGCCCGGCCAGTCGCGAAGCCCGCTCGTATGGTGGAGCAGGTGGTCGATCGTGATCGTGCGGCCAATGTCAGGAAGCTCGGGGATGTACTTCCGGACGTCGTCGCGCAGGTTGATCCGCCCCTGTTCCACGAGCATGGCGATGGCAAGCCCGGCGAACTGCTTCGATACCGAGGCGACATCGAACACCGTCGCCGGTGTGTTGGGAACGCGGTGCTCCAGGCTGGCCAGGCCGTACCCCTTCGTGAACACCACCTGCCCATCCCGCACCACGGCCACGGCCAGTCCCGGAGACCCGGACCGATCGAGCTCGGCGAAGAGCGAATCGACGCGCCGAGCGCGAGGCTCCCGGGTCTCCTGCCCGGCCGCGCTGGCCGCGGTGATGTGTGGCGCCAGCAGGAGAAGTGCGAGCGCGAGCCATCTCATGGGAGCATCCTCCGCTGCTGGTAGCTGCAGAATGTCGGTGCGGGCCACGCGCGGAGCCGTTCGGCCCGGCGCTCATCGAGGGCTCCGACCCCGCCACCACGTCATTGCCCACTCGCCCGGCGCGAGGCGGCGCGGCATCTTCCCCGCATCCGGCCACGGCCGCGCGCCCACATTATGTGCGCGAGTCTCACCCCATGCGAGGAGGCATGCCCCCATGCGCACTGTTCGCTCGTCCCCTCCGCTCCGCACTCTCGCGGCCGTGCTCGCGGTACCTCTGCTCGCGACCCGCGCGCTCCCGGCGCAGGCGCCTGCTCCACCGGGGCCGCCGCTCCCCGAGGCGGGGCAGGTCGCCTCGGCCGTGCTCCCGCTCCCGGCCGAGTTCCGGAGCGCGGCCCGCGTGCTCGGCTACCGGGCGGGGAACACGCGGCTCGTCACGCTCCGGGAGGGGGCCGGCCCGTTCGTCTGCCTGGCCAGCGATCCGGCGGTCGCCCGATTCCACGTGGCCTGCTATCACCAGTCGCTCGAGCCCTTCATGGCCCGCGGCCGCGCGCTGCGGGCGCAGGGCGTCACCGGCGACCGCGTGGACAGCACCCGCTTCGCGGAAGTGCGCGCGGGGAAGCTCGCGATGCCCCGGCAGCCGGCGGCGCTCTACTCGCTCACCGGACCGGCGGGGAGCTTCGATCCGGCCACCGGCGTGGCGACCGGCGCACGCCAACTGTTCGTGATCTACATCGCCGGTGCGACCGCTGCGTCCACCGGCCTCGCCGCCCAGCCCGCGGAAGGAACACCATGGATCATGTTCCCGGGGACGCCGAAGGCGCACATCATGTTCGTCCCGCGCATGTAGCGCCGTAGTGTGAGCACGCGCGCGAAGCCCGAGGTCATGCGCGCGATGCGCGCGATGCGCGCGATGCGCGTGCTCGTCGTGCTCATCGCCCTCGCCGGGCCGCCATCGGCGCGCGCGCAGGCCGCGCTCGCCTTCACGCACGTGAGCGTGGTGGACGGCACAGACTCCACGCCGCGCCGCGACCAGACGGTCGTCGTCCGCGGCACCCGCATCGAGGCGGTCGGGCCCGCGCGCTCGGCGCGCGTACCGGCTGGTGCACGCGTGGTTGATGGGCGCGGGAAGTTCCTCGTCCCCGGTTTCTGGGACATGCACGTCCACACGGCGGTGATGGATGGGCGCGCGCTCCTCGCGCTCTACATCGCGAACGGCGTTACCGGCGTGCGCGACATGGCGGGCGACTGGCCGACGCTCACCGCGTGGCGCCGCGACATCGCGCGCGGGCGTCTCGTGGGACCGCGGGTCATCGCCTCCGGTCCCTACCTCGAGGGCGGCGACGTCCCCATCGCGCACATCCTCGCGCGCACACCGGCCGAGGGACGTGCTGGCGTGGACTCCCTCGTGCGACTCGGCGTGGACTTCGTGAAGGTCCACGGCCAGCTCTCGCGTGACACCTACCTCGCCATCGCACAGCGCGCACGCGAGCGTCGCATCGCCGTCGCCGGGCACGTCCCGCGCGCGGTCGGCGCGGCCGATGCCTCGGACGCCGGCCAGCGGAGCATCGAGCACCTCCTCGCCATTCCCGCCCCCTGCACGCCCGCCGAGTCGCTCGCGCTCCGGCCGCGCTTCGCGGTACAGGGCGCGCTCGGCCGCTGCTCGTCGGCGGACCTCGCGCCGCTCTATGCGCGCTTCGTGCGAAACGGCACGTGGGTGACGCCTACGTTCGTCGCGCAGGTGGAGGTCGCGGGCTGGCCGGGCCGCGGGGTGCCCGGCGACTCGCTCGCCCGCTACCTGCCGGCCGCGCTCCGCCGCTACGTGGCGGAGATCTTTCCGATGCCCGACTCCGTTCCGCCCGGCGCAGACTCCGTGGGCCGGGCGATGCTCGCGAAGCGCCTCGCGCAGGTTGCCCGGATGCACCGGGCCGGCGTGCTCGTCCTCGCGGGCACCGATGCGCCGCTGCGCAACAGCCCGCCCGGCTTCGGCCTGCACGAGGAGCTGACACTGCTCGCGCGCGGCGGGCTCTCGCCCTTCGAGGTCCTCCGCATCGCGACCCTCGAGCCCGCGCGCTACTTCGGCATGCTCGACTCGGCCGGCACCGTCGCGCCGGGCCGGCTCGCCGATCTCGTGCTCCTGAGCGCGGACCCGCTGCGCGACATCCGCAACACGCGGCGGGTCGAGATGGTGGTCGCGAATGGCCGGCTCTACGACGCCGTGGACCGGGAGAGCCTGCTCTCGTCCGCCACGCACCCGGCGCCATGAGCCTGGTCGCTCGATCACGCTCGCCAGGCCTGTCGCGCGTGTACGCGGCGGCGCTCGCCGCGGTCGGGTGGTTCGCGCTGGCGATCCAGCTCTACCTGATCGTCCGGGGTGTACCGCGCACCGCGGCGGGCATCGGCGGCGCCATTGATCGCTTCGTCAGCTTCTTCACGATCGTCACGAACCTCCTCGTGGCGGTCGCAGTGACTGCGTGGGCGTGGACACCCGGGGAGCCCGAGACCGCATCCGCCCGCCGGCCGCGCGTGGCGACCGCGCTGGCCGCGTACATCTCGATCGTCGGCCTCATCTACTCGCTGCTCCTGCGAAATCTCTGGCAGCCGACCGGGCTGCAAAAGATCGCGGACGTGCTCCTACACGACGCGGTCCCGATCGCCTACGTCGTCTACTGGCTCGCGTTCGTGCCGAAGGGCCGGCTGGCATGGCGCGACGTGCTGCCCTGGCTCCTCTACCCGCTCGGCTACGCGCTCTACAGCGGCGTGCGGGGCGCGCTCGTCGGCAGCTATCCGTACCCGTTCATCGACGTCGGCGCGCTCGGCTACCCGCGCGTGCTGCTGAACGTCGCGCTCCTGACGCTGCTCTTCTGCGGCGTCGGTCTCGCCTTCATCGCGATCGACCGGACCATGGGTCGACGCGTGGCGGCTCGCGCGACTCCTTCCTAAGGAGTCACCATGCTGCGATCGGTCGTGCACTCCGTGCTGCTTCGCGATCTCGGGGCGGTGCGTCGCTCCGTCGAAGCGTACCCCGACGATGCCAGCCCCTGGGCCGAGCGCGAGGGGTTGCCAAACGCGGGCGGAACGCTCGTGCTCCACCTCGCTGGCAACCTCCGCCATTATGTCGGCGCAGTCCTCGGCGGCAGCGGCTATGTGCGGGATCGCCCCGCGGAGTTCGCGCGCCGCGGGGTGTCGCGCGCCGAGATGGTGGCGGAGCTCGATGCCGCGCGAGATGCGGTCGAGCGTGGGCTGGCCGCGCTCGCGGACGACGCGCTCGTGGCGCCGTACCCGGAGCGCATCGCGGGGCGCACGGTGGCGACGGGAGACTTTCTCGTGCACCTGGCGGTGCACCTGGCGTACCACCTGGGGCAGCTCGACTACCACCGGCGCGTGGTCACGGGCGACCCCCGCTCGATCGGCGCGGTGGCGGCGGCCGAGCTACCCGATCGCGGACACGAGCGCGCGGGGCTGGCATCACGGACCGAGAGTTGATGCGGAGCAGATCTGTCTCATCCGGCTCCATCGGGAGCATCCGTCTGACTCTCCGGCAGTGATGCCAGCACGCTCAGGGTGGAATCAGCGCCGCCCCCGGAGGTTGTCGCGGATGACGGTGATGATCAGCGCGATGGCGACGATGCTGAAGCTGATCGAGGAGACCTTCCAGCCCAGGCCGGGCTGGGTGGCGGCGAGGGTGCTGAGGCCGAGCGCGGTGACGCCGATGGCGAGGCGGGGGAGCCAAGTGGGGACGACCGCGCGCTCGCGCCGCGCGACGTGCCAGAGGGTCACGCCGGCGACGAAGGTGACGATTCCGATCCAGAGCTCCATGGGCGAAATGTAAAAGGGCGGCGGTGCCAGGCACCGCCGCCCTCCTCCATTCGATCCTGGCTGGTGTTCCGTGCCAGACTTACTGGATCGTGATCGTCCCCTTCATGCCGAGCGCCTCGTGCGGCGTGCAGTGATAGGGAAGCTGCCCCGCCTTGATGCCGGCGAAGGAAACGGTGTACGCCGCATTCACCTCGGAGATGAGCGGGCCGCTGAGCGGGCCCATCTTCGGCATGGAGCCGACGGTGGCCGGCATGTTGGCATCGAGCTGCTTCTCGATGTCGTCCGGCACGGTCTCGGCGTGGAATGCCACGTTGTGCGGGCCGCCCGAGACGTTGATGAACTTGATGGCGTCGCCCTGCTTGATCGTGATGTCGGCCGGGACGAACTTGTACGACGTCCCATCGATGACCATCTTGACCTCGTGCGTGGTGCCGGTGACCGCGGCGGGCGCGCCGGCGGGGCCGGCGGCGGGCGTGGCGGCCATCGCCGGGGTGGTGTCGGCGGCGGCAGTCGCTGCGGCGACGGAGTCGGCGTTCGGCGTGTCGCCGCCGGCGCAGGCGCCGAGGACGAGCGCGCTCGCTGTGAGCGCAAGTCCCATGAAGCGCATTGTTCTGAAGGCCTCCAAGGCCGTGCTGAGTTCGGTCTCTATCGTCTGGATCAACGAGTGTCGCCCGGCTCTCCGGTGCGACGTTGTGAATTTATTCACAAACTTTCTGAAATCCAGGGGGTTGACTCGGAAACCATTGATTGACCCGTCGCCGGAGGGCGATTACGTTCCGCGCATGAATCGCCCGACGCTCTCCCGACACCACGCGCACCATCGCCACCACGGCCCCACGGGTCGAGGCGCGGGCGCGCGTAGCTGGTGACCAGGGTAGCCGTCTAGCGGTCACGGCACGCGCGCTCCGGAAGCGCTGGCGGCCCGTCCCTGGAGGATGGGCCGCTCTTTTTTTGCCTCACGTTCCCGTGGTCTCCACATGCTGAAGATCGCATTACCCAACAAGGGTCGCCTCGCCGACGAGGTCCGCGAGCTGTTCGACGACGCCGGGCTCCCGGTGCAGGTCCGCTCGGAGCGGGCGCTCGCCGCCTCGCTCGGCGGGGAGTTCGAGGCCATCTTCGTCCGCGCGCAGGACATCCCGGAGTTCGTCGCCGACGGTGCGGCCGATGCCGGTGTGACCGGGTGGGACCTCGCCTGCGAGTCGGAGCGCCCGCTCTGCGAGCTGCTCGACCTCGAGTTCGGCCGCTGCCGTCTCGTCGTCGCCGCGCGCGAGGAGAGCGGCATCACCTCGCTCGGCGACATCCGCGGCGCCCCGCGCGTCGCGACCTCCTTCCCGCGCCTCACCGCGCGCTTCTTCCGCGAGGCCGGCCGCGAGATCACGATCGTTCCCGTCTCCGGCGCCGCGGAGATCGCGCCGCACCTCGGGATCGCGGACATCGTCGTGGACCTCACGTCCACCGGCTCGACGATGAAGGTGAACAACCTCCGCGAGGTGGCGACCATCCTCGAGTCGAGCGCCCGCCTGGTGACGGCGAGTGACGGCGCCGCCGTGCGCGATGACGGAAAGCGCCGAGCGCTTGACGATCTGACCGGGGCGCTGGAGTCGGTGCTGCGGGCGCGGGGGAAGCGCTACGTGATGGCGAACGTGCCGCGTGTCGCGCTCGACGAGGTGCGGCGCGTGCTTCCCGGGCTCAACGGCCCCACGGTAATCGATCTGCTGAACGGCGGTCGCTACGTCGCGGTGCACGCGGTGGTGCCGCAGAGCGCGATCTACCGGACCATCGCCAACCTCAAGGGCCTGGGCGCCGAGGGGATCCTGGTGACGCGGATCGAGAGGCTGATGCCGTGAGGAGCGGGAAGCGGGGAGCGGGAGGTGAGAAGCGGGGGCCGCTACCTTGGGGGGCCCCCCCCGAACGGCATGATGATGCGGCCGAGTCGTCCGTGCATCAGCGATCCGACGCTCCGCGGATCGATTCGTCGCCCCTCGAGTTGCTGCTGGGTGACGTCGCGCGGCTGTCGGACGACGCCCGGGCCCGGCTCTTCGGCCGTCGCCTCCAGGGTGACAAGGGTGACAAGGGTGACAAGGGTGACAAGGGTGACGAAGGTGACGCCGGTGTGACGGCGCGCGTCTCGGCCATCCTCGCGCGTGTACGGCGCGAGGGGGATGCGGCGCTGCTCGCCATGGCGCGCGAGCTCGACGGCGTGACGCTCGACGCGCTCGAGGTGCCGCGCGCCCGGTGGCGCCGGGCGTTGGATGGACTCGACCGCGATCTCGTGCGCGCGATGGAGCGCTCGCGAGACAACGTGGAGCGCGTCCACCGCGCGCTCCTCCCCGCCGTGGTAGAGATCGAGCCGGAGCCAGGGATTCTCGTGGGGCGTCGGGCGGACCCGCTCCCGCGCGTGGGCGTGTACGCGCCGGGTGGGCGGGCCGCATACCCGAGCAGCGTGCTCATGGGCGTGGTGCCGGCGCGCGTCGCGGGTGTGGGCGAGATCATTCTCTGCACCCCGCCCGATCGCTCCGGCGCGCCCTCGGCCGTCGTTCTTGCCGCGGCCGAGTTGGCCGGTGCCGATCGCGCGTTCGCGGTGGGCGGGGCTGGTGCGATCGCCGCGATGGCCTACGGGACGGCGAGCGTGCCGCGCGTCGAGCGGATCGTGGGGCCGGGCAACGCGTACGTGGCCGAAGCGAAGCTCCAGGTGGCCGGCATCGTCGGCATTGATTCCCCGGCGGGGCCGAGCGAGCTGCTGGCGATCTGGGATGGGAGCGTGGATGTCGACACCGTCGCGCGGGAGCTGGTGGCGCAGGCGGAGCATGACCCGCTGGCCTGCGCGGTCGCGGTGGTCGTAGGGGAGGAGGAGGACAGTGCCGGCGGCGACGACCGGCATCTCGTTCATCGCATCGCCGCGCTCCGCGATGCGCTCGGGGCCGAGTGCAGCGGGCAGCCCAGGGGCGAGATCATCCGGCAGGCGCTCGCCGCGCGCGGCGCCATCCTGACCGCGGGGTCGCTCGGCGAGGCGCTCGCGTTCGCGAACGAGTACGCGGCCGAGCACTTGCTGCTCGCGGTGCGTGAGCCGGAGAGGGTGTTGGCCCGTGTGCGGAACGCGGGAACGGTGTTCCTGGGAGCGACGAGCAGTGTGGCGTTCGGCGATTACATGACCGGCGCGAACCACGTGCTGCCGACCGGCGGACGCGCGCGCGCGTACTCCGGTCTCTCGACGCTCGACTTCATGCGGTGGACCACCTACCAGCGCGTATCGCCGGCGGCCGCCGCGCGTCTCGCACCCGACGTCGCCGCGTTCGCGACCGCCGAGGGGCTGCCGGGGCACGCAGCGGCCGCACGGGGCGCGGCCGGAATGCCCGTTCGGCTTCCCATGCCCGATCGCGAGCCCGGCGGCATCCAGGGGGTCGGGCGATGATCCCTCCCGGCCTCACCTCGCTCGAGCTTGCCCGCGAGAGCTACCGGGGGATCACGCTCTACGCGCCGGATCGCGCGCCGTGCGCGGTCGACCTGAGCGACAACACGAACCTCTGGGGCATTCCGCCGGGCGCCGAGCGCGCGATTCGTGAGGCGGCGGTGAGCGCGGTGACGAGGTATCCATCGCTCTACGCGGGCGGGCTCAAGGAATCACTCGCGCGCTACCTGGGTGTCGCGCCAGCGATGGTCGTCACCGGCTGCGGATCGGACGATGTGCTCGACTCGGCCATCCGCGCCTTCGGCGAGCCGGGCGACCGGATTGCGCACCCAGAGCCGTCGTTCGCGATGATCCCGATCTTCGCGCGGATGAACGGCCTGGAGCCGCTGGGGGTGCCGCTATTCGACCCTGAGGCCACCCTCGCCACCGGCGCCCGCATCATCTATCTCTGCTCCCCCAATAACCCGACCGGGAACGCGATGTCCCGGTCGGCGATCGAGTACGTGGTCGAGCGCGCGACGGGTGTCGTCATCCTCGACGAAGCGTACGCCGAGTTCGCGGGCGTGAGTGGCGTGGACCTGTTGGAGCGGAGCGAACGGCTGCTCGTCACTCGCACCATGTCGAAGGCGTTCGGGCTCGCGGGGCTACGCATCGGCTACGCGGCGGGGAGCGCCGCGCTCGTCGCGGAGGTGGAGAAGTCCCGCGGTCCGTACAAGGTGAGCGCGCTCGCCGAACGGGCCGCCATGGCCGCGCTGGCGGAGGGAGCGGATGGGCTGGGCTGGGTGCGCGCGCACGTGGCGGAGGCGGTCGCGATCCGCGAGCGATTCGCGGGCGAGCTGGCGGCGCTCGGGCTCGCGGCGCTCCCGTCCGATGCCAACTTCCTCCTCGTCCCCGTGCCCGATGCCGCGGGGATCGCTCGGCATCTGCGCGAGGGTGGCGTCGCCGTCCGCCCCTTCGTCGCACTGCCCGGTGTGGGAGACGCGCTCCGCATCTCGGTGGGTCCGTGGGCGATGATGGAGCGTTGCCTGGCTGCGCTGGCCGACGCACTGAGGACGACCCCCGCATGAGGGTCACCGTCTTCGACTACGGCGCCGGCAACCTCCACTCGCTGGGCAAGGCGCTGGCGGTGCCGCCGAACGCGGCGGCGCGCGCCGAGGTCGTCAGCGTGCGCGTGGAGACGGACCCGGCACGCGCCGTGGACACCGATCTCCTCGTGCTGCCCGGCGTCGGCGCGTTCGGCGCGGCAGCCGAACGGCTCGCGCCGGGCCGGAGCGCCATGCGCGCCGCCATCGCCAGCGGCCTCCCCGTCATCGGCATCTGCCTCGGCATGCAGCTCCTGCTCGACGGGAGTGACGAAGGACCGGGCGCAGGGCTCGGTGTCATCCCGGGTCGTGTGACGAAGCTGTGCGGACGGCGCGTGCCGCAGATCGGCTGGAACACCCTGGATGGGTGCGACGACCCGCTCTTCGATGCGGCACCGCTCGCGGTCGCCTATTACGCGAATGGCTATGTCTGCCGCCCCGACCGCGAAGGGAGCGTGCGGGCCTGGAGCGAGCACGAGGGGGAGCGGTACCCGGCAATGCTGCGCGCGGGTCACGTGGTGGGCGTGCAGTTTCACCCCGAGAAGAGCTCGGCGGCTGGCGTGGCATGGCTGCGGGCGGCCATCCAGGAGGCGGCGCGATGATCGTGATCCGATGATCGTGATCCCCGCGGTGGACCTGCGGGACGGCGCGTGCGTACAGCTCGAGGGCGGCTCGTACGACCAGGAGCGCATCCGCCTCCCGAACCCGGTCGCGGTCGCGCAGCGGTGGGCAGACTTCGGGTTCCGGCTGCTCCACGTGGTGGACCTGGACGCGGCTACTGGGCGCGGGAGCAACGGGGATCTCGTGCTGGAGCTGATCCGCGAGAGCGAGACGCAGGTGCAGGCCGGCGGCGGCGTCCGCGACGCCGACGCGATCGAGCGGCTCGCGAGCGCCGGCGCGCGACACGTCGTTGTCGGCACGCGGGCGCTCGAGGAGCCCGAGTGGCTGGAGGAGATGGCGCACCTGTGGCCGGGCCAGCTCATCGTCGCGGCGGACGTGCGGGACCGCCGGGTCGTGACCCGCGGGTGGGAACGGACGTTGACACGTCATGTCGCCGATGTGGTCGAGGAGCTGAACGACCTGCCGGTCGGCGGAGTGCTCGTGACCGCCGTCCACCGCGAGGGGCAGCTCGCCGGCACCGACCTCCCGCTCATGGAGGACATGGCCGAGCTGAGCGCGCACCCGGTGACCGCGAGCGGTGGGATCACGACGATGGCCGACCTCCGCTCCCTCGCGGACGCGGGGATCGCGGGCGCGATCGTCGGGATGGCGCTGTACACCGGCGCCCTCGACCCGCGGCGGGTGGTGGAGGAGTTCGGGGAGTAGGGGAGAGCGGACGCAGCGGGACGTCGAGAACACAGGAGACGGCATGGCGATCATCACACGCGAGACGCGGGAGACGCGGATCCGGGCGGAGCTGGACCGGGGGGAGGGGGCGGGGGAGGGCGCGGGAGTGGGGGCCATCGCGACCTCCGCTCCGTTTCTCGATCACATGCTCGCCACCTTCGCGCGCTACGCCGGGCTACGCCTCGCCATCTCGGCGCAGGGCGATCTGCGGCATCACCTGATCGAAGACGTCGGCATCACGATCGGCGCCGCGCTGGCGGCCGAGGTGCCGGAGCGGGCCGCGCGCTACGGTGACCGCACGATCCCGATGGACGACGCGCTCGTTCACGTGTCCCTCGACCTCGGCGGCCGCCCGTACTACCGCGGCCCGCTCCCCTCCGCGCTCTACGACCACTGGATGCGCTCCTTCAGCGACCACGCGAAGGCGACGCTCCACATCCGCGTGCTCCGCGGCCGGGACCGCCATCACGTGGTGGAAGCGGCATTCAAGGCGCTCGGCCTCGCCGTGCGCGACGCGCTGGTGGAGGGGGAGGGTGATGCCGTGTTCAGCACGAAGGGATCGGTGAAGATCGAGGCCAGATCGTGAGCGCATGCTAGCCCGCCGTGTCATCGTCTGCCTCGACGTGAAGGGCGACCGCGTGATGAAAGGTGTCCAGTTCGAGTCACTCCGCGACGTCGGCGATCCCGTGGTGCTGGCCGAGCGGTACGAGCGCGAGGGGGCGGACGAGGTCGTCTTTCTCGACATCAGCGCGAGCGCCGAGGAGCGCGCGACGCTGCTCGAGGTGGCGCGGCGGACGGCGGAGCGGTTGTTCGTGCCGCTCACCATCGGCGGCGGGGTCCGTTCGGCGAGCGATGTCGCGCGGGTGCTCCGGGCGGGCGCGGACAAGGTGAGCCTCAACACCGCGGCGGTGGAGCGGCCCGAAGTGCTGACGGAGTCGGCCGAGCGGTTCGGATCGCAGTGCGTGGTGGCCAGCATCGACGCCCGGCGCGATGCCCCTCACGGCACGGTTGGCACGGTTCCGGGCGACGGCGAATCGCGGGGCGGAGGGTGGCGGGTCTACACGCGCGGCGGACGCAGCCGCACGGAGCTGGACGCCGTGGAGTGGGCGCGGGAATGCGTGCGGCGCGGCGCGGGGGAGATCCTGCTCACCTCGATCGATCGGGATGGGGCGCGCACAGGTTACGACCTGCCGCTGACGCGCGCGGTGGCTGACGCGGTGGACGTGCCGGTGATCGCGTCGGGTGGTGCCGGCTCGGCGGCGGATGTGTGCGAGGCATTGACGGAGGGCGGCGCGGACGCGGCGCTGGTGGCCGGCATCCTCCATGATGGCGTGACGACCGTGGGCGAGATCAAGTGCCTGCTGTCGCAGCGAGGGATCAGTGTGAGGCCAGTGCCGTGACGGATGATGTGATGGGAGCTGTCGAAGAGGTCGCGCGACTGGCTGGCGACATTGCCGTCAGCTACTTCCGCGGATCGTTGGCGGTGGACATCAAGGGGGACGGGTCGCCGGTGACCGTTGCCGACCGGGAGGCCGAGCGAGCGGCGCGGGGCTGGATCGAGGCGCACTTCCCCGCCGACGGCATAGTAGGCGAGGAGTTCGGGATCGTCCGTGGCGACGCCCGGCGACGCTGGCTGCTCGACCCGGTGGATGGGACGAAGACCTTCATTCGCGGGGTGCCGCTGTGGGGGACGCTGGTGGCGGTAGCCGAGGGCGAGACAATTCTTGCAGGTGCCGCCTACTTCCCGGTGCTAGGTGAGTGCGTCGTTGCCAGCGCGGGCCGGGGGTGCTGGTGGAACGGCTCCCGCTGCCATGTGTCGCCGATCAGTAAGGTTGCTGCTGCGACAGTGCTGACCACGGACGAGCGGTTCCGGGATCGAGCGCCGGGGCGATTGGAGGGGTGGCAGCGGTTGGCGGAGCGGGCGGAGGTGAGTCGCAGCTGGGGCGACTGCTACGGCTATCTGCTGGTGGCGACAGGCCGAGCGGAGGTGATGGTGGACCCGAAGCTCTCGGCCTGGGACTCGGCGGTGCTGCTGCCGATCATCGAGGAGGCGGGTGGAGTATTCACCGATTGGGCCGGCGAGCGGACCGCGTTCGGCGGGAGTGCCATCGCCACGAACGCGGCACTCGCCGCCGAAGCCCGGGCCCTCCTACTGGGCGCTGACGGTGGGCGCAGTGCGAGTGACGGATGAGCGCTGATGTCTGACGCGATGCCTGACGGGATGCAGCATACAGGGCCGGATACGGCGCCTGACGCGAGGTCGGGTGTGACCGCGCTCGACCTCGGGCGGCTCGACTTCGAGAAGGGGGGCGGGCTCGTGACCGTGGTCGCGCAGGACGCGCGATCTGGCGCGGTGCTGATGGTGGCGCACGCCGACCGCAAGGCGTTGGAGCGCACGCTGGCCACCGGCGAGATGCACTACCGGTCGCGCACGCGTGGTCTCTGGCACAAGGGGGCGACGAGCGGGAACACCCAGCGCGTGGTCGCGCTGCTCGCCGACTGCGACGGCGACGCGGTGCTCGCGCGGGTGATCCCGGCCGGGCCGGCGTGTCATACGGGCTCGGACTCCTGCTTCGGGCGCGCGAGCGACACTGGCGATGCGCTGGCCGCGCTCGACGCGACGATCGCGGAGCGGGCGGCGACGATGGCGACATTGGCGGTGCCGGGCACCGGCGTCGAATCCGTCGCGCCCGCGGGGGCCCCCCCCCAACTACACGATGGCGCCGACCGCGCCCCATCGCACAACCATTCGGGCGCGCCCGCTCCCGATTCGGCGCCCCGAGCGGGGAGGCCGAGCTACACGCAGCGCCTGCTGGCGGACCGGAACCTCCGCCTCAAGAAGATCGGCGAGGAGGCGGCGGAGCTCATCCTCGCCTGCGCCGACGGTGACCGTGAGCGGGCGACGGAAGAGGTAGCCGACCTCCTCTACCACGCGCTCGTGGCTCTCCGCGCGACCGGGGGCTCGCTCGACGACGTGCGCCGGATACTCGACGAGCGGCGCGCAGCGAGGAGGTAGAGCGAGGATTCGCGTCGCGGGGTCATTGGCCGCGGAGCGCGCAAGCTGCGACAGTGCCCGCGTTTGCGCTCGCGGTTGCCTGCGTGCCGGAGGCTTGCTATGCTGCGCCGGGTGCAGGGACGGCAGTATTAGGCAGGGCGGCCCAATACGCGTTAGCCAGCGATGAGGATCTACGACGTCACAGACTCGGACGGTCGCGCCTTCGCGTTCGAGGTGAGCAACCTACTCCTCGGGCGCCGCGCCGCATGTCGTATGGCGAGCCGCATCGCTGGCGCGCGAATCGTCCGTCGGCCTCGCGCGTTCAGCTGGCTTCGGGAGGCGCCCTTCTGCGAGTTCGAGGTGACTGGCGTGCGCTTCGAGATTGAAGAGCCGCTTGGCGACAGTAGCCGGTACTGGATCGGCCCCGTCCCTCCGAGACCGGTCACGGAGCTGGCCAGCGTCCGCGAGGCGTTCGCGCGCGTCGGGCTGTTGGCGGGCATCCTCCCTCCCGCTTGCTAACGTGACGCTGCTGCCGACGAGGGCGCTGTGGACTGCGGCCTGCGGCCGCATCTTATCCGGTGCCCCTGCAGGTGAGCTGGGGCGTTAGCGCGCAATTTAGAACGGCGAAACACAACCTCCTCGCGACCCTACCCTTCCGCGCCCCGCACCACTCCTCCGGAGCCCACGTGTCCCGAATCACCCTGATGGCGCTCGTCAGCGCGGTCGCCGTGCTTCTCGCCGCTCCTGACCTGCTCCAGGCCCAACGGCCCACCACCCTGGCCGGCCGCTCCACTATCTACGCCCCCAACGGCGTGGTCGCGACGAGCCAACCGCTCGCCTCCGCCGCTGGCCTCGAGGTCCTGCGCGAAGGCGGCAACGCGATCGACGCCGCCGTCGCCGCGGCCGCCGTGCTGAGCGTGACCGAACCGCACATGACGGGCATCGGCGGCGACATGTTCGCGATCGTCTGGCTCGCCAGGGAGCAGAAGCTCGTCGCACTCAACGCGAGTGGACGCGCCGGCTCGCGCATGACGCGCGAAGCGCTCCAGGCGCGCGGATTCCGCGCCGGGTCGCAGCAGGGCGTCATGTCGGTGACGGTCCCCGGCGCGCTCGCGGGATGGGACGTGCTCGTGCGCACACACGGGCGGCGCACCCTCGCGCAGGTGCTGCAGCCGGCGATCGCGTACGCACGCGACGGCTTTCCCGTCTCGCCGATTATCGCCGCGCAGTGGGCAGACGAGACGGCCTTCCTCCAGCGCGACCCGGCGGCCGCCGCGACCTTTCTTCCGGGCGGCCATGCACCGAAGGCCGGCGAGTGGTTCCGGAATCCCGACTACGCGCGCACGCTCACGGTCATCGCTGACAGCGGCATCGGGACCTTCTACGGTGGCTCCATCGGCCAGCGCATCGTCACGCGACTCTCCGCGCTGAACGGCTTCCTCACGCTCGACGACCTCCGCAAGAACGCGCCGAACTGGGTCACACCCATCTCGGTGCCGTTCCGCGGATACCGCGTCTGGGAGCTGCCGCCCAACAATCAGGGCATCGCGGCGCTCGAGATGCTGCGCCTCCTCGAGCCCTACGACCTCAAGGCGATGGGGCACAACTCGCCCGCCTACCTGCATCACCTCATCGAGGCGAAGAAGCTCGCCTATGCAGACCTCGACCGGTTCGTCGGCGATGCGGACCATCTCGACATGCGCGCCGAGCAGATGCTCACCGACGAGTTCATCGCCGAACGGCGCAGCCACCTGAACCCTTCCCGCGCGCAGGCACGCGTGGACCCGGGGCCCCTGCGGACGCAGAGCGAGACGGTCTATCTCACGGTCGCCGACGCCGACGGGAACATGGTGTCGTTCATCAACTCGATCTACGACTACTTCGGGTCCGGGATCGTGGTGCCGGGCGCCGGCTTCGCGCTGCACAACCGCGGCGCGGGGTTCACGCTCACGCCGGGTCTGCCGAACACCGTCGCGCCGGGGAAGCGGCCGTTCCATACGCTGATCCCCGGTTTCGTCACCCGCACGGTGGACGGGCGCGACCAGCCGTACATGAGCTTCGGGCTCATGGGCGGCGGCGTCCAGGCGCAGGGGCACGTGCAGTTCCTGCTCAACCATTTCGTCTTCGGCATGGACGTCCAGGCGGCGATCGACGCGCCGCGTTTCCGTCACTATGACGGGCAGCGGGTGGCGCTCGAGGCGCCGGTCGGTGATGGCGTGCGCGCGGCACTCACGGGGATGGGACATGTGCTCATTGACCAGCCGCCGATCGCCTTCGGTGGGGCGCAGGCGATCGTGCGACTGCCCAGGGGGTTCGCGGCGGGGAGTGACCCGCGGAAGGACGGGATGGCGGTGGGCTACTGACGGTGCGGCTGCGCGCAGGAACGGGCGGCGGTCAGGTTGAAGGGCCGCGTGCTCGAGAAGGCGGGCTTCCGCGTCGTGCGCCAGGGAAAGCACACGGTCCTCTCGGACGGCACGCGCATCGTGACGATCCCGCGTCGCCGGCTCGCAGGCGTCCCGGCCACCTGAGTCATCCCGCAGCGGCCGAGCGCAGCGCCCGCTGAAGCTCCTGTTCGACGAGCACCTCGCGGCTCGCCTCGCCCGCGACTCGCGGACATCTACCAGGACTCCACGCACGTGTTCGCGCTCGGCCTCGGTGGGTCGATGTTGGATACTGGCAGCGCACGTTGTCGGTCGTCGGGCAACCGAATCGATGAGGGAGGCGGCGCACCGCCCGTCGGCCAGCTATAGCCATTGACAATATAATCACAGTGCGTATAGTGGGGCATGTCACGCGACCGCGCCGACGGCGGCGCGCTGCTCCCCCACCCGTCCGCCACGTCCACATGCGTCGTGCGGAGCGCGATGGGTGGTGGCTCCGTGACCCGATACGCTGAGCGCACGGCGGAACGACAAGCCAACCGTCTGCGCGGTCACACCGTCTACCGTACGGATCGAGTCTCGAACGCGTAGGCATGAGCCGGAGGTCGCGATGCGCTGGAACGAACGAGCACGGACACTCGAGGACGTGGCAGCCGACGTTCGCTATGCACTGCGGGGCCTTCGGCGAAGGCCGGGATTCGCCCTGACGGCGATTCTGACACTCGCGCTCGGGATCGGTACGACGTCGGCGGTCTTCAGCGCCGTCAATGCCGTGCTCCTGTCGCCACTGCCGTATCCGGAGCCCGAGCGGCTGGTTCGAATCTTCGAGCAGAACTCGCCCACCAATCGGTGGTCGCTCTCCAACGCGGATTGGCAGGGGATCAAGGAGGGGCAGCGCGCGTTCGAGTCGGTGGCGCTGCTTCGTCCAGGTGGTGCCGCGCTCTCCACGAACGGACAGGCCGAGTGGGTGCGGGTGGGGTGGGTGACATCGGGCTTCTTCCGGACCCTCGGCGTGACACTCACCCGAGGTCGCGGCTTCGAGGAGGGCGACGACGCGCCTGGCAAGCCACCCGGCGTCGTGGTGAGCGAGGACTTCTGGACGCGGAACGTCGGACGCGGCGATCCCATCGGCCGCACGCTGGTGCTCGACCAGGTGAGCTATACGGTCGTCGGGGTGCTCCCCGGTGGGATGCAGCAGCACGCAGGCATGCGGGCGGAAGTGTGGCCAATCCTCCAGCTTCCAACGCCGACGCGTCGCGGTCCCTTCGGTTTCGTCGGCATCGGGCGTCTCAAGAAGGGGTTCACACTCGACGCCGCGACACGCGACCTGGCCGGGGTCAGCGAGCGCATTTTTCCACTCTGGGCCGCCGGATTTCAGGATCGCACCGCCCGCCTCACGCCCTATTCTCTCAGAGAGATAGTGGTCGGAGACGCGTCCAAGTCGCTCAAGGTCCTGTTCGGCGCGGTCGCGCTGGTGCTGATCATCGCCATCGCGAACGTCGCGAATCTGGTGCTGGTTCGTTCGATGGGGCGCATGCGAGAGCTGGCGGTCCGGACAGCGCTCGGGGCAGCGAGAACGCGTATCGCGCGACAGTTGATGACCGAAAGCGTGGTCTTGGGGGCACTTGGCGGCGTGCTCGGACTGATCGTGGCGGCCCTGGGGCTCAAGGCATTGAGCCTGCTCGGCCCTGACCTTCCGCGCATGGACGAGGCACGCCTCGATCTTCGCGTCGTCCTATTCACCGCTGGCGTCGCGCTCCTGAGCGGCATACTCGTGGGCATCTATCCACTGGTGGTCAGCATGACGCGTTCGCTCGCGTCGTCGATGCGCAGCGACAGCCGGGGCGGCGATACGAGCCGAGGAACGCAGCTCTTTCAGAGCATCATGGTCGCTGCGGAGTTCGCGCTAGCCCTCCCACTGCTGCTTGGCGCGGGGCTACTCCTCCAGTCGTTGTCCAACCTCCAACATGTGAACCCCGGCTTCGATGCGCGGCACCTGCTCACCGCGCGCATCTCGCTCCCCGCAGTCACCTACTCCGACAGCTCTCTCGTTCGACGCTTCTGGGAAGACGCGTTGCGAAGCATTCGCGAGGTGCCCGGCGTTCTCGAAGTCGGACGCACCTCCTCGCTGCCGCCCGACAGCTTCGGCGCAACGAACAACTTCGATCTCCTCGACAAGCCTGTTGCCCCGGGTGGCGCCGAGCCGGTTGCGCCGTGGGCATGGGTGACGCCGACGTTGCTCCCGGCGCTCGGAGTTCCGCTGATCGAAGGTCGGTTCTTCCAGGAGACCGACAACGGCGGTGCTTCGCCGGTCGCCCTCGTGAGCCGTGCGTGGGCGGAGCGCTACTTCCCAGGTGAGAGCGCGATCGGCAAGCGCATGTACACGGGTGGATGCCGTGAATGCGACGCGTCCACGATCGTGGGCGTGGTCGGCAATGTGAAGTATGAAGGACTCACCGGGAGCGGTGACGCTGCGTACGAGCCGGCGCGGCAGGATCAGCGGGAGTCCTTCCTGGTCATTCGAACCGCCGGAGACCCACTGAATGTCGTCGGACCGATCAGAGCTCGCATCCGGACCGTGGATCCTGACGTGCCGATCCGCGATCTGGCCGGGATGGAGGAGCGCCTGTCCGACTCCGTCGCCAACCCGCGCCGTCTCACCTGGCTCCTCGGCGCCTTCGCGACGTCTGCCGTGGTGCTGGCGGCGCTCGGAGTCTTCGGCGTGTTGTCCTACATCGTTGCAGAACAGCGGCGGGAGATCGGAGTGCGCATCGCGCTCGGCGCGGATCGTTCGGCGATCGTCGGTATGGTGCTACGTCGCGGGATGGTGCGCTCGGTGATCGGCCTGGCCGGCGGCGTGCTCCTCTCGCTCCAGGGGATGCGCGTGCTTCAGGCAGTGCTCTTCGATGTCAGCGCCACGGATTGGACGACGTTCGCGTGGACGTCCCTGCTGCTGCTCGCGGTCGCGTGCCTCGCGTGCTGGCTGCCCGGGCGGAAGGCCGCGAGCATCGAGCCCATCGAGGCGCTGAAGGGGGAGTGAGCGTGTTCGCACGCCGATACGACTTCACGGCGAGCGATTGAGTACCACGCGGCTCGCGGTCTTCGACATCGACGGCACGCTCACCGCCACGAACGCCGTGGACGACGAGTGCTTCCTCCGCGCCGCGGGCGAGGTGCTCGGCCTCGAGCCGGCGGGGCTCGATTGGTCGGCGGCGCCGCACGTTACCGACGTGGGGATCGCGGGCTGGTTGTGCGAGCGCCACCACGGGCGGGCGCTCACGCGCGGCGAGCTGGCGCGGATGACAGAGCGCTTCGTGAGCCACCTCCGGGGCGCGCTCGCGGCGGAGCCGGCGCGGTTCGCCCCGGTCGCCGGCGCGGTGGGGGTGCTCGACGATCTCCGCGACGCCGGCTGGATGACCGCGCTGGCGACCGGCGGGTGGGGTGCGTCCGCGCGACTCAAGCTCGAGGCAGCACACATTGTCGCGGTGCTCGCCGCGCCGGTCGCCGCGGGCGACATCGCTTTTGCGTCCTCCGACGACGCGTCCACGCGCGAGGAGATCTTGCGGCTCGCGCTGGCGCGGGCCGCCGAGCGAAATGGCGGCGCGTCCTTCGGTCGCGTGGTGAGCGTGGGGGACGGCGTGTGGGACGTGCGTACGGCCGCGGCCGTGGAGTGGCCGTTCGTCGGGATCGCACGCGGGGCAGGGGCCGAGCGGCTGCGCGCCGCCGGCGCGGGCACCGTCCTTCCCGACCTCGCGGACCGCTCCGCGCTGCTCCACGCGCTCGACGAGGCCCGGGTGCCGCGCGCGTCGTAGCTGGCGCGGCCGGCGTGGCTCGCGTGCGCGGCGCGTGCGGGCGCTGGCGATCCCTCCATGCCCCCGCTTTCTTTCGAGCGCCATGATGATGATGACCGCGACGGTGACCCCATCCGCCCTCGACGCGCTCGCCGAGCGGCTCGGCCCCGCGCGGGTGAAGCGCGACGAGCGCATCGCGCCTTATACCACCTTCCGCATCGGCGGACCGGCCGACCTGTTCACGGAGGTGGCGAGCGCGGGTGAGCTGGCGCACGCCATCCTCGCCGCGCGCGAGCTCGGCGTCCCGTACTTCGTCCTCGGGCTCGGCGCCAACATTCTGGTGGGCGATGGCGGCTTTCGCGGCGTCATCATCCGGAACATCGCCGGGCACGCGCGCTGGGAGAGCGACGGGCACCTGTGGGTGGAGAGCGGCGCCATCATGGGCGACCTCATTCACGAGGCCGTGCGCCGGGGATGGTCGGGGCTCGAGCACTACATCGGGATTCCGAGCACGGTGGGGGGCGCGGTGTGGCAGAACCTGCACTTTCTCTCCCCAGCGCCCGAGCGCGCGCGCACCATGTTCATCGCCGAGGTGTTCGATAGCTGCGAGATCCTGTCGGAGGAGGGGGAGCGGAAGACCGTGCGCGCGGACTACGTGCAGTTCGGCTACGATGACACCGTCTTCCACCACCGCGACGATATCGCGCTCGCCGTGACCTTCAAGCTCTCACCCGGCGATCCGGCGGCGATGCACCGCATCCTGCAGGAGAACCTGAGCTGGCGTGGCGCGCGGCATCCGTGGCTGGAGCACCATCCGAGCGCCGGCTCCATCTTCAAGAAGATCGAGGGCGTGGGCGCCGGCCGGCTCGTGGATGGGTGCGGGCTCAAGGGCTTCCGCCACGGCGACGCGCAGATCTCGCACATGCACGCCAACATCATGGTGAATCTGGGCGCCGCCACGGCGAAGGATGTGCGCGAGCTGATCGCCATCGCGCAGACCGCCGTGCTCGAGAAGCACGGGCAGCGGCTCGAGCCCGAGATCAAGTTCGTCGGCGAGTTCTGAGCGGGCGCGGCGGCGGAGCTGGCGTCGCCGCGCCCTGGATCAGCCGCTCAGCGACACCCGCTCGCGGCGGCCGCGGGCGCACTCCCGCTCCGATCTCCAACGCGTGTCGTGCTGTCGTGCGCCATGCCGTTGTGCGCCTTGCCATCGTGCATCGTGCCATCGTGCGTCATGCCGCCCTGGGTTGGCGGACACGGCGTGCGCGACGGGCGGCGGTTGTGCTCGGCGAGCTTCGCCATGTCGCGGTGCAACGCCGGGTTGGCCGGATCGAGCGCCGGCCAGCGCGCGAGGTTGTCGGGGGTGAAGACCGCGACCATGTGCGACATGGCTGCGTCGGCGAGCGGGCGGCCGGTGGGATTGTCGTACTCGCCGACCAGGCGATACCGGTGCCCCGCGGCGAGCCGCTTGGGCCAGAGGATGAATCGCTGGCGCGATACCCCCTGGATGTATCCCGCCGCATCGCGCTTCGCGTGGACGCGCGCGAGCACGCGTCCCGTCGCCGCGTCTTCCAGCCGTACGCCGACGCCGTAGTCGTGCATGTGCCCGCCGGCCTGCAGGAGGCGCCCGCCGACCGGGAGCGTGAACTCGTAGCTCTTCTCCGAGCGGCCCGCCGGAATGCTGTACGCGCCGAAGATGTTCTCGGCGTTCACGTCGAGAAAGAGCGGGAGCACGGCCGTCGGACGCGAGCGGCTGCTCACCGGCGTCCAGGCCATCGTCAGCTTGATGTAGGCGGCCTCGATGTCGCGTCCACGGTCGTTGTGCCACTCGGCGTAGATGCCGAGGCGCTGTCCGGGCGTGAGGGGAACACCCATGGACTTCGGCAGCGATACGTCATCCGTCTCCCGCCCCGCACCGATGAGGCGCTCGACGATGGGGTACGCGAGCTCGCGCCGGTCGAAGTTGACGGCGGTGAGATGGTGCAGGATGGCGCGGGGGAGCGGCGTGCCGTCCGCGTTCTGGACCGCCAGGCGGAAGCCGCGCGCCCACCCCTGCACCGGCCACGCGAAGCAGAAGAGCGGCGTGCCATCCGCGGCGGAGTGGTGCATGCTGGCGTGCGCTTCCGGCGGCCGCGCGGGGATGCGGAATGGGCCCATCGTCACGCCGACTTCGCGCCGCGCGGAGTCCACCCGCACGGTGAGCGTGGGCGCGTCGCCGGCCCAGCAGGTAGCGGGGGTCGAATCGGCGGCCGTGCCGCCCATCAACCCCAATGCGACCCCTGCCAAGAAGAATGCTGACATGCGTGAGTCCTCGGGTGTCGGTGTCGTGTACGCGTTCCGTGACGCGGCATGATATCGGCGGCGGCCCAGCCAAAGTATACGTTCAGCGACGTAGCGCCACGCGCCAGTGACGTACCGGTCGTAGTGTCCAGACGAGAGTTGACCACGCCAGGTTCCCGCCGCCCCACGCCGACGCTCCCATTCGCGATGGGGCCATCGCCCACCCACGGCGTGGGCGCGTTCGCCACGCGGCGCATCCAGCGGGGCACGCGCCTCATCGAGTACGCCGGGGAGCGGATCACGCCGGCGGAGGCGGACGCGCGCTACCCGGATGACACGGGCGCGGGACCGCACCACACCTTCCTGTTCGCGATCGACGATGACGTCGTCATCGACGCGGGCGTACGCGGGGACGACGCGCGCTGGATCAACCACTCGTGCGATCCGAATTGCGACGCCGTGGTGGATGGCGGGCGTATCTACATCGAGGCGATCCGCGACATCCGGCCCGGCGCCGAGCTGTGCTACGATTACGCCTACGTCCTTCCGGAGCGGCACACGCCGGCGGCGAAGCGGCGCTTCCCCTGCCACTGCGGCGCCCGGCGCTGCCGCGGGACGATTCTGGCGAGGAAGCGCGGCTGAGCCGCGCTCGGCACAGCTGCGCGGCTGACGCGTACCCAGCGTAGGGAGCGCGCGCGTTCCTTACAGTCCGCCGCCAACCTGCACGACCGACCGCCAGCGGGCCGAGTGGTCGATCGCGCGGGCGAGCCCGACGCTCACGGCGCCGCCGAAGAAGCGGAGGCGGACGTCCACCGTCGCGCGCACGCCATCCGTCGTCCGCCAGGGCGGCGCGCCATTCGCCGCGAGAACCAACGGCGCGTTCAGCGCGTCGAACGCCGCGCGGCCGCGCGCGGTCGCACCCGTCCACCCGGCGTGGATCCCCACGGAGGGCGCGGGCGATACGCCGGGGAGATACAGCCGCCTGCCGATGCGAACTGGCGCGTGGAGCACGCCCAGGTCATAGGTGAGCACACCACGCGCGAGCGCGGCGCGGTCGCCGGCGAAAGCCTTGTAGGAGTAGCCGGGCAGGCCCTGCTCCTCGCCCAGCTCGAAGAAATGCTGCGGCGGGCGGCCGGGCCCGAGGAGCGCCCCGGCGTCCGCGCGTGCGGCGAGGGTCACGTGCCCCACCGCGCGCCGAGCGACGAGTCGGGCCTCGGCGCGCTGCCAGCGGAGGCCGCCATCGCCGCGCTCGTAGCGGAGGAGCGCGCCGACGCCGGGCTGGAGGTACTCGCCACTCACCTCCGGCCGGAGCTCGATGCTCGCGGCGCTCCGCACGTAGCGCCCGGCTTCCACCGGCCGGTTCGCGCGAAAGGTGTCGCGCCCGATGGGGGCCGAGCGTACGAGGCGCGCGAGTGCGTGGTCGCTGCCCACGCCCGACCCGGCGCGCAGGATCGTGTGGGCGCGTCCGCGCGCGTCCGCGCGTTGCCCGAGCTCGCGCGCAACGGAGAGCGTGGCGAGGCGGCGATCCACGTAGTCGTACTCATCCCGCCCGAAGAGCGCGAATGCGGCGCCCGCGTCGAACTTCGGGGTGAAGTCGTTCGTGTGCGCGAGCGTGCGCTCGGCGCGCGCGGTGGTGAGCCAGCCCGGGCGCACGAGCGAGGCCTCGACGCCACCGCGCGGGGTGCGCTCCGTCCACGCCCATCCCGCATCGGCGCGGAGCGTGACGCCAGGCGCCGCGTCGCGGAGGGCGAGCGTGCCCGCGAGTCCGGTGTAGAGCCCCTCCACCCGGTTGTAGTGCACGAGGTCAGCGAAGCGGCGGGCCCGGAGCTCTGCGTGCGGGGGGCCGGTGGTACGGTGGGCCGGCGGCGCCACGTCGTCGAAGTCGCGCGCGTTCGAGGCGGCCGACTCCGCGCCATTGGCGCGAAGCCAGGTATCGTAGGCCGCGAGGCTGTCCGGGGTCGCGAGGGTGAGGCGGTGCGGGCGGAGGGCGAGCGTATCGGCCGCCGCGACGGGACTCGTGGTGGCGCCCGCCTCGTCGTCCAGCGCGTAGTCGCGGAAGCGCGAGATGATGCGGAAGATGGAGCGCGACGCGGTGAGCGGCGTCGTCACCTGCAGCTCGATCCGCTGGTACGACGGCAGCCAGAACGCGCCCCGCACCTCGGCGTTCTCGAGCTCCACGTAGGCCACGCCCTCCAGCATCGTGCGCAGGAGTGACAAGCCGAGCGAGCGCTTGCCACCCACGGCGACGAAGCGGCCGCGCATGCGGACGATATGGTAGCGCTCGGCGTCGATGTCCACGTCGCCCTGGAACACGAGCGTCTGCGCATCGGGCGCGCGGCGTGGCTCCACGTGGATGCGGGCGACGCGGATGGAGCGGTCGGCGAGCGCGAGCGTCGCGACGGTATCGCCGCCCGTGTAGGCGTAGACGACGTCGCGGTCGGTGGCGAAGGGGTGGACTACCTGGCGGATGATCGAGCGCTCGCCCCGGCGCCCGGGGTCGCGGCGGCCCCGCACGGAGTCGCGCGCCCCGAAGAGGAGCGCGAGGCGATTGCCGTAGAGGACGGGGACCGTCCACGCGCCACGGAAGTAGGAGATCGTGGCGGGCCCGAAGCCGGCGGTCTGGGCGCGGTAGCCGGTGACGTGCTGCTCGTACGAGCCATCGCGGGCCCAGTGCACGGTGCTCGCCACCTGCTCGAGCTGCACGGCGCCCTCGTCCCCCTCGCCGCGGTGCGCGAGGAGCGCCATCTCGCTCTCCGCATGCGCGCGGTACCGCGCGAGTGCGGCGGGCACGGCGCGGTTCGCCTCCGCGGCACGCGCGACGGCGGCCCGGAGCGCGGGTGTGGCGTAGATGGAGTCGGGCGCCTGGAGCGCGTGCAGCGCGAGAAAGAAGCCGAGCAGCATGGGGAACGCGCGGGGCGCGTACGGTGCGGGTGAAGCGTCACGGAGCGTCACGGAGCGTCGTGGACGCGAGCGGCCGGGTGGCATCATGCATTATGTTGTCGCGCTGCCGCTTCGCCTCATACCCGGAGCCTGCATGCCTCGTTTCCTCAAGTGGCTCGGCATCACGGCCGGCGTGCTCGCCGCCCTCCTGGTCATCGCCGTCGGCGCGGTCTACGCGCTGAGCGGGCGTCAACTTGGCTGGACGTATCGCGTTCACGGCGTGCGGGAAGACAGCACGTCGCTCATCGTGATGCCGAGCGAGACCTTCGCGCACATGAGCGACCGCGATCTGGGCATCGCATAACCGGCCGGTTGGTTTGCCTTCTCGCCGGAGTGGCGTGGCTGGTACAAGATCCTGACGTCGCCCGTCTTGCCTGGGCGGTCGGTGGCTCTCATACTGCGCCGCTCGCGGAGCACCCTGCCGCGCCCCGCACGCCCCGCACGCCCCACCGCCATCGCGCGGCGGGCATCCCACCATTCCCCATCGCGCCCATGGCGCATCCCGGAGGCCATCCCATGACGCAGCCTCAGACCCAACCGCAGTCCTCGTACGACGCATCCGGCACGGGCGTGCCGACCGCGGGCCGCTTCGTCTGGCACGACATCATGACGACGGACGTCGCGAAGTCGGTGGAGTTCTACACCCAGCTCTTCGGCTGGACGACGCAGGAGATGGACATGGGGGCGATGGGGACGTATACGATGCTGTACACGGGGGAGACGGGCGTCGGCGGGGTCGTGCCGCTCGACGCGAAGGCTGGTGTGCCGTCGCACTGGATCGGGTATGCGATGGTGTCGGATGTGGACGCGGCGTGCGCGCGCGCGGCGTCGCTGGGCGGGAAGGCGTGCGTGCCGCCGTTCGACATCCCGGGCGTCGGCCGCACGGCGGTGCTCGAGGATCCGGGTGGCGCGGTGATCTCGCCCTTCACGCCGTCGTCTCCCGACGCGCCGGAGCGGGCGGGATTCCCGCCCTTTGGCGACTTCGCCTGGGACGAGCTGCTCACCACCGACACGGATGCCGCGCTCAAGTTCTACACGGGGATCTTCGGCTACGACACGGCGGGGATGGACATGGGCCCCATGGGGACGTACCACCTTTTCAAGCGTGGCGAGACGATGACGGCGGGGATGATGAAGATGCCGCCGAGCCCCATCGGGCGCGCCGGGTGGACGCCGTACGTGCACGTGGACGACGTGGACGCGCACGCCGAGCACGCGCAGGCGCTGGGGGGGGTGATCTGCCTCGCGCCGCACGATGTGCCTGGCGTCGGCCGCATCGCGGTGGCCACCGATGTCACGGGCGCGATGTTCGGGTTCATGAAGTACGACGGCGCGTAGGGACGGGGGGCGACGCTCACTGGTGCGCGGTCGTCACGGGCGCGCGGCGCGGGCTGCATCCGCGCCGCGCGAGTAGTTCCGAGGCGGTCACGAAGCGGTAGCCTCGCTGCTACAGCCCCTCGATGACAGGCCGTAGCGCCGCGGCGAGAACGAGGAGGGCCAAGAGCGCGAGCGGAAGCCGGAGTCTACGCACGGCGTCGGAATCCATCTTCCCCTTTGTGATGCTTTGGCTGCATGCTTGCCCCCCATGCGCTCGAGCGCGCGGGCCGCCATCTGCCCGGCCGCGCGCCTCGCCCCACTCACCCTGGCCGCGGAGCTCGATGAACAGGGTACTCGCTGTCATCCTCGGTGGTGGCGCCGGCACGCGACTGTTCCCGCTGACGGGCCATCGCTCCAAGCCGGCGGTTCCGCTCGCGGGGAAGTATCGCCTGGTGGACGTGCCCGTCTCCAACTGCATCAACTCCG
Organism: Gemmatimonadaceae bacterium; assembly: GCA_037720885.1. Taxonomy (GTDB): domain Bacteria; phylum Gemmatimonadota; class Gemmatimonadetes; order Gemmatimonadales; family Gemmatimonadaceae; genus JACMME01. The sequence goes on along the minus strand of JBBJNN010000008.1, from coordinate 16,406 downwards.
GCCTCGACCGCATCTTCGTCGTCACGCAGTTCAACTCGGCCAGCCTCAACAACCACATCGCCCGCTCGTACGTCTTCGACCGGTTCCGCGGCGGGTTCGTCACCATCCTCGCGGCCGAGCAGACGCCGGCCTCCGAGAAGTGGTACCAGGGTACGGCCGACGCCGTCCGCCGATCTGTTCCGCACATCCGGAGCTACGACCACGACCAGGTCTTCATCCTCTCGGGCGACCAGCTCTACACGATGGACTACCGCGTGATGCTCGAGCATCACCGGACGCTCGGCGCCGACATCACCATCGCCGTCACGCCCGTGATGGCCGAGGAGGCGCCCGGCTTCGGCATCCTCAAGATGGACGAGGAGCACATCGTCACGGAGTTCCACGAGAAGCCCAAGCGGCACGAGCTGGCCGGGAAGGAGAGCCCGGTCGTCCCCGAGCTCCAGCGAGCGGGGCGCATCTACCTCGCGTCGATGGGCATCTACATCTTCGAGTGCGACGTGCTCTACGACGTGCTCGACAAGTACCCGGACGACCACGACTTCGGGAAGGAGATCATCCCGGACGCCATCCACGAGCGGCGCGTGGTCGCCTACCCGTTCACGGGGTACTGGAACGACATCGGGACGGTGCGCTCGTTCTTCGAGACGCACCTCATGCTGGCCCAGTCGCACCCGGACTTCAATCTGTACGACGCCAACTTCCCGCTGTACACGAATGCGCGGATGCTGCCGCCGGCGAAGATCACCCGCTCGCGCGTGTCGGACTCCATCATCGGCGAGGGGAGCGTCATCATTGACTGCGACATCGCGGAGTCCGTCATCGGCATCCGCTCCTATCTCGCCGCCAGGACGCGGATCCGCCGGACGGTGCTCATGGGCGCGGACTACTACGGGTGGTCCGAGTCAGGGTCCAAGGGCCGCATTCAGGGCCCGGCCTATCCCGGCGTCGGGGAGGATTCGCGGATCGAGAACGCGATCGTGGACAAGAACGCGTCCATCGGCAGAAAGTGCGTCATCACCAACCGCGCTGGTGTGGAGGAAGGGGAGGGTCCCGGGTTCTATATTCGCGACGGGATCGTCGTCGTCGTCAAGAACGCGGAGATCCCTGACGGGACGGTGATCTGACCGGTCCTGACCCTCGCATGCACATCGCGCTCTTCACGAACGAGTATCCGCCGCACGTCTACGGCGGCGCCGGCGTTCACGTCGAGTACCTGTCGCGCGAGCTGGCCCGCGCCGAGGGGGGCGCCCACCAGGTGGACGTGCTCTGCTTCGGCGAGCAGCGGGAAGCGCACGGCAACCTCCGCGTCCGCGGCGTCGCGCCGGCGCTCGCCATTCCGGCGCAGGATCCCCGGCACGCGCGGCTGCTCGACGCCCTGCTGCGCGACCTCGCGATGGCCGGCGCCGCGGAGGCACCCGACATCGTGCACTGCCACACGTGGTACGCGCACCTGGCCGGCTGCATCGCGCGCCCTCTCACCGGCGCGAAGCTGGTGCTGACGACGCACTCGCTCGAGCCGCACCGCCCGTGGAAGGTGGAGCAGCTCGGCACCGCCTACCATGCGACGGCGTGGATCGAGCGCACCGCCTACGAGAACGCCGACGGCGTCATCGCCGTCTCCGGCGCGATGAAGGAGGACGTGCAGACGCTCTACGGCGTCGCGCCGGAGCGCGTGCGCGTCATCCACAACGGCATCGATCCCGACGAGTACCAGCCCCGCCCCGCGCCGGACACGCTACGCCGGCTCGGCGTGGACCCGGACGTCCCGATCATCCTCTTCGTCGGGCGGATCACGCGGCAGAAGGGGATTCTCCACCTCGTGCGCGCCATCCGCTACCTCGCGTCCGGCGTACAGGTGGTGCTCTGCGCCGGCGCGCCGGACACACCGGAGATCGCGGGCGAGATGGCCGCGCTGGTGGAGGTGGCGAGGCGCGAGGCGGCGGCCGGTGTGGTCTGGATTCCGGAGATGCTGCCGAAGGCGGACATCATCGCCCTCTACACGCACGCGGCCGTCTTCGTCTGTCCCTCGGTCTATGAGCCGTTCGGGATCATCAACCTCGAGGCGATGGCGTGCGAGACGCCGGTCGTCGCGTCCGCGGTGGGCGGCATTCCCGAGATCGTCGAGCCGGGGATCACGGGCACGCTCATCCCTCTCGACGCGGAGGGCGGGGGCTCGCCGGAGCCGCGCGACCCCGACGGCTTCTCGCGCGCGCTCGCGGCCGCGATCAACGAGTTGATGGCCTCCCCGGAGCGGCGCGCGGCCATGGGCCGAGCGGCGCGCGGGCGTGTGCTCGCGCACTTCACCTGGGGGCGCATCGCCGAGCGGACGCTCGACTTCTACCGCGAGGTGGTGGGGTGGGGCGTGCACACGTCGCTCCGCACCGGGTGAGTACGGCGTCCGCAGGGTGACGGTCTGGCCGCGCGGGACCGCGATTGCGGGGCGATTGCGGAGCGATGGCTTCGGAGGTCCGGACGGAGTGTGGACTCAGCGGTGTGTGTTGAATCCCGTCAGGAGGCTCACGCGGGCGCCGATCCGCGACGGCACGACCGCGACGTTGACCGGGATGTTGAGCGCGCCGGCCTTGAAGGTGACGCCGGAGGTGATGACCAGCGCGAACCCGACCGGGGTGGCGTTCGGGCCGACGCCGAACTCGATGTTCCCTGGGGTGCGGAGGCCGACGATCCAGCTGAGACTCGGAAGGAATGCCCCCTGCTCGAGGCCGCCGACCAGGAGGATCCACTCGCTCACGGCCGTCGGGCCGCCCTCGGAGCCGAGGAACTGCCGCTCATACTGCCAGCCGAACTGCGTGATGATCGGCGACACGTCGATGTCGTGCTTGCTGCGCAGGGTATCCACGATGCTGCCGCTCAGCCAGGTGACGCCGAAGCGCGGGCCCGAGCGTTTGACCCTGGTCGGTGCCTGTGTGCGTGGCTCAGCCTGGGCCGGGAGTGTGAAGGGGATCGTCGGGATTGCGAGCAGCGCCAGTGCGCCGCCTCGGAGCAGGACCTGTTTGGCAGTCATACGCGCCTCCTCTGCAAGTCGAAGGGGACCGGAGGACCTCCGCCGCGCGTGTGCGGCGCGGGACCCGCCTACAGTAAGCTCCCCCCTATCGCCGACGCATACGGACGATGACGTATTCGGTCGGCAACTTGACGTATGGGTCGTCCTCGTCGCCCACGCCGCGCGCGAGCTGGGCGCGGTGCTCGTATCGCGCAACACGCCCGACCTCGAGCGGATCGCACGCCTGCGCCTTCGAGTACGCGGCGCCGTACCAACGCCGCACCAGAGCAAACGGGCACTCTGCCCGCGCGCTGATCGGCAGTCCGCGAGAGCCCGCTCCTGCCCGCCGAAGCTCAGCTCGGCGGTGAGGCTGCCCGGGTGCCCGGGCACGAGCGTGATGCTCACGGCGGCGTGCCGCCCGTGCGCCTCCGGGTCCGACACGAACTCGACCGTCGGCCCCTGCGGGGGCGAGGGCAGGCCGCAGACGCCAAAGCCGCACCAGCTGCCAGAGGGCGGCGGCCGCAGGTCGGCACGCTGGGGAGGAGTGGGACCGTCATGCAGCGCTCCTGATCGTGAGGGAGGGTTCACGCACTCTCACACGCCTTACGACGATGAGATCAGAAAGGGCGGCCGCCGGCCGCGCCACGTCGTTAGGGCGCCGCCGCGTAGCGCTCACCGTCACCAGCGACGCGCCCCATCCCGGGGTGCCGGCGGAACCGCCTCATGCGTCCCGTGACGCCATCGTGCGCGCATTGCGGCAAGGCTCAGCACGAAGCCGATCGCTGTCGCGACGAACATAACAGCGAATGCCGCGAGGACGACGACCACGGCGGCAGTCCCGAGCGGCCCGTTGACGTCGTCGCCCACGGCGAAGACGAGCGCGATGCCGCCGAGGGCGATCACGAACGCCACGGCGAACGCCCGCCGCGCAACTGCCGCCCCTCGCTCCGGTAGCACGCTCCCGAACATGGCACCTCTGTGAGCTTGGGCTCAAGTAGCCCAACTGTGCGACGTGGCCCGCGGCGGGCTAACGCGCTGCCGTTGAGCTGCGAGCGACCTGGTAGCGCCATTGCCGCTCTAGGTCGCAGCGCGTCGGAACTCGAGGCGAGTCGGCTCGGGAAGGGCTGCCCACCACACCGCGCCGGCTGCGGCACCGACGACAACCGCGGTGAGCGCCACGATCGGCGTGCGCAGGACGACTGCCGCGAGCGCCCCGAGCGTCGCACCCGTGACCACCGCCCCGCCGCGCGTGACTCGGCCCAGGTGCGCGCACAAGCTGTATGCGGCGTAGCCGAGCAGGCCAGCGAGGACAGCGAACGGCGCGCCGAAGAACAGGTAGACGTAGTAGAGATCGAGCGGCTTGGGGCGCCCCCGCGCCCAGACATCGAGCGCGACCCCAAAGGGCACGCCGAGCCACGCCATGAGTACCGCGGGTATGAGAGCGATGCAGGTACCAGAGTGACGCGACATGACTGTCCGTAGAGCAGGGTTTGCGACCTCGAATCCAGCTATTGCGCGTCAACTTCAAGTGATGGTGTCAGCCGCCGGTCCACGGTGCCACTCGTGGCAGCCAGCGCGGCACCGCCGTCTTGTACGCCTGGTAGCTCGGCCCAAAGCGCCGCGTGAGGCCGGGCTCCTCCAGGAGGAGAAAGTACACGTGATTGAGCAGCACGAAGCTCGCCGCCCAGCCGCCGAGGACGCGCGAGCCCGAGAGCAGCGCTTCCCCGACCAGCATCGCGACCACGCCCGTGATCATCGGGTTGCGGACGTGGCGATATGGGCCGACGGCCACCATGCGCCGAGTGGGGTCCCACGGCGCGAGCGTGCCCCGACCCACGCGGGCGAAGAGTCCCACACACCAGGCGAAGAGCCCGAAGCCGGCGAGCCACACGAGCGCGCCCGCCGTGCGTGGGAGCCACGCCAGCGCCGAGCCGCTCTCCCAGCGTGTGTCGAGGATGGCCCATGCGGTCAGGAGCCAGCGGGGCACAACCACGACCACCATGAACGGGAGGAGCAGGATCGAGACCAGATGTCGCAGCATGTACATGAGCCGCCGCATGGTGCGCTCCGTGCGGCGTGACGCTGATGCCGCCGTTCGTCTTCCCTGTCTTCACCGTCCCGTGCCGCGGGCGGCAGCCTCCGCGTCCACATTCTTCTCCCACTCGGCGAGGGAGCGCCCGAGCGCGCGGACGACGTCGGGGTAGCGACTGGCGAGGTCGCGGCGCTCGCCGATGTCGGCGCGCAGGTCGAACAGGAGCAGATCGTCGCCGTCGAGGAGGAGCTTCCAGCTCCCCTTCCGCACGGCCCGCTGTTGCCGCGTGGTGGTCGCGATTCGCCAGAACAGCGTCCGCTCCCGCGCTGGCGATCGCCCCTCCAGGATCGGGAGCAGGTCCATCCCCTCGAGCGCGGCATCAGTGGGCACCGGTGTCTTCGTCGCGGCGAGGATCGTCGCCGTGAGATCCATCGTGATGCCTGGTTGCGCGCTCGTCTTTCCCGTCGGCAACCGTGCCGGCCAGCGCGCGATCATCGGCACGCGGATGCCGCCCTCCCACAGCGTGTCCTTCCGGTGAAAGAGTGGCGCGTTGCTCGACAGCCATTCGCCGCCATTGTCGTTCGTGAAGATGACGAGTGTGTTGCGGGCGAGGCCGAGCCGGTCGAGCGTCGCGAGAATCTGCCCGACGCCCGTGTCCGCCCGCTCGAGCATGGCAACGTAGTCCTTCCGTGTGGCGGGAAGGCTGTCGCCCGGACCCTGGAATGCGCCGTTGTTCGCAGCCCGGGAGGGGCGATCCGGTGGTTGGAACGGCCAGTGGGCGGCGTTGTACGCGACCTCGAGAAAGAACGGTCGCGCCCTGCTCCGCTCGATGAAGCGGACGGCGCGCGCCGTGATGAGATCGGTCATGTACCCCGAGTCGGCGACGGGCACGGTGTTCTCGTAGAGATCCGGGAGCCCGTCTCCCCCTCGCGTGTGCGTGTAGAAGTCGATGTACCCGCTGAGGAAGCCGTAGAAGTAGTCGAATCCGTGCGCGTTCGGACCGAGCTCGGGCTTGTAGCCGAGGTGCCATTTCCCGATCAGCGCTGTCGCGTAGCCATTGTTCTTGAGGAGTTGGGGCAACGACCGCCCGGTCGGCGCGAGCCCCTGCTCGAGTGATGCGCCCAGGCTGCCGAGCGCGCGCTCCAGGCGGACGCGTTGCTGGTACCGGCCCGTGATGAGCGCGGCACGCGTCGGCGTGCACTGCGGCGCGGCGTAGAAATCCGTCAGCCTCACGCCCTGCCGGGCGAGGCGGTCAATATTCGGCGTCCGGATGTCACGCGCCCCGTAGCTGCCAATGTCCCCGTAGCCGACATCATCGGTGATGACGAGCACGACGTTCGGCCGCTCGGCCGTGCTCGACGGGCGCTGCGCGGGGGCCGTGCGTGTGTTGAGCGCGGCGACGAGGGGGGTGAGGACCGCGACGCGGAGTGCAGACCAGCGCATGGGGGCTCACGGGATTCGAGGTGGCTCATCTTGCCGTCGAGGGAGGCCGATGGCAACAGGCTCGCCCGGGCTGAGGTCCGCGGAGCGCTCACAGCGGAATGGCCTCGTCCGCGACGCGCGGACCGGCGCGTTCGTGGCAGGTCGCGTCCACGCGGTCGCGCGGAGCAACGGGTACGAGAGCACACTCGCTGGCCTACGGCAGCCCTGAATGGATTGACGGCCGGCGCACCAACGCCGTGAATCGCGCTGTGCGCGCCGCGGAGTCCAGCGCGAGCGCGGCAGCCCCCGCCCGCGGATAGGGCCCACCGCGCTCGCGCTCCACCCGGACCTGCGCGTCGGCGAATGGCTGCCCCCAGAGTGCCGTCCACGTGTCGTACAGCCAGAGGCAGAGGATCTCGTGCTCGTCCTCGTCGCGGTGCGCGATCCCCGTCTGCAGCCGGTGCCCGAGCTCGTGGACCAGCGTCGCCTGCTTCGTTTCGTGAGGGTAGCTCGCGCGCAATCGCATCGGGGTCGCTCGATACCCGGAGTTGCTGACGCCCTCGAAGACGACGGCCCCGATCGCCGTGTCGGCATACGGGGGCGAGTCGAACCGCAGTCCCGAGACCTGCTCCATCACGCGGACGATCCGGGGGCCCTCGTCGCGCCAGAGGGCCTCATATTCGTCGCGCGCCGAGGCGAAGCTATCCGACTGGGCAGTGAACGTGACGCGGACCGGGGACGGAGCCAACACCACCGCGGGCGCGCGCGCCGCTGTTCCCGATACCACGCCCGACGTTCGAGTGACGCAGGCGAGGAGGATCGCGGCGGCAAGGAGTCGAGGAGCCTCGAGCATTGGCGATGGGTGAGAGACATGCCGAGACAATTACTTGGATGCCGTACTGCTCGTTTGCGTTCACCATTCCAGGGGTGCCACGGATGATCGAGATACCCGCGATACCCGCCTACGAGGTCTCACGACGATCGAGCGAACCTGCGGTGCCAGATGCAAGCCATCGCTCCGTTGTGTCTGTACGGACAAAATGGTATAATGATCCGTACAATCCAGGGGGTCACGTGTCGTCTTACTCGCGCTCCAAGCCTGCCCCTGTGGGCCGGCGCGCCGCCCGGCAGGGCAAGGTGCGCAAGGAGTTCTGGCTCGATCCGAAGCTGATCGCCGAGGCGCAAGCGTACCTCGGCACCACTACCGAGCGCGAGACGGTCGAGCTCGCACTCGACCTCGTGGCGTTCCGCCGCGAGCTGGGCGACGGCGCGAGGGCACTGCAGGGTCTCGGGATCAGCCGGATAGACTGAGCCCCGGGTCCACACTCCCGGGCAATGGCCGCGACGCCGCGGAAATTCGTGCTGGACACGAACTGCTTCGTCGATGCCGCGCGCGACCCAGGTCACGCGATCGCCTTCGAGGCGTTCTGCGCCCAGGCAGCGCCCGGCCTGTATCTGAGCGCGGTCGTCGCCGCGGAGCTGCGTGCCGGGGCGCGCCCCGCCCGAGCGCGCCGCACGCTGGAGGAACGCATCCTTGCCCCGTACATCCGCCGCGGCCGAGTCGTGACGCCCTCGAGCGCGGCGTGGGAAGCGCTCGGCACGACGCTGGCAGTCCTCGGCGAGCGCCAAGGGCTAGAACTCCGCCGCGTGCCGCGCAGCTTCGTCTTCGATATCCTCGTCGCCCACTCCGCGCGCGAGCTCGGCGCGGTGCTGGTCTCACGCAATACCCGCGACCTGGAGCGGATTGCGCGGGTCTTTGCGTTCGAGTACGCCGCGCCGTACCCGTCGTCGCGTTGAGTGTCGAGTTTGTGACCGCGTCGGGCTGCACGCGCCCAGCGCGCGGGCAGAGATCCGCGCCCCGACATCTGACGCGGAGGAGGGACGACACGCCATGCCCCACCCAGCCCTACCGAACTTCATCCTCTTCGCCCACGCCCGCAGCGGCAGCTCCAACCTGCTGAAGGCTCTCCAGCTCCACCCGCGGCTGCGCATTGCCGAGGAGCCGTTTCACCACCAGTACGACGAGTGGAATCCTGGCGAGCCGCGCTACGTGGATCTGATCACCGACATCCCGTCGCTCGAGCGCGCACTCGCCGAGCTGTTCGCCAGGTACGACGGCCTCAAGGTGCTCGACTACCAGCTCCCTGAGGAGCTGTACACGCACCTGCTGCTGAAGTCGGACCTCCGGGTCATCTTCCTCCGGCGGCGGAACATGCTGCGAGCGGTCGTCTCCAACTTCATCGCGAAGCAGACTGGAATCTGGAAGATGTGGGATCTCACGGGCGACCTGGCGAGCGCGTACGCGAACCTGCGGCCGATCCCGCTCGACGAGGTGGCCGACACCCTCGACTATGGACGCGAGCTCCGGGAGTACTACCTTGGGGTGATGGCGCGCAAGCCGGCCGACGCGCGCCTGATGCTCGAGTACGAGGCGCTCTACACGGACGACGTCGCGCAGAACCGCGAGGCCCTGCGGGGCGTCTTCGCCTTCCTCGGACTCGACATGCCGGCCACGCCGGCGCTCGACTATTATCTCGACCCGCGTGCGTCGAAGATCAACAACGAGCAGACGTACGGATACGTCCCGAACATCGAAGCAATCAACGAGCGGTTCGGCAGTAGCGAAACCGGGTGGCTGTTCGAGTAGGTTCGACTGGTGGCCACCCGCCGATACGTTCGACCGCGCCGCCATCACCTGGCGCCATCCCCTCGCAGGAGTGTCCCCGATGCGTTCTTCGCCTCTCCGTGCCGCACTCGCGGTGCTCGCGCTCGTCCTCCCTGGCGCGCTCCCCTCGCAGAGGAAGCCATCCGTCTACACGCCGGGCGCGCTCACCGCGACCCAGCAGCTCGCGCGCGACATCTACAAGGAGCTGATCGAGATCAACACCGGCGTGACGACGGGGAACGTCACGACGGCCGCGGTCGCCATGGCGAAGCGCTTCCGCGATGCGGGCGTCCCCGAGGCAGACATCTTCGTCGGCGGGCCGCGCCCCGAGAAGCACAACGTCGTCGCGCGCATCCGCGGCAAGCAGGGGACGAGTGGCGCGGCCGCGCGGAAGCCGCTCCTCCTGCTCGCGCACCTGGACGTCGTCGAGGCGCTCAAGGCCGACTGGTCACCTGATCTCGATCCGTTCGTGTTCACCGAGCGCGATGGCTACTACTATGGCCGCGGCACGGCGGACGACAAGGCGATGGCCGCCATCTTCGTCGCCAACGCGTTCCGGATGAAGCAGGAGGGGTACGCGCCGGACCGCGACATCATCATCGCGCTCACGGCGGACGAGGAGAGCGGCCCCGCCAACGGCGTGGACTGGCTCCTCAAGGAGCACAAGGAGCTGGTGGACGCCGCGCTCGTGATCAACGAGGGGGGCGGTGGCACGCTGCGCGATGGCAAGCCGCTCTTCAACTCCGTGCAGGCCACGGAGAAGGTGACCACCAACATCACGCTTCGCGCGACGAACCGTGGCGGGCACTCGTCGGTGCCGCGCGCGGACAACGCGATCACCGCGCTCGCCGACGCGCTCTCGAAGGTGGGGCGCCACCAGTTCCCGGTGCGGATGAACGAGGTGACCCGCGCCTTCTTCGCGAAGACGGCCGAGGTCGAGGCGCCGGCGCTGGGGCGCGCGATGAAGGCGCTCGCCGCCAACCCCGCCGACCCGGCCGCCGCCGCGGCCGTCGCGAGGGACCCGCGCTACAACGCGATGCTGCGCACCACCTGTGTCGCCACCATGCTCACCGGCGGCCACGCTACGAACGCCCTCCCGCAGCTCGCCGAGGCGAACGTCAACTGCCGCCTCTTCCCCACGGACACCGCCGACCGCGTGCGCGCGGAGCTGGCGCGTGTGATCGCGGACACGACGGTGGAGGTGATCGTGCGATCGCAGCGCGCGGCCGCGCCCGTGTCCGCGCTCCTGCCCGAGGTGATGGAGCCAGTGTCGCAGGTCACGCGCGATCTCTTCGGGAACATCCCCGTCATCCCCACGATGTCTACCGGCGCCACCGACTCGCGCTTCTTCCGCACGCTCGGCGTCCCCGCGTTCGGTGTCTCGGGGCTGTTCAGCGATCCCACGGTGGATGCGCGAGCGCATGGCCGCGACGAGCGGATGCGCGTGCAGAGCTTCTACGAGGGGCAGGAGTTCCTCTACCGCCTGACGAAGGCGCTCGGGTCGTCGGCGAGGACGGTGCCCTGAGCGACGACCTGACCGTGGGAAACGCCTGAGAGGGACGGCTCCCCGGGGAGCCGTCCCTCTCTCATTAGATCACTGGATGGCGATCAGCGCCCGGTGCTGGAATTCGGGTTCAGGCCGGCCGGCGCGCTCTGCTTGAGCGACGGCGGTGCGGGCTGCACCCGTGCCGTCTGCAGGAGTGGCGTGCTGCCGACCGGCGCCACGCCAGCGAGCACTCGCGTGTTCGAGCTGTCATAGTAGAGCGGAAAGTCGCTCGCCCCGAGCGCGATCTCCGACGAGCATGCCATGGTCACACTGGTCATGCCAGTCGTGATCTGGTGGGGACGGAGTGAAGTGCCAGGGAGCGTGTTGTACCCGCAGTCGATGAAATTCCCGATGTTCGTCATGCCCGTGCCCATATCGCGCAGGAAGGCATTCTCGACCGCGATGCCAGCGGCACCGTAGTAGCCGGCGTGCTCGCCGACGAACACCACCCGTCCCCCTTCCGCCGCGAACGCCTTCAAGGTGTTGATCTCCGCGATGGTGAACGCGACGGTCGGGTTGAACAGGAAGATGACCTTCACGCTCGCGGGAATGCTCACCAGCGTGCCGCTCGCCGAGCTGATGCCGGTGACCGTGAAGCCGGCCGCGGCGATGGTCGAGAGGAAGGCCGGGTGCCCAGTGGGCGTGCACTCCCCGGTGGCGCACGGGGAGTTCCGGCCGCGGTCGATCCAGACCACCGTCGCCGCCCCGCGCGGTCCGGGATGCGTGTAGGTCACGAGGTTACGGACCATCGTGACGTTGCTGGGGTTGGCCATGCCCATGTTGTCGAACGGATTGATGTCGTTGAACACGACGACGTCGGCGCCCGGCACCGGAGGCGGCGGTGCGGTCGTGGTGGACTCGCAGCGCGTGAAGCTGCCGCCTTGCGGGTCGAAGCAGCGGTCGTTGTTGCCCACCCCGCCGTCGTTGACGTCGGTGCCGGGGCCGCCGGCGACGATGTCGTCCCCCGTATTGCCCTGCACGTCGTCGTCGCCCGCATTCCCTTCGACGTGGTCGTTCCCGTCGCCGCCCTCGATCAGGTCGTTGCCATTCTGTCCCTCGATGCGGTCGTCGCCAGTGCCGCCGTGGATGCGGTCATTGCCGTCGCCGCCGAACAGTCGGTCGATGCCGCCGAGGCCGCAGATGCGATCGTCGCCGCCGCCGCCCAGGATGACGTCGGGGCCGGCCGTCCCGATGATCACGTCGTCCCCGGGTGTGCCGGTGAACGTGGTCACGCCGCCGGGTCCCGGCGTGCCCGTCGTGATGGTGGCCGGGAGGCCGAAGCAGGTCGCCGGCGGCAGCGCAGCACCCAGCCGCACGTTGTCGACGCCGACGTTGAAGAAGAGCTGGTTGTCGACCTCGGCAAACCGGAGCCGGACCGTCCGCCCGGCGTGCGCGCTCAGGTCGGCGGTGACCGTCCTGTAGCCGAGGACGAGCGGATGGCCTGGCAGCGTCCGGTAGACCGTTTGCAGCACGCCGGCGCCGACATCGTCAACGGGAGCGGCCGGGTTCATGATGTCCACGCGGAACTGCTGATTCGGTACACCCACGAACGAGAGCGTGTTCGGCGAGAAATACCCGCTCGCGTGGTTGTTCAGGTAGAGGTCGAAACTCAGCGTGGCGCCGCCGGCCGGGACCGTTACGTCCTGATAGAGTAGGTGCGCGCCGGGCCCGTTCTGATCTGTCATCGCGGCGAAAAGGCCATCAGTCGGCGAAGCGACCAGGAAGCTGTTGAGCGGCGACGCCGTGCCGCGCTGCACGAACCAGCTCCCAGGAACAGCGCTGCCTGGCAGGTCGACGACCGTCCAGCCGGCGAAGATCCGTGTGCCCACGCCGCCATTGACCTCGAAGCTGCCGTTGACGATGGGGTCTGCCGGGTCTGCGGCTGCCGCGACGTCTGCCGTCGCGCGCGGGACCGTGGTCTTCATCGTCGCCGTGCCCCGCACCGCGAAGGCTGACGACGGGAGCCTGTTCAGGTCGTACGGCTCGCCGGCTTCGTGCGTCTGCGGGGCCGGCGCGGTCGGCGCGCGTGTGGGCGAGGCCGCATCACAGCCGACGAGCGCGACGGCTGTCAGAGCGCTCAGGAGAAGCGCTCCTCTATGCCCGGGTCGCCTGATCCGCCCGGCGCGTGCCTCTCGCGCGGGCCGGTGCCCTGCGTCTCGCATCACAGGCTGTGTGGGGGCGCGACCGTCAGCCGAAGCGATGGCGACGGGCGCACGGAGATTGGTGTGTAGCATGGACCACCTCCCGGTTCCTGGGAACCGCGGGTGCCTGCTTGGGGGCCGCCGGCTGTGGCAGGCGCACGGTCCGGCCGAGCCGCCTACAGTGATGCCAGAGGAACAACGGTGAGCGGCATCCCAAGATCGAGGCGAGCGGCGAGTCGCGCGTTACGTATGGATACGTAGCGCGGCCTGGGGACGACGTAGCGTTGGCGGAGCCGGAAGCCGTCCGCGCGGTGATGGCTCGCGTGTCACCATCCTGATCCCGCCAACCGCCCTGCTGCGCTCGCGCCCACCCGGTGGCACATTGGGCCCGTCCGCCGAACCCCGCGCTCCCCTCTCCCTCACTAGCCGATGACGACCGACGCCGGCTCACGCGTGGAGTCCCATGCCACCGCGGACGCGCGCGTCAGCGAGGTCGAGGCCCGCAGCACAGTGTTCCGCCGCGAGCTCGGGCTCGGCGACCTCGTGCTCACGCAGGTGCTCTACGTCGTGGGGTCGGCATGGGTGGGCACCGCGGCCAAGCTCGGGCACGCGCACATCATCTTCTGGCTCCTCGCCATCGCGCTCTACTACCTGCCGCAGGCGGCGGTCGTCATCTACCTCAACCGCCTCATGCCGCTCGAGGGCGGCCTCTACCAGTGGGCGACCGTGGGGCTCGGCCGGTTCGTCGGCTTCATCGTCGGCTGGAACCTGTGGGCGTACACGGTCGTGATCATGGCGACGTTCGCCGTCATCATCGCCACGAACCTCGCCTACCTCCTTGGCCCCGCGCACGCCGGGCTCACCGGTGCCGCGTGGTACACGCCGGCTGTGAGCACGGTCGCCATCGTCGGCGTCACCGCTCTCTCCATCCTTGGTCTCCGCGTCGGCAAGTGGGTGCAGAACATCGGTGGCGCGGCGCAGCTCCTCACGTATGTGGCGCTCATCGCCATCCCCTTCGTCGCCCTCCGCCGCGGGATGATCGCCGAGTACCATCCGCTCGCCGCGTCGGCGCCGACCGTCACACCCTACAGCCTCAACCTGTTCGGGAAGATGGCGCTCGGCGCCCTGAGCGGATTCGAGTACGTCGCCATCCTCGCCGGCGAGTGCCGGAGCCCGGCGCGCAGCATCGCCCGCTCCGTGGCGCTCGCCGCGCCGCTCATCGGGCTCATGTTCATCCTCGGCACGAGCAGCGTGCTCGCCCTCGTGCCGAACGACCAGATCGATCTCGTGAGCCCCATCCCCCAGGCACTCACCGCCGGCTTCCGCGGGCTCCCGGGCGCGGGGCTGATCGTGCCGGCGCTCATCTTCCTCCTCCTACTCCGGCAGCTCGGCTCGGTGACGCTCATCTTCGCCGGTAACACGCGCCTGCCGATGGTCGCCGGCTGGGACGGCCTGCTCCCCGCGTGGTTCACGCGTCTCCACCCGCGCTTCCGCACGCCGCGCAACTCGATCCTCTTTGTGGGCGCGCTGACGCTCGCGCTCGCGCTGGCCGGCCAGGTGGGCGTGGGCGTGCAGGAGGCGTTTCAGCTCCTCGAGAACGCCGCCGGCATCCTCTACGCCTTCACGTACCTCGCCCTCTTCGCGATCCCCATTGTCGCCGCGCGCCGCCTCGCGGTGCGGCCACCGCGCTGGCTCCAGGCCGCGGCGGTGTCCGGTTTCGTCGTGACGCTCCTCTATACCGTGCTCTCCGTCTTCCCCATCATTGACGTCGCGAGCTGGCAGCTCTTTGCGGCGAAGATCATCGCCGCGCTCGTGGCGACGAATATGCTGGGCGTCGCGATCTACGCGCTCGGCCGCCGCCGCGCGTCCGTGGCGACGCCGAGCGACTCCTCACTCTGACCCAGACCCCCCGGAGCAGCTCGATGCGTTCCACCCGCGCCCTCTCTGTTGTCCTCCCGCTCGCCGTCACGCTCGCCCTCGCGACCCACCTCGGCGCGCAGGGGTCCGCGCGCCCCACGCTCTCCACTGCGGTGCGGCAGTACGTGCGCGTGGACACGCCGGTCGTCGCGCTGACGCACGTGCGCGTGATTGATGGGACGGGCGCGCCGGCGCGGGAGGACCAGACTGTTCTCATTCGCGACGGCCTCATCGCGGCGGTGGGCGCCGCGGCGAGCGTGCGCGTACCTGAAGGCGCGCAGCTGCTCGACCTCGCCGGCAAGTCCGTGATCCCCGGGCTCGTGATGGTGCACGAGCATCTGTACTACCCAACGGGGCCGGGCGTCTACGCCAACCTCGCGGAGAGCTTCACGCGGCTCTACCTCGCCGGCGGCGTCACCTCCATGCGCACCGGCGGCAACATGAACGGCTACGGGGAGCTGAGCGTGAAGCGCGCCATCGACGCCGGCCAGAAGGCGGGCCCGTGGCTCGACGCGACCGCGCCCTACCTCGAGGGGCCCGGCCTCGGGCTCGGTCAGGTCCACGAGCTCGCCGACGCCGCCGATGCCCGGCGGATGGTGAACTTCTGGGCTGATGCCGGCGCGACGTCGTTCAAGGCGTACATGCACATCACGCGCGAGGAGCTGGGGGCGGCGATTCAGGAGGCGCACAAGCGCGGGATGAAGCTCACGGGCCACCTCTGTTCTGTGACCTACCGCGAGGCCGCGGCACTCGGCATCGACAACCTGGAGCACGGCTTCTTCGCCGCCACCGATTTCGTGGCCGACAAGAAGCCCGACGACTGCCCGGGGCAGGGGCGCGGCCAGGCGAGTCTGGCGGAGGCGGACACGGGGAGCGCGGCCGTGCGCGCGCTAATCGCCGAGCTGGTACGGCGGCGCGTGGCGCTCACCTCCACGCTCACGATCTTCGAGACCTTCGTGCCCGGCCGGCCGCTCCCGCCCGGCCTCGATGTGCTCGACCCCGCGCTCCGCGAGCAGTTCGAGGCTCGGCACGCGGCGACCGCGCGCAATACCCGGTCACCCTATCTCGCGCTCTTCCCCAAGGCGCGGGCGATGGAGCTGGCGTTCGTGCGCGCGGGCGGCACGCTGCTCGCTGGCACCGACCCCACGGGCGGCGGCGGCGTGATCGCCGGCTACTCGAACCAGCGCGCGCTCGAGCTGCTCGTCGAGAGCGGGTTCACCCCGCTCGAGGCGATCAAGATCGGCACCCTGAACGGCGCGACCTTCCTCGGCCGCGGCGACAAGGTGGGCTCGATCGCCGCCGGCAAGCAGGCCGACCTCGTCGTCATCGCCGGCGACCCATCCGCGCGCATCGGCGACATCCGCCAGGTGGAGCTCGTGTTCAAGCAGGGCGTGGCCTACGACCCGGCGAAGCTGATCGCGTCGGTGAAGGGGAAGGTGGGGCTGTTCTAGCGTGCGCTCGGCGTGTTGCTGTCATCCCGCAGAGCCGGGTACCGACCGAAAGTGGGTGGGAGCGCGCGCGAGTGCGGAGTACCCGCGCTAGCGGCCGTCGGCCCACCCGGCCGGGATGCAGGCATCGCGCGCTTCGAGTCGTTCGGCGCGCGGCCGATTCTCCCCGCCATATCCTTAGCTCGACTTTGGCCATTACGCGGCGTAAGAGAGCGCTTCGGCGAGGCGGAGGAG